>NZ_CATKPO010000003.1:0-196665 GCF_949768395.1 Pseudomonas sp. IT-P260
AATGCATCCCAAATGTGGGAGCGAGCCTGCTCGCGAAAACGTCGGGTCAGACGCCGCCGACCTTAAGGAGAGACATGATAGGGATTGCGCGGATCATGATTCCAGTCCAGAAACGGCTTGCCCGTTTCCATCGGCACCATCTCGATACAGTCCGCTACCGGGCAGGTGATCTGGCACAGGTTGCAGCCGACACACTCCTCATCGATCACTTCATATTTATGCGTGCCGTCGGCCTGCTTGAGGCTGCTGATCGCCTGGTGTGACGTGTCTTCGCAAGCAATGTGGCAGCGCCCGCAACCGATGCACGCGTCCTGGTCGATCCTGGCAATGACCTGATAGTTGATGTCGAGGTACTTCCAGTCAGTGGTGTTGCCCACCGCACGCCCGGAAAACTCGGCGATGTTGGCGTAACCTTGACTGTCCATCCAGCGCGACAGCCCGTCCTTCATCTCCTCGACAATCCGGAAGCCGTGAAGCATCGCCGCCGTGCACACCTGCACCGCGCCACTGCCCAGCGCCATGAACTCCGCCGCGTCACGCCAACTGCCGATACCACCAATGCCGCAGATCGGCAGGCCTTGAGTCTGCGGATCACGGGCGATCTCGGCGACCATGTTCAGCGCAATCGGTTTGACCGCTGAGCCGCAATAACCGCCGTGGGTGCTTTTGCTGCCGACGGTGGGCAGGGCGACCATGTGTTCCAGGTCGACGCTGGTGATCGAGTTGATGGTGTTGATCAGCGACACCGCATCGGCGCCACCGCGATGGGCCGCGCGGGCGGCGACGCGGATATCGGTGATGTTCGGCGTCAGCTTGACGATCACCGGCAACGAGCAATAGGTCTTGCACCAGCGAGTGACCTGCTCGACGTACTCCGGCACCTGACCCACCGCCGCGCCCATGCCGCGTTCGGGCATGCCGTGCGGGCAACCGAAATTCAGCTCGATGCCGTCAGCACCGGTGGCTTCCACCAGCGGCAGGATGTGTTTCCACGATTCCTCGACGCACGGCACCATCAGCGAGACGATCAGCGCACGGTCCGGCCAGTCTTTCTTCACCTGGGTGATCTCGCGCAGGTTGATTTCCAGCGAGCGGTCGGTGATCAGTTCGATGTTGTTGATGCCCAGCACTTCACGGTTGTTGCCGTAGTGTGCCGAGTAGCGCGAGGAGACGTTGACCGCTGCCGGGTCCTCGCCGAGGGTTTTCCAGACCACGCCACCCCAGCCGGCCTCGAAGGCGCGGACCACGTTGTAGGCCTTGTCGGTCGGTGGCGCGGAGGCCAGCCAGAACGGATTGGGCGCTTTGATACCGGCGAAGACTATCGAGAGATCGGCCATTTACGCAGCCTCCACGTTGAGCATCAGTTGCGCGTTGATCGCCTCGGCGGCGCGTTTGCCGTGCTGTACGGCTTGCACGGTGAGGTCTTGATCGAGACTGGTGCAGTCGCCGCCGGCATACACGCCGGGAATGCTGGTGCGCAGGTTGTCGTCGACCTGAATCCGTTCGCCCTGACGCTTGAGTTCACGGGCCAGCGGGTCGGCGAGGGCGCTGCTGTCGAAGGCCTGGCCGATGGCTTTGAAGATCGCGTCGGCGGCCAGTTCGAAAGTTTCGCCCGTGGTTTGCAGGCGACCGTCGACCAGATCTGTTCGGGCAAAACGCATGCCGCGCACATGACCCTGTTCGTCGAGCAGTACTTCCTCCGGTTGCGCCCAGGTCAGCAGGCGTACCTGATTGGCCTTGGCAATGTCTTGTTCGTGACCGGTCGCGCCCATGTCCGCCGCACCCCGGCGATACACCAGATTCACGTCACGCGCTCCGAGACGGGCCATTTGCACGGCCATGTCGATGGCGGTGTTGCCGGCACCGAGGACGATGCAGCGTTCGGCCAGTGGCAGTTGCGTCAGGTCATCGGCCTGGCGCAGTTCGCGGATGTAGTCAGTGGCGGCGAGCAGGCCAAGGGCGTCTTCGTGGGCCAGGCCGAGCTGTTTGCTGGCATTCAGGCCGAGGCCGAGGAACACCGCGTCGAACTGCTGATGCAGCTCGCTGAGGGTCAGATTCTCGCCGAGTTTCTGCCCGTGACGGATTTCGATGCCGCCGATCTGCAGGAGGAAATCCAGCTCCTTTTGCGCGTAGTCGTCGACCAGTTTGTACTTGGCGATCCCGTATTCATTGAGGCCGCCTGCCTTTTCCCGTGCTTCGAAAATCACCACGTCGTGGCCGTGCATGGCACTGCGGTGGGCACAGGACAAACCCGCTGGCCCGGCGCCGACCACGGCGATGCGCTTGCCAGTGGCGGCGGCGCGCTGGAACGGGTGCTCGGTGAAATTCGCGTTGTCCACGGCATAGCGTTGCAGCAGGCCGATCAGCACCGGCGCACATTCCTGGGCGTTGTTGCGCACGCAGGCTTGCTGGCAGAGGATTTCCGTCGGGCAGACCCGCGCACAACTGCCGCCGAGAATGTTCGCCGATAGAATTTTCTGCGCCGCACCGGGCACGTTGTCCTGATGGATGTTGCGGATGAACGACGGAATATCGATCTCGCTGGGGCACGCATTGACGCATGGCGCGTCGTAGCAATACAGGCAGCGCGAGGCTTCAAGGTGTGCTTGCCGGGCGTTGAGCGGTGGCGCCAGATCGGTGAAATGGCCGGCGAGGGCGGCCGCGCTTTCGTGCGGGTGCGGAAGATGGTTCAGGGTCTCGATCACGGTTTTTTGCCTCACGGTAACTGCCTCTATCGGGCATTGGCCAATTCCCTGTAGGAGCTGCCGAAGGCTGCGATCTTTTGATTTTGGTGTTAAAGATCAAGATCAAAAGATCGCAGCCTTCGGCAGCTCCTACAGGGGGAATGCATTTCAAATGTGGGAGCGAGCTTGCTCGCGAAGGCCGAAGGCCTGGATTTCAGCGTTTCACAGCCGTCGGCTTATGCATCTCAGCCCGCTTGCTCAGCAAATCAAACACCGCCGGATACGCCGGCCGTTCGATGTACCGCCCGGCGCCGCGCTCGGCGCGCAGATCGCCGTCGGCCCAGACCACTTTGCCCTGGCTGACGGTATGGCTCGGCACGCCGCGCACGGTCTTGCCTTCGAAGATGTTGAAGTCCACCTGCTGATGGTGGGTCTTGGCGGAAATGGTGCGAGTGCCTTGCGGGTCCCACAGCACCAGGTCGGCGTCGGCGCCGACGCGAATCGCGCCTTTGCGCGGGTAGAGGTTGAAGATTTTTGCGGTATTGGTGGAGGTGAGGGCGACGAAGTCCTGCATCGACAAACGGCCGCTGTTGACCCCTTCATCCCACAACACCGCCATGCGGTCTTCGATGCCGGCGGTGCCGTTGGGGATCTTGCTGAAGTCGTCGCGCCCGGCGGCTTTTTGCTCGGCGCAGAAGCAGCAGTGGTCAGTGGCGGTGGTGTGCAGATTGCCGCTCTGCAGGCCATGCCAAAGGGCCTCCTGATGCCCGCGCGGGCGGAACGGCGGGCTCATCACGTAACCGGCGGCGGTCTGCCAGTCCGGGTGCTGGTAGACGCTGTCGTCGAGCAACAAATGCCCGGCCAGCACCTCGCCGTATACCGGTTGGCCCTTGCTGCGGGCGTAAGTGATTTCATCCAGCGCTTCTTTGGTCGACACGTGCACCAGGTACAACGGCGTGCCGATGGTCTCGGCTATGCGAATCGCCCGGCTCGCCGCTTCGCCTTCCACCTGCGAGGGCCGCGACAGTGGATGCGCTTCCGGCCCGGTAATGCCTTGGGCCATCAACTTGCGTTGCAGGTGATAAACCAGTTCGCCGTTTTCCGCATGCACGGTCGGCACGGCGCCGAGTTCCAGGCAGCGCTCGAAGCTCGCCACCAGCGTGTCGTCGGCGGCCATGATTGCGTTCTTGTAAGCCATGAAATGCTTGAAGCTGTTGATCCCGTGATGGCTGACCAGCTCGGCCATTTCCTCGCGCACCTGCTCGCTCCACCAGGTGATCGCGACGTGAAAGCCGTAGTCCGATGCCGACTTCTCGGCCCAGCCGCGCCACTGATGAAACGCTTCCATCAGTGACTGCTGCGGATTGGGAATCACGAAGTCGATGATCGACGTGGTACCGCCAGCCAGACCTGCGGCAGTGCCGCTGTAGAAGTCTTCACTGGCCACGGTGCCCATGAAGGGCAATTGCATGTGGGTGTGTGGATCGATGCCGCCGGGCATCAGGTATTGGCCGCTGCCGTCGAGCACTTCGGCACCGGCGGGAATATCCAGGTTTTGACCAATGGCTTTGATCACGCCGTCGGCGCAATAGACGTCGGCGCGATAACTTTCATCATGGGTAACAACGGTGGCGCCACGGATCAACAGAGACATTCCGAGTTCCTCGCAGGCATGACCGACTTGTGCCGGTTCTCAATGTTTTATTGGTGTTCAACGCTGATCGGTATATTCCTGTCAGTGCTGTCAGGAATAGAAGCTAGTCGCAGTTATCAAATTGATCAAGATTATTTTTTATAAGCTTATTACCGTTTTAAGTTGTTGAAAAATAACGATAAAAAATAGAAATCACCAAAATGGTGAGGCTGTTCACCATTTTGACGCACTTGACAGGATGGAAATATGAGCAAGATTTCCTATGTGAAATCAGCTGCTTGAAGTTGAGCTGCGGTTGATCGCCCGTAATGAAAAAAAGTGCAGTGCACCAGATTGAGCCCTGACAGTTCGGACAACTTGGCAAACGTTTAGCCTGAGCATGCAGACAGGTTTTCGCGGACGCCTCCGGTGAATAATTAAAAGCGTGGAATATCAGAAAGTTGCAATGCGTTTGTAACACCGCCTGAGCGTCAGACGGAGTACCCGGCACGTTTATTGATGCCGCCGCTGACACCATGGCCGGTGCAAGAAAGTTGTCAGTTCCTCCGGCCATCGTCCGGCTCGCACCCTGGTGTGCAGCCGCCTGATGAGCAAAAAAATAATCAGAAGAACAGTGGAGCGGCCATGCAACAGAACAGATCGCAAGTGACCGAGCGCGACGGCTTGTTCGAACTCGAAGCCGGCAGCGACGTCCTCGACAGTCCCCGTTACAACCACGACATGGCACCGACCAAGGTGCGCGAACGCACCTGGAACAAATGGCACATCACCGCGCTGTGGGTCGGCATGTCGGTGTGCGTGCCGACCTACACCCTCGGCGGCGTACTGACGGCGTATTTCGGCCTGACCGTCGGCGAAGCGCTGATGGCGATTTTGCTGGCCAACGTCATCGTGCTGATCCCGCTGACCCTCAATGCCTTTCCCGGCACCAAGTACGGCATCCCGTTCCCGGTATTGCTGCGCTCGTCATTCGGCGTGCTCGGTTCCAACGTGCCGTGCCTGATTCGTGCGCTGGTGGCGTGTGGCTGGTTCGGGATTCAAACGATGTTTGGCGGATTGGCGATTCACCTGTTTCTTGGCTCGATCTTCGACGGCTGGAAATCCCTCGGCGGAACGGGGGAGGTGATCGGTTTCATGATCTTCTGGTCGCTGAACCTGTGGGTGGTAATCCGTGGTGCCGAGTCGATCAAGTGGCTGGAAACCCTGTCCGCACCGTTGTTGGTGGCGGTGGGCATCGGCCTGCTGGTGTGGGCGATGCCCAATGTGTCGATGAGCGAGCTGCTGGCGATTCCACCGAAACGCCCCGAAGGTGCGAGCGTGGTCAGTTACTTCGCTGCGGGGCTGACGGCGATGGTCGGCTTCTGGGCCACGCTGTCGCTGAACATTCCTGACTTCAGCCGCTACGCCAAGAGCCAGAAGGACCAGATACTCGGGCAGATTTTCGGTCTGCCGCTGACCATGTTCCTGTTCGCTTCGCTGGGAGTGGTGATGACTGCCGCGTCGGTGAAACTGGTCGGTGTCACCGTGTCGGATCCGGTCAGCCTGATCGGCCATATCCAGAGCCCGCTATGGGTGGCGGTGGCCATGGCGCTGATCATCATCGCCACGCTGTCGACCAACACGGCGGCGAACATTGTTTCGCCAACCAACGACTTCCAGAACATCGCGCCCAAGGTGATCAACCGCACCAAAGCGGTGTTGCTCACCGGCTTCGTCGGGCTGGCGTTGATGGCCCACGAGCTGCTGAAAAAGCTCGGGTTGATCGTTTCCGATGTCAGCCTGGAAACCGTGTATTCCAACTGGCTGCTGGGCTATTCGAGCCTGCTCGGACCAATCGCCGGGATCATGGTGGTGGACTACTTCCTGATCAAGAAACAGCAACTGGACCTGGCCGGGCTGTACCGCGATGACGTGTATCCGGCGTGGAACTGGGCCGGGTTTGCCGCGTTTGGCGTGCCCGTGGTGCTGACCCTGCTGTCGCTGGGTAGCGATGCGTTCAGCTGGTTTTACAGTTATGGCTGGTTTACCGGTTCGGCGCTGGGCGGGGTGATTTATTACGGGTTGTGTTCGATGCGAAGCAACCCGTCTGTTGTGAAATCTTCGGTGTGAGGGATGGCCCTTTCGCGAGCAGGCTCGCTCCCACATTTGGAATGCGATCCCTTGTGGGAGCGAGCCTGCTCGCGAAGACGGCCTGACTCACGCCAGAGATGTATCTGAATAAATTCATAAGAAACTGCCTGAGGAGATCAACATGAACGCAGCCGTAGACGTTCTGCAATCCACCCATCAGCACATCAACCGCGACCGCCTCTGGGCCTCGCTCATGGAACTGGCCAAGCTCGGCGCGACGGTCAAGGGCGGGGTCTGTCGCCTGGCCCTGACCGACCTCGATCGCCAGGCCCGTGACCTGTTCGTGCAGTGGTGCAAGGACGCCGGGTGCAGCGTCACGGTGGATGAAGTCGGCAATATCTTCGCCCGTCGCCCGGGGCGCAATCCGAACCTGCCGCCGGTGATGACCGGCAGCCACATCGACACCCAGCCCACCGGCGGCAAGTTCGACGGCTGCTTCGGCGTGCTCGCCGGGGTCGAAGTGCTGCGCACCCTCAATGACCTCGGCGTGGAAACCGAAGCGCCGCTGGAAGTGGTGGTCTGGACCAACGAGGAAGGCTCGCGCTTTGCTCCGTGCATGATGGGCTCCGGCGTGTTCGCCGAAAAATTCACCCTCGAAGAAACCCTGGCCAAGGTCGATGCCGAAGGCGTCACCGTCGGCGAAGCGCTCAACGCCATTGGTTACGCCGGGTCACGCAAAGTCAGCGGGCATAAGGTCGGCGCCTATTTCGAAGCGCACATCGAGCAAGGCCCGATCCTCGAAGACGAGCAGAAAACCATCGGCGTGGTACTCGGCGCCCTTGGGCAGAAGTGGTTCGACCTGAAACTGCGCGGCGTCGAAGCGCACGCCGGGCCAACGCCGATGCACCTGCGCAAGGACGCCTTGGTCGGCGCCTCGGTCATCGTTGGTGCGGTCAACCGCGCCGCCCTCGGCCACCAACCCCACGCCTGCGGCACCGTCGGTTGCCTGCAAGCCTATCCCGGCTCGCGCAACGTCATCCCCGGCGAAGTGCGCATGACCCTCGACTTCCGCCATCTGCAGCCAGAGCGCCTCGATTCGATGATTGCCGAAGTGAAGCAGGTCATCGACGCGACCTGCGAAGAACACGGCCTGACCTATGAACTGACCCCGACCGCCGACTTCCCGCCGCTGTACTTCGAAAAGGGCTGCGTCGAAGCCGTGCGCGGCGCGGCGAAAGGCCTGGGCTTGTCACACATGGACATCGTCAGCGGCGCCGGCCACGACGCGATCTTCCTCGCCGAACTCGGCCCGGCCGGAATGATCTTCGTGCCGTGCGAAGGCGGCATCAGCCACAACGAAATCGAGAATGCCGCGCCGGATGATCTGGCGGCCGGGTGTGCGGTGTTGTTGCGGGCGATGCTCGCGGCTTCGGCGATGGTGGCGGAGGGGCAGCGCGCGGCCTGAAGATCAAAAGATCGCAGCCTGCGGCAGCTCCTACAGTTGGATTGCATTCAAACTGTAGGAGCTGCCGAAGGCTGCGATCTTTTAGTGGCCACCTGTAGGAACGAATTGGTTTGATCATCCGGGCCGGTCATTTTTACTTGCAGTGCCCTGACGTCGGTCAGGGCCGTTGGGGTTGCCGACATCCAGCAACCTTCGTTCGACCAAAACATTCTCCAGTGCCTGACGCTCGACCGGCGCCATCTGGTGTTCACGCTTTTTCAGCTCCAGCAGAATCGGGCTGGACCAGGTGCGATAAGTCTGTTCGATGTTGCGACGCGACGTCATCAGTCTCTCCTTGATCAAGAGCCCGGTGTAGCTGGCAGGGGCTCAATCCGATGAGGAATTAACGTTAGTCGACAAACCCCGAGTTCGCGAATACAGCGCAATCCCTGTGGGAGCGAGCCTGCTCGCGAACGCGGTGGATCAGCCCAACAGTTCAGCGGCTGACACTCCGCTTTCGCGAGCAGGCTCGCTCCCACAGGTTTTTGTATCGCCTGCAAGTCAATCCTCGATATTCATCATCGCCTGCACACCTTCCCATGCCTCGGCGCGCATCCGCTCAATATCCAGCCCCGGAATCACGCCGTTATCCACCACGATCCGGCCGCCAACGAGGCTGTATTTCACGGTAATCGGTTCACCGGCCACCACCGGGGCAACCGCGCAATCGTGGAAACCGAAGAAGCGTGGATGATCAAGGCTGTAGATCACCAGATCCGCCGCTTGCCCGATTTCCAGCGTACCGACCGCGTCCAGTCCCAACACCTGCGCACCGCCCGCCGTGCCCCAGTGAATCACGTCTTCGGCGGTGGTCGCCGAGGCGCCTTGTTCGGCGCGGTGGATCAGCCACGCGGTGTTGGCTTCGCCGACCATGCTCCCGGATTCGTTGGACGCGACGCCGTCGACGCCGAGGGAGATCGGTACGCCGGCCTCATACATTTGCGGAATCGGTGCGACGCCGCTGCCCAGGCGCGCGTTGCTCACCGGGCAATGCGAGATGCCGGTACCGGTCTGGGCGAGCATGCGGATTTCGCCGGGTTGCAGGTGCACGGCGTGGGCGAACCACACGTCGGGGCCGAGCCATTCGTGTTCGGCGACGAATTCCACCGGCAGGCAGTTGTATTTCTCGCGGCAGAAATTCACGTAGTTCTGCGTTTCCGACAGGTGCGTGTGCAGGCGCAAACCGAGGCCGCGCGCGGTGTGTGCCAGTTCGCGCAGCAGGGTCGGCGGCAGTGAAAAGGTCGGCGTGGTGGGCGCGACGACGACCCGGCGCAGGGCATCCGGGCTGTCCTGGTGATACCGCGATTTCAGCCGCTCGATATCGCCGACCATTTGCTCGAGGCTTTCCGGTTGCAGCGCGGTTTTCGAGAAGCCCGGGTGCGCGCTGGCGGATTCCAGCGCACCACCGCGACACAACACAAAGCGCAGCCCGAACTCATCGGCCAGATCAAACAACAGATCCCCGGTCTCGGTGGTGCCGTGGGCATGGTAGAGATAGTGGTGATCGGCGCATGTCGTCACACCCGACAGCAGCAACTCGACCATGCCCAGGCGGGCGGCGATCCTTGCCAATTGCGGGGTAAAGCGGTTCAAACGCGGGTAGGGCACGCTCGCCAGCCAGCCTTGCAGATCCTGATTCAAGCCTTCGGGCACGGCTTTGAGCAGGTTCTGGAACAGGTGATGGTGGGTGTTGATCCAGCCCGGATAGACCACGCTGTTGCGCGCATCGATCACCCGTTCGCCGGGGTGTGGCTCAAGGTCGGCGGCCATTTCGGCGATGCGTCCGTTGATCACGCGAATGTCCACCGCGCCGGCCCGGGCACGCGGACCGCGCAGGCCGGTCATCACCGCGAGCGGGTTTTTGATCAGGATGTTTTGAAGTTGAGTCATGGCAGGCTCCAGTCAGAGAATGTGCGAGGCGGATTTGCCGGGTGTGGTGTCGGGCACGCTGACGCCGTTGAGCGCCGCGTTGAGCAGCACCGACACCAGGCAGGCGATGACCACGCTGCTGTGCAGGAACGGCTGTGACCACTCGGGCATTTGTTTGAACAGGGTTGGGGCGAGCACCGGTACCAGCGCGGCGGCGATGGTGAAACCGACGATCAACACGTTGTAGCGATTGCGTTCGTAGTCGACCTTGGCCAGGGTCTGGATACCCGCCGCCGCGACCACGCCGAACATGGCAATGCCGGCACCGCCCAGTGCGGCCGTCGGCATCGACGCGATGATCGCCCCGGCCTTGGGCACCAGCGCAATCGAGCACATCAGCAGGCCGCTGACGGCGACCACCCAACGGCTGCGCACGCCGGTCAGGATCACCAGACCGACGTTTTCCATGAAGGCAATGAACGGGAAAGCAGCGAACATCCCGGCGATGGTGCTGGCCAGGCCGTTGGCGCGCAGGCCGTTGACCACTTGCTGGTCTTCCACCGGTTTGTCGACGATGTCGCCGATGGCCACGAACAGCCCCATCGACTCGACCATCTGCACGATCATCACCACCACCATGGTCGCGATGGGGATCAGGCTGAACGTCGGCAGGCCGAAGTAGAACGGGTAGGGCACGGTCAGCCACGGCGCCTCTTCAACACTGTGGAAATTGCCCATGCCCAGACCGTAAGCCAGACCGGCGCCGACCAGCATGCCCACCAGCACCGCCATGTTGCGCAGCAGCGGGCTGCCGTAGCGATTGACCAGCAGAATGGTCAGCAGCACCACCACGGCCACGGCGAGAAAGGCCGGCGCGCCGAAGTTGCTCGCGTTGCGCCCGCCACCGACCCATTCATAGGCGATCGGAAACAGCTGCAGACCGATCACGGTGACGATGCAACCGGTGACCACTGGCGGGAAAAACCGCCGCAATCGGCCCACGAACGGCGCCATCAGCAGGGTGAAAATCCCGGCACCGATCACCGCGCCGCAGACCCCGGGGAAGCCCACTTCGGGGTTGCTGCCGATGGCAATCACCGGACCGACGCTGCTGAACGCCACGCCTTGCAGGATCGGCAGGCGCACGCCGAATTTCCAGAAACCGACGGTCTGCAACAGGGTGGCGATGCCCGAGCAGAACAGCGTGGTGCTGATCAGCACCACGGTATCGGCGTGGGACATTTTCAGGGCGCTGGCAACGATCAACGGCACGGCGATGGCGCCGATGTACGAGACGGCCATGTGCTGCAGGCCAAGGGTGAGCATCTGTCGCACCGGCAAAACGCGGTCGACGGGGTGCACGGTGGAGGAAGGAGTGGCTGACGACATGGGGAATCACCTCTGGCTGTTTTTATGCGGTAGAGAGGGGTATTCGTCTGATGCCTCAGGTTTCAGGAACACTGAAAATCCCTTGTGGGAGCGAGCCTGCTCGCGAAAGCGTTGTGTCAGCCGACATCACTGTTCAATGGCCCACCGCCTTCGCGAGCAGGCTCGCTCCCACAGGTTTTGCAGCGTTTCGCTGATCAACATCAGTCATTCGTGCCCGAAGCCGCCATCCACCGGCTCCGAGGCCTTGTTCAGCCTGCCAGGCAGGCGGCAAAGCCCTGGTTCAGCGCCGCGCGATCCAGGTCGCGGCCGATGAACACGATCTTGCTCGAGCGGGGCTCCGTGCCCCAGGCGGTCGAGGCGCGAAACTCCACCAGGCTGTGCACGCCTTGCAGCACGTAGCGTTGGTCTTCGTTGGCCACGGCGAGCACGCCTTTCATGCGGTAGAGGTTGTCGGCCTGGGACGAGCGCAGTTCGCTGATCCAGTGGTGGAACGCCATCAGGTTGACCGCACCGTCGACGGCGATGCCCACCGATGACACGCTCGGGTCGTGTTCGTGGTCTTCCGATTCATGCTGGTGGTCATGGTCGTGATGCTCAGGTTCAGCGCCGATTTCCATGAGCTTCTGCGTGCATTCGAAGGCGCCGATGCCGAGGATTTTCGTCAGGTCGATCTGCGCATGAGTGGAGGTCACCAGATCTGCGGTGGCGTTCAAACCCCGGATCTTGCCGCGCAGGGTTTCCACCTCGTCGCTGCTGACCAGATCGACCTTGTTGATGACGATGCGGTCGGCGCAGACGATCTGATCCACCGCCTGATTGTCGACGCCATCCAGTTGCAAATCTTCCAGGTGTTGGGCGATGTGCTTGGCGTCGACCATGGTCACGATGGCATCGAGTTCGACGTCTTCGGCAATCGGGTCATTGATGAAAAAGCTCTGCGCCACCGGGTACGGATCGGCAAGCCCGCTGGTCTCGATCAGGATGTGATCGAGGCGCACCGGGCGCGCCACCAGTTCGCGGACGATGCGCACCAGATCCTCACGAACCTCGGCGGTGCAGCACACGCAGCCGTTGACCATTTCGTAGATTTCTTCGGTCTCCGAGCTGAGCACCAGATCGCCGTCGATGCCGACCTCGCCAAACTCGTTTTCGATCACGGCAATCTTGCGTCCGTGGTTTTCCTTGAGGATGTAATTGAGCAGGGTGGTTTTGCCGGCGCCGAGGAAGCCGGTGAGGATGGTCACGGGGATTTTGGTGTTGCGGGTTGGGGCGTTGAAGGGGGTGTTCATCTGGAGCTCCTTTGATTGGCGTTTGTGGCGAGGGGATTTATCCCCGATGGGTCGCGAAGCGGCCCCAAAATCTGCAATTGCGCTGTGTCAGGAAAACCTCATTCACAGGTTTTGCGACTGCTGCGCAGTCGGTCGGGGATGAATCCCCTCACCACAGGTATTCATTTCCACATTGGGATTTGTGTGTTCTTTCCATCGGCGGGCAACGCCGGCATCCAGGCCGAACAGGTCGAGCACCCGGCCGAGGCTGTGATCGACCATTTGCGCCAGGCTTTCGGGCCGGGCGTAGAACGCCGGCACCGGCGGGGCGATGATTCCGCCCATCTCGGTCACGGCGGTCATGTTGCGCAGGTGGGCGAGGGTCAGCGGGGTTTCGCGGGCCATCAGCACCAGGGTGCGGCGTTCCTTGAGGGTGACGTCGGCGGCGCGGCCGATCAGCCCGGAAGACGTGCCGGTGGCAATCTCCGCCAGGGTGCGCATCGAACACGGCGCGACCACCATGCCCAGGCAGCGAAACGAACCGCTGGCGATCCCGGCGGCGACGTCATCGGCGCGGTGGTAGTGGCTGGCGAGCGCAGTGACATCGGCCAGTTTGTAGTCGGTCTCGTGGGCCATGGTCAGCAGCGCGGCGCGGCTGATGATCAGGTGGCTCTCAATGTCCAGTTCGGCGAGCAATTGCAGCAGACGCACGCCATAGATGAAGCCGGACGCACCGCTGATGCCTACAACCATCCGCTGGCGGCTCACGATGCAAGGCCTTTGAGCAACACCCGCGCACGTTCAAGCACATCCTGATCCAGCTGCGCCTTGATCCCGTCGAAGCCTGAACCGCGTGTGGCATCAAGCCCCATGCGCGAAGTGGTGCCGTTGACCGATGACGACGGATCCAGCGGACTGCCGGGCAAGCCATCGATCACGAAAATATCCAGATGCGGCTGGAAGTGCGTGGCCAGCGCCCACAACACCTGGCTGTCGTCAGTGATGTCGATATCGCTGTCCACCGCGATCACGCTTTTCAGATAAGGATCCCAGCCGAGCAGGGCCAGCATGATTTGCCGCGCTTCGCCGTCACGGCTTTGATCCAGCGCCACGTAGCAATGAAAGTGGGTGCCGGAGTTCGGGTAATGCACGGCGGTGACGGCGGGGAAACGCGCCTTGAGTTTCTCGCTCATTTCCGCTTCGCGGGGCAGTCGGGCGAGGGTCAGGTGTTCGGCGTAGCGGCCGCCCATCACGTCTACCAGCCAGGCATCCTTGCGCCGCAACAGGGTATCGACGCGCAGCACATTGTTGGTCGAACGATCCGAGGAATAACCGCTGAACTCGCCGAACGGGCCTTCCTCGGCGTAGGCCGTCGGGTCAATGGCGCCCTCGAGAACGAACTCGGCGTATGCCGGGACGCCGATGCCGTAGCGCGGGGTCTTGACCAGTTCCAGCGGCGCACCGAACAAGCCGCCAGCGACGGCACGTTCATCGCTGCCGTAGGGCAAGCGCGCTGCCGCCGCGAGCATGAACAACGGATGCGCGCCGACCACCATTGCCACGCGCAATTCTTCGCCGCGCTCACGGGCGGTCTGCAGCATCCGCCACAGGTGTCCACGCGAGTGCAGGCTGGTTGCCAAAGACTGTCGGGCGTGGCGCATCGAGCGGTGATAACTCATGTTGGCAATGCCGGTCAGCGGGTCCTCGGCGATGATGATCGCGTTGGTGATGTACGGCCCGCGATCGCTGTCGAAGTGCTTGAGCATCGGCAGCAGCGCCAGATCCACGGCTTCGCCTTCGAACACTTCATCGAGCACCGGGCCGCTTTCCACGTAGCGCGGGGCGATGGGCTGGTTGGCGCGGCGCTGAAAGGTTTCGTGCAATTGCGCCGGGGTGACACCGAACAATCGGGCAATGCGGGTGCGGGAGGCGAACAGATTGGTCGCCACCGGCACCTTGAGGCCGCAGACGTTCTCGCAGATCAGCAACGGATCGCGACCCTGTGCGGCGAGGGCATCGACCAGGGCGGTGATGTCCTGATCGGCAGAAACGGGTTGGGTGATGGTCAGCACATCGTCCGGGTACTTACGGCGATAGGCATCGATGAACACGTGAAAATCCTGAGAATCGCCGAGCGTCGAACGGGTCATGGTTTCACCTCGTAAAAAGCAGGCACGCAGGGGTGAGAGGGCGTTCGATCGAGCAGCCGTTGGCCTGCCGGTCGAGGGAACGCCGGGTCATCTTCGTGCCTGTAAAGTCGCTGTGTTGCCTCTACTGTTCACTTAGGTGCTGAGGAGATTCCTGTGGCGAGGGAGCTTGCTCCCGCTGGACTGCGCAGCAGGCCCAAGCTCTTTGGGAAAAAGCGGGGCGGCTTCGCCACCCAGCGGGAGCAAGCTCCCTCGCCACAAGGGTTCAGCATGGCTTCAGCGAACAGCGGTATCAGAGGTACGTGGTCGTCAGGCGAATATCCGCCTCAACCAGATCCTTCGGCGGTGGCGTCGGCTCGATCCCGCACAAACGGGCGATGTTGTTGCCCAGGTAGTCCTCCAGATGATCCTCATCGATGCCCAGACCTTGCGGCGCCGGTGAGCACAACACCTCCAGCTCGCGCAGCCACATGCCCGGTTCGTTCGGCGGCGAGTCGGTGCCGAACACGATCTTGTTGCGCGGCAGTTCCTTGGCGAATTCGACGATCCGCGACTGGAAGCACCAACCCGATTCGCAGTACACGTTCGGCGTGTCCATCGCCATCCAGAACGCCTCGAACGAGTAGTTGCCGCCGGTCTGGATGCCGAAGTGGCCGATGATGAAATTGACCATCGGGAACTCGCGGATGATCGGGTAGAACATCGTCGGAATGGTGTACGGGCCGTCGCCGGTATGGATCAGCACCACGATGTTGTACTTGGCGCAGACTTTCATCGCCGGACGCAGCCAGTCCAGCGCCCGATCCGGGCGATAGCCGTGCATGTTGGCGTGCAGCTTGAGCATCTTGAAGCCGTATTCCTTGATGTGGAATTCCAGCTCCGCCGCACCGTTTTCCGGTCCCCAGCGCGGGTTGAAGTTGAAGTTGCCGATGAAGCGGTCCGGGTACTTCACACAGAGTTCGGCGACGTACGACATGTAGTCACGCACGCCTTCGCGGCCCCGGCGGTTGCCGTCGCGATAACCGGTGTTGCCCGGTGGCGGCTGGATAAAACCCATATCGATGCGGCGTGGCTTGCCGTTGATCATGTACGGGCCGTCCATCAGTTTGAGCATGCGCTCGCCGGTGAACGGTTCGCCGGTGTGGCGCCAGGCTTCGTCGACCAGATTGGTGGGGTGCAGATGGGTGTCGATGATCATCGGTTCAGCTCCTGGCCAGTTGCGTGGTGACGGGGCGCTTGAGTTGCGCCTCTGCTTCGGAAACGGAACGCGGCGGCGGGGTCGGTTCGAGGCCGATCATCCGCGCGGTGTTGTTGCCCAGATACTCTTCGAGGGTGTCCTCGTCGAGGTTCAGGCCCTGCGGCGGCTCGTGGCACAGCACTTCGAGCAGGCGCAGCCACATGCCCGGTTCGTTCGGCGGGGTGTCGGTGCCGAACAGGATTTTGTGCGTTGGCAAGACCTTGGCGAACTCGACGATCCGCGATTGCAGGCACCAGCCCGATTCGCAGTACACGTTGGGCAGCTCCATCGCCCATTGCATCGGTTCGAACACGTAGACCCCGCCGGTCTGCACGCCGAAGTGGGCCATGATGAAATTCACGTTGGGGAATTCCTTGATCATCGGCACCCATTCCGACGGGATGCTGTACGGCCCGTCGCCGGTGTGCAGCTTGACCGGAATCCCCAGCTCGGCGCATTTCTCGAAGCACGGGCGCACCCAGTCCAGTGCACGATCAGGCCGGTAGGCGTGCATGTTGGCCTGCATCTGCACCATCTTGAAACCGTGTTGCTTGACGTAGCGCTCGATCGCCTCGACGCCGTTTTCCACGCCGCAGCGCGGGTTGTAGACGAAGCAGCCGATGAAACGATCGGGGTAGGTCTGCACCATTTTCAGGGTGTAGGCCATGTAGGCGTCGATGGATTCGCGGCCCGAGAGTTCGCCGTCGGTCCAGGTGTAAATGGTGTTGCCCTGCGGCGGCTGGATGAAGGCTTTGTCGATCCGGCGAGGTTTGCCGTTGACCATGTACGGGCCATCCATCATCTCCAGCAAACGCTCGCCGGTGAACGGGTCACCGTCATGCCTCCAGGCGAGGTCCACGAGATCCGTGGGATAGCAGCTGATATCGATGATCATTGAAGTCGATCTCCTGATAGCGGGGAAGGGAGCCTTGCGGCTCTCGGCATCCACGCCCCGGGCTATCGGCCATTTCTATGCGCAGTACTCGCGCATTCCCTCGCCTGTTCGCATCCGGCCCGGGTGGGTGGTTGCTGAGGGCGAGTATTGGAAAGGGGGGAGGGGTTCGTACAATATTAATTGGGCGCGGTGGTGATACTTGGGCGATATGGTTTGAGTTTTTGTGGTGGTTGTGCCGACCCCTTCGCGAGCAGGCTCGCTCCCACAGGGGGAATGCATTCCAACAGGAGAAATGCGGTCAAACTGTGGGAGCGAGCCTGCTCGCGAAGGCGTCAGTGCTGCGTATGCAAAGCCAACTGCCTGATCACCTCAACCACCGGCGCCACCCGCTCAGCCTGCCCATGCGGCCACACCGCGTAGAGGTTGTAATGCGCAGCAATCTGCGCCTCGTTCAACGCCACCAGCCGCCCACTGCGCAATGCATCGGCGGCGAGCAAACCGCGCACCAGCCCGGCGCCAACCCCGGCTTCGGCAGCCGCAATCAGGTTGGCCGCATTATCGAAAATCACCCGCGCCGCTGGCTCCACCGGGGGCATTCCGGCCGCATCCAGCCACGGTATCCACGAGCGCCGCGTATAACCCAACAACGGCAGTTCAAGAATCTGCGCCGGGCTCAACGGCAACTGCAAACCACAGCGCTCAAGCAACGCCGGCGAAGCCACCGCCAGCACCCGATCGCCGCAGATCTGCGTCATCTCGCAGTCATCCCAATCGCCATAGCCGTAACGCAACGCCAGATCCACCCGCTCGAAGCTGCTGCGATCACTGCGCGGCATCGACAACAGCGTCACCTCGTAATCCGGCAGTCCGTCGAGCAATTCCGGCAGGCGCGGATTGAGCCAGCTTTGTGCCAGTTCGCTGTCGACGTCCAATGTCAGACGTTGCGCCACGCTGCGGTTTTTCACCGAGGACAGCGCCCGGTCGATCTGCGCCAGCCCGTCCGCCAGCACGCTGGCAAACAACTGCCCGGCATCGGTCAGGTTGCTGCCGCCGCCTTCACGCACAAACAACGGCTGGCCGATGAAGTCTTCGAGGGCGCGGATCTGTTGGCTGATCGCGCTGTGAGTCAGATCAAGTTTGCGCGCGGCACTGGAAAAACTGCCGCTGCGCGCCGCGTGGATGAACGCGCTCATGGACTGCACCGACGGGTATCGCTTGTACATGTTGTTAGTCCTGCTTACAGCGGTTGGCAGAAATCGTCGCTGGCCGCGGTTTGCCCGGGGTTCCAATAATCGGTCACCAGGCCCGCACAAAGACGGGCCGCTCTTTTGGAGCCTGACAATGATCGCATTCACGGTTAACGGCGAACGACGCGAGCTGGATGAAGCGTCCCCCTCCATGCCCTTGTTATGGGTACTGCGTGATCAACTGAAACTCACCGGCACCAAATTCGGCTGCGGCATGGGCCTGTGCGGTGCCTGCACCGTGCATCTGGACGGCGTCGCGGTGCGTTCCTGCCAGTTGCCGCTGGCCGCCGTCGCGGGTCACAGCATCACCACCATCGAAGGCTTGTCGCCGAGTGAGAGTCATCCGCTGCAACTGGCCTGGGTCGCCGAAGATGTGCCGCAATGCGGCTACTGTCAATCCGGGCAGATCATGTCCGCCGCCGCGCTGCTCAACACTGGCGCGGCAGTGACCGACGATTCGATCCGCAATGCGATGTCGGGGAATATCTGCCGTTGCGGCACTTACGGGCGGATCAACAAAGCGATCAAGCGCGCGGCGAACGCGCCGAAGGAGGCGTGATGAGCCTGCGCGACGACACCTTGCTCGAACCGTCCCGCCGGGTGTTTCTCAAGCAAGCAGCGACGGTCGCTTCGGGCCTGGCGATTGCTCTGTATCTGCCATCCGGTAGCGCCGCCAGCGACTCGAAAACCCCGGCGCCGGCCACGGAATTCGAGCCCAACGCCTGGGTGCGGATCTTCCCCGACGGCACGATGAAACTGGTGGTGCACAAGCACGATTCCGGCACTGGCACGCAAACCGCGCTGGCCGCGTGCGTGGCCGAAGAGCTGGATGTGAACCCGATGACCGTGCAGGTCATCACCCCGGAAGATCCGTTCTTCGAGACCTACATTCACCCGGTCTGGAAAGTCTTTTCCACCGGCGGCAGCACCAGTGTTTCTCTCGAATACGAGCGCTTGCGCATGGCCGGGGCCACGGCGCGGGCGCTGCTGATCGCGGCGGCGGCAAAGCAATGGAAGGTCAGCCCCGACAGCTGCAGCACCGAAGAAGGCCGGGTGGTTCATCTGCCCAGCAAACGCAGCCTCGGCTACGGCGAACTGGTCGGCGTGGCGGCGCGTCTGCCGGTGCCGGAAAAGGTCTCGCTGAAGGATCCGGCGCAGTTCAAGTACATCGGCAAACTGCGGCACAAGCGCGATGCCGCGGCCAAGGTCTGCGGGCGCTTCAAGTACAGCATCGACGTGCAGTTGCCGGGGATGCTGGTGGCGGTGATTCAGCGCGCGCCAGTAGTCGGGGCGAAAGTGCTCGGCGTCGATTCGGCGGCGGCATTGCAGGTACCGGGCGTGCGCCAGGTGCTTGCAATCCCCGGGCGCCCGGACGTGCTCGGCGGCAATCTGGAAGGCGTCGCGGTGCTGGCCGACACGTTCTGGGCGGCGCAGCAGGGCCGCAAAGTGCTGGAGATCAAATGGAGCGATTCGCCACTGGCCGGGTTCGACAGCGCGGAACTGGTCACGGCGCAAGCGGCCGCTATTTCCGACCCGAACAGCCAAACCATCAAGGCCATGACGCGTGGTGATGTCGATGCGCAATGGACGGTCGCGGCGCAGCTGATCGAAGCCGATTACCGCATGCCGTACAAGGTGCAGAACCCGCTCGAGCCAATCTGCATCACCGCGCACGTGCAGGACAATTCGATCACTTATTGGGGCGGCGTGCAGGTGCCGTCTTCGGCGCTGGAAGCGGCGCAAAGCGTATGCGGCATCGACAAGAACAAGGTCACTATCAATGAGCTGGTGTCCGGCGGCAGCTTCGGTGCGCGGGAAGCCAAATACTGGTTGTTCGAGGTGGCGTATCTGGCGCAACAGACCGGCGTGCCGGTGAAGTTGCTCAACAGCCGCGAAGACGAAATGCACGCACTCTTCAATCACCCGGCGACGCTGCACCGGGTCAAAGGTGCGCTGGATGCCCAAGGCAAACTCAACGCACTGCAACTGCACGCGGTGTCACCGGCCTCGCCGGAGCAGTGGGAGCCGGGCTATTTCGAACGCCCGGATCACATGGATTACAGCACCACCGAAGCGATCACCGCGTGGGACTTCGCCTATCGTCCGCCGCATCTGCAGTTGAACTGGGTCAAGCACGAAAGCCAGGTGCCCAGCGGCTGGTATCGCTCGGTGAGCTTCATTCCCAACGTGTTCGCCATCGAAAGCTTCATGGACGAACTGGCCCACGCGGCGGGCGCCGATCCGTTGGCCTTCAGACTGGCGAACATGCAGGAGCGGCCACGGCATGTGGCGGTGCTCAAACAGGCTGGCGAACGCGCCGGGTGGGGCCAGCCGTTGCCGCCCGGCACCGCGCTGGGCATTGCGACCTTTCAGGGTTACAGCAGTTTTATCGCCGTGGTGGCGCGGGTCGCGACGGTCGATGGCAAACCGAAAGTCGAGAAGCTGACGTGTGTGGTCGACTGCGGTCTGGCCGTGTCGCCCGGCGGCGTCGAGGAGCAGATCTACGGCGGCCTGATGTGGGGCCTGGGTCATGCGTTGTTCGACCGGCTCGACATCCAACAGGGTAGGGTGGTGCAGAGCAATTTTCACGACTACCGCGTGACCCGCATGTCGGACATGCCGGCCACCGATATCGTGGTGCTGGATGGCGAGCCGGGCAAACCCGGTGGCGTCGGCGAGTTGGGCAGTCCGTCGGTGGCACCCGCGATTGCCAACGCCTTGTTTGCGTTGACCGGCGTGCGCCAACGGTCGACACCGCTGAGCCTGGGGTAAGCCGCCATGGACCTGCGCCTGCTGCGGTACTTCATGGCCCTGGCCGATGAGTTGCATTTCGGTCGGGCTGCGGAGCGCCTGCACATTTGCCAGCCGCCGCTGAGCCAGCAGATTCGTCTGCTGGAGGAGGAGTTGGGCACGCCGCTGTTCGAGCGCAGTCATCACCGGGTCGAGCTGACAGCCGCGGGGCAGATGCTCAAGGAGCAGGCGCCGCTGGTGTTCGAACAACTGGAACGGGCACTGGACCTGACCCGCCAGACCGGGCGCGGGCAACTCGGCGAACTGGAAATCGGCATGATCAGTTCGGTGATGGTCGGCGTGCTGCCCAAGGCCCTGCATCTGTTTCGTGAGCGCTATCCGCAGGTGAACTGGCGCCTGCATGAAATGACCCCGGCGGCGCAGGTCAAGGCATTGAAAGAGAAACGTATAGACGCCTGCGTGTTTCGGGTCGGTTATGACGATCCGTTGCTGCGTAACGAGTTGCTGATCTACGAGCCGATTCACGTGGTGATGCCGGCTGATCATCCGCTGGCAAGGCGCGAAGTACTGGCTCCGGCGGATCTGGCGCAGGAACCGTTCGTTGCGCTGGAACTGAAGCAGTCGCGGTTTGCCAACTTCCTTTATCAGTGCTGCGTTCAGGCCGGGTTCACCCCGCAGATCCGCCAGCAGGTGATCGAAGTACAGACGCTGCTCAGCCTGGTGCGCGCCGGGTTCGGAGTGGCGCTGCTGCCGGCTTCGATCGAGCAACTGGCGCCGGCAGGGCTGGTGTTTCGCAGGCTGACGCCGGCGCTGCCGGAAGTGCCGCTGTACGCGACTTACCGCGCCGATGATGCTTCGCCGGTGCTCAGGCTGTTTCTCGATACGTTGCGCGAGCTGGTGGAAACCTCAGATCAACCTTGATCCCTTGTGGGAGCGAACTTGCTCGCGAAGGCGGTGTGTCAGCCGACAGATTCTTTGAAAGAAATACCGTATTCGCGAGCAAGCTCGCTCCCACAGGGGACTGTGGTGGGGCGCATATTTATGTTCGGCACGATCACGAACGCCTGCGGTCGTAATCTTCACACGCGCATTCCCTGTGGAGATCCAATGAGCCAGGAAGTCCTGACCACTGAAACCAATCGTCGCCAGTTGCAGCAGATTATCGCCGGGCTGTCCGACGGGGTGATTCTGCTGGAGCTCGATCAGAGCATCCTCTGGGCCAACGAGGCAGCACTGGCCATGCACGGTGTCAGCCGGATCGGCGAGCTGGGCACTAATGCCGATGAGTATGCCAAGCGTTTCACGCTGCGTTATCGCAACAACCACCTGTTGCCGCCCGAGAACTATCCGATCAGCCGCGTCGCACGGTGTGAGGTATTCAGCGACCTGTTGGTCGAAATGTCTGCCATGGATGACCCGGAACGCGTCTGGGTGCACAGTGTGCGCAGCATGGTACTGACCGACCGCGAAGGGCAGCCGGAGTCGCTGGTGCTGATCATGAGCGACGTCACCGATTGGGCCAATGCCGAGCAGCGCTTCGAAAAGACCTTCAATGCCAACCCGGCGCCGGCGGTGATCTGCCGCCTCAGCGACTTGCGTTACATCAAGGTTAATCCGGGGTTTCTGGAGATGACCGGTTACACCCGCGATCAGGTGATCGGTACCTCGGCCTATGAAATCGATGTCTTCGATCAGGCTGAGAAAAAGGATCTGGCGATCCAGCGTCTGCGCGATGTGGCGACCATTCCACAGATGCAGGCTCAACTGCGTCTGCCCGATGGCGGCAGCAAGCAAGTGATCGTCGCCGGGCAACCGTTGGTGCTCAATGATGAGGATTGCATGCTGTTTTCCTTCGTCGACATGGAGCTGCGGCACAAGGCGGAAGTGGCGCTGCGTCAGAGTGAGGAACGCTTCGCCAAGGCGTTCCGCCTGACCCCGGTGCCGATTCTGATCTGCAGTGCTGACGAGCAGCAGGTGATTGATGTCAATCAGGCGTTCCTCGACACCCTCGCCTACGACAGCGACGAGGTGGTGGGCAAAACCGTGACCCAGCTGCATTTCATCGATGACGATGGTGCGCGGGCCCGGCTGCTGAACGCCCTGGCCAAAAGCGGTCGGATTGATCGGGTCGACGTGCGCGTGCGCAGGAAGGATGCAGAGCTGCTGGAGTGCGCGGTGTCGGCTGACACCGTGAACATTCAGGACACGCCGTGCTATCTGCTGGTGCTGATGGACATCACCGAACGCAAGCGCACCGAGCTGGAGCTGGTGGCGGCGATCGAAGAGGTGATGAAGGATGCTTCGTGGTTCAGCCGGACGCTGATCGAAAAACTGGCGAATGTGAAGAAGGTCAACTCGCCGCAGCTGCCGAGCGTGTCGTTCACTGACCTGACGGCGCGTGAGCGCGACGTGCTGGGGCTGATCTGCGAGGGGTTGGCCGACAAGGAGATCGCCGCCCGGTTGAAGCTGGCACCCAATACCGTGCGCAATCATGTGGCGACGGTGTATTCCAAGCTCGATGTGCACAGTCGCAGCGAGGCGATTGTGTGGGCGCGGGAGCGGGGTCTGTTTTCCGGCGAACGCGGCGCCAAGGGGCAGCGGTAGGTGCAAATGCACTAATCGATGAGGTGCAAATGCAGGTTCTGGCGTGGTGGGGCAGTTCTTAGTCTGGTGGGGTGCGATACAAGCCTGTTGGCTTGGGATCGTCTCCCTTCGAAACAGCTAAAGGAACAAGCTCCATGATGAATCTTGCGCAGTTGCGCGCCAGCCTTGAGCAGAGTTTCTCGCCATTGGCGTGCGAGTGTTCAGTGGATGGGGATCATTCGCTGACGGTGAAGTTGTATCACCGGGAGTCGGGACAGGTGGATCTGGTGATCAGCGGGTTGAAGCTCAATGAGTTGCGTACGCCGGAGGCTGTGGCGGCGTTGATTGATGAGTTGCGGTATGAGTTGGAGAGTAATTCTTTGCGGGCTGCTCG
This sequence comes from Pseudomonas sp. IT-P260, assembly GCF_949768395.1. Classification (NCBI taxonomy): domain Bacteria; kingdom Pseudomonadati; phylum Pseudomonadota; class Gammaproteobacteria; order Pseudomonadales; family Pseudomonadaceae; genus Pseudomonas; species Pseudomonas sp. IT-P260. Next base: position 23,693 of record NZ_CATKPO010000003.1, read on the forward strand.
GGATCCGGATATGGCTTAGGGTTTTTGGCTGTTTTGGGTGTGGATCCGTTACTGCGGGTGTTGCTGATCAGGGTTCCGCCCTTACGGCGGGTCACTTTGGCAAAAGCCCCAAAGTAACCAAAGGGCTTTACCCTGACGTTCGGCCCTCGCTCAGGCTCGGGTTCCTTCGCTCCGGGATTGATCCGGGGGGCAGCGCCTACGGTTTGCTTCGCTGCACCTCCTCTCGCTGTGTTTGGCTGCGCCAAACGGTCGCTGCGCTCCCACCCCGGATAAATCCCTCCACTCAGCCTGCCGACGGGCCCTCAGATCAAGAGCGGTACTCGAGCTAACGCTCATTGTGTTGAGTGGGGCGGCTTCGCCGCGTGGGGTGTGAACGAATAAAGTTGTGGGAGCGAGCCTGCTCGCGAAGGCGGCCTGCCAGCCGACCAATCTCTAACTGATGGCACCCGATTTCACTGTGGGAGCTGGCTTGCCAGCGATGGCGGCCTTCCGGTCAATAAATTGCTTGCTGAGGTAACCCTCCCTCACAGATTCTGCTCCACAAAATCGACAGCCAATTCCCTCATCCCCCTCCATTTCACTGGCGCTTGCAGGGTGTTCGGCTATAAAGAATGAGTGGTCAGGTCTTCCGTCAGCCGCGGTATTCGTGCGCGATAGCGGAAGTGGCTCTTCCATTCACCGCGGGTCGTCCTATGAATAATCCTGGGAAACGCGTGTATCTGCCGTTGTCGCTGGCTTTCTCTGTCGCGCTATTGAGCGGCTGCGCCAGTCCTCCGCCACCGCCTCCTGCTGCGCCACCACCACCGCCGGTGCGTACCTGTCAGACGCTGGAGAACACTCAGGTGTCTGGCGATATGTACGTTGACGAGCAGGTCACGCGCCATATCACCACCACCCGGTGTGTCACGCAGTAGCTTGGGGCGGCTTTGCTGGCGGTGCATAAGGTCATTGCCTGAGCTCAATCCTGTGTAGGAGCTGCCGAAGGCTGCGATCTTTTGATCTTGATCTTCAAAGTCAAAGATCGCAGCCTTTGGCAGCTCCTACACAGGCAAGTCTGGTTCAGGACAGGAACCCACCATCCACATTCAGCGAAACCCCGGTGGTGTAGCTCGATGCATCACTTGCCAGATACAGCACCGCCCCGGCCATTTCACTCGGATCGGCCACGCGCTTGAGCGGGATCTGCGTCAGTGCCTGCTTGAGGATCGCGTCATTATTCACCAAGGCCGAAGCGAATTTGGTGTCGGTCAGGCCCGGCAGCAGGGCGTTGCAGCGGATGCCGAATTGCGCGCATTCCTTGGCGAAGACCTTGGTCATGTTGATCACTGCCGCTTTGGTCACCGAATAGATGCCCTGGAAGATCCCCGGTGAAATACCGTTGATCGACGCGACGTTGATGATGCTGCCGCCACCGTTTTCGCGCATCAGCTTGCCGGCTTCTACCGACATGAAGAAGTAGCCGCGGATGTTCACGTCGACGGTCTTCTGGAATGCGCTCAGGTCGGTGTCCAGCACGTTGCAGAACTGCGGGTTGGTCGCGGCGTTGTTCACCAGGATATCGAGGCGGCCGAACTGTTCCTTGATCCCGGCGAATACCTGGCTGATCTGTTCCATTTCACCGATGTGGCAGGCCACGGCGGTGGCTTTGCCGCCAGCGGCAATGATCGCGTCGGCGACATGCTGGCAACCTTCGAGCTTGCGGCTTGAGACGATCACGTGGGCGCCTTGCTGGGCCAGCAGTTTGGCGATGGCTTCACCGATGCCGCGGCTGGCGCCGGAGACGAAGGCGATTTTGCCGTCGAGGTCGAACAACTGAGTCTTGGACATGGGGGTTCCTTGGTGTGGGCCGTCAGAGGCTCGATTTTGCAATGACCTGCAGGCTCATGTGCTCCAGCAGTTTGTTCATGTGAATGAACTGCGCGAAGCGTTTGTCCTGAGTCTGGCCGTGGTAGAAGCGGTAGTAGATCTGCTGCACGATGCCGGCCAGGCGGAACAGGCCGTAGGTGTAGTAGAAGTCGAAATTGTCGATGCGGATGCCCGAGCGTTCGGCGTAGTAATCGACGAACTCGCGGCGGCTCAGCATGCCCGGAGCGTGGCTGGGCTGGCGGCGCATCAGTTGCACGGGGGCCGGGTCATCGGCCTGAATCCAGTAGGCGAGGGTGTTGCCCAGGTCCATCAGCGGATCGCCGAGGGTGGTCAGTTCCCAGTCGAGCACGCCGATGATCTGCATCGGGTTGTCCGGGTCGAGGATCACGTTGTCGAAACGGTAGTCGTTGTGGACGATGCTTGAGGTCGGATGGTCGGCCGGCATCTTGTCATTGAGCCAGGCCTTGACCTTTTCCCAGTGCGGCGCATCCGGGGTCAGGGCTTTTTCGTAACGTTCGCTCCAGCCCTTGATCTGACGGGCGACGTAACCTTCCGGCTTGCCCAGATCGCCGAGGCCGCAGGCGTTGTAGTCAACCCGGTGCAGTTCGACGAAACGGTCGATGAAGCTCTTGCACAGTGCTTCGGTCCTGGCTGCATCAAGGCCCAGTTCTGGCGGCAGGTCGGAGCGCAGGATGATGCCCTTGACCCGCTCCATCACATAGAACTCGGCACCGATCACCGACTCGTCGGTGCAGTGCACGTAGGCTTTCGGGCAGTAGGGGAAACCGTCGCGCAGTTGATTGAGGATGCGGAATTCGCGGCCCATGTCATGGGCGGATTTGGCCTTGTGGCCGAACGGCGGACGGCGCAGGACAAATTCCTGGTCCGGGTATTCCAGCAGGTACGTCAGGTTCGACGCACCGCCGGGAAACTGGCTGATCTGCGGCGTGCCGGTCAGGCCCGGAATGTGCGCCTTGAGGTACGGGTCGATCAGGCTGGCATCGAGTTCTTCGCCAGAGCGGATACGGGTGGACTGGTCAGTAAGCGCCATGCTTATCCCTTCTGCTTATTTTGGAGGCCAGACATCATTGGCTAATCTAATGGCGCACCAGGGCGGCCACAAGCGCGCAGCGGTCTTATAGGTTAGCGTGTTGCAGGATAATCAGCGTTTCGAATAGGCGCCGGCAGCAGGGCACTGCCGGCGCTTGTTAATGCACGCGCTGGTTGTTGAGTCTCGGTGGCAGGATGACGGGCGTCAGCACCGGTTGCCCCGAAAAGAATGCCATCAGGTTTTTCCCCACCAGTTCCACCGTACCTTGTGTGGCTTCCGGCGACAGACCGGCGACATGCGGCGTGAGAATCACATTGTTCAGGGTTTTCAGCGCATCGGGCACCTGCGGTTCGTGATCGAACACGTCCAGCGCAGCCCCGGCAATCCGTCGTTGCTCGAGTGCGCTGATCAACTCCGCCGTGGCGATCACGCTGGCCCGGGCGATATTGACGATGAAACCGGTCGGGCCCAGAGCATCAAGTACCGGGCGCGTCACCAGATGCTGGGTGCCAATCCCGCCCGGCGTGGCGACGATCAGAAAATCCGAGGCCCGCGCCAGTTCGGTCGGCGTGGAGCAGAACGCATAGGGCACATCACTGCGCAGCTGCCGGTTGTGGTAGCTGATCTGCATGTCGAAACCAAGGTGAGCACGCTTGGCAATCGCCATGCCCACCGCCCCCAGGCCGAGAATCCCCAGGCGTTTATTGGCCAGCGACGGGCGCATGATCTTCGGCCATTCACCCCGGCGCACCGCCGCGTCGCAGCGCGGAATGTCGCGTACCAGTGCCAGCAGCATGGCCAGGGCATGGTCGGCCACCGACGAGGCGTTGACCCCGGCGCCGTTGGTCACGGTAATCCCGCGATCGCTGGCGGCCTGCAGGTCGACGTGTTCGTAACCGGCACCGATCACGGTGATGATCTTCAGCGCCGGCAGGGCGGCGATTTCCTCGGCGGTCAGGCCCAGCGGGCCACGAGTCAGTACAGCGTCGATCCGTGCCCCGTGGGTGGCGATGGCTTGCGCGCGTTCGGCAGGGGTTGGCGCGAGGATCAGATGAAAGCCCTGATGCTCGAGAATCGGCAGATAGTCATTGATGGTTTCAACCAGTACCAGAACGGTGGCGGGCATTGCGCGGCTCCTGTGATCAATGGCGGTTCGGTCGCGAATATCGTGTCAGAGTGCTGATTCCAGAGCAGTTTGGCAATCACGGCCGCAGCCCCGCTTCAGCCAGTGTAGGAGCTGAAACGGGGAGCGCGCGGGCGCTTCGTCAGAAGCTCGCCCCGGTATCGTTGATCGGCTGCACGAAGGCGCCAACGAGTCCAGTCAACTGGCGTATTGGGCGATGCCGTTGCCGAACGACCAATTCTCCTTTTTGACCTCCACCAGATTGATGAACACGTCTTCCAGGCGAATGCCCAGTTGGCTGTTCAGGCTGTGCGCGATGGTCTGGTACAGGGCTTTTTTCTGCTCCAGCGTCCGGCCTTCATTGAGGGTGATCTGGATGATCACCAACCCATCGCTGCGCTGGATGCCCAGGTACTGCGGATCGAAGATGAAATGCTCGCCGTCGTGCTCGTTGAGGATCTGGAAGTTGTCGTGCTCCGGCACGTTGATGGTGCTGCGCATGGCGGCGTAGATCTGCTCGCCGATGCGTTTGGCGAAGGTGGGATCAGAGTGCTGTTTGATTTCGACGCGGACGAGGGGCATGGGCAAAGACTCCGTGGGCAGGGGACTCCTCTCACGCTAGAACATGTCGGCCAGATTGAAAATTTGGGGTGATGTGCTCGCCGTTGTTTTTGTACGAGGCTACCTACGTTTTTCGCGGATTTTGCCTACGAATTTGGCAGATGCGTCTGCTACCCGAATGATGATGAACAAGCAATCATGAGGCACAAAGCAGCTCGGGCAGTGACTGCAATAGCTAAGGAAGGCGAATGCTCAAGAACGATCTGGAAAATCTGGAACTCGACAGGCTGGAGAATGAGTCAAGAAAGCTTGTAGCCGAGAGAAAAAAGCTAACGGCGGAGGAGAAAAAAGCTTAATAGAGAGAAGGATTTGTATCCGCTCGCAGTATTGGCTGGGGTGGTGACAGCAATCACCGCAGTAGCAGGCGTTTTCTTCAAGTTCTGATGTTCGCGTTCCACAACTGTCAGACCATGACCCCAAAAAGGAAAATTCACATGAGTACCTATGATCGTAAAGCCAGAATGGAAGAGCTGGAACGTGAGCACGATGAGTGGGAAGAAAGAATGCGCATCAAAAACAAGGGCGATATGTACCCAATCTGGGGAATGCTGGCGTTCGGCCTGTTTTGCATGTCACTCGGATTTCTCCTCGCTCGATCAATCTGATCGTCTTGCCGGTGGAGTTGTCGCTGAAACTTGTCGAAAAACGACATTTCACGTATCCGAAGCCGACAGCTATTTTCCCGAAAACGACAACCCGCTGATCTGCTCCGTACAACCATTCCTCAGCTAAGTCTTTGCTTCTGCTCATTTATCACGGAGAATCGCGCCCCTGTTTCGGCCGGAGCATGTCTGTCGGTTTTTTCCGACGCGTCCCGACCGAGTGGCAAGTGACCGGAATGCGGAGATCCGACCGGATGAATGATCAGGCCAATAGCGTCGACGAACGCTATGAAGCGGCAGCACCAGCTGAACTGTCGAGCTGGAATCGCCATGACACCACGTGGATGTTGGGACTGTTCGGGACGGCCATTGGCGCCGGTACCCTGTTTTTGCCGATCAACGCCGGTCTGGGTGGCTTCTGGCCGCTGGTGATCCTCGCGCTGCTGGCCTTCCCGATGACGTTCTTTGCCCACCGAGGCCTGACCCGCTTCGTCCTCTCCGGTCGCGAAGGCGCCGACATCACTGACGTGGTCGAGCAGCATTTCGGCATCAAGGCCGGTGCGCTGATTACCCTGCTGTACTTCTTCGCCATCTTCCCGATCCTGCTGATCTACAGCGTCGGCCTGACCAACACGGTCGCCAGTTTCCTTGAACACCAACTGCACATCACGCCGCCACCGCGCGCGCTGCTGTCGTTCGTGTTGATCCTCGGCCTGCTCGCCGTTGTGCGTTGCGGCGAGCAGGCCATCGTCAAGGCGATGAGCCTGATGGTGTATCCGTTCATCGTTGCGCTGCTGTTCCTCGCGGTGTACCTGATTCCGCACTGGAACGGCGGCATTCTCACCACCGCCTCGCAAGTGCCGGCACCGTCGGCGTTGCTGCACACACTGTGGCTGGCGATTCCGGTCATGGTGTTTTCGTTCAACCACTCGCCGATCATCTCGGCGTTTGCGGTGGATCAGAAGCGTCGCTACGGTGTCAACGCTGATCAGCGCAGCTCGCAGATCCTCTGCCGCGCCCACCTGTTGATGGTGGTGATGGTGCTGTTCTTCGTCTTCAGTTGCGTGCTGACCCTGTCGCCGGAACAACTGGCCGAAGCCAAGGCGCAGAACCTGTCGATCCTGTCGTACCTGGCCAACCACTTCAGCAACCCGACCATCGCGTTCGCGGCGCCGTTGATTGCGTTTGTGGCGATCTCCAAGTCGTTTCTCGGTCACTACATCGGCGCCAGCGAAGGCCTCAAGGGCCTGATCGTCAAGAGCGGCAAGCGTCCGGGCGCCAAGGCGCTGGATCGCATCGTGGCGGCGTTCATGCTGGTGGTGTGCTGGATCGTCGCGACCCTGAACCCGAGCATTCTCGGGATGATCGAGACCATCGGTGGCCCGGTGATCGCTGCGATTCTGTTCCTGATGCCGATGTACGCGATCCGCAAAGTACCGGCGATGGCGCGCTATCGCGGTCAGGCGTCGAACGTGTTTGTCACCGCCGTAGGTCTGGTGGCGATTTCGGCGTTGATTTATTCGCTGACGGCGTAAGCCAAAGCGCCGGAGACTCAGCTACAGTGGCCGCTGTGCGTGATGCGCACAGCGGCTTTTTTTCGTCTGGAGACAGTGGATTGTCGAGTACGGCCCAACCGGTAGAACCCACCAATCGCTGGCGTGACATCCTCGCCGGCCTGTCGATTGCCGGGCTGCTCTTGCCCGAAGCGGTCGCTTATTCGACCATCGCCGCGCTGGCGCCGCAGGCCGGCGTGATTGCCCTGTTTGCCGGATTGCTCTGCTACGGGCTGTTTGGCACCAGCCGCTTTGCCATTGTCTCGGCCACGTCTTCGTCAGCGGCGGTGCTGGCGGCGACCACCGCGACCATGGCCAATGGCGACCCGCAGTTACGCGCGACGCTGGCGGTCGGCTTGGTACTGGTCACCGGTGGGCTGTTCTTGCTGGCGGGGATCTTTCGTTTCGGCAGCGTCACCTCGTTTATCGCCAAACCGGTATTGCGCGGTTTCGCCTTCGGCCTGGCGCTGACGATCATCCTCAAACAGGTCGCCAGCGTGGTCGGCGTGCACCTGACCGACGCCAATCTGGTGCGCTTCGCCCCGCAATTGCTCGAACAACTGCCGCAATGGAACTGGCCGGCGGCGGCTGTCGCTGCGGTGGCTCTGCTGTTGTTGAGCCTGTTCTCCCGTTTTCCACGGGTGCCCGGCGGTTTGCTGGTGGTAGTGATCGGTATCGTCGCCGGACAATGGTTGAACCTGCCGGCCCACGGTGTGAAGTTGATCGGCTTGATCGACCTGAGCATGGAAGTACCGAACCTGCCGGTGCTGCCGTTTGCCGACTGGCTGCGGCTGGGGGAGGTGGGGTTCGCGCTGGTGATGATTCTGTATGCAGAGTCGTACGGCTCGATCAGTGCGTTCGCCCTCAAACACGGTGATCGTGTGACCTCCAACCGTGATCTGCTGGCGCTGGGGGCCTCGAATCTGTTGTCCGGATTGTTCCATGGCATGCCGGCGGGGGCCGGGTATTCGGCGACGTCGGCGAACGAGGCAGCCGGGGCGACGTCACGCTGGGCCGGTGGCGTGGCGGCGCTGGTGGTGCTGGTGATCGTGCTGACGGTATTGCCGTGGATCGCCCTGACGCCGGAGCCGATTCTGGCGGCCATCGTGATTCATGCGCTGGCGCGTGGCTTGAGTCTGCAGCCGCTGGGGCGCTACTTCGTCTGGCGCCGGGATCGGCTGCTGGTGATGTGCGCGGTGGGGGCGGTGCTGGTGCTGGGCATTCTCGACGGCTTGCTGGTGTCGGTGGCGATCAGCGTGTTGCTGATGCTCAAACAGATGTCGGCGGCGGACATTCAGGTGCTCGGGCGAATCGACGGCGGGCACGATTTTGTCGATTTGCAGCGACATCCAACGGCGACGGTTGAGCCGGGAGTGCTGATTGTGCGGCCCAGTGAGGCATTGTTCTTTGCCAATGTGGAGCGGATTCTCGGTGCGGCGCTGCATTTGATTCGTCATTCGCAAGTGCCGCTGCACACGGTGATCCTCAGTCTGGAGGAAACCCCGGACCTGGACGGCACCAGTATCGAGGCGATGCAGGCGTTTTTCCTGCGGGTGCATCAGGAGGGCAAGCGGCTGATTCTGGCGCGGCTCAAACAGGAAGCGCTGGTCGCGTTGGAGGCGTTGCCGGAGGTAACGGCCAACGGGGTGATACTCAGCGGGCTGAGCGTCGATGGGGCGGTGCAGCAAGCCTTTAAACCTGACGCCTCCCTGTAGGAGCTGCCGAAGGCTGCGATCTTTGCTCTTGATCTTAAAAAGCAGGATCAAAAGATCGCAGCCTTCGGCAGCTCCTACAAGGAATGATGTGGAACAGAGCACGCATAAAAAAAACGCCGCACATCTCACGATGGGCGGCGTTTTTTCATTGCGTTGCAGCGTTAGGCTTGAACGACCGGAATCTTGGCGTTCGCAGCCGCTTCACGGAACTCGGCGATCTGGTCGAAGGACAGGTAGCGGTAAACATCGGCCGCCATGCTGTCGATCTTGCCAGCGTATTCCATGTACTCCTCGACGGTCGGCAGGCGACCCAGGATCGAAGCCACGGATGCCAGTTCGGCCGAAGCCAGGTAGACGTTCGCGCCGTCGCCCAGACGGTTCGGGAAGTTACGGGTCGACGTCGAGACCACGGTGCTGTTCGGCTCAACGCGTGCCTGGTTACCCATGCACAGCGAGCAGCCTGGCATTTCCATGCGCGCGCCGGCCTTGCCGTAGATGCCGTAGTAGCCTTCTTCGGTCAGTTGGTGAGCGTCCATTTTGGTCGGCGGCGACAGCCACAGACGGGTTGGCAGCTGACCCTTGACCTGATCCAGCAGTTTACCGGCAGCGCGGAAGTGACCGATGTTGGTCATGCACGAACCGATGAACACTTCGTCGATCTTCTCGCCAGCGACGCTGGACAGCAGACGGGCGTCGTCCGGATCGTTCGGCGCGCACAGTACCGGCTCGTTGATGTCGGCCAGATCGATTTCGATGATTTCGGCGTATTCGGCGTCGGCATCGGCTTCCATCAGTTGCGGGTTGGCGATCCAGGCTTCCATCGCTTGCGCACGACGTTCCAGGGTACGTGCATCGCCGTAGCCTTCGCCGATCATCCAGCGCAGCAGGGTGATGTTGGACTGCAGGTACTCGGTGATCGACTCTTTCGACAGCTTGATGGTGCAACCGGCAGCCGAACGTTCGGCCGAGGCGTCGGACAGTTCGAATGCCTGTTCCAGGGTCAGACCTTCCAGGCCTTCGATTTCCAGGATGCGGCCGGAGAAGGCGTTTTTCTTGCCTTTCTTCTCGACGGTCAGCAGACCGTTCTGGATGGCGAAGTAAGGAATGGCATGAACCAGGTCACGCAGGGTGATGCCAGGTTTCATTTTGCCTTTGAAGCGCACCAGGATCGATTCCGGCATGTCCAGCGGCATGACACCGGTGGCAGCGGCGAACGCGACCAGACCGGAACCGGCCGGGAACGAGATGCCCATCGGGAAACGGGTGTGCGAGTCACCACCGGTACCGACGGTGTCCGGCAGCAGCATGCGGTTCAGCCACGAGTGGATGATACCGTCGCCCGGACGCAGGGAAACACCGCCGCGGGTCATGATGAAGTCAGGCAGGGTGTGGTGGGTAGTCACGTCGATCGGCTTCGGATACGCCGCGGTGTGGCAGAAGGACTGCATCACCAGATCAGCGGAGAAGCCCAGGCACGCCAGGTCTTTCAGTTCGTCACGGGTCATTGGACCGGTGGTGTCCTGAGAACCTACGGTGGTCATTTTCGGTTCGCAGTAGGTGCCAGGACGAACGCCTTTGCCTTCTGCCAGACCGCACGCCTTGCCGACCATTTTCTGCGCCAGGGTGAAGCCCTTGGTGCTTTCAGCCGGTGCTTCCGGCTTCTTGAACAGGTCGAACGCAGGCAGACCCAGTTCGGCGCGCGCCTTCTCGGTCAGGCCACGGCCGATGATCAGCGGGATACGACCGCCGGCACGGACTTCGTCCAGCAGCACAGGGGTCTTCATTTCGAAGGTGGTGATGACTTCGTCGGTACCGTGCTTGCAGACTTTGCCGGCGTGCGGGTACAGGTCGATCACGTCGCCCATGTTCATGTTCGACACGTCGAACTCGATCGGCAGTGCGCCGGCATCTTCCATGGTGTTGTAGAAGATCGGAGCGATTTTGCTGCCGAAGCAGAAACCGCCAGCGCGCTTGTTCGGCACGTAAGGGATGTCGTCACCGAAGAACCACAGCACCGAGTTGGTTGCCGATTTACGCGAGGAACCGGTACCGACCACGTCACCGACGTAGGCGATCGGGAAGCCTTGACCGCGCATTTCTTCGATCTGCTTCATCGGGCCGGTCTTGCCTTGCTCGTCCGGAACGATGCCGTCACGGGCCATTTTCAGCATGGCCAGGGCGTGCAGCGGGATATCAGGACGCGACCAGGCGTCTGGTGCCGGGGACAGGTCGTCGGTGTTGGTTTCGCCGGTGACCTTGAACACGCGCAGGCTGATCTTGTCGGCCAGCACAGGGCGCTTCTTGAACCACTCGCCGTCAGCCCAGGATTGCAGCACGGCTTTGGCGTGAACGTTGCCGTTCTTGGCTTTTTCAGCCACGTCGTGGAAGGCATCGAACATCAGCAGGGTGTGCTTGAGTTCTTCGGCAGCCACTGGCGCCAGTTCGGCGTTGTCCAGCAGTTCAACCAGGGTCACGATGTTGTAGCCGCCCTGCATGGTGCCGAGCAGTTCTACAGCGCGCTTCTTGTCCAGCAGAGGGGAGGTGACTTCGCCTTTGGCCAGGGCCGACAGGAAACCGGCTTTGACGTAAGCGGCTTCGTCCACTCCTGGTGGTACGCGATTGGTGATCAGGTCAACGAGGAAAGCTTCTTCGCCAGCCGGAGGATTCTTCAGCAGCTCGACCAGGCCTGCAGTTTGTTCGGCGTTAAGCGGCTGGGGAACGATACCCAGGGCTGCACGCTCTTCGATATGTTTGCGGTAGGCTTCAAGCACAGTTATTACCCTCATCAGTGGTCCCAAATGGGTGTCCGGGACGCTCATCCCGAAATTGCCGTACTCATGCACCGCACGACGTTGTGAGTCGTTAGGCCAGAATTACCGGCAATTCCTTACAGAAGCTGCTTTCAAAGTTTTACGCCTGCAGAACGGGGAGCTGATGAGGGTTGGCGTTGGGCTTTTCCCCGCTGGAAAAACCCTTCGCCAACACCGCTCTGAAGGAACGACTGTGCTCGTGACGCTTTGAAAACAGCTTCTAACGGACATTGGCGCCTTAAAAGGCTGGCTGATTCTACGGCAAAAAAAATTTAAAGGTAAGTCGCGCTCTATTGGACTTTGGTGGCGTTGTGCCCGGGCGCGCCAAACCGCGATCCAGCGCTTGCCCCTGACGTTTGAGGGGTGATCAATGGCCGACAAAGGGCTAACATGCCGACCTGTTCCGCGTTTCAGTGTTTTGCCAATTTATGCCCAATCAGACCATCAAGACCCCCTGCGTCGGCCTCTGCTCCACTGTTTACGGAGATCTGGTGTGCCGTGGCTGCAAGCGTTTCCACCACGAAGTGATCCACTGGAATGGTTACGGCGAGGAAGAAAAGCGTGCGGTGTGGTTGCGTCTGGAGCAATTGCTGTCACAAGTGATGGCGAGCAAGGTCGAGATCTTCGATTCGGCGCGTCTGCGCCAGCAGCTGGAACAGCGCAAGATCCGCTTTGTACCGCATCAGTCGGAATATTGCTGGGCCTATCAGCTGATCGCTCGCGGGGCGCGGGTGATCATTAATCTGGAGGCCTACGGGATGGTGTTGCTGCCGGAGTTTCGCGACTGGAACCTGCCGGAACTGCGCGATGCCATTGATCGGGAATTCTTCCTGTTGTCGGAAGCGCATTATCAGCGCTATATCGCACCGGGCTTTCTGAAAGACGCCTTCGGCGCCTAGAAGCTTCGCGAGCCTGCTCGCGAAGGCGCCGGTTCAGGCACCGTAATCCTCAGTGTTTCACCGCCAACTCCACCAGATGATCCTCAACCTCCTGCGGCTTGAGCACCAGCACGTCGCTTTCCAGTGCATCCAGCACCACTTCAGCGGTATTGCCGATCAACGCGCCTGACAACCCGCTGCGCGCCACGGTGCCGATCACGGTCACCGCCGCCTGCAGCTTGTGCGCCATGAACGGAATCAACACATCCGCCGGGCCTTCCTCGATATGCAGGTGCTCGTCGTCCACATCGAACTCGGCCTGAAACGCCTTGCACTGCTCGCGGTACCGCGCTTCGATGGTTTCCTTGAGCTGGAAGGTCGGATCCGCGGCCGAGAGCATGGGCGACGGATGCGCCGTGATCACGTGCAGATGCGCCTTGGCCAGGCTGGCAATGTCGTAGCCATGATCAATGATCGTGGTGTGCAAATGCCGGTGTTCGCCATCGGCATTGCCCACGTCCACAGCCGCAAGAATCACGCGGTCTTTCCAGGAGGTGGATGTTTTCACCAACAGCACCGGAGTCGGGCAGTGGCGCAGCAGTTTCCAGTCGGCCGGGGTCAGCAGGGCCTTTTTCAGCGCGCTGTCGGGATAGTGCTGTTTGATCACCAGCCCGCAACCTTCGGCCTGCTGCACGTCGATGATGGTCTCATGCAGGCTCTCGTTCCACGCCTGTTCGGTGGTCACGCTGTAGCCATCCGCCAACAGTGCGGCTTTGAGCACGCCAAGCATGCCGGCGTGGTCGTGCTTGCGGTCACACACCAGCAGGTGCAGATGGGCCTGGGTCACGCCGGCGATCAACTTGGCGCGCTTGAGCGCCAGGCTTTCCGAATGTTCGGGTTCGATGACCACCAGAATGCTGCGAATGGCTTGCATGAGCGGAGTCTCCAGCAAAGAAAAGGCACGGCGTTGCACAACTATAGTTGCTGCTCATGCGCCTGCGACTTGATGCATATCAACGCCTGCGACTGGTGGTCTGCGGGCAGGCCGGTATAATCGGCGGCCTTTGCTCGTACACCTTTTACCGTGAGCCTCATGATCCTTCCCGAAATCCACGAATTCCTTGGCTGCCGCACGCCCGACGCCTGGGTCCAGGCCGCACTGGCCGATCAGGAAACCCTGCTGATCGACCACAAGAACTGCGAGTTCAAGGCCGCCAGCACCGCGCTGAGCCTGATTGCCAAGTACCATTCCCACGTCGACCTGATCAACATGATGTCGCGTCTGGCCCGGGAAGAACTGGTGCACCACGAACAGGTCATGCGCCTCATGAAACGCCGCAAGATCGAGCTGCGCCAGCTGCACGCCGGGCGCTACGCCTCGGGACTGCGCAAAGTGGTGCGCAGCCACGAACCGGTGAAACTGGTGGATACGCTGGTGGTCGGCGCATTCATCGAAGCGCGCAGTTGCGAGCGTTTCGAAGCGCTGGTGCCGCATCTGGACGAAGAACTCGGCAAGTTCTATTTCGGCCTGCTGAAAAGCGAGGCGCGGCACTTCCAGGGTTATCTGAAACTGGCTTACCAGTACGGCGACGCGAAGGACATCGCTCAGGTGATCGACAGGGTGCGTGCTGCCGAGCAGGAACTGATCGAGTCGCCGGATGAAGAGTTTCGCTTCCACAGTGGTGTGCCGGCAGCTCCTACTTGTTAAAAACTCTTAAGAGTATGAAAGATCACCGAAAACCGGCCCCTGCGGCCGGTTTTTGCTGCCCGAAACAACGCCTCGCCGACGATTGCCGCCATACTGTCGACCATTTCACACATGGGTTGGCAGACGGTCGTTATGGATAACCTGGGTTTTGGCAAAGTCCTGCTGGTCGAAGACGATGAACGTCTGGCCACGCTGATTGCGCACTTTCTCGAGCAGCATGGCTACGAGGTGCGCGCGGTGCATCGCGGTGATCTGGCGGTGGCCGCGTTTCTCGAATTCCAGCCAAAAGTGGTGGTGCTCGACCTGATGCTGCCGGGGCAGAGCGGGCTGCACGTGTGTCGGGAAATTCGCAGCGTGTCGGACACGCCGATTGTCATCCTCACCGCCAAGGAAGACGACCTCGACCACATTCTCGGCCTGGAGTCCGGCGCCGACGATTACGTGATCAAGCCGATCAAACCGCCGGTATTGCTCGCTCGGCTACGCGCCTTGCAGCGTCGGCAGATGCCGGAGGCCGGCGTGGTCAGTGCGCTGGAGTTCGGCCGCTTGAGCATCGACCGCAGCTGCCGCGAAGTGCGGCTGGCTGGCGAGATCATCGAAATGACCACCATGGAATTCGAGCTGCTGTGGCTGCTGGCCAGCGCCGCCGGCAAAACCCTGTCCCGCGATGACATCCTCAACCGCATGCGCGGTATCGCCTTCGATGGGCTCAATCGCAGCGTCGACGTGTACATCAGCAAGTTGCGCAACAAACTCAAGGACAATCCCCGTGAGCCGGTGTGCATCAAGACCGTGTGGGGCAAGGGTTACCTGTTCAATCCATTCGCGTGGGAGCTGTAGATGCTGCGGTTATTCCTCGGGCTGTTTCTGGTGATGACGGTGGGCCTGGTCCTGGCCCTGCAAACTGTCGAACACACCTTCAACGCGTTGCTCGACAACCAGATGCAGGCCTACAACCGTGAGGCGGTGCGCGGGCAGGCGTGGTCACTGGTCGAGCACATGCGCGATCAGCAAGGCGCGGCGCGTGAACAGCAGCTGGAAGCGTTGCGCCCGCACTACGGCTTGTCGCTGAAGCTGATCGAAGCCGATCAACTGGACCTCAGCACCGAGGAAAAGGCCGAACTGGCGCAAAACCTGTTGGTGATCCGCGACAACTACACCCAATTCATCAGCAACATCGACGGTGGCTCGCAACTGCTCAGCATCAAGCTGCCGCCCGAACCGAGCCTGATGCCGTTCTACATCGCGGTGGCTTACGCGATGCTCGCGGTGCTGATCGGCATCGTCCTGTTCTTCTGGGTACGCCCGCACTGGCGCGATCTGGAAAAACTGCGTCTGGCCGCCGAGCGCTTTGGCGATAACGATCTGTCGGTGCGCATTCAACTGTCGAAACGCTCGAACATCCGCGATCTGGCGGAACACTTCAACCTGATGGCGGCGCGTATCGAGAGCCTGATCGCCAATCAGCGCGAGCTGACCAACGCGGTCTCCCACGAATTGCGTACGCCAATTGCGCGGCTGTCGTTTGAACTCGACCAGCTCAAGCAACAGCCGGACGCCAGCCAGAACCGCGAACTGATCGCCGACATGTACGCCGACCTCGGCGAGTTGGAAGAAATGGTCTCCGAACTGCTGACCTACGCCAGCCTCGAACGCGGTGCGACGGTGATCAAACGCGAAAACATTCAAGCGGCCAACTGGCTCGACAGCGTGGTCGGCAGCGTTGCGCTGGAGGCGGAAGCGGCGGGGGTGCAGTTGCTGATTGGTGACTGCCGGCTCGACACCGTGCGCATCGAGCCGCGGTTCATGGCGCGGGCGGTGATCAATCTGCTGCGCAACGCCATTCGTTATGCCGAGCAGCGGGTCGAAGTAACGCTGGTGCGCAGCGGCGATTACTACGAAGTGCGGGTCAACGACGATGGCCCGGGGGTGCCGGTGGAAGGCCGGGAGAAAATTTTCGAACCGTTCTCGCGACTGGATGCCAGCCGCGACCGGCGTACCGGTGGCTTTGGGTTGGGGCTGGCGTTGGTGCGTCGGGTGTCGCAGTCCCATGGCGGGCAGGTCGAGGTCGGGGAATCGGTGTGGGGTGGGGCGTCGTTCCGGATGACCTTGGCGCATCTGGACTGATTTGTGCTGTCAGTTCCGGCCCTATCGCTGGCTTGCCAGCGATAGGGCCATCAATCACATCACAAGACTGTACTTATTTGACCAGCCCCAACCGCTCATGCCACTGCGCAATCGACTCCTCGGGATACACCTCAAATTGTTGGTCTTTGGGCTTGGCATCCACCTCGACCCAGGACGCCTTCGACCCCAGCATCAAATGTGTGTGCTGCGGCGGTACCGGCAGCGGGGTATCGATGGCCGAGGCGAACGGGTGGATCAGCTCCGGCCATTCCGGGCTGAACAACCATAAACCGCTGCCGCACTGTGAGCAGAAATGCCGTTCGGCCGTGCTGCGATGGGCACGTTTGTCTCCTTCGTCCTTCATCTTCGCGTGGTAGATGGTGATGTGCTTGCGCCCCTGAACCTTGAGGCTGGCCGCGTCGCCACCCAGGTTGATCGCGTAACCGCCACCGCCCTGGGTCTTGCGGCAGATCGAGCAGTAGCAGCGTTGATAGGGATAGGGATGGGCGCTGGTCAGGCTGAAGGTGACGGCGCCGCAGTGGCAAGAGCCTTCGAGGTGCATGAGGGGCCTCCGGTTGGCTGAAGGGGTGCGGTTGAGCCTAGAAGATTTGTGGCGATCATGCAGACGCTTTCGCGAGCAGGCTCGCTCCCACAGGAGAACGCATTTCAAAATGTGGGAGCGAGCCTGCTCGCGAAGAACGATAACGCGGAGCCACTGGACGCCCGCTCAAGGCCCGGTCAGCATGTCCCCAAAAAAGGCACCCCAACCGATGCGAAGACTCCCCTCACTGGCCGCCCTCAGAACCTTCGAATGCGCCGCCCGCCACGCGCATTTCGGCCGGGCTGCCGCCGAGCTGTGCGTCACCGACAGCGCGGTCAGCCACCAGATCCGTCAGCTCGAAGAGCAGCTCGGCGTCTCGCTGTTCATCCGCGAAGGCCGGCAGATCCGCCCGACCATCGCCGCCGGGCGCCTGATGCAGAGCCTGCAGCAGGCCTTCGAATTGATCGGCGAGGCCTGCGATGAACTGCGCGATCCATCGTCGCTGGCGGTCGTGCGTCTGGCGGTCACCGCCGAACTGGCGCAGAAGTGGCTGATGAACCGCCTCACTGATTTCTATGCGCGCTATCCGCACATCACTCTGCATCTCTACGAACAGCCGATCGACGCCAGCGCGCCCGGCGAGGACATCGATCTGGCGATCACCTACGGCACCGGACCTGTAGACAGCAGTTCCTACTTCGTGCGGCCGTTGCCGGCGCTGCAATTCTTCCCGGTGTGCAGCCCCGGGCTGTTCAACCAGGGCGCTCTGAAGTCGCCGAAGGACTTGGTGCGCCATTGCCTGCTGCACGACGATCAGGATGGCAAGACCTGGACAACGTGGCTCACCAGCCACGCCGGCGATCTGCGCCCGCAGCGTCAGTTGTATTTCGCCCATGCCGGGTTGGCGCTGGAAGCGGCGGCGCAGGGGCAGGGCGTGGCGATGGGCGACAACCTCACCGCGCACGAGGACCTGCTGAGCGGGCGACTGGTGCGGCCGTTCAGCGCGAGCATGACCGCGCTCGGCCAATACGCGCTGGTTTGCGAACGGCTGCGGCTGGAGCGTCCGGCGGTGGCGCAGATGCTCGAATGGTTCAACGATCAGCTGAGCGATTGATGAGTTGAATTCAACGGTTCCGCAATAATCATCGTTGGCGAGCCTGCCGTCCGCGACCTTAGCCTGTGGTCATTCCCCACCCAAGACGAGGTTTGACCATGGCACGTTTGCTCGACTCCACCCCCAAACACGACGGCTTCCGTCTGCCCGGCGAATTCGAAGCCAAATCCGGCTGCTGGCTCGGCTGGCCGGAGCGCACCGACGTGTGGCGCAACGGCGCGAAACCGGCGCAGAAAGTCTGGGTGCAGATCGTCACCGCGATCTCCCACAGCGAACCGGTCACGGTCTGCGCCTCCGCCGCGCAATTTGCCACCGCCCGCCGGCAATTACCGCCGCAAGTGCGCGTGGTCGAGATGACCTGCAACGACACCTGGTTTCGCGACAGCGGCCCGTGCTTTGTGGTCAATGATGAAAGCGGCGAAGTGCGTGGCGTCGACTTCGAGTTCAACGCCTACGGCGGCCTCGACGGTGGCCTGTATTACCCGTGGGACAAGGACGACCAGATCGCCAGCAAGATCCTCGAAATCGAACGCTTCGACCGTTACCGCGCACCGCTGATTGCCGAACTCGGCGGCATCCAGAGTGACGGTCAGGGCAGCATCCTCACCACTGAGCAATGTCTGCTCAACCGCAATCGCAACCAGCATCTGGGCAAGGCCGAGGTCACTCGGCGCCTGACCGATTACCTTGGCGCCGAACAGGTGATCTGGCTGCCACGCGGCTGCAAGTTCGACGAAACCGATGGCCATGTCGATGACCTCGCGTGCTTCGTGCGCCCCGGCGAAGTGGTGCTGCAATGGACTGACAACCGCGATGACCCGCAATGGGAAATCTATCAGGAGGCCTACGACATCCTGCGCAGCACCCGCGACAGCCGAGGTCGCGAGTTGATCGTGCACAAACTCCCGCAACCGGACGTGCTGGAATGGACCGCCGAGGAAGCCGAAGGCCTCGATCAGCAGGACAGCACCCATACCCGTCAGGCCGGCACCAGAATCTGCGCGTCGTACATCAACTACTACGCCGGCAACAGTTCGATCGTGGTGCCGCTGTTCGGTGATCGCAACGATCAGGTGGCCATGGCGACGCTCGCCGAACTGTTCCCGCAGCACCAGATTGTCGGCATCGAAAACTCCCGGGAAATCCTCCTCGGCGGCGGCAACGTCGCGTGCATCACCATGCCGCAATACGCTGGCACGCCTTACAAGAAGGGGGTGTGATGATGGGCCTGCACAAACTGACTCAAGCGTTATTGCTGGTGCTTGCACCCCTGTGTGTGCAGGCCGCCGATGCCGCCAGACCGGTGGTCAATCTGTACATCTGGGGCGAGTACCTGGCCCCGGATACGCTGAAGAATTTTGAAGCGCAGACCGGCATTCAGGTGGTCGCCGATCACTTCGATTCGCTGGAAACCGTGGAAACCAAACTGCTCACCGGGCGCAGTGGTTATGACCTGGTGCTGACCGCCGGCCAGCACCTGTCGCGGGCCATCGAGAGTGGTGCGATCCAGCCGCTGGACAAGGCGCAAGTGCCGCACTTTGCCGGGGTCGGCGAGGAGTTTCGCCAGCACATGGCGGTGTTCGATCCGGGCAACCGCTACGCCGGGATATACGCCTGGGGCACCACGGGTGTGGGTTATCAGGAGCAGGCGATCAAGCAGCGTCTGCCGCAGGCGCCGACCGACAGTTGGGCGATGCTGTTTGACCCGGCCGTGGTGGCGAAATTTGCCGATTGCGGGGTAAGTCTGCTCAACGATCCGAACGAAGTGTTCGCGGCGGTCATGAAGTACATGGGTCTGGACATCAACCGGCAGAACCTCGATGACCTGAAACTCGCCGAGCAGCAACTGGCGAAGATCCGCCCGTACATCCGTTACTTTGACAACGACCTGAACATCAGCGACCTGGCCAACGGCAACACCTGCGTGGCGATGTCGTGGAACGGCAACGTGGCGATTGCAGCAGGGCAGGCGCAAGCGGCGAACAAGCCGTTCCAGCTCAGCTACCGCATCCCCAAAGAGGGCACGTTGATCTGGTTTGACGCCATGGTCATTCCCAAGGATGCGCCGCATCCGCAGGCCGGGCTGGCGTTGATGGATTATCTGATGACGCCTGAGGTGATCGCGCCGATCACTGACACCATCCACTACGCCAATGCGATCACGGCGGCGGATGCTTTGGTTGATGCGTCGATCCGCAATGATCCGGGGACGTACCCGTCGGCGGCGGTGCGGGCTTCGCTGTACCGCAAGAACGACAATGGCAAGGCGTTCAATCGGGCTTTGATTCGGGCGTTCAGCAAGTTGAAGTCAGGTCTCTGATTTGAGGTTGAATCAACTGGCGCCTTCGCGAGCAGGCTCGCTCCCACCTTTGCAACGCATTCCCCTGTAGGAGCAGCCTGCGGCAGCTCCTACAGGGGTTTGGGTACGCGCCACAAATACCAGGCTGCCACCGTCCGATACGGGCTCCACGCCAAGCCGATCTCGATCATTTGCTTGCGCGTTGGCTGCACCTCCAGCCCCTTCAATCGGCGATAGCCCTCGCGCACGCCAAAGTCATCCGCTGGCAAAATATCCATGCGTTCCAGGCTGTAGATCAGCAGCATCTCCACCGTCCAGCGGCCAACCCCGCGCAGGCTGACCAGACGTTCAATCAGCGCCTCATCGTCCATCGCCAGCGCGGTGGGGTAGTCCGGTACCACGCCGTCCAGCGTTGCCTGGGCGATGCCCTGAATCGTTGCAATCTTGCCCGCCGAAAAGCCGCAGCCGCGCAGTTGATCAAAGTCGGTCGCGAGAATCTGTTCAGGCCGGGGAAACGTCTGCCCGGGAAACAACGCCACCAGGCGCCCGACAATCGCGTCCCCGGCCTTGGCGTGCAGTTGCTGATAGGCAATCGCCCGCACCAGCGACTGATACGGATCACGCGTCGGATGCGGTTGATGCAGGCAGGGGCCGACGGCGGCAATGTGGCGCTGCCAGTCTGGGTCAAGTGCGGCCAGATGTTCGCTTGCCGCTTGATAGCACTCAGTCATGATCTTTCAGCGAACATCGCCATCCTTTGGAGAGAGTGTTCAAAGCGCCAGGGGTTGTGTGATCTGCACCGCAGCGTTTTCCAGCCTCAGCAGAAACGCCTTGCGCGGCTGCCCACCACCATAGCCGGTCAGTGAGCCATCCGCGCCAATCACCCGATGGCACGGCACCACGATCGACAACCGATTGTGCCCGTTGGCCAACCCCACCGCGCGACTGGCGCCGGGTTTGCCCAAACGTGCCGCGATGGCACCGTAGGTGCTGGTGTGGCCGAAGGGAATGTTCAGCAGCTCGTTCCAGACTTGCCGGTCGAACGTGCTGCCGGGCAGGTGCAGTGGCACGCTGAAGGAGCTGCGGGTGCCGGCGAAATATTCCTTCAGTTGTTGTTCGATCTGCTGCAGATGGGCATCGTGCCCCGGTGCGACCACGTAGCCGTGACGGGCCTGCAATTCCTCAACCTCGCGGGTCAGCGCCGGGCGGTCGAGAAACTCCAGCAACACCAGTCCCCGACGTTCGGCCATGGCGATCATCGGCCCCAGTGGTGTGGTCAGGCGGGTGAACAGCAGCGGTTCACTGTTGGCCGCGCGTCCCGGGGTGATGTGGAAGGATTTCTGGAATGCGTCACGAAAACCGCTGAGCGATTCATAGCCGGAATCAAATGCCGCGTGATCAATCGAGGCGCCCTGGCGAATGCCACCCAGCGCCATGCCGAGCCGGCGCGTGCGCAGCCATGCATGGAAGGTCATGCCGAAGTGCTGCTTGAACCAGCGCCGCAGCTTCAGCGGTTCGATGCCTTCGGCCAGCAACTGGGCGTCACTCCAGCGCACCTCCGGGTCGGCATCGACGGCTTTGAGCAGGCGCTGCACCCAATCGGGTGCGATGGCCGCGGCGTCCAGCGGTTTGCAGCGCAGGCAGGCGCGATAACCGGCGCTCAGGCACTCATCGGCATGAGCGAAGAATTCGACGTTTTCCGGCTTCGGCTTGCGCGCCGTGCAACTGGGGCGGCAGAAGATCCCGGTGGTTTTCACGGCCGTGAAGAACACCCCCTCGTAGGCGGTGTCGCGTTCGAGCATGGCGCGAACCATCTCGGCGTGGGGCGGCAGCAGTGCGGTTTGTATGTTCATGGCCAGAGCTTAAATCCAGGATTTCGATGGCTCCACCGAAAAATCGACAGTGAATTTCCAGAACCTCTGAACTACCGTGTAGGAGCTGCCGCAGGCTGCGATCTTTTGATCTTGTTTCTTAAAATCAAAAGCAAAAGATCGCAGCCTGCGGCAGCTCCTACAGAGTGGGTGAGGTGTCGAGTTCATGCATCCGTTTTCGATTCAACATATTGATCACATCGTCCTGCGGGTCGCCGATCTGCAGCGCAGTATCGATTTTTACCGCCAGGTCTTCGGTGCCGAGGTGGTCAGGCACAACGAGCCGCTGGGTCTGGTGCACCTGCGCGCCGGGACTTCAATGATCGATCTCGTCGACTTGCAAGGCGAGCTGGGCAGGAAGGGCGGCGGGGCGGCCGGTACCGAGCGGCGCAACGTCGATCACTTCTGCCTGCGCATCGAGCCGTTCGATGAATTTGCGCTGACCAAGCACTTGCAGGCACACGGTCTGACCGTGGAAAAAGCCGCCCGACGCTTCGGCGCCGAAGGCTACGGCCTGTCGCTGTATTGCTTCGACCCGGACGGCAATCAGGTCGAACTCAAAGGCCCGTCCGAGGCTTAAGCGCGCTTGGCGAACAACAGCACTGAAGCGGCCGCCGACAGCAGACCTGCACAGCAACGGTTGAAGACCCGTTTGCCGCGCGGCTCGGCGAACCAGCGGCGCATGTGCAGGCCCATCCACGCATAGGCGCCGATCGCGATCCATTCCAGCAGCAGGAACAGTGCGCCGAGCACGGCGAATTGCGCCGGCACCGGGCGGCTCGGGTCGACGAATTGCGGCAGGAACGCGGTGAACAGCAAAATCGCTTTCGGATTGCCCGCCGCCACCAGAAACTCCTGACGCGCCAGGCGCCAGAATCCCACCGACGCTCCCGCCATTTGCTGCTCGGCCTCGGGATTGGCGCGCCACAGTTGCCAGGCCAGGTACAGCAGATACGCCGCGCCGATGATCTTGATCGCATGGAACAGCCATTCCGAGGTCTGCAGCACCACTGACAATCCGGCGCCGGCGAGGGCGATCATCCCGGCGAACGCGATAATCCGCCCGATACCGGCGGCGCAGGCCCGGCGATAGCCATAGCGGGTGGCATTGCTGACCGACAGCAAATTGTTCGGCCCGGGGGCCATGTTCAAGGCAAAGCAGGCCGGCAGAAACAGCGTAAGCGTGGCGAGATCCATGGGTTTGGGCTCCAGAAGCGATGCCGCATTTTTATCACAGGCGGCGGCCGCGTTGACCCATACAGTCTCGCGGCGCTGTCGCGGTACAGCCTTGGCAGTACCTTCAATCCAGTCGAACTTTTCCGATTGGGCGGAACTCTCAAAAGTCTGAAGGCGCTGGTTTCGTCAGAAAAATCTATGCGCCAAGTCAGAAAAAGGCGTTTGCCGTGTAATATTCGTCCAAAGCTGCAAACACCCTGCCGGCCCCGAAGCGGCCCCACCAAGAGCGATTTACATGCAAGCAAAGGCCCGTGAAGTTTATGTGCCGCCGGTGCTGCAAGATCTGCGAGCCGGCACTGCCGAACTGCACATCGCACTGGAAAAACGTCTTCCTTTTTTCTCCAATACCCTCGATTCCAACGCTTTCGTACGGTTGATGCAGGCTTATTACGGCTTTTATCGGCCACTGGAAAACGCATTGCTCGACAGCGGCGCGATCCCGGTGGATTTCGATCTTGCGCCACGCCTCAAATCGCAGATTTTGCTCGATGATTTGCAGGCT
This sequence comes from Pseudomonas sp. IT-P260, assembly GCF_949768395.1. Classification (NCBI taxonomy): domain Bacteria; kingdom Pseudomonadati; phylum Pseudomonadota; class Gammaproteobacteria; order Pseudomonadales; family Pseudomonadaceae; genus Pseudomonas; species Pseudomonas sp. IT-P260. Next base: position 47,310 of record NZ_CATKPO010000003.1, read on the forward strand.
CTGAGTCTGACGACCGAGACCATCGCCCGTTTGCCACAGTGTCAGACGTTGCCCGTGATCGACTCCGGGCCGACTTGCCTGGGTGTGCTGTACGTGCTGGAAGGGGCAACCCTCGGCGGGCAGATCCTGCGTCGCGAAATCGCTTCGCGGTTGCGTCTGGACGCCGACAACGGCGCGGCATTCCTCGACGTTTACGGCGCTGCCACCGGCCGCCGCTGGCGCGATTTCATTGATTACCTGGGCAGTCGACCGCTGAGTGCGGATGAACGTGAAGCCGTGGTTGCGGCGGCCCAATCCACATTCAGTTGTTTCGAGCGCTGGCTCGAAAGCCGGGAGGTACTGGCATGAACCCGCAAGACCAAGAAGCCTTTGAAGAACTGCTGGCCAACTGTGCCGACGAACCGATCCGCTTTCCGGGTGCCATCCAGCCCCATGGCCTGCTGCTGACCCTGAGCGAGCCGGCGCTGGAAATCATTCAGATCAGCGCCAACGTCGAGACCCTCTTGGCACGTCCGGCGCAGGAGCTGATCGGCCAGCCGCTGCACAGTCTGTTGGGTGAAGCGCCTGCCGCCGCTGTGCGCGAAGCGCTACAGCAACCGGTGTTCGCCGATGCCGGACCGCTGCATTTCCGCCTCAACGGCACCGCGTTCGAAGGTCTGCTGCACCGTCATCAAGGCGTGTTGATTCTGGAACTGGAAATCCACGTCGAAAACTTCCAGCCGCGTAACGTCGCCGGCAACCAGACCCATCTGGGACGCATGCTCCAGCGCTTGCAGGCAGCCACCACATTGCAGGCGCTGTATGACATCAGCGTCAAGGAAATCCAGGCGATGACCGGTTACGACCGGGTGCTGATCTACCGCTTCGAGGAGGAGGGCCACGGTCAGGTGATCGCCGAGGCGTCCGATCCGTCGATGGAAGTGTTCAACGGCCTGTTCTTCCCGGCTTCGGACATCCCCGAGCAAGCGCGCGAGCTGTATCGCACCAACTGGCTGCGGATCATCCCGAATGCCGATTATCAGCCAGTGCCGCTGGTGCCCAAGCTGCGCCCGGACACCCAGACCCCGCTGGACCTGAGTTTCGCCACCCTGCGCAGTGTCTCGCCGATTCATTGTCAGTACATGAAAAACATGGGCGTTCTGTCGTCGATGAGCATCTCGCTGCTCAAGGGTGACAAACTCTGGGGCCTGATCAGCTGTGGCAACCGCCAGCCGCTGCATGTGCCGCACGAATTGCGCAGCGCCTGTCAGACCATCGGTCAGGTGCTGTCGCTGCAGATCAGCGCGATGGAGGCGCTGGAGCTCAGCCGTCAGCGTGAAGAAAAGGTCGAGGCGCTGGCGTTGCTCAATCAGGCCATGATCGACTCGCCGCAAAACGTCTTCGATGGCCTGGCGCAACAGCCGCAAGTGTTGATGGCACTGGCCGGGGCCGGGGGCATTGCGATCATCGAAGACAAGCAGTTGCACCGTTACGGGAACTGCCCGGAACCGGAAGACATTCGCGCCCTGCACAAGTGGCTGCAGGAAACCGGCGAGCCGGTGTTCGCCAGTCATCATTTGGCCAGCGTCTATCCGCCGGCCGCGCAGTTTCAGCAAGTGGCCAGCGGCGTGCTCGCCATGAGCCTGCCCAAACCGGTGGACAACGGCGTGTTGTGGTTCCGCCCCGAGGTCAAGGAGAACATCAACTGGAGCGGTGATCCGCGCAAGCCGCTGGACCTGGAAAACTCCGATGCCGGCCTGCGTCTGCGCCCGCGCACCTCGTTCGAAATCTGGAAAGTCGAGATGGCCGGGATCTCCACCAAGTGGAGCCACGGGGATCTGTTTGCGGCCAATGACCTGCGCCGCTCCGCACTGGAAAACGACCTGGCCCGGCAGGTACGCCGCGAGCAGGAAGCGGTGCGCGCCCGGGATGAGCTGGTGGCAGTGGTTTCCCACGATTTGCGCAATCCGATGACCGTGATTTCCATGCTCTGCGGCATGATGCAGAAGACCTTCAGCTCAGATGGCCCGCACACCTCGCGGCGCATCTCCACCGCGATCGACACCATGCAGCAGGCCGCCGGGCGGATGAACACGCTGCTCGAAGACTTGCTCGACACCTCGAAAATCGACGCCGGGCGCTACACCATCGCCCCGCAGACCCTGGACGTCGGGCAGATGTTTGAGGAAACGCAATCCCTGCTGGGGCCGCTGGCGCTGGACAAGGACATCAGCATCTCGTTCCAGGCCGACCCCGACCTGAAAATCCATGCCGACCCGGAGCGCCTGTTTCAGGTGCTGTCGAACCTGATCGGCAACGCGATCAAGTTCACCCCGCGCAAAGGTTCGGTGGGCGTGCTGGCCAAGTCTGACGGCAAGGAAATCGTGTTTACCGTGCGCGATACCGGTGAAGGCATTCCCAAGGAAAACCTGGCGCGGGTGTTTGACCGATACTGGACGGTGAAGGAGGGCAACCCGACCGGAACCGGACTGGGTCTGTACATCACGCAGGGGATTGTTGAAGCTCACGGCGGACGCATCGAGGCCAGCAGTGAGCCGGGTGAGGGCACGGAGTTTCGGTTCACCGTGCCGGCGATGCTTACCGGTGAATGAGAAAATCCGTGCCTCGTTAAACGGGGCACGGATTTTGAGTGGTCAGCCCAGATCGCTCAACGACATGAACACGTGTTTCGGCATCGGTACAAATCGCTGGTTGCGCAGCTGGCTGATCGCATACACCGCGCTGGCGGTACGACCATTGCCGTCGCCGAAGCCTTGAAACCCGGCGATGGCCGCCAGCAAGTGTTTGTCGAAGTGCTCATGGGCGGCATCGAGCGTTTTCAGATGTCGTTCCAGAGCAGCAAAACCGCTAATGGTGCCACCATATTTTGTTGGCTGTCCGACATCGCGCACAGACCCCGCCAATTCAGGAACCAGTCGAGCGTTGATCTCTTTAACCACGGTCGCGTCGGTCAGGGATTTGTTGTTGCCCGCATACTCACGCAGGATCGCCACAATGTGCGTCAGGTCGTTGTCGGAGGTCGAGCCTTTGACCATCCACGCCCCGGCTCGCTGCGCATTGTCGGAGAAACCCTGCGGGTTGAACGACGATTCTGGCATCACGTCGGTGTAGGGCGGCTTGCCAAGATCCAGCTTCAAGACGTTTTGCTGATGATTATTGAGGTAGATGACTTTCTTTGATTCAAGCTCGGCCATGAACCCGAGTGTGTCGGAATAGTCATGGGCTTTTGTGGTGAACTTCGTTCCATCGAACCGGGGCCCTTTGTTTTTTGTGAACGTGATTAATACGTTGTTCGCTGCGGCGTGGCCTATTAACGATTCCAGTTGCTGGAATCCCTTTGACGGCGCAGCCGCTTCCCTCGTTGCAGTATTGAAAAGATGCTGCAGCTCTGTCGCATTGCTGCCCTTGGGGACGGATACAACGTCCTGACTCAGTCGTGTGACGATCTGTTCGACAGTTTCCAGAGCGTCATCCTTGAACAGTGCCCGCGCATGAGCCACCGTCGGCAGGGTCATGCGAATCTCGGCCGCCGCCCCGGACTTGCTCAACGCTTTGACCAGGTCGTAGGAGCCACTGCTGGCGGTCGTCAGTCGACGCAACTGGCGGGCGGCTGTCATGCTGATCGAACTGCCAGCCTGGCTGAGTTTCAGCGCGCCTTTGCCTGCCAGCTTCCCGGCGCCGACGATCACTTGGGGAACACCGTCAACGGGGTTGAAGATTGACACCAGAACACTGCCGGCCACGCGCCCCAGGCTCAGCAGCTTGGTGCTGCTTGCCACTGCCTTTGCCAGCGCACCGGCCGCTCCGATAAAGACGAAGGACACAGCAAGGGCGTCGATGACGCAGCTGAAGGCGGCCCCGCTGCGTTTATCCGGATCATCCGAAGTCAGTTGCTGGATACAGCCTCTGAATGGAATGAAGATATTCAGAATGATGTTGGCAACGCGCTCGTACGCTTCCTGCTTTTCCTCGTATTCAGTCTGGTCATAGCCCATCCGGTAGTATTCGTCGTAGGTGATCGGCGGGTTCTTTTGCGCAATGAAGTCGGCAATGTCTTTCAGCCTCGGCGATTGGTAACTTTCCATTGGCGATGTGTACCAGGCTGACTCTTTGTCGTATGGCGCAAATTGACCAAACCGATCAAGCAGCATGCCGAACTCGTGAACATCTGCATGTTCGGCCAGTTCCCAGTGGCGGCGCGGCAGTAGTTTATTGATGTCTGCTTGTTCGCTCTGGGAAGGCGTTGCACCCTGGAAGTACGCCGCGTGCTCGGTAATGATGTTTTCCAGATAGGTAAGGCGCGGGAAGTTCCCGTTCTTGCCGTTGGTCGCTCCGTCGAAGCTTGCTGTGTCTTCGTTAAATACATGACCGCTGGCGAAAGCCTCGGCCAGGCGATCGCTTTTGCGGCACAGTCCTTGTAACGGGAACAACTCATAGCAATGGTTTTTCGATTTGTGGCGGCACAGGATGACCACCCCGTGCGGCGAGAAGTGGTCGGCGCTGTGCCCGGGGATATTGCGGTTGCCGCGCACCAGATAGAGCGTTAATGCGCCCTGTGTCAGTGCTTCTCGATCACTCAGGCCGAGGCGGGAAAATGCCAGCCGGATCATCGTGCTGATTCCCGACTTGAAGGTTTCGTGCTGCCCCTTGATCTTTGCGGCATACAATTGATTGACTGGCGCAAGGCTGGCCAATGTCGGATGCACGTCGTGCAAATTGCGCCGGGTCGATGTGCTGGTGAGGTTTTTACGGTGTAACTGGTCGGCAAGGTAAAGATTGATCACCGTGTCGCTGATCAGTCCCCCTTTATTGTGCGGTGAACGAAATACCTCCTGATGGTGGTTGATGTCGGCATCGAACAGCGTTTGCTGCGCCAGGTTCCTTCGGCTGACCGGCGCAGTGGTTATAGACTTCAGTGCCGCCTCCAGTTCATCGGCATATGTGTTGTAGTGATTCACTGCCGCTGTTGCGATTTGTTCTTCCGATAATGCCGAGTCTTCACGGAGCATCACCTCGTTGATGTTTGCCCAATCCAGCACGCACTGCAGATTGAGTAATTGATGCAGGGCGCGTTGTGCATCGCTGAGCGGCGCAAGTGCGGCAAACTTCATCAGTTGCTCATAAGACAGTTTGCGCGACAAGCCGGGAGCGATCCTTTCTGTCAGCATGACCGCCTTGCGCAACATGACCCAGCCTGGTGAACCGATCAGCAGTGTCGGCGGGGTAACGACCAGAAACTCCGGTGATTGCCCCGCCAGCACCAGTTCCACTGCCAGGTAAGCGGCGAACGGACTGACGCGGTTGATCTGCTCAAAATGGCCTTTGAGACGTGTCCGCGCCTGCGCCGGGGTTTCATGCACATACAGCGATTCATAACGCAGACTTCGATGAGTTTCGACCCGCTCATCCGAGCCCATGTCCAGGTCCAGCACGACCGCGGCGAGCAGCAACCGGCTGCGGGTGACCTCCGTTACCGTGTGTGCCTTGCCCTCGATCAGAAGTGCATCGAAACAACTCTGAGCCAGACTTTTTGCCTCGCTCGTTTGCATCAGAATTTCCCACGCCAGTCGCGGATCTTCCTGCAGCAAGGCGCCGCTTCTCTTCTTGAGCAGCACATCCGTCAGGTAGTTGATCAACGGCTCGGAATACCGCCCCGAGTCAGCCATCAACTTTCGCACGACCTGCATGATCACAGGATACTGCTCCGGCTCGACTATCAGGGCGACATCCTGAGTCTCTTCGGAAATACCCCAGTAGTTAGCGAATTTTGGCGGCGCGGGCATTTTAAAGTTCAGGTAGTCGATCAGGTTTGCAAGGTCTGCGTAGTCGTTGGGCGGATCGATTTCCTGAAATGCAAGCCAGTTGCGCAGTGGCACGGTGGCGCTGGAGGAAATAATGCCGCCAGAACGCCATGCGGTTTTCGACAAGAGTTCGATATCGTTCCGTAAAGATTCGATCTCATACAGTTCATCGGTAATGATGGTGTAGTGGATGTAAAAACCCGTAGCGCCGAACTCTTCATAGGCGGCGTAAACTTCACCATTGCTTCTGACCATAAAAAAGTGATCGGCAGGCAGGTCGAAGGAGGCAATGAATTCAATGAATTCTGGATGTTTGCTGAGTGAACGCAGCAATAATTTGCCGGCGAGATGTTCACTGTCGAAACGGCTTCCCGAAACAACTTCCGTAGCGAGTTGCATGAAGTCTTCTTCAGCACGAAAGGCTTGTCGAAGGAAGTTTCGGTTCTCCAGAGCCTCGGCGATGTTCAGTCGTTCAGCTTCGTCGGCCGATGCTGGGGCAGTTGCAAATAGGTTGCGATTAATATCCATATTGACTTCTTCTGGTTCGGGTTATTTAGCGCAGCAGCCAGCCAAGTTAAATTGGCTGGTTGTGAAGTGGTCGGGAATATAAAACGTCGCGCAATGTTGGTGTTTCATTTTAAGTTTCAGGTTGTTATTAAAAGTATCGAGATGTCTACTTGAAGTATTAAGTGGCAACAGAAACTTCTTCTCCGGCTTCAAGTGCCTGAGTTGTGGCGCGGGTCGTGGGTGATTTTGTTCAATACGCGAGCCGGCGGCACTGTTTACTGTTGGCGCCTTGTTCCCCAATTGCAGCAGGTGCGTAATGAGTCTGATTGTGTCGATGGCGGCGTTTGCGCTGGTGGCATCCATAACCCCGGGGCCGGTGAATATCGTCGCGCTGAGTTCCGGGGCGCAGTACGGCTTTCGGGCCAGTCAGCGGCACGTGGCGGGGGCGACGCTGGGCTTTGTGCTATTGCTGGTGCTGATGGGTTTGGGCCTGCATGAAGTCCTGAAACTGTGGCCATTCCTGACCCGGGTGGTGCAATTGGCCGGGGTGGCATTTCTATTGTTCATGGCCTGGAAGCTGGCGGCCGATGACGGCCAGTTGCATGCCGGCGAAACGGGGCGGGCGCCGTCGATGCTGTACGGCGCGGTGATGCAATGGCTCAACCCGAAAGCGTGGCTGGCCTGTGTGGCAGGGATGGGCGCGTTTGTCGCCGATGGCGAGGCGCGGCTGGTCTGGCAGTTCGCCGCAGTGTATCTGGTGATCTGTTATCTGTCGGTCGGTTGCTGGGTGTACGCCGGAACGTTTTTGCGGGGGTATCTGGGCAATCCGGCGGGGATGCGCCTGTTCAATCGCTTGATGGCCTTGTTGCTGGCGGCGAGCGCGGTTTATCTGCTGTTGCCGTGAGCCCGAAGTCGATGGTCAGCCGCGATATTGGCCGGGTGTCGCGGCCAGATGCTGTTTGAACGCGCGCTGAAAATGTGCCTGATCGGCAAACCCTGCTTCCAGTGCAACATCGGCAATCAGCTGGCCGCTGCGCAGGCGTTCACGGGCAAACTGGATGCGCTGGTTGACCAGGAACGCGTGCGGCGTCATGCCGTAATGCTGTTTGAATGCGCGGATCAGATACGACGGTGACAACTGTGCCGCCGTGCAGATGTCCTCCAGGCTGAGCAGGTCGGTGCAGTGTTCGCGGATGAAGTCGGCAGCGCGTTCGAGCTTGAAATTCGGTTCACGCTGCGGTGGTTCAGCCGGGTTCAGGCGTAGTTGCAGATCGCTGAAAAACTCCACCGCTGCGCTGTGTTTGCGCAGTACGTCCTGCTGCTCGTCGACCAGTGTGGCGTACAGCGCTCGCAGGTCACGAAACAGTCGCGGGTCATCCAGATGAGTATTGGAAAACCGCCGAAACTCAAGCTCCGCACTGAACCCCAGTTGATGCTGCAGATCCGTCAGCCACGGCGTCTCGACATACAACATCAAGTACGACCACGGCTGATCATCGATCGGATTGCAGGCGTGCACGTCGCCCGGATTCATCAGCACCACGGTGCCGGCGGCGACTTCGAATGTCGATTGCTCATGCACATAAATGCTGCGCCCGGCCGTGATCGCGCCGATGGAAAAGTGCGCATGGGAATGGCGTGAGTAGCAGACCTCACGACCATCGGCGATGGCCCGCGCTTCGATGAAGGGCAGGGCATCGTCCCGCCAGAAGCGTGGGGCTTTTTGAGGGTTTTTGGCGGCAGCGTGTTTCATCGTTATGGTTCCCGGCAGGCCAGACCCGGAGTGTATTAGCTCTGGCCGGCAAAGGCCCGTTCCAGTTCGGCGATGTCGAGTTTTTTCATCGTGAACATGGCCTGCATCGCCCGTTGCGATTTGCTGGTGTCGGGGTCCAGCATCATGTGCATGAACGCCACGGGGACGATCTGCCACGACACGCCGAACTTGTCCTTGAGCCAGCCGCATTGCTGGGCCTCGACCGGGCCACCGGCCGACAGGTTGCCCCAGAAGTGGTCGATTTCTTCCTGATTCTGGCAGTTGACCTGAAACGAAATCGCCTCGCTGAACTTGAACATCGGCCCGCCATTGAGCCCCGTGAAACTGTGGCCGTCGAGTTCGAAGCTGACGGTCATCACCGCGCCTTCCGGCTTGCCGTGGAATTCCTCGCCGACCTTGCTGTAGTGGGTGAGGCCGGTAATTTTCGAATGATCGAAGATCGAGCAATAGAACTTCGCAGCCGCTTCGGCCTGATCGTCGAACCACAGGCACGGCGTGATTTTCTGGAAACGTTGCATGGCAGTCATCCTCGGCAGGTTAGACACGCGGGATTTACAGCGTAGTCAGTCCTTGGTCGACTGGCGGTGCCGTAGATCGACAACTGAAGCATTAGACGCCAAACTTTGTGGGAGCGAGCCTGCTCGCGAAAGCGTCGGCACATGCGGCAACGAGCCTGTCAGACACTCCGCATTCGCGAGCAAGCTCGCTCCCACAAGGGGCTCGAGTTGCCCCGGTCAGCGCCGTTCGGCGATCAGCAACAGCGACTGCGGCACCGGGCTTTGCGGATGTTGCGGCTCCTGCAGGCTGACCAGTAGAAACCCGGCCATGTCCAGCGCGTTGCACCAACTCGACAGCGTGCGGAAATACCACGGCATCGGCTGCCACTGGCCCTTGAACGCGGCGAACGATTCTTCACGCCAGCCATCCTGATAATTGCCGGCCGCCACGACCCACGGATGCAGGGTCTGAATGATGATGGCGCCGCCGGGAACCAGCAACGCATGCATCGCAGCAAGCAGCGGGATGATGTCCTGATGCAGCAGCGAAAAGTTGGCACAGATCAAATCGTAATCACGGCCAACATCAATCTCGGCGTCGACCAGCGCCGCGTAACGGGCGACATGCACCTTTGTCGAACCGGCCGCACGTGCCGCCTCGATCAGACTTGCATCGCCGTCGACACCCGCCGCATCAATGCCGCGATCCGCCAGCGCGCGCAACAACCAGCCTTCGCCGCAACCCAGATCCAGCACGCGTTCCGGTTGGCGGCCCATGATCGCCAGCAGGATCGCCTGATCGGTGACCTGCTGGCGGCTTTCGATGGCACCGCTGCGGATCACCTCGATCCAGGCATCAGCGTTGGCGTGCCAGCTCTGTAACAAGGTGGATTCAGGGGAGGACATGGCGCTGTCTCCGGCAAAGGGCAAATTGTGAGCGTTCGCTTGTACGGCTGCTATGTTCAAAGGCTGAACAGAGTCTGGCAGAGGATAGACACCATGACCCCATTAACCGGCGGTTGCCTGTGCGGCGATGTGCGCTTCGAAGCTGCGGGCCAACCTTACCGCGTCGGCATTTGCCATTGCCTCGACTGCCGCAAACATCACGGCGCATTGTTTCACGCATCGGCAATATTTCCCGAGAAGGCGGTGACCGTCAGCGGGACTCTCGGCGAGTATCAAGGGCGGGTGTTTTGCCCGCGCTGTGGTTCGCCGGTACTTGCACGTTCGGGGGATGAAATTGAAGTGAATGTCGGCTCGCTGGACGCGCCGAACCAGTTCAAGCCGACTTATGAGCTGTGGACCATCCGCCGCGAGTCCTGGCTACCGGCGCTGCCATTGGCGCACCATTACGAACGTGATCGCGAAGGGACGGGCCGTACCGAGGCGTAGTACGCAGTCAAGCCAATCACCCGGTCCCCTGTGGGAGCTGGCTTGCCAGCGATGAGGCCGGCGCATCCACAATTGATGTTGCCTGATCCACCGCCATCGCTGGCAAGCCAGCTCCCACAATGATGTGTGTCAGCCGCGAATAAACGCCAACAAATCCGCATTGATCGTCGGCGCCTCGGTTGTCGGCATTCCGTGCGGAAAGCCCGGATACGACTTCAGCGTGCCATTTGGCAGCAGTTTCGCCGATAAAGGCCCCGAGTTCGCGTACGGCACGATCTGATCATCCTCGCCGTGCATCACCAGCACCCGCACGGTGACTTTTTTCAGGTCTTCGGTGAAATCGGTCTGGGAGAACGCGACGATCCCGTCGTAATGCGCCTTGGCGCCGCCGATCATGCCCTGACGCCACCAGTTGCCGATGATGCCTTCCGAAGGTTTTGCTCCCGGACGGTTGTAGCCATAGAAAGGACCGCTGGGAATGTCGCGATAGAACTGCGCGCGATTGGCCGCCAGTTGTGCCTGAAAATCATCGAACACCGATTTCGGCAAACCACCGGGATTGCTTTCGGTCTGGACCATCAACGGTGGCACCGCGCTGATCAGCACGCCTTTGGCTACGCTGTCCTGCCCATGCCGGGCGATGTAGTGGATGACCTCACCGCCGCCGGTGGAGTGGCCGACGTGCACCACGTTCTTCACCCCCAGATGCTGAACCACCGCCAGCGCATCGTCGGCGTAATGATCCATGTCGTGGCCGTCCCAGACCTGGCTCGATCGTCCGTGACCGCGCCGGTCATGGGCAATCACCCGAAAGCCCTGGGCCAGAAAGAACAGCATCTGTGCATCCCAGTCGTCCGAGCTGAGTGGCCAGCCGTGGTGGAAGTGGATCACCGGAGCGTCCTTCGGGCCCCAGTCCTTGTAGAAGATATCGACGCCGTCTTGAGTGGTGACAAATCCCATGTTCGCGACTCCTGACCAATGTGATGGGTGACCGCGCTCGTCGCAAACCGGTGGTGCTGGCTCGGGTGAGCGCCGTTATCAGCCAGAAGATTAAAGTCGACATTTTTACGTTGAGGCATGACCGGTGGTCGCAACGTCTGGCTTGCGGCGCAATTTGGGCTTTGCTGAAAGGGATAAGCCGAGGCGCGCACAGGCTTCGATGGCCGTAGCGACGCCCCTTCAGAACACCGTGAGTCTGAGGAAAACCCCCGATGCTGACCTTGAATATCAATGGCAAGGATCAGGAGCTCGATGTGCCGGCAGACATGCCGTTGCTCTGGGTCCTGCGTGATGTGGCGCACCTGACCGGTACCAAATTCGGCTGTGGCATGGCCCAGTGCGGCGCCTGCACCGTACACGTTGATGGGGCACCGTTGCGTGCCTGTATCACGCCCGCCACCGCCGTGGCCAACGGCCAGAAAATCCTCACCATCGAAGGCCTGTCCACCGACGGCTCGCACCCGGTGCAGCAAGCCTGGGCCGAACTGGATGTGGTGCAATGCGGTTACTGTCAGTCCGGGCAGATCATGTCTGCCGCCGCGCTGCTGGCGAAAATCCCCAAACCTACCGACAGCGATATCGATCAGGCGCTCTCCGGCAACATTTGCCGCTGCGGCACCTATCCGCGAATCCGCGCAGCAGTGAAACGTGCGGCCGAAATTGGCTGATTGGGAGACAGACGATGAACAGTCCTGTATCGCGTCGCGGCTTTCTCAAGGGCAGTGCCGTGCTGGGTGGCGGTCTGGTGGTGGCGTTTGTCGTGCCCGGTGCCCATCGATTTGCGCGGGCAGCGGAGAATGAAGGCAAGGTCTTCGCGCCGAATGCGTTTTTGCGCATCGCCGCCGACAACAGCGTGACGGTGTTGCTCGGGCATTCGGAAATGGGCCAAGGCATCTGGACTGGCCTGACCATGTTGATCGCCGAAGAACTGGACGCCGATTGGTCGACGATCCGCGTCGAGCACTCGCCGGCCTCGGCGGCCAATTACGGCATGCCGGCATTTGGCGGGATGCAGATTACCGGCGGCTCGACCTCGACCTGGATGGAGTTCGACCGATACCGGCTCGCCGGGGCCACGGCGCGGCAGATGCTGGTGGAAGCGGCGGCCAAGCGCTTCAACGTTGCGGCGTCGACGATTCGCACTGAGTCGGGCGTCGTGATTGCCGGCGATAAACGCGCGACGTATGGCGAACTGGCGGATGCCGCCGGGCAACTGCCGGTGCCGGATCCGAAGTCGATCACCTTCAAGGAGGCCAAGGACTGGAAAGTCATCGGCAAACCGACCAAACGCCTCGACACCCCGGAGAAAATCACCGGGCGCGCCAAGTTCGGCATGGACGTGCAGTTCGACGGCTTGATGACGGCGATGGTCGCGCGGGCGCCGGTGTTTGGTGCCACGGTCAAATCCTTCGAGGGGGCCGAGGCGCTGGCGGTGCCCGGCGTGCACAAAGTGGTACAGGTGCCTACCGGCGTGGCGGTGATTGCCGATCATTACTGGGCGGCGAAACTCGGGCGTGATGCCTTGAAAGTCGATTGGGACATGGGCCCGCACACTGACCTGAGTAGCCAGGGCCTGCTCGACAACTTCCGCAAACTGGCAGCGACACCGGGCACTTCCGCCAGTCACGCCGGGGATCCGCAGGGCAACTTCAATAAAGCGGCGAAGAAAATCGACGTCGAGTACAGCGTGCCGTATCTGGCCCACGCACCGATGGAACCGCTCAACTGCACGGTGAAGATCAGCGCCGACAAGTGCGAGATCTGGACCGGCACGCAATTCCAGACCCTCGACCAGATGGTCGCCGGCAAGATCACCGGGCTCAAACCGGAGCAGGTGGAGATTCACACCGAGTTTCTCGGTGGCGGTTTCGGGCGCCGGGCCAATCCGACTTCGGACTTCGTCGCTGAAGCCGTGCAAGTGGCGAAAGCGGCCGGGATGCCGGTGAAAACCGTGTGGTCCCGTGAGGATGACATTCGCGGCGGTTATTACCGCTCGATGTTCCTGCATCAGGCGCGCATCGGCCTCGACGGGCAGGGCATGCCGTTGAGCTGGCAGCATGTGCTGGTCGGTCAATCGATCATGGCCGGCACCATGCTGGAACAGACCATGGTCAAGAACGGCATCGACGCAACCTCGGTCGAAGGCGTGGCCGACAGCCCGTATATCAAGGGCCTGGCCCATCAACAGGTTGAACTGCATTCACCGCAGACCGGGATCAACGTGCTGTGGCTGCGCTCGGTGGGGCACAGCCACACCGCGTTCGTCATGGAGTCACTGATCGATGAAATGGCCACGGCGGCCGGCAAGGGCCCGGTGGAATACCGGCGAACGTTGCTCAAGGATCATGCGCGCCATCTCGGCGTGCTGAATCTGGCGGTGGAGAAGGCCAACTGGACAGCGCCATTGCCGGACGGGCATGCGCTGGGCGTGGCGGTGCACGAGTCGTTCGGCAGTTATGTGGCGCAGGTGGCCGAGGTCTCCCAGGACAATCTGGCGATCCGCGTGCACCGCGTGGTGTGTGCGGTGGATTGCGGGATCGCGGTCAATCCTCAGAGCATCGCGGCGCAGATGGAATCGTGCATCACCTTTGGCCTGGGCATGGCACTGCACAGCAAGCTGACGGTCAAGGACGGCGCGGTGGTGCAATCCAATTATCACGACTATCAGGTGCTGCGGCTCAACGAGATGCCGCTGGTCGAGGTGCATATCGTGCCCAGCAGCGACAAACCCGGCGGCATCGGCGAGGCCGGTGTTCCGCCTACCGCGCCGGCGGTGGCCAACGCGGTGTATGCACTGACCGGGCAACGCCTGCGTGAACTGCCGCTGCAACTGTCGGGGGTGTGAGATGAAACGACATCTGCTGTTGGGCACGGTGATATTGCTGGGGCTGGGCGGCTACGCCTCGGACCTGTTCGCCGACGATCAGGAGGCACTCAAGGCGTTCAGCACGGTGCAGAAGGTGTTCCAGAGCCCGCGTTGCCAGAACTGCCACATTCCCGGCGACTCGCCGCTGCAATTCGATGCCGGCAAACCGCACGCGATGAATGTCGTGCGCGGCATGGACGGCAAGGGCGCCGCCGGTTTGCCTTGCGCCACCTGCCATGCCGAGCGCAACCCGCCCGACAGTTATGGCCCGCATGCGCCTCCGGGGGCGCCGCACTGGAGCCTGCCACCGGCAGCGCACAAGATGGCCTGGATTGGCCTGCCGCCGGACAAGTTGTGCGCGATGATCAAGGATCGTTCCAGCAACGGCGACCGTGATTTCGCCGCGCTGATCAAACATGTCAGCGACGACAAACTGGTGCTGTGGGGCTGGAATCCCGGAGCCGGGCGCACGCCGGTGCCAGTGCCGCATGACATTTTTGTGGCCCAGTTCAAGCTTTGGGCCGATGCCGGCGGGCCATGCCCGGTGGCGGGCGGCTGAGTGTGTGAGTCGCTGGCGATTCAAGCTACTCTAACGGTCGTTGACCCTGATGGAGTGCGTGATGCTGGCCCCGATCAAACCTGCCAATGAAGCTGTGCGAATCCAGGCATTGCACGGACTGAACGTCCTGGACTCTGCGCCCGAAGAACGTTTCGACCGTTTGACGCGTCTGGCCAAACGGCTGTTCAACGTGCCGATTGCGTTGGTCACGCTGGTCGACAAGGATCGGCAATGGTTCAAGTCGTGCGTGGGCCTTGACGTCAACGAAACCCCACGGGATGTGTCGTTCTGTGGGCACGCGATTCTTCAAGATGAATTGCTGTTGGTGCCGGATGCCAAGCAAGACAAACGCTTTCATGACAATCCACTGGTGACCGGCGAGCCGAACATCCGTTTTTACGCGGGCTACCCGCTGACCGTGCCCAACGGCAACAAGATGGGCACGCTGTGCCTGATCGACACCAGGCCGCGCGAACTCGATGATGAAGAGCGCGGGCTGTTGCGCGATCTCGCCGGCATGGCCGAGCAGGAATTGATGGCGGTGCAGATGGCGAACATGGACGAGCTGACGCTGCTGTCCAACCGCCGTGGCTTCAAAGCTCTTGCTCAGTATGCGCTGGAGGCCTGCAAGCACCGGGACAAACCGGCGACGCTGCTGTTTTTCGATCTCAATGACTTCAAACACATCAATGATCACTATGGGCATGCCGAAGGCGACAGTGCGCTGAAGACCTTCGCCGACGTGCTGCGCATCGCTTTTCGCGAGAGCGACGTGGTCGGGCGCCTGGGTGGTGACGAGTTCGTGGCGCTGCTGACCGGCTCCAGTCACGTCGAAACCACGGCGATCATGGCGCGGCTCAAGGACATCCTGGGCGAGCGCAATACGATGTTGCAACGCGGCTACGACATCCGCTTCAGCGTCGGCCAGATTGAATACGATCCGCAACGCCATGACACGGTGGATCGGCTGCTGGCGGATGCTGACGAGGCGATGTATGCGCACAAGCAGGCGTTGAAACGGCGCTGATTCGGGCCGCTATCGCTGGCAGGCCAGCGATAGCGTCCGGTCAGACGCCACACTTTTATTTGGCAAACAACTGTCCGATATCCTTGAACGCCTTGAACTCCAGCGCATTGCCACACGGGTCGAACAGAAACATCGTCGCCTGTTCGCCCACCAGGCCCTGAAAGCGAATCCCCGGCTCAATCACAAACCGCGTGCCCAACGACGTCAGGCGTTCGGCCAGCGCCTGCCATTGCGCCATCCCCAGCACCACCCCGAAATGCGGCACCGGCACGTCATGCCCGTCCACGGCATTGGTGTGGGCGGCTTCCTGTGCAGCGTTTTTCGGCGCCAGATGAATCACCAGTTGATGGCCGAAGAAGTTGAAGTCGACCCAGTGTGCGCTGGAACGTCCTTCCTCAAGGCCAAACACTTCACGGTAAAAATGTCGGGCGGCGGCGAGGTCGTATACGGGAATGGCCAGATGGAATGGGCTGAGTGACATAGGCGCGGTCTCGATAAACGGTTGGGGTGAGCTGAGTTTAGCGCTGTGCATTTCGATTGAAAGACGATAGTTTTTGCGTCGAGCTCAAATTATTTCGATCAATCGAGGTGTCCATGCTGCGTGAACTCAAGACCTTTCTGGCGGTGGCGCAGCACGGCACGTTTGCCGCGGCGGGTCTTCATGTCGGTCTGACGCAATCGGCGGTCAGCGCGCAGATCCGCAATCTGGAACAGACCTTGGGCGTAAGACTGTTCGATCGCACCGGGCGGCAGGCGATCCTCAATCCGGCAGGACAGCGAGCGGTGCCGATGGCGCAGGAAATGCTCGCGACTTTCAGTCGCATGGCGATCAGTGAAGACGCCAGCGAGTTCCGCGGCGAGCTGAGAATCGGTGCCGTGGCCACCGCACAGACCGGGCTGCTGCCTCAGGCGTTGTTGCGCTTGCGTCAGCAGGCATCGGGCGTGGAGCCGAAACTGGTGCCGGGGGTGTCGCTGAACCTGTTGAGTCAGGTGGATGCCGGGGAAGTCGATCTGGCGATCATGATCAAGCCGCCGTTCGAATTGCCCAAGGAGCTGTCGGCGCAGGTGATTCGTCGCGAACCCTTCGTTCTGATCGTGCCGACAACGGTCGAGGGCGATGATCCGCTGCAACTGCTGGCCGAACACTCTCACGTGCGCTACGACCGCAATTCGTTTGGCGGACGACTGGTGTCGCGGTTTCTGCGTGAGCAGCGGATAGACGTCCACGTAGCGCTGGAGCTGGATGAGCTGGAAGCGATTGTGAAAATGGTCGAGTGCGGGCTTGGGGTTTCGTTGCTGCCAAGAGCCGGATTGTGGCTGGAGCACCCGTTGAGGGTGAGGGTGATCGAATTGGGTGAGTTGACGTTCTATCGCGAGATGGTGCTGTTGCAGCGTTACAGCCAGCGCAGCCAGCCGATTCAGCAGTTGTTCGCCCGTTGCCTGGAATCGCAGGCATGAAAAAGCCCGCCAATTGGCGGGCTTTTTATCGGCAACGCGAAGATTACTCTTCGATGTTGCCCATGGCGGTGGTGTTGAAACCGCCGTCCACGTACATGATTTCACCGCTGATGCCCGACGCCAGGTCGGAGCACAGGAAGGCGCCGGCGTTGCCGACTTCTTCGATGGTGACGTTGCGGCGCAGTGGGGTTTGCGCTTCGTTGGCGGCCAGCATCTTGCGGAAGTTCTTGATGCCCGAGGCGGCCAGGGTACGGATCGGGCCAGCCGATACGCAGTTGACGCGGGTGCCGTCCGGGCCCAGGGAACCGGCCAGGTAACGTACGCCAGCTTCCAGCGAAGCCTTGGCCATACCCATCACGTTGTAGTTCGGCATGGTGCGCTCGGCGCCCAGGTACGACAGGGTCAGCAGGCTGCCGTTGCGGCCTTTCATCATTTCGCGACCAGCCTTGGCCAGGGCCACGAAGCTGTAGGCGCTGATGTCGTGAGCGATGCGGAAACCTTCACGGGTGGTGGCTTCGGTGAAGTCGCCGTCCAGTTGGTCGCCCGGGGCGAAGCCGACGGAGTGCACGATGCAGTCCAGGCCGTCCCACTTCTTGCTCAGTTCTTCGAAGACCTTGGCGATTTCTTCATCGCTGGCCACGTCGCACGGGAAGCACAGCTCAGGGCTCGAACCCCAGCCCTGTGCGAACTCTTCAACGCGACCCTTGAGTTTGTCGTTCTGATAAGTGAAGGCAAGCTCAGCGCCCTCGCGATGCATGGCGGCAGCGATGCCGGATGCGATGGACAGCTTGCTGGCGACACCGACGATCAGTACGCGCTTACCGGCGAGAAAACCCATGTGTTGCTCCTCTTTCAGGTTATTGCGCAGTGGCTGGTGCCAGAAAAGCGGCTTCCAGCAACTGCTGTGTATACGAATGTTTGGGAGCGGCAAAGATGGCTTGCGCGTCTCCCTGTTCGACCACTTGGCCATGCTTGACCACCATCAGCTGGTGGCTCAGCGCTTTGACGACAGCCAGGTCATGGCTGATGAACAAATACGTCAGGTTGTACTTGGCTTGCAGTGAACGCAACAGCTCCACCACTTGCCGCTGCACCGTGCGGTCGAGCGCCGACGTCGGCTCGTCCAGCAGGATCAGCGCCGGTTTCAGCACCAAGGCCCGGGCAATGGCGATACGTTGCCGTTGCCCGCCGGAAAATTCGTGGGGGTAGCGGTGCCGGGTTTCCGGATCCAGACCTACCTCCTTCAATGCCGCAATAATCGCCGCTTCCTGCTCGGTCGCGGTGCCCATCTTGTGAATCCGCAGGCCTTCGCCAACGATGTCGCTGACGCACATTCGCGGGCTCAGGCTGCCGAACGGGTCCTGAAACACCACCTGCATCTCCCGCCGCAACGGGCGAACCTCGTTCTGCGTCAGGCAGTCTAGCTGCTTGCCCTCAAAGCGAATGGCGCCTTTGCTGCCGATCAGCCGCAAAATCGCCAGACCCAGCGTGGATTTGCCGGAACCGCTTTCCCCCACGATCCCCAGGGTCTGTCCCTGAGGCAGGCTGAAATTGATGCCGTCCACTGCCTTGACGTAATCCACCGTGCGTTTGAGCAGGCCTTTCTTGATCGGGAACCAGACTTTGAGGTTCTCGACTTCGAGCAGCGGCGCCCCGATTTTATTGCTCGCCGGGCCTCCGCTGGGCTCCGCGCCGAGCAATTCCCGAGTGTACGGATGCTGCGGCGAACGGAACAGCTCTGCGCACGATGCCTGTTCGACGATGCAACCGCGCTGCATGACACATACGCGATGCGCAATTCTTCGCACCAGGTTCAAATCATGACTGATCAGTAACAGCGACATGCCCAATCGAGCCTGAAGTTCCTTGAGCAAATCGAGGATTTTCAGCTGAACGGTCACGTCCAGGGCGGTGGTCGGCTCGTCGGCGATCAACAGCTCCGGCTCGTTGGCCAACGCCATGGCGATCATCACCCGCTGGCGCTGGCCGCCAGACAATTCGTGGGGCAGGGCCTTGAGGCGCTTGTGCGGCTCGGGGATGCCGACCATCTCCAGCAGCTCCAGCGTGCGCTTGGTCGCGACTTTGCCGCTCAGGCCCTTGTGGATGCCCAACACCTCGTTGATCTGCTTCTCGATCGAGTGCAGCGGGTTGAGCGAGGTCATTGGTTCCTGAAAGATCATTGCGATGCGGTTGCCGCGGATGTGGCGAATGGTCTTTTCGCTCAGCCCCAGCAGATTCTGCCCGGCATAGTTGATGCTGCCGGCCGGATGCCGGGCCAGCGGATAAGGCAGCAGGCGCAGGATCGAATGCGCGGTCACCGATTTGCCCGAGCCGGATTCACCGACCAGCGCCAGGGTTTCGCCGCGCTTGATGTCGAAGCTCACGCCCTCGACCACCCGGTGGACTCGCTCATTCATGCCGAACTCGACGGCGAGGTCGCGCACTTCGATCAGATTGTCCTGATTCATTTCACTTCCTCGGGTCGAAGGCATCGCGAGCGGACTCGCCGATAAACACCAGCAAACTCAACATCAGCGCCAGCACCGCAAACGCGCTGATGCCCAGCCACGGCGCTTGCAGGTTGGATTTGCCCTGGGCCACCAGTTCACCCAGCGACGGGCTGCCGGCCGGCAAGCCGAAGCCGAGGAAATCCAGCGCGGTGAGGGTGCCGATGGCGCCGGTGAGGATGAACGGCATGAAAGTCATGGTCGAGACCATCGCGTTGGGCAGGATGTGGCGGAACATGATCGCGCCGTTCTGCATGCCCAGCGCCCGTGCCGCACGCACGTACTCGAGGTTGCGGCCACGCAGGAACTCGGCGCGCACCACGTCGACCAGGCTCATCCACGAGAACAACAGCATGATCCCCAGCAGCCACCAGAAATTCGGCTGGACGAAACTGGCAAGGATGATCAACAGGTACAGCACCGGCAATCCCGACCAGATCTCCAGAAAGCGTTGCCCGGCCAGATCGACCCAGCCGCCATAGAAACCCTGCAGCGCGCCGGCGATCACGCCGATGATCGAGCTGAGCACGGTCAGCGTCAGGGCAAACAGTACGGAAATGCGGAAGCCGTAAATCACCCGCGCCAGCACATCGCGGCCCTGATCGTCGGTGCCCAGCAGATTGTCCGCCGAGGGCGGGGCCGGGGCCGGGACTTTCAGGTCGTAATTGATGCTCTGGTAGCTGTAGGGAATCGGCGCCCACAACACCCACGCGTCCTTGGCCTTGAGCAGTTCGCGGATATACGGGCTCTTGTAGTTGGCTTCCAGCGGGAATTCGCCGCCGAAGGTGGTTTCCGGGTAGCGTTTGACCGCCGGGAAGTACCAGTGGTTGTCGTAATGCACCAGCAGCGGCTTGTCGTTGGCGATCAGCTCGGCGCCGAGGCTCAGGCCGAACAGAATCAGGAACAGCCACAGCGACCACCAGCCTCGCTTGTTGGCTTTGAACAGTTCGAACCGGCGGCGGTTGAGCGGGGACAGGTTCATCTCAGTGCTCCCGGCTGGCGAAGTCGATGCGCGGATCGACCAGGGTGTAGGTGAGATCACCGATCAGTTTCACCACCAGCCCCAGCAGGGTGAAGATGAACAGGGTGCCGAACACCACCGGGTAATCGCGGTTGATCGCCGCTTCGAAACTCATCAGGCCCAGGCCGTCGAGGGAGAAGATCACCTCCACCAGCAACGAGCCGGTGAAGAAGATGCCGATGAACGCGGAAGGGAACCCGGCAATCACCAGCAGCATGGCGTTGCGGAACACGTGGCCGTAGAGCACGCGGTTGCGCGTCAGGCCCTTGGCCTTGGCGGTGACCACGTACTGCTTGTTGATCTCGTCGAGGAAGCTGTTTTTGGTCAGCAGGGTCATGGTCGCGAAGTTGCCGATCACCAGCGCCGTCACCGGCAGCGCCAGATGCCAGAAGTAGTCGAGAACCTTGCCGCCCAGGCTCAGCTCATCGAAGTTGTTCGAAGTCAGGCCGCGCAACGGGAACCAGTCCAGATAACTGCCGCCGGCAAACACCACGATCAGCAGAATCGCAAAGAGGAACGCCGGAATCGCGTAGCCGATGATGATCGCCGAACTGGTCCACACGTCGAAGTGGCTGCCGTGTCGTGTGGCCTTGGCGATCCCCAGCGGGATCGACACCAGGTACATGATCAGCGTGCTCCACAGTCCGAGCGAGATCGACACCGGCATCTTCTCCTTTATCAGGTCGATGACCTTGGCGTCGCGGAAGAAGCTGTCGCCGAAGTCCAGCTTCGCGTAGTTCTTGACCATGATCCACAGGCGTTCCGGGGCCGATTTGTCGAACCCGTACATGTGCTCGATTTCCTTGATCAGCGCCGGGTCCAGACCTTGCGCGCCGCGATAGGCGGAGCCGGCCACCGAGACCTCGGCACCGCCACCGGCGATGCGGCTGGTGGCGCCTTCGAAGCCTTCGAGCTTGGCGATCATCTGCTCCACCGGGCCGCCGGGCGCGGCCTGGATGATCACGAAGTTGATCAGCAGGATGCCGAACAGGGTCGGGATGATCAGCAGCAGTCGCCGAAAGATATACGCCAGCATCTGATTACTCCGTGCCCACAGGGTCGGCTTGCAGTTTGGTTTCGACTTCTATGGCGGGTTTCGCGTCAGGCTTGACCCACCAGGTGTTAATCCCGATGTCGTATTTGGGCGAGACTTTCGGGTGACCGATGTGGTTCCAGTAAGCCACGCGCCAGGTCTTGATGTGCCAGTTGGGGACCACGTAGTAGCCCCATTGCAGCACCCGGTCCAGCGCCCGCGCATGGGCCACCAGGCTGCTGCGTGAATCGGCGTTGATCAGGCTTTCCACCAGTTGATCGACAATCGGATCCTTCAGGCCCATGGTGTTGCGGCTGCTCGGTTTGTCGGCGGCCGCGCTCATCCAGAATTCGCGCTGCTCGTTGCCCGGCGAATTGGACTGCGGGAAGCTGCCGACCATCATGTCGAAGTCCCGCGAGCGCACGCGGTTGATGTATTGCGAAACGTCGACGCGGCGGATCACCAGATCGATGCCGAGGTCGGCCAGATTGCGTTTGAACGGCAGCAGTACGCGTTCGAATTCGGTCTGTGCGAGGAGGAACTCGATGACCACTGGTTTGCCGCTGGCGTCGACCATTTTGTCGTCGACAATCTTCCAGCCAGCCTCTTGCAACAGCTGATAGGCCTCGCGCTGCTGGGCGCGGATCATGCCGCTGGCGTCGGTCTTGGGGTTCTCGAAGGCTTCGCTGAACACCTGCGCCGGCAGTTTGCTGCGAAACGGTTCGAGGATCGCCCGCTGCTCGGCGTCCGGCAGGCCGGTGGCGGCCATTTCCGAGTTCTCGAAATAGCTGCGGGTGCGGAAGTAGGCACCGTTGAACAGCTGTTTGTTGGTCCATTCGAAATCGAACAACAGGCCGAGCGCCTGCCGCACCCGCACATCCTGAAACACTGGACGGCGCAAATTGAAAACGAAGCCCTGCATGCCGGTCGGGTTGCTGTTGGCGATCTGTTCCTTGATCAGCCGACCTTCGGTGACCGCCGGAATGTTGTAGGCGTTGGCCCAGTTCTTCGCGGTCATTTCCAGCCAGTAATCGAACTGCCCGGCCTTCAGCGCTTCGACGGCGACGGTGTTGTCGCGGTAGTAATCGGTGGTCATCACGTCAAAGTTGTAGAAGCCGCGATTGACCGGCAAATCCTTGCCCCAATAGTCCTTGACCCGCTCATAGCGCACCGAGCGCCCGGCCTTCACTTCGGCGACCTTGTACGGGCCGCTGCCCAGCGGGATTTCCAGATTGCCCTTGGTGAAATCGCGATTGGCCCACCAGTGTTTCGGCAGCACCGGCAACTGGCCGAGGATCAGCGGCAACTCGCGATTGTTGGTGTGCTTGAACTTGAACAGCACCTTGAGCGGGTCTTCGGCGATCACCTCGTCTACGTCGCTGTAGTAGCCGCGAAACAGCGGCGAACCGTCCTTGGTCAGGGTCTGGAAGCTGAACACCACGTCTTCGGCGCGCACCGGATGGCCGTCGTGAAAACGCGCTTCCGGGCGCAGGTAGAAACGCACCCAGCTGTTGTCCGGGGCTTTCTCGATCTTCGCGGCGATCAGGCCGTATTCGGTGAACGGCTCGTCGAGGCTGTGCTTGGTCAAGGTGTCGTAGATCTGCCCGACGTCATCGGCCGGTACGCCTTTGCTGATGAATGGGTTGAGGCTGTCGAAGCCGCCGAACCCGGCCTGGCGGAAGATCCCGCCCTTGGGCGCGTCGGGGTTCACGTAATCGAACTGTTTGAAGTCCGCCGGGTATTTCGGCGGCTCGTTGTACAGGGTCACAGCGTGTTGCGGGGCGGCAATCGCCAGCCCGGCGAACAGCAGACCGCTGGCCTGCAGGAGCAGGGCACGGATGGGGGTCATTTATTGTTCTCCGAAGATTTCAGCCACCACGCGCTCAGGCCCAGGGTGTAGGGCGGCGTGGTGACGAAAGCCAACCGGTTGCGGTAGGCCAGTCGGTGATAATTGAGGTACCAGTTGGGAATGCTGTAGTGCTGCCACAGCAGCACGCGGTCCAGCGCCTTGCCGGCGGCGACCTGTTCGTCGCGGGTTTGCGCGGCGAGCAATTGTTCGAGCAGGTGATCGACCACCGGGTTGGCGATGCCCGCGTAGTTTTTGCTGCCCTTGACCCCGACCTGACTGGAATGGAAGTACTGCCATTGCTCCAGACCCGGGCTGAGGGTCTGGTTGAGGGTCATCAGGATCATGTCGAAATCGAACTGGTCCAGGCGCTGTTTGTACTGGGCGCGATCCACCGTGCGCAGGCGCGCGTCGATGCCGATGCTGTTGAGGTTCTCGATATAGGGCTGGAGGATCCGCTCAAGGTTCGGATTGACCAGCAGCAGTTCGAAGCTCAGCGGCTGCCCTGCGGCGTTTTGCAGGCGCTGGCCGTTGAGCTTCCAGCCGGCCTCGGCGAGCAGGGTCAGGGCCTTGCGCATGGTTTCTCGCGGGATGCCACGGCCGTCGGTCTGCGGCAGGCTGAACGGCTCGGTGAACAGCTTCACCGGTAACTGATCTTTATACGGTTTGAGCATCAGCCATTCGTGCCCCACCGGCAGGCCGCTGGCGCTGAATTCGCTGTTGGGGTAGTAGCTGGTGGTGCGTTTGTAGGCGTCGCTGAACAGCGCGCGGTTGGTCCACTCGAAATCGAACATCAGGCCCAGCGCTTCGCGCACCTTGACGTCGCTGAAGGTCGCGCGTCGGGTGTTCATGAACAGGCCCTGGCTCTGGGTCGGGATCTGATGCGGGATCTGTGCCTTGATCACGTCACCACGGCGCACCGCCGGGAAGTTGTAGCCATTGGCCCAGTTCTTCGCCTGATGCTCGATGTAGATGTCGAATTCACCGGCCTTGAACGCTTCGAAGGCCACGTCGCTGTCGCGGTAGAACTCGACTTCCATGCGATCAAAATTGTACTTGCCGCGATTGACCGGCAGGTCCTTGCCCCAGTAATCCTTGACCCGCTCGAAAATCAGCTGCCGCCCCGGCGTCACCGAGGTGATGCGATACGGCCCACTGCCCAGCGGTGGCTCGAAGGTGGTGGCCTTGAAGTCGCGATCCTTCCAGTATTGCTGCGGCAGCACCGGCAACTCGCCGAGGCGCAGAATCAATAACGGATTGCCCGAACGCTTCATCACAAAGCGAATGCGCTGCGGGTTGAGGATATCGACCCGCGAGACTTCCTGCAGGGCGGTGCGGTACAGCGGATGGCCGTCCTTGAGCAGCAAACGATAGGAGAACGCCACGTCGTAGGCGGTGATCGGTGTGCCATCGTGGAAACGTGCTTCCGGGCGCAGATTGAACACCACCCAGCTGCGATCTTCGCTGTATTCCACCGATTGCGCGATCAGGCCATAGCTCGATGCCGGCTCGTCACCGGACGGCGAATACTGGCCGGTGCCGACCATCAGCGGCTCGTTCAGCTCGTTGATGCCGTACTGCAGGAAATTCGGTGTCGTGACCGGGCTGGTGCCCTTGAAGGTGTACGGGTTGACCGTATCGAAGGTGCCGAACGCCATCACCCGCAACGTACCGCCCTTGGGCGCTTGCGGGTTGACCCAGTCGAAGTGGGTAAATCTGGCCGGGTACTTGAGCGTGCCGAATTGCGCATAACCGTGACTCTCGGTAATCGTCGCGCTTGCGGTTGAGCTCAAGGCCAGGCTGATCAGGAGCAGGAGGAGGGGACGCTTCAAGTCAGATCCGATCCAGGCGGCTTGGGCTTTGTGGGCCGTACAGTAACAGCTTGTCTGGACAGGAAAAAGATAGCGGGTTAATGCGCTGTTAATCGGCGTGCAATGCTTGCCCGGTTTGCATTGTAGCGAGGGGATTTATCCCCGATGGACTGCGCAGCAGTCCCCGTGGTTTTTGGAAGGCAGGGGCCGCTTCGCGCCCCATCGGGGATAAATCCCCTCACCACAAGGAATCCATCGGGGACAAAAATTCTGGCAATAAAAAAGCCCCTGAATTTCAGGGGCTCTTCTGTCAGTGCGGCTGGTAAACCGTGAGCATCTGCCCAGGCTTGAGGGCCTTGCCGGCACCCGGGTTCCAGCGCTTGAGATGCTGCATCTCGACGTTGAAACGCTTGGCCACCACGTACAGGGTGTCGCCACGCTTGACCTTGTACTGGGTCTGCTGCTGGCTGTCGGCCTTGCCTTTGGTCTTGCTGTTGGCGGCAATCACCGTGTTGACCCGGCCACTGTTGCGAGCCGGGGCGCGCTTGGTGGTGTCCTGCATCACCAGAGTCTGGCCGACCTTGAGGTTTTTGCCGGTCAGCTTGTTCCAGCGCTGCAGGTCCTTGACTTCGACCTTGTTGGCCTTGGCGATGGAGCCGAGGTTGTCGCCGCGTTTGACCCGGTAGGCGCGCTTGAGCTTCGCCACCTCGGTCGGGTCGGCACCGTCGAATACCGGTTTCAGCGAACGCGGGCTGATCAGTTCCTCAGGCCGCATGGTCTGCAGGCTGGCGGTCAGCAGTTGCGCCTTGGATGTCGGCACCAGCAGATGCTGCGGGCCGTCGATGGTGGTGCGTTGCTTGAAGGCCGGGTTGAGCTGGAACAGTTCGTCTTCGTCGATGTTGGCCACCGCCGCGACCTTCGACAGGTCCATGCGCTGGTTGATTTCGACGACCTGGAAATACGGTTCGTTGGCGATCGGGTTGAGGTTCACCCCGTAGGCTTCCGGGGCCAGCACCACTTGCGACAGGGCCAGCAGTTTCGGCACGTACGCCTGGGTTTCCGCCGGCAACGACGACAGGTTCCAGTAATCGGTCGGCAGACCGAGCTTCTCGTTGCGCTCGATGGCGCGGCTCACGGTACCTTCACCGGCGTTGTAGGCCGCCAGGGCCAGCAGCCAGTCGCCGTTGAACATGTCGTGCAGACGGGTCAGGTAATCCATCGCTGCGGTGGTCGAGGCGGTGATATCGCGACGGCCATCATAAAAGCGGGTCTGGCGCAGGTTGTAGTAGCGACCGGTGGACGGAATGAATTGCCACAGCCCCGAGGCGTCGGCGCGAGAGTAGGCCATCGGGTTGTAGGCGCTCTCGATCACTGGCAGCAGGGCCAATTCCAGCGGCATGTTGCGCTCTTCGAGACGCTCGACGATGTAATGAATGTAGAGACTGCCGCGTTCGCCGGCATTCTCGAGAAAGGAGGGGTTGCTGGCGAACCACAGGCGCTGTTGCTCGATGCGCGGGTTGACGCCCAGGCCGTCCTGCAGTTGGAAACCACCGCGCATGCGCTCCCAGATGTCCTGAGGCACTTGCGGGCTGGGCTTTTCGCTCAGCCAGATCGGTTTCTGCTTGGCTCGCGCAGCAATGTTCGGCGTATGGGTCGCTTCAGTCTGCGGAGCATGGCTGGAACAGCCCGCCAATGTGGCGGACACAGCCACCGCGATGGCTTGGGCCAGGCGGGTCAACGTGTCTGAATTGACGGACTTACGTATGGATGACGACATTGGCTGGAAGTAAGTTCCGGGCAAAAATGTCGGGCGATTCTAGAAAGCGCACCCCCTGCGGTCAACCATTCAGAATTTTTGTACCAGGGGGCGAGTCACTTAGAATTTATCTTTCCAGGCCCGCAGAGCCGCAAAAACCTCACTCGGCGCCCGGTTTTGAGCGCCTGCCCGTTCGTCCACTTTTTGTGTAACTAATGTTTCAGAGGTGCGCAGAAACGGATTGGTGAGCTTTTCCAGGGCCAGGGTCGAGGGCAGGGTCATCACGCCTTTTTCCCGTTGTTGAGTGACTTTTTCCAGACGGGCGGCAATGTCCGGGTTGCCCGGTTCGACCGCGGCGGCAAACTTCAGGTTGCTCAGGGTGTATTCATGGGTGCAATACACCAGCGTATCCTCGGGTAACGCGGCGAGGCGGCTGAGCGAGTGGTGCATCTGTTGCGGCGTGCCTTCGAACAGACGCCCGCAACCGGCGGCGAACAGGGTGTCACCGCAAAACAGCAGGCCGTGGTGGTAATAGGCAATGTGGCCGAGGGTGTGACCGGGCACCGCATAGACATCGAAGTCCCAGCCGAGGACGCTGACCGTGTCGTTGTCCTTGAGCGCCACATCGCGCCTCGGGATGTTTTCGCTGGCCGGACCGTAGACTGTGGCGCCGCTCGCGGCTTTCAGGCGTTCGACGCCGCCGACGTGATCGTGGTGGTGATGGGTGATCAGAATGTCGCTCAGCACCCAGCCCGGGTGTGCGGCGAGCCAGGCCTGCACCGGCGCGGCATCACCCGGATCGACCACGGCGCAGCGCTGGGTGCGGTGATCCTGTAACAACCAGATGTAGTTGTCGGTGAACGCGGGCAGGGCACTGATCTGTATCATCGTCGGAATTCGCCAAGCGGAAAACATTGGCGCATCTTAGAGCTTCTAGCGGCGTTGGAGAATGACATGACCGATAAAGCGTTCGCTCAGGCCGATCCCGACTGGCTGGCGTTGATCGGCGCGGCCCGTGAATGGCTGGCCGGCCCGCTCGGGCAATTTCTGCTGGATGAAGAACGACGCATGCTCGAAGACGAGTTGGGGCGGTTCTTCGGCGGCTATCTGGTGCATTACGGGCCGTCGGCGCAGACCCCGCCGTCGGCGCCGCAGGTGCAGCGCAACGTGCGGCTCGGCGCGCCGTTGCCGGGGGTCGAGATCGTCTGCGAGGAACAGGCCTGGCCGTTGAGCGAGCATGCTGCTGACGTGGTGGTGTTACAGCACGGTCTGGATTTCTGCCTGTCACCCCACGGATTGCTGCGTGAAGCGGCGAGCAGCGTACGCCCCGGCGGGCATCTGTTGATCATCGGCATCAACCCGTGGAGCACCTGGGGCCTGCGCCATGTTTTCGCCCACGACGCCTTGCGCCAGGCGCGCTGTATCTCGCCGTCGCGGGTCGCCGACTGGCTCAATCTGCTGGGGTTTGCGCTGGAGAAACGCCGCTTCGGGTGCTATCGTCCGCCGCTCGCATCGCCCAAGTGGCAGGCCCGACTGGCCGGCTGGGAACGCAAGGCCGGCGACTGGCAGCTGTCGGGCGGTGGCTTCTATTTATTGGTCGCTCGCAAGATCGTGGTTGGCCTGCGTCCGGTGCGTCAGGAACGTCGCGAGCCGATGGGCAAGCTGATTCCGCTGCCGATGGCCAAGGTCAACCGCCGTCGGATCGAACCGTAAACCTTCTTTTTATAGTGGCCGGACATGCTCCGGCCGCGGCCATCGTCGATCCGCGATTGACGGGGCCAGGCATTTATCTGGATAGCGTGGCATGAGCGAAAGCGTCGATAGCGTAGAACTGTTCACCGACGGCGCCTGCAAGGGCAACCCCGGCCCGGGCGGCTGGGGCGCCTTGCTGGTGTGCAAGGGCGTGGAAAAGGAACTGTGGGGCGGCGAGGCCAACACCACCAACAACCGCATGGAACTGCTCGGCGCCATCCGTGGCCTTGAAGCCCTGAAGCGTCCTTGCGAAGTGCTGTTGGTGACCGACTCGCAGTACGTGATGAAGGGCATCAACGAGTGGATGGCCAACTGGAAGAAACGCGGCTGGAAAACGGCCGCGAAAGAGCCGGTGAAAAACGCTGACCTGTGGAAAGAGCTGGATGAGCAGGTCAACCGCCACAAAGTCACCTGGAAGTGGGTGCGCGGGCACATTGGTCATCACGGTAACGAACGGGCTGACCAATTGGCCAACCGTGGGGTGGATGAGGTGCGCGGCTACAAGCAGAGCTGATTGACGGCGGAGCACTGTGGTATGCCCCATTCGCGAGCAGGCTCGCTCCCACATTGGAATGCGCTTCCCTGTGGGAGCGAGCCTGCTCGCGAATGGGCGCGACACGGTCTGCCTGAAACACCCCCACCGAGCGTGTTAACATCGCCGCTTTTGTACGATTGACCCCGTTGAGAGCTGAACACTGATGGCCACCAGATCCGTTGTACTCGATACCGAAACCACCGGCATGCCGGTGACCGATGGTCACCGGATCATTGAAATCGGCTGTGTCGAACTGATCGGTCGGCGCCTGACCGGCCGGCACTTTCACGTCTACCTGCAACCGGATCGCGAGAGTGATGAAGGGGCGATCGGCGTTCACGGCATCACCAACGAATTCCTCGTCGGCAAACCGCGTTTCGCCGAAGTCGCCGACGAGTTCTTCGAGTTCATCAATGGCGCGCAGTTGATCATCCATAACGCGGCGTTCGACGTTGGCTTCATCAACAACGAATTCGCCTTGATGGGCCAGCACGATCGTGCGGACATCACGCAGCACTGCACCATCCTCGATACCCTGATGATGGCGCGGGAACGCCACCCGGGGCAGCGCAACAGCCTCGACGCCTTGTGCAAACGTTATGGCGTCGACAACTCCGGCCGCGAACTGCACGGCGCTTTGCTCGACTCGGAGATTCTCGCCGACGTCTACCTGACCATGACCGGTGGCCAGACCAGCCTGTCGCTGGCCGGCAACGCTTCCGACGGCAATGGCACGGGCGAAGGCGCGGACAACTCCGCCACCGAAATCCGTCGTCTGCCGGCGAATCGTCAGCCTGCGCGGATTATCCGGGCGACGGAAGACGAGCTGGCGGAGCACTTGGCGCGGCTCGAGATCATCGCCAAGTCGGCCGGTGGCCCGGCGCTGTGGACGCAGATTGCCGAGGCTGATGCTCAAGCCTGAAAGATCAAAAGATCAAAAGATCAAAAGATCGCAGCCTTCGGCAGCTCCTACATTGGAATGCGATCCCTGTAGGAGCTGCCGAAGGCTGCGATCTTTTGCTTTTGGCTGAATGAAGCCAACTGGCCACCCTCGCCACTTTCGCTGCAACCCTCTACCCTGAGTGCATTGGCAGACATTGATCCGCCGCCTCGGGACACTGAGCCTCATGTACAAAGATTTGAAGTTTCCGGTGTTGATCGTCCACCGCGACATCAAGGCCGACACGGTCGCCGGCGAGCGTATCCGGGGCATCGCCCGGGAGTTGGAGCAGGAAGGTTTCAAGATCGTTTCGGCCATCGACTACACCGAAGGGCGGTTGGTGGCGTCAACCCATCATGGTCTGGCGTGCATGCTCATCGCTGCCGAAGACGCCAGCACCAATTCCCATCTGTTGCAAAACATGGCCGAACTGATCGGTCTGGCGCGGGTTAGGGCTCCGGATCTACCGATCTTTGCCCTCGGCGAACAGGTCACCCTGGAAAACGCCCCCGCCGATGCGATGGCCGAACTCAATCAGTTGCGCGGCATTCTCTATCTGTTTGAAGACACCGTGCCATTTCTGGCGCGGCAGGTGGCGCGGGCGGCGCGCAAATACCTGGATGGCCTGTTGCCGCCGTTTTTCAAGGCGCTGGTGCAGCACACTGCCGACTCCAACTATTCCTGGCATACGCCTGGACATGGCGGTGGCGTGGCCTACCACAAGAGTCCGGTGGGGCAGGCGTTTCACCAGTTCTTTGGCGAAAACACCCTGCGTTCGGATTTGTCGGTGTCGGTGCCGGAACTCGGTTCGCTGCTCGATCACACCGGCCCGTTGGCTGAGGCCGAAGAACGCGCAGCGCGCAACTTTGGCGCCGATCACACGTTTTTCGTGATCAATGGCACCTCGACTGCCAACAAGATCGTCTGGCACTCGATGGTCGGTCGGGATGATCTGGTGCTGGTCGATCGCAATTGCCACAAGTCGGTGCTGCACGCGATCATCATGACCGGCGCGATCCCGTTATACCTGTGCCCGGAGCGCAATGAACTGGGGATCATTGGTCCGATTCCGCTGAGCGAATTCAGTCGCGAATCGATCCAGGCCAAGATCGACGCCAGCCCGCTGACCAAGGGGCGGGCGCCGAAAGTCAAACTGGCGGTAGTCACCAACTCGACTTACGACGGCCTGTGCTACAACGCCGAGCTGATCAAGCAGAGCCTGGGCAATAGCGTTGAAGTGCTGCATTTCGACGAGGCGTGGTATGCCTACGCGGCATTTCACGAGTTCTTTGCCGGGCGCTATGGCATGGCCACCTCGCGCACAGAAGACAGCCCACTCGTGTTCACTACACATTCCACGCACAAGCTGCTCGCCGCGTTCAGCCAGGCCTCGATGATTCACGTACAGGACGGTGGTGCGCGGCAACTGGACCGTGATCGTTTCAACGAAGCGTTCATGATGCACATCTCGACCTCGCCGCAATACAGCATCATCGCCTCGCTGGACGTGGCCTCGGCCATGATGGAAGGCCCGGCCGGGCGCTCGCTGTTGCAGGAAACCTTCGATGAGGCGCTGAGTTTTCGCCGGGCGCTGGCCAATCTGCGCGAGCACATTGCAGCGGATGACTGGTGGTTTTCGATCTGGCAGCCGCCGGGTGTCGAAGGCATCGACCGGGTGCGGACCGAGGACTGGCTGCTGCAGCCGGATGCCGACTGGCATGGCTTCGGTGAAGTCAGCGACGACTACGTGCTGCTCGACCCGATCAAGGTGACCCTGGTCATGCCCGGGTTGAATGCCGGCGGCGCGCTGAGCGAGAAGGGCATCCCGGCGGCGGTGGTCAGCAAATTCCTCTGGGAGCGCGGGCTGGTGGTGGAGAAGACCGGGCTGTACTCGTTCCTGGTGCTGTTCTCGATGGGTATCACCAAAGGCAAATGGAGCACGCTGCTCACCGAGTTGCTCGAATTCAAACGCAGTTATGACGCCAACGTCAGTCTGGCGAGCTGCCTGCCTTGCGTGGCGCAGCAAGACACCGCGCGCTATCGCGGCATGGGCCTGCGTGACCTGTGCGATCAACTGCACGCCTGTTACCGCAGCAACGCCACGGCCAAGCATCTGAAACGCATGTACACGGTGTTGCCGGAAATCGCCATGAAGCCGGCCCACGCCTACGATCAACTGGTGCGCGGCGAGGTCGAGGCGGTGCCGATCGATGAGCTGGAAGGACGGGTCGCGGCGGTGATGCTGGTGCCGTATCCACCGGGGATTCCGTTGATCATGCCCGGCGAGCGCTTCACCGAGGCAACCCGCTCGATCATCGACTACCTCAAATTTGCCCGCACGTTCGATAGTAGCTTTCCCGGTTTTGTCGCTGATGTGCATGGACTGCAACATGAAGATGAAGGCAATGGACGGCAGTACACCGTCGATTGCGTCAAGGAATGAGGACTTTTCCGAGTATGCAACCGGTCATGAATCCAAAATACCCAGGACTGTCGGTGCGCGTCGCCGACGATGGTTTTGCGGCGTACATCTGGGGCAGCGACTTCAGTTTCGAGGTGGCTGCGTATGGCGCGGCAGCCATTGGTCAGCCGGTCGAGCGCTGGGCGGTGACGCCGATCGTGCCGTACCGCAAGTGCTACGGCATCGATCCTGAAGAGTTCAGCAGCTATCGCGACGCCGCCGACAGCGCGATCTTCATGGCTTATCTGGATGACGAACCGGTCGGCCATCTGGTGATCAGCACCAACTGGAACGGTTTTGCCCACATCGATGAATTGGCGGTGCACGCACCGGCACGCCGCCATGGCGTAGCCAAGGCGTTGCTGGATGTCGCGCAGTTCTGGAGTCGCAAGAAGAAGCTGCCGGGGATCATGCTCGAGACGCAGAACAACAACCTCGGTGCCTGTCGTTTGTACGAACGTTGTGGCTACGAGATTGGCGGTATCGACCATTTGCGTTATCGCGGGATAGACCCGAATACCGCCGAAATTGCGCTGTTCTGGTATCGACTGTTCGACAACCCGCTGGAAAACCCGCTCAGCTCGCCAGCATCGCCTCGGCTTGTTCCGTGACGATCGCCAGCAGCGTTTGAATCGCGGCCGGTGTGGCGTTGTGTCGGTAGCTCAGGGCATACAGGCTGATCGGCACCGCCGGTGACAACGGGCAGACGTCCAGGCCGCCCGCCCGTGCACCGAGCGCAGTGAACGGGTCGACGATGGCCAGGCCTTCGCCGGCCTCGACCATGCTGCGCATCATCTGATGGGTTTGCACCCGGGTCTGGATGCTCGGTGCCGGGCGCAGGGCCTGGAGTTTGTTCTCCAATGCCGGGCTCAGCGGGTCGTGGCCTTCGAGGCCGACCATCGCCTGGCCGGCGAGATCCTGCAGGGAAATGTACTTCTGCTTCGGTTGCAGCCAGCCGTGCGGCGCGAGCAGTTGCAGTTTGCCGTGGGCCAATGGCTGGCAGTGGATGTCGGGGTGTTCCGGATCGTGCAGGCTCAGGCCCAGATCGCTTTCGCGCAGCAGCAGGCTGCGGACGATGTCGCACGTGGGCGAGCTGAGCAAGCGGCAGGGCGCGTCGGGCAAACGTCGGCGCAACAGCGCGATGCTTTGCGGCAACAGCAGTTGCGCCAGCGGCGGGGTGCCGATGATGCGCAGGGGCGGAGCGAGGTATTGCTTGAGGCTGCTGGCCAGACGCTGCACCGGCTCCAGCGCCTGATAGACGTGAGCGATTTCCACCTGCAGCGCCCGCGCTTCGGGCGTTGATTGCAATCTACCGCGCACGCTGGCGAACAGCATGAACCCCAACTCGCTCTCGGCTTCGCGCAAGCGCTCTTCGACGTCAGTCACCGGGAGCTGCAGCCATTCGGCGGCGGTGCCCAGGTGACCAGTCTGCAAGAGCGCCTGAATCACTTCGATATGACGTAAACGCATGCGTGAAGTCCATGTTCAGCAGGTGGGGTCAGTGGCTGAATCCTACCCCAAGTCTGCGCATATGACTTCTGCTCATAACGCGCGGTTATTGAGCAACGGTTGGCTCGGGTTCGCGGATCAGGGTGATGTCCGACTGAACCAGCAAAAACTCATTGTCACTGAGTTTCTTGACTCGATCGCCAATCGCCAGTTTGTAGGTGGTGACAGGCTCCATGCCGGTGAAACCGTCTGCCGACGGGGTGGATTCCTGGAACTCATGCACGGAATAAACGCGGCCTTCCGCATCTCTTGCATGGAACTGACCGACGAGTACTGCTGCCATCTGCTTAGAACCTCTGGAGATAAATCGCTTGATTTGCGGCTTGGTAGACCGTCATCAAGCCCTGTAAGTTTTCCTGCAGGAAAAAAATAATCAGCACAGAGGAATTTCCTGCGCATGCTGGTGAAACGGTCATCGAATCATCTATAACTACTGGCTCTTCCCACGGACAGTCGAGAGTCTTCCATGAGCAATGTCTACAACGTCGCTGTAGTCGTCGGCAGCCTGCGCAAAGCATCGATCAACCGCAAAGTGGCACTGGCACTGGCCGAGCTGGCACCGGCGAACCTCAAACTGAAGATTGTCGA
This sequence comes from Pseudomonas sp. IT-P260, assembly GCF_949768395.1. Lineage (NCBI taxonomy): Bacteria > Pseudomonadati > Pseudomonadota > Gammaproteobacteria > Pseudomonadales > Pseudomonadaceae > Pseudomonas > Pseudomonas sp. IT-P260. Next base: position 81,949 of record NZ_CATKPO010000003.1, read on the forward strand.
GATTGGCGACCTGCCACTCTATAACGAAGACATCGACGGCGATTCACCGCCGGCAGCCTACAGCACTTTCCGCCAGCAGGTGGGCTCTTCCGACGCGGTGCTGTTTGTCACCCCGGAATATAACCGCTCGGTGCCGGCGCCTTTGAAGAATGCGATTGACGTGGGTTCACGGCCTTATGGCAAAAGCGTCTGGAGCGGCAAGCCGGGAGCGGTGATCAGCGTGTCGCCGGGGGCCATTGGCGGTTTTGGTGCCAACCAGCACCTGCGCCAGTCTTTCGTGTTTCTCGATGTGCCGTGCATGCAGCAGCCGGAAGCGTACCTGGGCGGTGCGGGTTCGGCGTTTGACGAGGCGGGCAAGTTGAGCGAGTCGGTCAAGCCGTTCCTGCAAAATTTCATCAATGCGTATGGGAAATTTGTGGAACAACACAAAAAATAATCGGGTCAGAGCTGCGGCTTGAAAAAATCCTGTGGGAGCGAGCCTGCTCGCGAAAGGGCCATCAGCCACACCTCGTGGTGACTGACAGTCCGCTTTCGCGAGCAGGCTCGCTCCCACAGTTGTGTGGTTTGGTTTATTTCATTCATTAAGGCTGTCGCGAATGCTCGCTGCGTCACTGATCTTCCTGCTGACCATCACCCTTGTCATCTGGCAACCCAAAGGCCTCGGCGTCGGCTGGAGCGCGACGCTCGGCGCCGTGCTCGCATTGATTTTCGGCGTCGTGCACCTGAGCGATATTCCGCTGGTGTGGCAGATCATCTGGAACGCCACCGGCACCTTCGTCGCACTGATCATCATCAGTCTGTTGCTCGACGAAGCCGGTTTCTTCGCCTGGGCTGCGCTGCATGTGGCGCGCTGGGGGCGGGGCAGTGGGCGCAAACTGTTTGCCTACATGGTGCTGCTCGGCGCGCTGGTGTCGGCGCTGTTCGCCAATGACGGCGCGGCGCTGATCCTCACGCCGATCGTAATTTCGATGCTGCTGGCACTGCGCTTTTCCCCGGCGGCAACCTTGGCGTTCGTCATGGGCGCCGGTTTCATCGCCGACACCGCGAGCCTGCCGCTGGTGGTGTCGAACCTGGTCAACATTGTTTCGGCGGACTTCTTTCACATCGGCTTCAACCGCTATGCGGCGGTGATGGTACCGGTCAACTTCGTCAGCGTGGCCGCCACTTTGGGCGTGTTGATGTGGTTCTTCCGCCGCGACATTCCCAAGGCCTACGACCCCGAACAGCTCGAACAGCCGCACACGGCGATCCACGACAAAGCCACGTTCTACGCCGGTTGGGTGGTGCTGGTGATCCTGTTGATCGGCTGCTTCTTCCTCGAACAGCTGGGCATCCCGATCAGCGCGATCTCCGCAGTCTGCGCTGCGTTGCTGCTGGGGATCGCTGCCCGTGGTCACAAGATCTCCACGCGCAAGGTGCTGAAAGAAGCGCCGTGGCAGATCGTGATTTTCTCGCTGGGCATGTACCTGGTGGTCTATGGCCTGCGCAATGCCGGGCTGACCGGCTACTTGGCCGGCTGGCTGGATGTGTTCGCCGGTTATGGCGTGTGGGGCGCGGCGCTGGGCACCGGGGTACTGACAGCGCTGTTGTCGTCGATCATGAACAACCTGCCGACGGTACTGATCGGTTTGCTCTCAATTGATGCCAGCCAGGCGAGCGGTGTGGTCAAGGAAGCGATGATTTATGCCAACGTGATCGGCAGCGACCTGGGGCCGAAAATTACCCCCATCGGCAGTCTGGCGACGTTGCTCTGGCTGCATGTGCTGGCGCGCAAGAATATCCGGATTGGCTGGGGCTATTACTTCAAGGTCGGGATTGTGCTGACGGTGCCGGTGTTGTTGATGACCTTGGCGGCGTTGGCGCTGCGGCTTTCGCTTTAAACCGGGTTGGCCCATTCGCGAGCAGGCTCGCTCCCACAGGGAGTGTGGCGCCTCTCCCTAAATTTGAAATGCAGTCCAAATGTGGGAGCGAGCCCGCTCGCGAAGAGGCCGGGTCAGGCATTGAAATTTTCAGGCCTGGCCCGGCACATTCGGCCAGAGATCCGCCACCAGAAACAACCGCTCCGCCTCTTCCCATTCACCCCGGGCATTCTCGGTCAGGCGCACCATCAGTTGCGCCGGAGCCATCGGTTCCAGGGTGTCCAGCCACCTCTGCAGATGTTCAGCGCTCCAGGTCTGATCCGCCGGGTAGTGCGCCGGCGCCAGCCACGCATGGCGGGGCAGCGGTTGCCAGCGTCCGGCCGGACGCTGGGCGACGAACGCCGGCCAGTCCTTCTGATGCAACCAACTGCCACGCAGATGCTGCGGATGCGCCCCTTTCGGCGGCTCGGCGTGACCGGGCCACGGGTACAGCAGATAGCCGCCCAGCCACAACTGCGCACTGAACACTTCGATATCCAGCGTGGCCAGTACCGCACGGCTTTCCGGGCGCGCCGAGATCGGCAGCTGGTGTTCGGCCAGATGCGCCAGTTTGCGGTCCAGTCGATCGTGGCAACCCGGCCCCAGCCACTGCGCCGGGTCGTGGCCGTCGCCATTCTGCGGGCCGAGATAGAGCTTGATCGCCAGTTCCAGGTGATGCACGCCGTCGCGGTCGCGCAGCAGCATGTCCAGTTCACCGAGGGTGTGGCCTTCGCGGCGGATCGGCAGGTTGGCGGCAATCAGTTCGATGCCCGGCGCATGCTCCACGGCAAACTGCCACAACCGTTCGTAATACAAGCCCAGTCGCCGGGTGCGCGCCTGCGACAGCCAATGCAGCAAGCCATAACTGTCCCGGTCCAGTTGCCGCAGCCACTGCTCCAGGCGCGCGGGATCGCTGACCCAGTCGCTGCCGGCCAGCGGATGGCGTTGCGGCCAAGGCGTCGCAGCGAGCATCGGCGGGGCGAGAATCACCCACGCCAGATCCCGCACTTCCGGATGGCGTAATTGATGTGGCAACTGGAGAAGGTCGGGAAACAGGATCATCTTGCGAGCATAGCCTGAAACACGCGCGCACCCTTGAGGCTGAAAGGATTTTGTCTATGGCGGGCTTTCGCCCATAATCGTGCTTTTCGCGTTTTCGATTGTCCGCAGAGGTCCCATGGAGCAATTTCGTAATATCGGCATCATCGGTCGCCTGGGCAGTTCCCAGGTGCTGGATACCGTCCGCCGACTGAAACGCTTTCTGCTCGATCGTCACCTGCACGTGATTCTCGAAGACACCATCGCCGAAGTCCTGCCGGGCCACGGCCTGCAGACCTCGTCACGCAAGATGCTCGGCGAAGTCTGCGACATGGTCATCGTCGTTGGCGGTGACGGCAGCCTGCTCGGTGCCGCTCGCGCGTTGGCCAAGCATAATATTCCAGTGCTGGGGATCAACCGTGGCAGCCTCGGTTTTCTGACGGATATTCGTCCCGATGAGCTGGAAGTCGAAGTGGCCAAGGTGCTCGACGGCCATTATCTGGTGGAAAACCGCTTCCTGCTGCAAGCCGAAGTCCGCCGGCATGCCGAGGCCATCGGCCAGGGCGATGCGCTGAACGACGTGGTGCTGCACCCGGGCAAATCGACGCGGATGATCGAGTTCGAGCTGTACATCGACGGCCAGTTCGTCTGCAGCCAGAAGGCCGACGGCCTGATCGTCGCCACCCCGACCGGTTCCACCGCATACGCGCTGTCCGCTGGCGGGCCGATCATGCATCCCAAGCTCGATGCCATTGTGATCGTGCCGATGTACCCCCATATGTTGTCGAGCCGGCCAATTGTGGTCGATGGCAACAGTGAGCTGAAAATCGTCGTGTCGAAAAACATGCAGATCTACCCGCAGGTCTCCTGCGACGGGCAGAACCATTTCACCTGCGCGCCGGGCGACACCATCACCGTGAGCAAGAAAGCCCAGAAGCTGCGGCTGATTCATCCGCTCGACCACAACTACTACGAAGTCTGCCGGACCAAGCTCGGCTGGGGCAGCAAGTTGGGTGGTGGAGGCGACTGATGCTCGATCCCGCGCGCAGTTATGACTTGATTGGTGACGTGCACGGATGCGCCCTGACCCTCGAACACTTGCTTGACCGACTCGGTTATCACAAGCAGGGCGGGGTCTGGCGGCATCCATCGCGCATGGCCGTGTTTGTCGGCGACATCATCGACCGTGGCCCGCGAATCCGCGAGGCGCTGCACATCGTTCACGACATGGTCGTGGCCGGTCAGGCGCTGTGCATCATGGGTAACCACGAATTCAACGCACTGGGCTGGAGCACGCCAGCGCTGCCGGGCAGCGGCAAGCAGTTCGTCCGTGAGCACACCCCGCGGCATGCGCGCCTGCTGCACGAAACCCTGACCCAGTTCGAAGACCATCCGGGCGACTGGCATGACTTCCTCAACTGGTTCTACGAGCTGCCGCTGGTGGTTGATGCCGGGCGATTCCGCGTGGTGCACGCCTGTTGGGATGCCAGCCTGATCGAACCGTTGCGCGGGCTGTTTCCCGATGCGCGTATCGACGAGCACTTTCTCCAGGCGTCGGCCGTGCCCGGCAGTTTCGCCTGCACCGTATTCGACCGCTTGCTGCGCGGCACCGACATGCGCCTGCCGGATGGTCTGACCATGACCAGCGGCGACGGTCTGGTGCGTTCGTTCTTCCGCACCAAATTCTGGGAAGACGACCCGAAAACCTACGGCGACATCGTCTTCCAGCCGGATGCACTGCCGGAGCCGGTGGCGCAGAAACCGCTGACCTCAAGCGAAAAAAACAACCTGCTGCGCTACGGCATCGACGAGCCGTTGCTGTTCGTCGGCCACTACTGGCGCAGCGGCAAACCGGCGCCGATCCGCCCGAACCTCGCGTGTCTCGATTACAGCGCGGTGCTCTACGGCAAACTGGTGGCCTATCGTCTGGATCAGGAAACACGTCTGGATCCGCATAAATTTGTCTGGGTCGATGTCGAGCGGCCGGAGGTGCTGCAATGAGTGCGGTAGCGGTATTGCGTCTGCCGTTGGCGGTGGATTTGAGCGGTTTCGTCACACTGCTGCAACGGATGCAAGTGCCGCATCGGGTCAGCGAAGAAGCGGGCGAGCAGGTACTGTGGGCGCCGGCGGAAATCAGCGAGGACGTGCGTTCGCTGTACGAGCGCTTCCCGGCCGGTGATCCCGATCAACAGCTGGACATTCCGCTGGCGCCGACCTTCAAGCGTCCCAGCTTCGCCGAGCAACTCAAACACGCCAAGGCCACCGGGTTGATCCTGCTGCTGAGCCTGCTGGTCGGCGGCCTGACCTATCTGGGCGACAACTTCGACACTATCCGCTGGCTGACCTTCCTCGACTTCCGCGTGGTCGGCGAGTACATCCAGTTCACGCCGCTGGCCGACAGTCTGGCGGCGGGGCAGTGGTGGCGCCTGTTCACGCCGATGCTGCTGCACTTCGGCATCCTGCACCTGGCCATGAACGGCATGTGGTACTGGGAGCTGGGGCGGCGCATCGAGTCACGCCAGGGCAGCATCAACCTGCTCGGTCTGACCCTGCTGTTCAGCCTGGTGTCGAACTACGCGCAGTTTGCCTGGAGCGGCCCGAGCCTGTTCGGCGGCCTGTCCGGCGTGCTCTACGGTTTGCTCGGCCACTGCTGGATCTTTCAGTTGCTGGCGCCGAATCCGGCGTATCGCCTGCCGCGTGGCGTGCTGGTGATGATGCTGGTGTGGCTGGTGATTTGCATGTCCGGACTGGTCTCGATGATCGGTTTCGGCCAGATCGCCAACGCCGCCCACGTCAGCGGGTTACTCATCGGATGCTTCACCGGTTTGTTGGGCGGTTTGTATAACCGCCGTAAACTGGCCGCCTGAAATTTTAAGTGAATAAAGAGCACGGAGACCCTGATGTCCTCTTTTAACGACATGATCAACAACATCACCCCGGACATCTACGAGAGCCTGAAACTGGCCGTGGAAATCGGCAAGTGGTCCGACGGTGGCAAACTCACCGCCGAACAGCGCGAGCTGTCGCTGCAGGCGATGATCGCCTGGGAAATCCAGAACCTGCCCGAAGACCAGCGCACCGGTTACATGGGCCCGCAGGAATGTGCGTCGAAGTCGATCGAAGTGCCGAACATCCTGTTCAAGTCGGATGCCATCCATTGATCGAGATTGGCCGCGGTGCAATCAGCAAAATGTCGGCGCGCCTGGACGGGCCGAATGTGCAATACGCGTTTCGTCTGGATGACGTCGAGGTGCCGGTCAATCCCATGATCGGCACCACAGTGCGTCTGGAGTACCTGGGGGCAATTCATTGCACTCATTGCGGGCGCAAGACCAAAACCAGTTTCAGCCAGGGTTACTGCTACCCGTGCATGACCAAACTGGCGCAGTGCGACATCTGCATCATGAGCCCGGAGCGTTGCCACTTCGAGGCCGGTACCTGCCGGGAGCCAGAGTGGGGTCAGAAGTTCTGCATGACTGATCATGTGGTGTATCTGGCCAACTCGTCGGGGATCAAGGTCGGCATCACCCGCGCCACCCAGTTGCCGACCCGCTGGCTCGATCAGGGCGCAAGTCAGGCGCTGCCGATCATGCGCGTATCGACGCGTCAGCAGTCGGGCTTCGTCGAAGACCTGTTCCGCAGTCAGGTGGCCGACAAGACCAATTGGCGCGCGTTGCTCAAGGGCGATGCGGCGGCGGTGGACCTGGCTCAGGTGCGCGATCAACTGTTTGAAAGCTGCGCCGAGGGCTTGCAAGGCCTGCAACAGCGATTCGGCCTACAGGCAATTCAGACGATTGCCGATGTAGAACCGCTCGAAATCCGCTATCCGGTCGAGCAATACCCGGCCAAAATCGTCAGCTTCAACCTGGACAAGAACCCGATTGCCGAAGGCACGCTGCTGGGGATCAAGGGTCAGTACCTGATTTTTGACACCGGCGTGATCAACATTCGTAAATACACGGCCTACCAGCTCGCCGTGCATCAATAAGGATTCCAGCATGCGCACCGAACAACCGAAGATGATTTACCTGAAGGACTATCAGGCGCCCGAGTACCTGATCGACGAGACGCACCTGACCTTCGAGCTGTTCGAGGACCACAGCCTGGTCCACGCGCAACTGGTGATGCGCCGCAACCCGGAGCGTGGCCCGGGCCTGCCGCCGCTGGTGCTCGACGGCCAGCAACTGGAGCTGCTGTCGGTAACCCTGGCTGACCAGGAATTGAGCGCCGGCGATTATCAGCTGAGCGAAAACACCCTGACCCTGCAACCGGCCAGCGCCAGCTTCACGGTTGACACCAGCGTCAGAATCCACCCGGAAACCAACACTGCGCTGGAAGGCTTGTACAAGTCCGGCACGATGTTCTGCACCCAGTGCGAGGCCGAAGGCTTCCGCAAGATCACCTATTACCTCGACCGCCCGGACGTGATGAGCAAATTCACCACCACGGTGGTCGCCGAGCAGCACAGCTATCCGGTGCTGCTGTCCAACGGCAACCCGATTGCCTCCGGCCCGGGTGAAGACGGCCGGCACTGGGCGACCTGGGAAGACCCGTTCATGAAGCCGGCGTACCTGTTCGCGCTGGTGGCCGGTGATTTGTGGTGTGTCGAAGACACTTTTACCACCATGACCAACCGTAATGTCGCGCTGCGCATCTACGTCGAGCCGGAAAACATCGACAAGTGCCAGCACGCGATGAACAGCCTGAAGAAGTCGATGCGCTGGGATGAACAGGTCTACGGTCGCGAGTACGACCTGGACATTTTCATGATCGTCGCCGTCAACGACTTCAACATGGGCGCGATGGAGAACAAGGGCCTCAACATCTTCAACTCCAGCGCCGTGCTGGCCCGCGCCGAAACCGCCACCGACGCCGCGCACCAGCGGGTCGAGGCGATCGTCGCCCACGAATATTTCCACAACTGGTCGGGCAACCGCGTGACCTGTCGCGACTGGTTCCAGCTGTCGCTCAAGGAAGGCTTCACCGTGTTCCGCGACGCCGGTTTCTCTTCGGACATGAACTCGGCCACGGTCAAGCGCATTCAGGACGTGGCGTACCTGCGTACCCACCAGTTCGCCGAAGATGCCGGTCCCATGGCCCATGCGGTGCGTCCGGACAGCTTCATCGAGATCTCCAACTTCTACACCCTGACCGTGTACGAAAAGGGCTCGGAAGTGGTCGGCATGATCCACACCCTGCTGGGCGCCGAAGGCTTCCGCAAGGGCAGTGACCTTTACTTTGAACGCCATGACGGCCAGGCCGTGACCTGCGACGATTTCGTCAAGGCCATGGAAGACGCCAACGGCGTCGACCTGACCCAGTTCAAGCGCTGGTACAGCCAGGCCGGCACGCCGCGTCTGGCGGTCAGCGAGTCCTACGACTCTGCGGCGAAAACCTACAGCCTGACCTTCCGTCAGAGCTGCCCGGAAACCCCGGACAAAGTGGAAAAACTGCCGTTCGTGATCCCGGTCGAACTGGGCCTGCTCGACAGCAAGGGCAACGAGATTGCCCTGCGTCTGGCCGGTGAAGCGTCGGCGCAAGGCACCACCCGCGTGATCTCGGTGACGGAAGCCGAGCAGACGTTCACCTTCGTCGACATCGCTGAACAGCCGCTGCCATCGTTGCTGCGTGGTTTCTCGGCGCCGGTCAAACTGAGCTTCCCGTACAACCGCGACCAGTTGATGTTCCTGATGCAGCACGACAGCGATGGCTTCAACCGCTGGGATGCCGGTCAGCAACTGTCGGTGCAAGTGCTGCAGGAATTGATTGCCCAGCAGCAGAAGGGCGAAAGCCTGGTGCTCGATCCGCGTCTGATCTCGGCGCTGAAAACCGTGCTGTCCGATGAGTCGCTGGATCAGGCCATGGTCGCTGAAATGCTTTCGCTGCCGAGCGAAGCGTATCTGACCGAAATCAGCGAAGTGGCGGATGTCGAGGCGATCCACAGCGCCCGCGAGTTTGCCCGCAAGCAACTGGCGGACAACCTGTTTGAAGCGCTGTGGCTGCGTTATCAGGCCAACCGCGATTTGTCGAAGCAGACGCCGTACGTGGCCGAGGCCGAGCACTTTGCCCGTCGTGCACTGCAGAACATTGCGCTGTCGTACCTGATGCTCAGCGGCAAGCCGGAAGTGTTGGCCGCTACGCAAGAACAGTTCGAAAACAGCGACAACATGACCGAGCGCCTGACCGCGCTGGCGGTGCTGGTCAACTCGCCGTTCGAAGAACAAAAGGCCAAAGCGCTGGCAACTTTCGCCGAGCACTTCAAGGATAACCCGCTGGTCATGGATCAGTGGTTCAGCGTGCAGGCCGGCAGCACGTTGCCGGGCGGTCTGACACGGGTGAAGGCGTTGATGCAGCACCCGGCGTTCAACATCAAGAACCCGAACAAGGTGCGTGCGCTGGTCGGTGCGTTTGCCGGGCAGAACCTGATCAACTTCCACGCCGCCGACGGTTCGGGCTACCGCTTCCTCGCGGATCTGGTGATCGAATTGAACGGCTTCAACCCGCAGATCGCCTCGCGGCAACTGGCGCCACTGACCCGCTGGCGCAAATACGACAGCGCCCGTCAGGCGTTGATGAAGGCTGAGCTGGAGCGGATTCTGGCTTCGGGGCAGTTGTCGAGCGATGTGTACGAAGTGGTGAGCAAAAGCCTGGCGTAACGCTCGCCTGATCAATATTTCAGGCGAACACAGAACCCTGTAGGAGCTGTCGAGTGAAACGAGGCTGCGATCTTTTGATTCTGGTTTTTTAAATCAAGATCAAAAGATCGCAGCGTGCCGCAGCTCCTACAGTTTATTGCGTTACTTCAGATCAAACCGATCCAGCTCCATCACCTTGGCCCACGCCGCCACGAAGTCCTTCACGAACTGCTCCTTCGCGTCAGCACTCGCATACACCTCGGCCAGCGCGCGCAAAATCGCGTTGGAACCAAACACCAGATCCACCCGCGTCGCCGTCCACTTCACGCTGCCGGTCTTGCGGTCGCGTCCTTCGAACTCGTCTGCTGCCGGTGAGGTCGGCTTCCACTCCACGCCCATGTCCAGCAGGTTGGTGAAGAAGTCATTGCTCAGCGTTTCAGCGCGCGAGGTGAACACACCATGCCGGCTTTGCCCGACGTTGGCCCCCAATACCCGCAGACCGCCGACCAGTACGGTCATTTCCGGAGCGGAGAGGGTCAGCAGTTGCGCCTTGTCGATCAGCAATGCTTCGGCGGAAACGGTGTATTTGCCTTTGCTGTAGTTACGGAAACCATCGGCAATCGGTTCGAGGAAACCAAACGACTCGACATCGGTTTGCTCCTGAGTCGCATCGGTTCGACCTGGATTGAATGGCACCGACACCGAGTGCCCGGCGTTTTTCGCCGCTTGTTCGACCCCGGCGTTACCTGCCAGCACGATCAGATCCGCCAGCGACACTTTCTTGCCGGACGAGCCCGCGTTGAACTCGTTCTGAACGCCCTCAAGGGTTTTCAGCACCTTGTCCAGTTGCTCCGGCTGATTGGCCTGCCAGAATTTCTGTGGGGCCAGACGCAGACGGCCACCGTTGGCGCCGCCACGCTTGTCGGAACCACGGAAGGTTGATGCGGCGGCCCATGCGGTGGACACCAGTTGCGACACCGACAGCCCGGACGCCAGCACTTTGCTTTTCAGCGCCGCCGCGTCGTTGCTGTCGATCAGCGGGTGCGTGGCCTCAGGAATCGGGTCTTGCCACAGCAGTTCCTCGTTCGGCAGTTCGGGGCCGAGGTAGCGCGACAGTGGGCCCATGTCACGGTGGATCAGCTTGTACCAGGCGCGGGCGAAGGCGTCCGCCAGTTGGTCCGGGTTGGCCAGGAAGCGTCGGGCGATCGGCTCGTAGATCGGGTCGAAGCGCAGCGCCAGGTCTGAAGTGAGCATGGTCGGCGAGAGCTTTTTGCTCGGATCGTGCGCATGGGGAACAGTGCCAGCCCCGGCGCCGTTTTTTGGTTTCCACTGGTGCGCACCGGCCGGGCTTTTGAACAGTTCCCACTCGAAACCGAACAGGTTTTCCAGGTAGTTGTTGCTCCACTGGGTCGGGGTGGTGGTCCAGGTGACTTCAAGGCCGCTGGTGATGGTGTCGGCGCCTTTGCCGGTGCCGAATGCGTTGCGCCAACCGAGGCCTTGTTCTTCCAGCCCGGCCGCTTCCGGCTCAGGCCCGACATTGTCGGCCGGGCCGGCGCCGTGGGTCTTGCCGAAGGCGTGACCGCCGGCGATCAGGGCCACGGTTTCTTCGTCGTTCATGGCCATGCGGCCAAAGGTTTCGCGGATATCACGACCCGAGGCGACCGGATCGGGATTGCCTTCGGGGCCTTCCGGGTTGACGTAGATCAGGCCCATCTGCACGGCGGCCAGCGGGTTTTCCAGGTTGCGTTCGCCCTGATCGGTGCGGCTTTCCTCTTTGCCATGCAGATCCGGTTCGGCCACCAGTGTGCCGTCCCCGGGGTCTTGCATGGCTGACTTGTCTTTGCCGTAACGGCTGTCGCCACCGAGCCATTCGCGTTCCGAACCCCAGTACACGTCTTCATCCGGCTCCCAGACATCGGGACGGCCGCCGGAGAAACCGAAAGTCTTGAAGCCCATGGATTCCAGTGCGACGTTGCCGGTGAGCACGATCAGGTCGGCCCAGGAAATATTGCGACCGTATTTCTGTTTGATCGGCCACAGCAGGCGCCGGGCCTTGTCGAGGCTGACGTTGTCCGGCCAGCTGTTGAGCGGGGCGAAACGCTGCTGGCCGGAGCCGGCGCCCCCGCGCCCGTCGGCGGTGCGATAGGTGCCGGCACTGTGCCAGGCCATGCGGATGAACAGCGGGCCGTAGTGGCCGAAGTCGGCTGGCCACCAGTCCTGCGAGTCGGTCATCAGCGCGTGCAGGTCTTGTTTCAGGGCCTGGAAGTCCAGGCTCTTGAAGGCTTCAGCGTAGTTGAAGTCCTTGCCCAGCGGATCGGACTTGGGCGAGTGCTGGCTGAGGATCTTCAGGTTCAGTTGATTCGGCCACCAGTCACGGTTCGTCGTACCACCACCGGCAGCGTGGTTGAACGGGCATTTCGATTCATTTGCCATGTTCGGATCCTTATCAGGTCTTGTGCGGCCGGCTGATGCCGACTTCGGACTAGTAAGGCTAGACCCGACTCGGGCAACCAGCTAATAGGCCGACTATTGGAGGTTGATAGGCGCAGTCTTTCAGCGTTTTTGCCTGTTGCGCAGGCTGCATGATTGTCTGATTCGCCTCTGAAATCCGCGTGCTTGAGGGCTTGCTGCAAAACGGATTGCGAGAATCGTGATGACAGAAAGAAATGTTATTGTATAACATAAAAAAGATTTCATTCTGTTTCTGCCAGCGTTACTCGCCAAACGCCTGCAGCGATCTCATTTTTCTGCTCATGGAAGTTCTGAAATGCCTGCCCGTTCCCAACCCCTTCAACGACGCCTGACTCCTCTGGCCGCCGCGCTGCTTGTTGCCTCACCCGTGTTCGCCGCCGAGCCGCTCGAACTGCAACCGCAAGTCATCACCGGCAACCCGCTGGGCAGCCAGACCCTGGCATCGCCCTCGACCGTCCTCAGCGGCGACGACCTCACGTTGCAGCAGAAGGGCAGCCTCGGCGAGACGCTGAACAAGCAGCCCGGCGTGTCCTCGTCGTACTTTGGCCCGGGCGCGAGTCGGCCGATCATTCGCGGGCAGGACGGTGACCGCATTCGCATCCTGCGTAACGGCGTCGGCGCGCTGGACGCCTCGTCGCTGTCCTACGATCACGCGGTGCCGCTGGACCCGGTCAACGTCGAGCGCATTGAAATCGTGCGTGGCCCGGCGGCGTTGCTGTACGGCGGCAGCGCGATCGGCGGGGTGGTCAACACCTTCGATAACCGCATCCCCACTGAAGCCATCGAAGGCATTCACGGGGCCGGCGAGTTGCGTTACGGCGGGGCCGACACCACCCGCAGCAGCGCGGGGAAACTGGAGGCCGGCAACGGTCAGTTCGCCTTGCACCTGGACGCCAGTGCCCGGGAGTTCAATGACCTGAAAATTCCCGGCTACGCCAAGACCGGCACGGCGCGCGCCAACGACGACGGCGACTCGCGCAAGCATCGGCTCGCCAACAGCGACGGTCGTCAGGATGGCGGCGCCGTCGGCAGTTCCTACACTTGGGATGACGGTTACGCCGGTCTGTCCTACAGCCATTACGATTCGAACTACGGCTCGCCCGCCGAAGACGACGTGCGCATTCGCATGCAGCAGGAGCACTACGCGTTCGCTTCGGAAATGCGCAATCTCGACGGGCCGTTCAGCTCGATCAAACTCGATGCCGGCTACACCGATTACCAGCACCGCGAAATCGAGGGCGGTGAAGTCGGCACCACCTTCAAGAACAAGGGTTACGAAGCTCGGGTCGAGGCTCGGCATCAGCCGCTGGGCCCGGTCAACGGGGTGATCGGCGCCCAGGTCAGCCGCAACGAATTCTCGGCACTGGGCGAAGAAGCTTTTGTGCCGCACACCGATACCGACGCTGGCGCACTGTTCATTCTGGAGGAGTTGCAAGCCACTGAGCGCCTGCTGTTCACTCTCGGCGGACGCCTCGAACACACCAGCGTCGACCCGGACGCCAAAGGCAATGAGCGCTTTGCCAATGCCGACCGCTCCAGCAGTTTCACCGCCGGCAGCCTGTCGTCCGGCGCGGTGTACACGCTGACGCCGATCTGGTCGGTCGCCGCGACATTGGGCTACACCGAACGCGCGCCGACGTTCTATGAGTTGTACGCCAACGGCGCTCACGTCGCGACCGGCACCTATGAAGTCGGCGATGCCGGGCTGTCGAAAGAAAAAGCCGTGTCCAGCGACCTCGCACTGCGCTTCGACAACGGCACGCACAAGGGCAGTGTCGGTGTGTTTTACAGTCACTTCTCCAACTACATCGGCTTGCTCGGCACGGGCCGTACACTGAATGACGAAGGCGAAGAGGATGCTGGCGGGATTCCCGAATACACCTACTCGGGTGTGCGTGCACGTTTCAGTGGCATCGAGGCGCAGGATCGCTGGACGCTTGGCGAAAATGCCTACGGCAAATTTGCTTTGGAGCTGTCCGGCGATTACACCCGCGCCAAGAATCTCGACACCGGCCAGGACCTGCCGCGCATCGCGCCGCTGCGCTTGAACAGTGGTTTGCTGTGGGAACTGGATCGCTGGCAGGCGCGGATCGATATCGAACACGCCAACTCGCAGCACCGCGTGCCAGACAACGAAAGCAGCACCGACGGCTACACCACGCTGGGCGCCAATGTGGGTTATCACTTTGATGTCGGCCAGAGCAAATGGCTGGCCTTCGTCAATGCCGAGAACCTGACCAACCAGACCGTGCGTTACGCCAGTTCGATCCTGCGCGATATTGCACCGGCAGAAGGGCGCAGCATTCAGGTCGGGTTGCGCACGACGTTCTGATAGCCCTTCGCCCCCCTGAAGGAGCTGCCGCAGCCTGCGGCAGCTCCTGCACGGGCATCAGCTTGATTGTGCGGTGTCATCCTCCGGCAGTGCATCCAGCGGATTTTCCTGCCCCGGAAACTCGGTGATCACACTGAAATCCGTGACCTCGACCGCGCCCAGTCCATAGCCGGCTCATACATTGTCGCAAACTGCTTTGATACCGCAGTTAATTGTCGTTTTTTAAACTTCTTATTTCGATTTCAGCTAATAACCTGTCAGTTATGACAGTAGCGCCCAAGATAATTGAGGCATAGCTTTTCAAGCGCAGGCAACCGCCTTCAAACGGATCGGAGCGCATCGACATGCAAAATTCAAATAAATCAGAAAAGCAAATTTTCGACCTGATTAATAAAAATCACCATCAATATAAAGGAACGTTTAATGCAAGCGTTGATGGAAGAGAGTTCATGTTCGCGAAGACAAACTTGCTTTTTCATACGGCAGATAAGGACTATTTTATTATTGGGGCTGATGATTACAACCACAACGTCGTTGCCTTCTGCGTTCCACAGGACTTGATAAAGGACGGCCCTCACCAGGTGAGATGGTACGAAGGTGAGCTGGTTTGGAGCGTTAGGATCTCAAACGTGTCTCATGTTATTAAACAAGGACTGGCAAATGTGACGTTCTCACGGACAGGCGAAAATCGATCCGGCGTTTCAGGTGACATCGATTTTGTTTTGCCTGATGGAAAGACAGTTACAGGTAAATTTGACATTAAGCGTCTTTAGTAAATGCCAAGGGACGGATCCAACCAATCCGTCCCCTCCCTGATTTCAACTCGATTGCACCGTTTCATCGTCCGGCAGCGCATCCAGCGGTTCTTCCTGCCCGGGCAACTCGGTGATCACACTGAAATCCGTCACCTCCACCGCACCCAGTCCATAACCCAGCAAGTGGAACGAAAACGCCTTGCGCTGTTGCGGGTTGTCGAAACTGAAATCCATCTCCAGCGGCTGGTCCGCCGTGGCGACCATCTCGGTTGGCAGGCCCAGTTGCACGTCCTGTTCGAACTCCTTGGCCTTGAGCTGAATGTACGCCGCCTGCTGCGGGTCCACCGAGCGCACGGTCAGGCGCACGCGGGTGTGCGAGCCCTTGGGCATTTCCAGATACTGCGCGCCGATCAGGTTGTCGGCCCAGTCATCGTTGATCTGCGCCTGCAGCGGGATGACGTTATTGCTGCCAAACTGGTAACGCTGATTGAGCGGGGTGCGCAGCAGCGACAGGTCCAGCGCCATGGCCCGCGCGGCAATCTGCCGGGCCTGCTGGCTGCTTTCATTGCCCTTGAAGGTGGCACGCTCGGCAATGAACCCGGCGCTTTCGTAGTAGCGGCAGCGGCGCGGCATGTCGCACTCGGAGAAGATCCCCTGACCATTGTGGTAGCGCAGTTTGCCGTTGGTGTAGGACATGATTTCGCGCCCGCTGTCGTAGTCGCGAAACAGCGAGCGGCCGCTCAACGCCGTTGGCACTGGCAAGTCGAAATAGTCGAGGATCGATGCGCTCAGATCGACATGACCGTACACCCCGGCATTCAGTCGCGGCAGTTGCTCATGTTCGGGTGCCAGCGTCAGGTTGAAGCCCCACGACGACGCCAGACGCACGCCGTCGATGCCGTGGGATTCGTCCGAGGTGATCACCACCAGCGTGTCCTTGAGCACGCCCTGGCGTTCGAGGCCGCTGAGGAACTGCTCCAGCGCATCGTCGAGATAACCGACAGCGGCCTGCTTCGGTGTCTCGTAGCGCGCCAGATAGTCTTCCGGCGCGGAGTAGGGCTGGTGGGTGCCAACGGTCAGCAGGGTGAGCATCCACGGTTGCTTCTGCTGCTTCAGTTGACCAACGTAATCCAGCGCGCCTTCGAAGAACGCCTTGTCATCCTTGCCCCACGGAAACTCCAGATGGTTGGCGTTAGAGAACCATTCCAGACCGTGGGTCGCATCGAAACCGATGTGCGGCATGATCTTGTCTTTGGCCATGAAGCGCAGACCGGCGCCTTGCAGGTAGTGAGTGCTGAAGCCGTGCTGGCGCAGCTGCGCCGGCAGGCAGGCCTGATTGCGCTCCTGCTGGGTGAGCATTTCCACGCCTTTGGGCGTGCCGTTGTTGAGCTTGTCGTAATCGCCGCAGAGCATGGCGTACAGGCCGCGAATGGTCTGGTGCGTATGCAGCACGTAATCCGGGGTGTTCATGCCGCGCTCGGCCCAGCGGCTGAGATGGGGCATAAGGTCTTCCTGATAATGGCTGCCGATGGCCTCGCGATTGGCGCGGATGTATGCGCCGGGAATGCCTTCCAGCGCGATGATCAGCACGTTGCGCGCCTGCCCCGGCGCGGCCAGCAGTTTGTGGCCATTGAGATCCAGATCGGTCAGCCCGGCCATCTGTGGCGCGGCGGGTTCGACGTCACCGTCCAGCCATTCCTCGGCCTGCAACTGCAGATCGGCGACTTGCGAGGCGAGCAACTGATGCGGCAGGTTGTACATGCGCCACGGATCCTCCTCGCTCGGCCACTGGTTTTGCACGCCCCAGTGCGCGGCGAACAGCAGCGCCGGTGCAGCCCACACGGCACGGGGCAGGGCAGCAGCGGGTTGCGCGCGATTGGCGAGCCGCGTCAGCAACCAGAACAGCAGCGCCAGCAACAGGGCCACGCCCAGCGCCGGATGGGCAAAGCCGCCACCGGTGGAGTTTTCCACGAACTGCGGGTCAATCAGGTAATGCAGGTCGGCAGGATTCGGCAGCCGGCCGACAGCGCTGACCAGCTCCGCCGTCGCCACCGCCAGCAACCCCCAGAACAGCAGCAACGGCAACCCCAGCCACCACGCCCGGCGATGCAGCAACAGCACCAGCGAACTGCCAATCGCCAGGTCGGACAAATAGCCCAGCGGCGACGACCAGCCCAATGCCGCGCGCAGGCACACCGGTACGATCAGTACCAGCAGAATCAGGGAAAACAGGCGGGCATGCGGTTGCCGCAACCAACGCAAAAGAACGCTCACAAACACAGACCTTCCAGCCATCAAACCGTCATAAAAGTGTGCGCGATGATACCAAGGGTGGGCTGCGTGATCGCCCTTTTAAACGCGTGGCTGATCTGCTCGCGCAGACGCGGTGCAGGGCTTGAGGCCGTGACCAGCGCTGGTGTCAGCCCGCCAGTGACTGACGCACAAGGTGTAACTGATGGCAGATTTATTGTTTCAGGCTGTTTAAATCAGCGCATGACGGCCAATGCGAGCGTGCTATGGATATTCGATAACGGTATTTAATTTCTGTTTTTTATAGCGATAGAGTTCGGCCTTTCAGCCAAATCCATCCTGCTGCGAGGTTGTCATGGCCACACCGTTCAAACGTTCTGCGCTGACCCTGTTGGCCGCATCTCTGGCGAGCAGCATGCTGTTCAGCAGCGGTGCGCAGGCCGAAGGCAAGATCAGCATCGCCCAGCAATTCGGCATCGGTTATCTGATCCTCGACGTGGTTCGTGATCAGCAACTGATCGAAAAACAAGGCCGGGCGCAGGGGCTGGAGATCAAGGTCGACTGGAACAGCATCTCCGGCGCCACTGCCATGAACGAAGCATTGCTGACCGGTGCGCTGGACGTGGTCTCCGCCGGGGTGCCGCCGATGCTTACCGTGTGGGATCGCACCCGCGGCAAACAGAACGTCAAGGCCATTGCCTCGCTCGGCTCGATGCCCAATTACTTGCTGACCAACAACCCCGACATCAAAACTCTGAAGGACTTCAGCGACAAGGATCGTATCGCCGTGCCGGCGGCGGGCGTGGGTTTCCAGTCGCGTACCTTGCAGATCGAAACGGCCAGGGAATTCGGCAATGACCAGTACAAGAAATTTGACGACATCTCGGTCAGCCTGCCGCATCCGGACGCCACGGCGGCGCTGATTGCCGGCGGTTCGGAAATCAACGCGCATTTCTCCAGTCCGCCGTTCCAGTATCAGGCGCTGCAAAACCCCAACGTGCACAAAGTGCTGAGTTCCTACGACGTGCTCGGTGGTCAGGCCACCTTCAACGTGCTTTACACCACGGAAAAATTCCACGACGAAAACCCCAGGACCTACAAGGCGTTCTACGACGCGTTGGCCGAAGCGGAAAAAATCATCAAGGCTGACAAACCCGCCGCCGCCCAGGCGTACATCCGCGTCGAACAGTCGAAGCTGCCGCTGGCGCTGGTCGAGAAGATCGTCACTGATCCGGAAATCGACTTCACAGTGGTGCCGCAGCGCACGTTTATCTACGCCGAAAAATTGCAGGAACTGGGCGTGCTGAAGAACAAGGCCGGCAGCTGGAAGGATTACTTCTTTGAAGAGGCGCATGGTGGCGCGGGGAGCTGATAACGGCTCGCCAACTCGCCAGAGAGTTGAAGCCTGTGGTTGTTTCTGGACAGCCTGATGGCCACTCAGTAGCATTCGAGCCCAACGGACTTTCCCTTCGCACGTCGTCCGACGTGGCGTTTTCAAGGAATCGACATGCGCGACACCCCCAATGGCGAACAACGAACGGTCGTGACCTTGGTCAACGGCGAGATTCACCACGAAACTCAGATCAGTTTCAGTTCGGTGTCGGTCGTCAATGGCGAAGTTCGGGTGCATACCGCTGAAGGCAATCAAATAAATGTCCAGGTACCGGGTGCGGACTTCTCATTGCGCTTTGATCTGGATGGAGCGCAGCAGATTCCAGTGGCGCAGCAGGCACCGGTTGAAACAGTACCCATCGACAACAACCTGAAATTGTTCACCTGGAAAACCGTACTGATCACCCTTGGGCTGTGGACAGTGGTCAACCTGATCACCGGTTGGCTGGGATTCTTTGCGGCAGGCGGTTATCTCGGTTATCGCTGGAGTCAGGTGTTGAAGCGCAAGCAGCAGTTGGCTGCGGCGCCCGTGGAGAAAACTGCGGCGGCTTCACGCTCGGGGATGTCGAGAGAAAGTGTGCGCAACGCACTGGCTCGCAAACGCGGCTGACTTGCGCAATAAAAAGGGGCGACCTGATCATCAATCAGGCCGCCCCTTTTTATTGCTGCGCAGTCAGATTAATGCATCTTGCTGTGATCGTGTCCTTCCATGTGCGTCAGCGCACGGACTTCGGCTTTGACTTCGACGGTCTGTTTCTCGCCCTTGGCGTTTTCCACGGTCAGGGTCAGCGGCACGCTTTCGCCTTCCTTGAGCTGAGCGGTCAGGCCCATCAGCATCACGTGGTAGCCGTTCGGGTCGAAGCTGACCGCTTTGCCGGCCGGCAGGTCGACCGATTTGACCGGGCCCATGCTCATCACGTCGTTCTTCATGGTCATTTCGTGGATCTGTACATCTTTGGCCACCGGCGAGGCCACGCTCAGCAGTTTGCTGTCGCTGTCGGCGGTGACGGTCATGAACGCACCGCTGGCCGATTGGGTCGGCACGGTCGCACGCACCCAGGCGTCGTCGACCTTGGTCTGAGCGCTGGCCTGAAAAGCCAGGCCCAGCAGGGACACAGCGAGAACGGCGCGTTTGATGTTGTTCAAAACGGGGTACATCAGCAGACCTCCATAACGGTGAGCAAATCTTCCGTGCACTCTTGTGCCGAAAGCGATACAGACAGACCCAGGCGCAGCTGGCCGCGCGAGTCGTAGACGTAACTGGTGGACGTGTGGGAGATCGTGTAAGTATCGCCCGCCGGGACCTTCTCGTAGAACACGTCGAATTCCTTGGCCGTGGCCTTGGTTTCCTCGACGGTGCCGTACAGCGCGACGAAGCTCGGGTCGAAGGCTTTGACGTAGCTGTCGAGGATCTGCGGGGTGTCGCGTTCCGGGTCGAGGGTGATGAAGATCACCTGCAGACGGTCGCCGTCCTTGCCCATCAGTTTCTTGATCTGCGCGGCGCGGGCGAGGGTGGTCGGGCACACGGCCGGGCATTGGGTGAAGCCGAAGAAGATCATCGGCATCATGCCGCGGAAGCTCGACAGCGTCATGGTTTCGCCGTCGGTGTTCTTCAGCTTGAAGGTGCGCCCGAGGATCTTGTCGCTCAGGTCCTTGCCGTACTTGTACGACAGTTGGCCACGGGTGTCGCAGCCGGCGAGCAGGCCCAGGCCCAGCACGCCCATTCCCGCAAGCACCTTGCGGCGAGTCAACAAAGCCGTCATCTAATACCGCCTTTTGCAGCCCGTCAGTCGACAGGACTGGCGGGGGGTTAACCGTAAAAGCGGCGCATGATACCAAACTGACGGCAGACGCCGGCCACGGATCGCTGCGTGGCGCAGGATCGGGCGACAAAAGGTGTAAGAAAAAGTGACGAGGAGCTAATGAAAATTCGCCTCATCGGCCCGCCAGCCGCCGCCCAGCGCGGTGTACAGGTTGACCTCGGCCACCAGTTGCGCCAGCCGATCGGTGATCAGCCCCTGCTGTGAACTGAACAGCGAACGCTGTGCATCGAGAAACGTCAGGCTGCTGTCGACGCCATTCTGATACCGATGCTGCGCCAGGTTGTAGTAGTCCTGAGTGGCCTGCACCAGATCGCGTTGCGCCTGCAACTGCTGCTGATAAGTGCTGCGCGCCGCCAGGCCATTGGCGACTTCCTGAAATGCGGTCTGAATCGATTTCTCGTATTCGGCGACTGCGACGTCTTTCTGCAACTTCGAATAATCCAGGCTCGCGCGCAGGCTGCCGGCGTTGAAAATCGGCAAGTTGATTTGCGGCTGGAACGTCCAGGCGCCGGAGCCAGCGCTGAACAGCCCGGACAGATCGCGGCTGGAGGTGCCGGCGCTCGCGGTCAGGCTGACACTGGGGAAAAACGCCGCGCGCGCCGCGCCGATATTGGCGTTGGCCGCCTTCAGTTGGTACTCGGCCTGGAGAATGTCCGGGCGCCGTTGCAGCAGATCCGACGGCAACCCGGCCGGCAGTTGCCGGATCAGATCGCTGGCCAGTGGTTGCGCCGGCAGTTGCTCGGGGACTGGCGCGCCGACCAACAGCGTCAGGCTGTTGAGATCCTGCGCCACCTGGCGTTTGTAGCGCGCCAGATTGGCTCGCGAACTGTCGACACTGGTCTTGGCCTGCGCCTGTTCCAGCGCCGAAGACTTGCCGGCGTCACGGTTGCGCGTGGTCAGGCGCAGGCTCTGTTCATCGGCGGCGAGGGTCTGGCGCGTCAGTTCGAGCAACTCCTGATCGGCGCGCCAGGTCAGGTAGGCATTGGCGACGTTGGCCACCAGACTCAGCTCGGCACTGCGCCGCGCCTGCTCGGTCGCCAGCCAGGTTTGCAGCGCCTGCTCGCTGAGGCTGCGCACCCGGCCGAAAAAATCCAGCTCATAGGCACTGACGCCGAGATTCGCCGCATAGGTCGAATTGATCATGGCTTTGCTGCGGGTCACGCTGGGCGGCAGGCGTTGGCGCGACTCGCTGGCATTGGCCGACACTGCCGGCAGCAGATCGGCGCGCTGGATCCGGTACTGCGCCTGGAACGCCTCGACGTTCAGCGCCGCCACGCGCAGGTCGCGATTGTTCAGCAGCGCGCTTTCAATCAGCTGTTGCAGCGCCGGGTCGTTGAACAGCGTGCGCCAGTCTTCAGTGCGTGCTGCGGCGGGTGTCTGTGTCGGGTAAACCGCACCTTGCGGGTACTGCGCCGCGCTCGGTGAGGCAGGGCGCTGGTACTCGGGAATCAACGAACAACCGGCCAACAGGACGGCGAGGGACAGCAGGGACATGCGCAACATCGAACGCTCTCATGCAGAAAAAATACGTGCCGGGGGACTCAGTCTCCACACCCCTCGCGAACACCGTTGAAGCCTGACTTCGCTGTTACGCCCCCGCCATCCAGCGCGCCAGGCCATGCCGTCCGCTGACGCCCAGTTTGGCGGTGGCACGCTTGAGGTAGGTCTCGACCGAACTGCTCTTGACCCGCAGCTGCTCGGCCAGTTGCGGCACGGTGCCGCCGGTCAGCAGACCGAGGCAGACTTCCTTTTCCCGGGCCGAGAGGACAATGGCGCCCAGCGCCAGGCGCTCGTCGAACACCTGCTGCAACGGCGCCTGCTCCAGATCGGCCAGGGGCAGGCGCGGTTGTTTGGCGACGATCTGTCGACTGAGTTGCGCGTGCCGTTCAATCAGCGGCAACAGGGTGTCGGACAGGCTTTTGAGAAACGACAGCTCCGGCAGGGAAAACACCCGTTGCGTATGCGGTCGGTAGAACGAGATGACACAACGGCGGTTTGAGGTGCGCGACACCAGATTGCACTGGTGCACGCTGTGCTGCGGATGGCGGGGCTGGAGTGAGGCTTTGAGTTGAATCAGCAGGGAATCATTCATCTCGATCATCTTCTGCAATAGCGGATGATCGTCCGGACTCGTCAACGGGTCTGGCGGCGGAAAGGTCTGCGGCAGGCCGGCACTGCCCAGCGCCTTGATCTCGACCACGCTGGCCTGACGCTCGTCCAGCGTCCACTCGCTGAGATCGACGCGATTGACCGGCACCAGGGTGTCGACCAACTGGAACAGGTTATTGGCGAAATGATCATCGCCGGTGCTGGCAATCAGTTCCCCCAGTTGCCAGTAGAAGTGCGGGTTTTCCATGTTGCGAATGCTGCCGGTCAGATTCATATCCTTGTCATCCCTGGTTCCGAGTCATCACCGAATCGTCCGCTGTTGATGCAAAAGCCGCCCACGCAATCGTCTCTCCTTGAAACTGATCTGGGGCGGGATTTAAGCCTATGGATTTGTCCTACGTCTGTAGGGGAAAACAGGGACACAAAGTGCCATCATTTCTGAAAGTTGGCGCCGGGCTTCTGACGCTGCCTGGTACAGAGGTCGCGCTTTGCGTGACTGTTCGGTCACGGCAAAGGCTTGAAAACCGAGGCAGTTACGTTTTCATGTACTGACTGCGCTGGTCGATGGCGGCGTCAGCGTGTGGCATTTTTCCTACAAGAATTTCAGTATTTCCTCTCCGAACTTTTAGTGTGTTCCCACCCAATCAGGCTGTTCAAGCGCGGACTGGCCGGCGCGGGGGACGAGGTTGTCCGGGTTTCAGGTGTCATGCCGGCCTCGGGGCCGATGCTTGAATAGGCGCAAAATCACCTGAGAAGGATCTTATGCCGCCTATTTCCGCCCCTGCGGTGGCCACGCCGTCCGCATCGCTCCAGACGTATCCGCTGACCGCTGCGCAGCTGGATATCTGGCTGGATCAGCTGAGTCGCGGTGATTCGCCGCTGTACAACATCGGCGGCTACATGGACCTCAGTGGCCCGCTGGAGCCGGCCCGGATGCAGGCCGCGCTGGAAGCGCTGGTGGCCCGGCATAACGCAATGCGCACGGTGCTGTTGCCCGGCGCCGGTGCAACAGGCTTGCCACTGCAGCAGTTTGCCCGGTCAGTCGCGGTGCCGATGCCGATCCACGATGTGTCGACGCACGGCGAGCCTGAATCGGCGGCGCGACTGTTGGTTCAGGCGCGCATCGATCAACCCTTCGTGCTGGACGGCGGCTGCCTGTTCCGCTTTCAGTTGATCCATCTCAATGACCAGCGACATTGGTTAGCCGTGCAGGCTCATCACTTGATCTTCGATGGCTGGAGCTTTGGCGAAATGTTCAAGTCGCTGGACGAGATCTATAACGCGCTGGCGCACGGCCAACCGGCACCAGTCGCGGCGCCGTCGTACATCGACTTCATCGAAGACAATGCGCGCTACCTAGCGTCGCCGCGTTATGCGCAGGATCGCGCCTACTGGCTGGACAAGTACCGACAATTGCCCGAGCCGCTGTTGCTGCCACGGCATCAGCAGAGTCTGGCCGGTCAGACCGCGCAGACGCAGGTCTACGCGCAGCCCTTGCCGGCGTTGCTGCATGAGCGCATGCAGCAGGTGGCCCGAGCGTTCGGCGCGTCGGCGTTCCATGTGTTGCTGGCGGCGCTGCATGTTTACTTCAGCCGTACCGCGCAGCGTGACGAATGGGTAGTTGGATTGCCGATTCTCAACCGCTCGGGTGCGCGCTTCAAATCCACCCTCGGGCTGTTCGCCCAGGTCAGCGCGGTGCGCATGGGTTTCGGTCGCGAATCTACCTTCGCTGAACTGGTGAGCGCGATCCGTGATGAGCTGCGCAAGGATTTCCGCCATCAGCGCTTCCCCGTGAGTGAAATGAACCGCGCCCTGGGTTTGCTGCGCGAAGAGCGCTCGCAGCTGTTCGAGGTCACGGTGTCCTACGAACAGGGCACTCACGATTATCGCTACGGCGAGGCATCGGGGCGGATCATCAAGGCCTCGAACGTCGAGGAGGCCACACCGCTGGCGGTGCACCTGCTGAGCAACCTTGCCAATGATGATGCGCGGCTGTACCTGATCTACAGCGAGGCGTATTTCAGCGCCGATCAAGTCAAGGCTCTGGCGGAACGCTGGTTGTTGATTCTGGAGCAGGGGCTGGAGGCGGTTGACCTGCCGGTGGCGGATTTCGACCTGAGCACGCCCGAGGAAACCGCGCTGCTGCAACAGTGGAATGCCACGCGGGTGGACTACCCGGCGCCGACCCCCCTTGCGCAGCGTATCGAAGCGCAGGCGATGCTGCGGCCGCAGTCGTTGGCGGCGGTTGCTCAAGGGCAATGCCTGAGCTATATCGAACTCAATCAACGCGCCAATGGGCTCGCTCATCATCTGCTCGACCTCGGTGTGCGCCCGGATGACCGGGTAGCGATCATCGCCCGGCGCGGGCTCGACACACTGGTCGGGCTGCTGGCGATTCTCAAGGCTGGCGCCGCTTATGTACCGCTGGATCCGGCGCATCCGGCCGAGCGCCTGAGCTATCTGCTGGAGGACAGCGCGCCCATCGCGGTGCTGACCCAGCGTGCGCTGCGCGGGCATTTGCCGGCGCTGTCGGTGCCGGTGATCGAGCTGGATCAGCCGAGCTGGCCCGTCGAGCCTGTCGGCGCGCCGAAGGTGCCGGGGCTGACCCCGGCCAACCTCGCTTATGTGATTTACACCTCTGGTTCAACCGGCCTGCCCAAGGGGGTGATGGTCGAGCATCGCACCCTGTGCAATCTGGTCGATTGGCACGCTGACGTTTTCGACCTGCGCGCCGGCAGCCATACCTCAAACCTGGCCGGCTTCGGTTTCGACGCGATGGCCTGGGAAGTCTGGCCGGCGCTGTGCGTGGGCGCGACCCTGCACCTGGCGCCGGTCAGCGAGGGTGGCGAAGACATCGATGCGCTGCTCGACTGGTGGTGTGCGCAGCCGCTGGAGGTGAGCTTTTTGCCGACCCCCATCGCCGAATACGCGTTCAGCCGCCAACTCGCTCACCCGACGTTGCGCACGCTGCTGATCGGTGGCGATCGCCTGCGCCAGTTCCCGCGTCAACAATCCTTCGAAGTGATCAACAACTATGGGCCGACCGAAGCCACCGTGGTGGCGACCTCGGGTCGCATCGACGCCGGGCAGGCGCTGCACATCGGCAAACCGGTGAGCAATGCCACGGTGTATCTGCTGGATGAACAGCAGCAACCGGTGCCGCTGGGCGTGAGCGGCGAGTTGTACATCGGCGGGGCCGGCGTGGCTCGCGGTTATTTGAACCGCGCCGACCTGAGCGCCGAGCGCTTCCTGCGTGATCCGTTCAGCGCTGAACCGGGGGCGCGCATGTATCGCACTGGCGATCTCGCACGCTGGCGCGCCGACGGCAATCTGGAATACCTGGGGCGCAATGACGATCAGGTGAAAGTCCGTGGCGTGCGCATCGAACCGGGGGAAATCGAGAGCGCACTCACCAGCCATCCAGCGGTGCGCGAAGCGGTGGTGCTGGTGCGCGACGGACAATTGTTGGCCTGGTTCACCGAGCGGGTGCCGTTGAACATCAATGAACTGCACGCACACCTGAAAACCCGCCTGAGCAGCGCCATGCTGCCGAACGCCTACGTGCGTCTGCCGGCGCTGCCGCTAACCGCCAACGGCAAGGTTGATCGCAAGGCGCTGCCCGCGCCCGAGGCAGGAGATTTGATCCGCCGCGAATACGAGGCACCGCAAGGCGAGGTCGAAATCGCCCTGGCGCAGATCTGGGCCGAAGTCCTGCAAGTGGAGCGGGTCGGGCGTCACGATCACTTCTTCGAACTGGGTGGGCATTCGTTGCTGGCGGTGATGCTGATCGAACGCATGCGTCAGCTCGATCTGAGCAGCGACGTGCGCGTGCTGTTCAGCCAGCCGACGCTCGCTGCACTGGCCGCTTCGGTCGGCAGCGGGCGGGAAATCGAAGTGCCGGCCAACCGCATCGCCGCCGATTGCACGCACATCACGCCGGCGATGTTGCCGCTGGTACAACTGCAACAGATGGACATCGAGCGGATCGTCGCCAGCGTTCCGGGTGGCGCCGCTAACGTGCAGGACATCTACCCGCTGGCACCGTTGCAGGAGGGGATTCTCTACCACCACATCACCGCTGAGCAGGGCGATCCGTACCTGCTGCAGTCGCAACTGGCGTTCGACAGTCTTGAGCGCGTCGAGGCCTTCGCTGCGGCGCTGCGCGAGGTCATGGCGCGCCACGACATTCTGCGCACTTCGGTGCTCTGGGAAGGCCTGGCCAGCCCGGTGCAAGTGGTGTGGCGCGAGGCGATTGTGCCGTTGCAGGAGGTCGAGCTTGATCCGCGTGACGGGCCGATCCTTGAACAGTTGCACGCGCGTTTCAACGCCCGGCGTTATCGCCTCGACGTCAGTCAGGCGCCGTTGCTGCGTCTGGTGTATGCCCGTGATCCGGCTATGGAGCGAGTGGTGGGGATTCTGCTGTTCCATCATCTGGCCATGGACCACATCGCCCTTGAAGTGATGCGCGGCGAGCTGCAGGCCAGCCTGTGCGGACACACTGTGGCGCTGGCGCCGCCAGTGCCGTATCGCAATTACGTGGCGCAGGCGCGGCTGGGCGTCAGCGAGCAGGAACACGAGGCGTTTTTCCGTGCGCAACTGGCGGACATCGACGAGCCGACCCTGCCATTCGGGCTGATGGAAGTGCAGGGCGACGGACGCGGCATTGACGAAGCGCAGCAAACCCTGCCGGCGAACGTCTATCAGCGGTTGCGCACCCAGGCGCGCCAGGCCGGGGTCAGCGTGGCGAGCCTGATCCATCTGGCGTGGGCGCGGGTGCTGGCGGCGGCGTCCGGCCAGCAGCGTGTGGTGTTCGGCACGGTGCTGATGGGGCGCATGCAAGGCGGCGAGGGCGCTGACCGGGCCTTGGGCGTGTTCATCAACAGCTTGCCGTTGCGCATCGATGTCGATGCCGGGGTGCTCGACGCCGTGCGCGCCACCCATGCGCGGCTGACCGCGCTGCTCGGGCATGAGCACGCGTCGCTGGCACTGGCCCAGCGCTGCAGTGGCGTTGCTTCGCCGTCGCCGTTGTTCAGCGCGCTGCTCAACTACCGGCACAGTGACGAAGCCGAATTGCTGGAGCCGTCCAGTCAGGCCTGGCAGGGCATCGAAACCCTGGCCAACGAGGAGCGCACCAATTACCCGCTGACCATGAGCGTGGATGATTTTGGCAACGGCTTGCGCCTGACCGGCAGGGCCGTGGCGCAGATCGGCGCGCAGCGGATTTGCGGCTACATGCAAGCCGCGTTGCACGGTTTGCTGCAGGCCTTGGAGCAGACCCCGCAACAGCCGTTGAACCGTTTGCCGATCCTGCAAGCCGAGGAGTTGCAACGTTTGCTGATCACGTTCAACGCCACCGAGGTCGATTGTCCGCTGGACCAGCCACTGCACGCGTTGTTCGAAGCACAGGTGCGGCGTAAGCCGGACGCCATCGCGCTGCAATCCGCGCAGGGAACCCTGACTTACCTCGAGCTCAATCAGCGCGCCAATCGTCTGGCCCATCACCTGCGCGAACTCGGTGTGCAACCGGATGCGCGGGTGGCGATCTGTGTCGAGCGCGGGCTGGATCTGGTGGTCGGTCTGCTGGGAATTCTCAAGGCCGGCGGCGCTTATGTGCCGCTGGATCCGGACTATCCGCTGGAGCGCCTGAACTACATGTTGCAGGACAGCGCGCCTGTCGCACTGTTGGTGCATGGCCCCACACGGCAATTGCTGGGTGAGCCGGGTGTGACGATGATCAATCTGGATCACGGCAGTTGGGAACAGCAGCCGTCAGGCAACCTTCAAGTGCCGGGTCTGAGTGCTTCGAACCTCGCTTACATGATCTACACCTCGGGTTCTACCGGGCTGCCGAAGGGCGTGATGATCGAGCATCGCAGCGCCTGCAACATGGTGCATTGGGGTTCGCAGATTTCCCCGCCGACCGAGCACGGCGCGCTGCTGCAAAAAGCGCCGTTCAGCTTCGACAGCTCGGTGTGGGAGATCTTCTGGCCGCTGTGTTCCGGGATGCGATTGGTATTGGCGCGGCCGGACGGCAATCGTGACTCGGCGTATGTGGTGCAGAGCATTCGTGAGCATCAAGTGACGGTGGTCAAGTTCGTGCCGGCGCTGTTGCAGCAGTTCATTGAACAGGACGGTGTCGAGCAGTGCACCAGCCTGACCGATGTGCTCAACGGTGGTGGCGAACTCAGCGCAGCGCTCGCGCGTCAGGTACGAACACGCCTGCCGTGGGTGCGTTTGCACAACGTTTATGGCCCGACCGAAACCACGGTGGATAGCACCGGCTGGACGCTGGAGCCGGACATGCCGGTGCCGGACAACGTGGTGCCGATCGGTAAGGCGTTGAGCAACACCCGTCTGTACGTGCTCGATGCCTACGGTCAACCGGTACCGCAAGGCGTCAGCGGTGAGTTGCACATCGGTGGCGTCGGGGTGGCGCGCGGTTATCACGGTTTGCCGGAGATGCAGGCCGAACGCTTCATCGACAGCCCGTTTGTGGCGGGTGATCGCCTGTACCGCACCGGCGATCTGGCGCGCTACAACAATCACGGCGAGCTGGAATTCCTTGGTCGCAACGACTTCCAGATCAAGCTGCGTGGCTTGCGTCTGGAACCGGGAGAAATCGAGGCACAGTTGATCGAACATCCAGCGATTCGCCAAGCGGTGGTGATGGTGCGCGATGAGCGTCTGGTGGCCTGGTACACCGTGCGCGCCGGCATCGACGCCCCATCGTTGGAGGGCTTGCGCGCGCATGTACTTGAGCGTTTGCCGGAGTACATGGTGCCCGGCGCGTTTGTGCTGCTCGACGCCTTGCCACTGACGCCAAACGACAAGATCGACCGCAAGGCCCTGCCGGAGCCGGGGGCCGATGCCGTCATCAACCGGCCTTACGTGGCGCCCGAGGGTGAAGTCGAAACCGCGCTGGCGCAAATCTGGGGCGAGGTGCTGGGCGTCGAACAGGTTGGTCGCCAGGACAACTTCTTCGAACTGGGCGGGCACTCGTTGCTGGCGGTGAGTCTGGTGGCGCGCATGCGCCAGAGCGGTTTGCACACCGACGCCCGGGCGCTGTTCAGCCAGCCGACCCTGGCGGCGCTGGCGCTCAGCACCACACCCGAGGCGCAGCAAGTGGTGATCCCGCCAACCACCATCCCGAGCCTAGCCCGCAAACGCCGGCTCTGACGCCGAACCCTGTAGGAGCTGCCGCAGGCTGCGATCTTTTGATCTTGCTGTTAAAAGCCAAATCAAAAGATCGCAGCCTGCGGCAGCTCCTACAGGGTGATTGCGGCGACCGAGCCGGACGCTTGTCCCCGCTTCCCATGTCAGCCCCGCAAGCCCCGATGTTTTAGCTTTTCCAGGCTGCGCGCAGCAGGCACGGACTCGCGGCTGCGCGCTCCTTTTTCTCGTATTTACAGCAGGTTATCCCATGCATTTCAGCGAACTGATGGCTGTTCTTTCCACCCATGCGATCCGCCTTCAACAGGAAGATGAAGACCTGGTCATTCTGGGCAGCGACGACGCGCTGGACGATGCGTTGTGGGACAGCCTCAGCGAACACAAGGCGCAGCTGCTGGAACTGGTCATCCGTCATGGTGGCGACTGGCTGAGCCCGGCGTTTCGCATCACCCCGGACATGCTGCCGCTGGTGACGCTGGATCAGCCGACCATCGACCGGCTGGTGGCCAGGGTGCCCGGCGGCGCCGCCAACCTGCAGGACATTTACCCGCTGGCGCCGCTGCAGGAAGGCATGCTTTATCTGCACCTGTCGGCAGCCGCCGGCGATCCTTACGTGTCGCAGGCCCGATTCGCCTTCGACAGCCGCGAACGGCTGGAGGCCTTCGCCGAGGCGTTGCAGTGGATGATCGAACGCCACGACATTCTGCGCACCTCGTTCGTCTGGGAACGCCTGGATGAACCGCTGCAAGTGGTGCAGCGGCAGGCTCGTCTTCACTGCGAGGAAATGGCCCTCGACCCGGGCGCGGATGTCCTGACGCAACTGCTGGAGCGCCACGACCCACGGTTCTTCCGCCTCGACATCCAGCAGGCGCCGCTGCTGCGTCTGGTGTACGCCATGGATCCGGCCAACGGGCGCGTGGTCGCGCTGTTGCTGTTCCACCACCTGATCATGGACCACGTCGCCCTCGACGTGGTGCGCCGCGAAACCCGCGCGCATCTGCTCGGCCAGACCGCGCAGGTCGGGCCGCCGGTGCCGTACCGTGATCACCTGGCCAAGGCGCGCATGGGCCTGGACGAAAAATCCCATGAAGGTTTTTTCCGCGAGATGCTCGCCGACATCGACGAGCCGACCTTGCCCTGTGGTTTGCAGGATGTGCAAGGCGACGGCCAAAGCATCGAAGAAGCTGTGCTGATGCTCGACACCGACTTCAGCCGGCAACTGCGCGGCCAGGCGCGTCAGCTCGGCGTCAGCGTCGCCAGCCTGATGCACCTGGCGCTGGCGCGGGTGCTCGGCCAGTTGTCGGGCCGCACCGCTGTGGTGTTCGGCACCGTGTTGCTGGGGCGGATGGAGGCGGGTGAGGGCGGCGAACAGGCGCTGGGGATGTTCATCAACACCTTGCCGCTGCGGGTGGATGTCGGGGCGGACGGCGTGCGTGCCGGGGTGCTGGCCACCCATCGACGCCTGACTGCGTTGCTCGGCCATGAACAGACCTCGCTGGCACTGGCCCAGCGTTGCAGTGCGGTGGCGGTGCCGACGCCGTTGTTCAGCGCGATCCTCAACTATCGCCACAGCAGCAGTGATGAGATCGCCGAGGTCAGCGAACTGGCCCCTGGCGTGCAAGTGCTGGGCGCCCGCGAGCGCACCAACTACCCGCTGACGATCAACATCGACGACCTCGGCGAAGACTTGCGCATCACTGCGCTGGCGGATGCGGCGCTGGGCGCGCAACGCATCGCCGCTTACCTGCACACCGCGTTGCACAGCTTGCTGCAGGCCTTGCAATCGACTCCGGATGCGCCGCTGCAACGCCTGAATATCCTGCCGGCCGCCGAGCGCGAATTCTTGGTGCACGGGGTCAATTCGCCGTTGCCGCAATTCCCGGAAACGCCGTTGATCCATCAGCAGTTCGAAGCGCATGCGGCGGCACGCCCGGAGGCCACAGCGCTGCTGTTCCAGGAGCAGACACTGAGCTACGGCGAGCTCAACCGCCGCGCCAATCAGCTTGCGCATCACCTGCTGGCACAGGGAATTCGCCCGGATCAGCGCGTGGCGATCTGCGTCGAGCGCGGCCCGCAGATGATCATCGGCCTGCTCGGTATCCTCAAGGCGGGCGCCGGTTATGTGCCAATCGACCCGGCGTATCCGCTGGAGCGCATCGCCTACACCTTGCAGGACAGCGCCCCGGTGGCGGTGCTGATTCAGGCCGATACGCTGGA
This sequence comes from Pseudomonas sp. IT-P260, assembly GCF_949768395.1. Classification (NCBI taxonomy): domain Bacteria; kingdom Pseudomonadati; phylum Pseudomonadota; class Gammaproteobacteria; order Pseudomonadales; family Pseudomonadaceae; genus Pseudomonas; species Pseudomonas sp. IT-P260. The sequence continues at coordinate 114,040 of NZ_CATKPO010000003.1, forward strand.
CCGGGTTGGCGCGCTTAACGTGCCGATCATCGATCTGGACAGCCTGCAGTTGCAGGCTGAACTCAGCAGCAATCCGCAGATTCCCGAGCTGACCCCAAATCATCTCGCCTACGTGATCTACACCTCCGGTTCCACCGGGCTGCCCAAAGGCGTGATGGTCGAACACCGCAACGTGGTGCGCCTGTTTTCGGCAACCCACGACTGGTTCAACTTCAACCCGCAGGATGTGTGGGCGCTGTTCCATTCCTTCGCTTTCGACTTCTCGGTGTGGGAAATCTGGGGCGCGCTGGCGTTCGGCGGCCAGTTGTTGCTGGTGCCGCAGGCCGTGAGCCGCTCGCCGGACGACTGCTACGCGCTGCTCTGCCGCACTGGCGTCACCGTGCTCAATCAGACCCCGAGCGCTTTCCGTCAACTGATCGCCGCGCAGGGTCGCAGCCCGTTGCAGCACTCGTTGCGCGAAGTGATCTTCGGCGGCGAAGCGCTGGAACCGGGCCTGCTCAAACCGTGGTACGCGCGGGTTGGCAATGCCGGTACGCGGCTGGTGAACATGTACGGCATCACTGAAACCACGGTGCACGTCACCTATCGCCCACTGCAGGCAGCGGACGCATTACTGGTCGGGCGCAGCCCAATTGGCGTCGGCATCCCCGACCTGCAACTGTACGTGCTCGACGCGCAGCGCGAACCGGTGCCGGTCGGCGTGATCGGCGAGTTATACGTCGGTGGCGCCGGGGTTGCCCGCGGCTACCTCAACCGCGAGGCGCTGACCGCCGAGCGCTTTATTGCCGACCCGTTCAGCGGCCGTTCTGCAGCGCGCCTGTACAAGACCGGTGACCTCGCGCGCTGGTCAGCGGATGGCAGCCTCGAATACCTGGGGCGCAACGACGATCAAGTGAAGATTCGGGGTTTCCGCATTGAACTGGGTGAAATTGAAGCTCGCCTCGCCGCCTGCGCCGGTGTGCGCGAAGCGCTGGTGATCGCTCGTGAAGACAGTCCCGGTGACAAGCGTCTGGTCGCCTACTGGCTGGCCGCCGAAGGCACTGAACCGAGCGCCGCGCAATTGCGCGACGCGTTGTTGCAATCGCTGGCCGACTACATGGTGCCGAGTGCCTTTGTGCGCCTCGACGCCATACCGCTGACCACCAACGGCAAGCTTGATCGCAAAGCCTTGCCACAACCGGACAGCGATGCCTTCGCCCGACGCGGTTTCGAAGCCCCGCTGGGGCCAGTGGAAACTCTGATCGCCGGCATCTGGCAGAGCCTGCTCGCTGTCGAGCAGGTCGGGCGGCACGACAATTTCTTCGAACTCGGCGGCCATTCGCTGCTGGCGGTGAAACTGATCGAACGCATGCGCCAGCACGACTTGCAGTGCGACGTGCGCGTGCTGTTCGGTCAGCCGAGCGTGGCAGCACTGGCGGCGACCTTGAGTCACCGTCACGCCCGGCAGGTGCCGGAGAATCTGATTCCTGCCGATTGCACGCGGATCACCCCGGACATGCTGCCGCTGGCCACGCTGGATCAGGCCGCCATCGACCGCGTGGTCGCCAGCGTGCCCGGCGGCGTCGCCAATGTTCAGGACATTTACGGCTTGGCACCTTTGCAGGCGGGGATCCTCTATCACCATCTGGCGACCAGCGCCGGTGACCCCTACGTGTTGCAGGCGCAATTCGCCTTCGCCGGACTGGCGCAGATCAAGGCCTTTGTTCGCGCGCTGAACGTGGTGATCGCGCGCCACGACATCCTGCGCACCAGCGTGGTCTGGGAAGGGCTTGAAGAGCCGGTGCAAGTGGTCTGGCGCGAGGCGCCGCTGGCGCTGGAACGGGTCGATGCCGACCTGATTGAGGGCGATGTGCTGGCGCAGATGCAGGCGCGGTTCGATCCACGGCACTACCGCCTCGACCTGCGCCGCGCGCCGCTGATGCGTCTGGCCTACACCGAAGACCGTGAACAGCAGCGCTGGGTCGGCATCCTGTTGCTGCACCACATCGTGCTCGACCACACCGCACTGGAAGTGCTGCTCGCGGAAATGAACGACAGTCTGCAGCCGAGCGGTGCCGAGTTGCCGATGCCGGTGCAGTACCGCTACTACGTGGCGCAGGCGCAACAGCACGCCGATACCCAAGCGCACGAAGCGTTCTTCCGCGACATGCTCGGCGACATCGACGAGCCGACCGTGGCCTTCGGTGTGCAGGACGTGCATGGCGACGGCAGCAGCATTGTCGACAGCGAGCAGGCGCTGGATTCTAGCGTGGCCCAGCGTTTGCGCGAGCAGGCGCGCCGCCTCGGCATCAGCGCCGCGAGTCTGGTGCACCAGGCCTGGGGTCAGGTGCTGGCAAAGGTCTCGGGCCGTGAGGAAGTGGTATTCGGCACCGTGTTGCTCGGGCGCATGCAGGGCGGCGAGGGCGCCGATCGCGCACTCGGCATGTTCATCAACACCTTGCCGCTGCGGGTCAGCGTCGGCGCGACCGCCGTGCAGCAAGGCGTGCGCGCTACCCATGAACGTCTGGCGCAACTGCTGGCGCATGAGCAGGCCTCGCTGTCGCTGGCCCAGCGTTGCAGCGGTGTTGCCGCGTCGCTGCCGCTGTTCAGCAGCTTGCTCAACTATCGCCACAGCGCGACCGAAACGGCAGGTGTGAACTGGGACGGGATCGAGATTCTCAGCTCGCGCGAGCGCAGCAACTATCCGCTGGTGGTCAGCGTCGATGACCTCGGCGCAGGTTTTCGCCTGAGCGTGCAGGCGGTGCCGCAGGTGGATGGTGCGCGGGTCTGCGATTACTTGCAGACCGCGCTGCACAACTTGCTGACCGCTCTGGAGCACTCGCCAGCAACACCCGTGCGGCAGATATCGGTGCTGTCGCCGAGTGAACGGCAGCGGGTCCTGGTCGGCTTTAATATCACCGGTCGCGACTTCCCGCCGGCGCAAACCGTGCAGCGTTTGTTCGAGGCCCGGGCGGCCGCGCACCCCGAGGCTTTGGCGGCGGTGCAAGGTGCGCAGCAGTTGCGCTATGGCGAACTCAATCAGCGGGCCAATCGTCTGGCGCATCACCTGATTGGCCTTGGGGTGCAGCCCGATGACCGGGTCGCCCTGTGCGCCCGGCGCAGTCCGGACATGCTGGTGGCGCTGCTGGCGATCCTCAAGGCCGGCGCCAGTTATGTGCCGGTTGATCCGGCGTATCCGGCGGAACGCATCGCCTACCTGTTGCAGGACTGCGCCCCGGTGGCGGTCGTGGCGCAGGCCTCGACTCGCGATCTGCTCGGTGGCGTGCCGGTCATCGATCTGGAGAGCGACCTCTGGCAGCACCTGTCGGATGCCAATCCGCAGGTGCCGGCATTGACGCCGAACCATCTGGCTTACGTGATCTACACCTCCGGTTCCACCGGACAACCGAAAGGGGTGATGGTCGAGCATGCGACCCTGGAAAACCTCGTGCACTGGCACGCTGAAGCCTTTGACTTGCAGGCCGGCAGCCAGACCGCGAGCGTCGCCGGCTTCGGTTTCGATGCGATGGCCTGGGAAGTCTGGCCGGCGCTGTGTGTCGGCGCGACCTTGCACCTGCCGCCGCCGTCGATCCGCAATGAACATCTCGACGAGTTGCTCGACTGGTGGTGCGCGCAGCCGTTGCAGGTCAGCTTCCTGCCGACGCCGGTGGCCGAATACGCGTTCAGCCGGCAATTGCAGCACCCGACCCTGCGTACGCTACTGATTGGCGGCGACCGTCTGCGTCAGTTCAATCGCCAGCAAACCTTTGAAGTGATCAACAACTATGGCCCGACCGAAGCAACGGTGGTCGCCACCTCGGGGCCGGTCGAACTGGACCAGCCGCTGCATATTGGCCGGCCGATTGCCAATGCCAAAATCTATGTGTTGGACGCCGAGCAGCGTCCGGTGCCGGTGGGGGTGGCGGGCGAGTTGTATGTCGGCGGCGCGGGCGTGGCGCGCGGTTATCTGAATCGCCCCGAGCTGAGCGCTGCGCAGTTCCTCTTCGATCCGTTCAGCGACGAGCCGCAGGCGCGCATGTACCGCACCGGCGATCAGGCGCGTTGGCTGGCCGACGGCAACATTGAGTACCTGGGGCGCAACGACGATCAGGTCAAATTGCGTGGCGTGCGTATCGAACTCGGTGAAATCGAAGCCGCGCTCGGCAGCCACGTTGCGCTGCAGGAAGCGGTGGTGCTGGTTCGCGATGGGCGGCTGATTGCGTGGTTCACCGAGCGCACGGCGGTCGATATTCAGCAGTTGCACACGCATTTGCAGGCACGCTTGCCGGATGCGCTGTTGCCGGCGGCTTACGTGCGGCTGGATGCATTGCCGCTGACCGCCAACGGCAAGATTGACCGCAAGGCCTTGCCTGAACCGGAGCAGGGCGCGTGGCTCAGCCGCGAATATGAAGCGCCACAAGGTGCGGTGGAAAACGCGCTGGCGCAGATCTGGATCGACGTGCTGAACGTCGAGCGAGTCGGGCGTCACGACAACTTCTTCGAACTGGGCGGGCATTCGCTGCTGGCGGTGAGCCTGATCGAGCGCATGCGCCAGATCGACCTCGCGGCCGACGTGCGCGTGTTGTTCAATCAGCCGACTCTGGCCGCATTGGCGGCCGCTGTGGGCAGCGGTCGCGAAATTGAGGTGCCGGCCAACCGCATTCCGCCGGGCTGCACGCACATCACCCCGGACATGCTCAGCCTGACTGAACTCGATCAAGCGAGCATCGAGCGCATCGTCGCCACCGTGCCGGGCGGGGCTGCCAACGTGCAGGACATCTATCCGCTGGCACCGCTGCAGGAAGGCATTCTTTACCACCACTTGAGCGCCGAACAGGGCGATCCGTACCTGCTGCAATCGCGGCTGATCTTCGACAGCGTCGAGCGCCTGCGCACCTTCAGCCAAGCCTTGCAGCAGGTCGTCGCCCGTCACGACATTCTGCGCACCAGCGTGGTCTGGGAAGGCTTGCCGAGTCCGCATCAGGTGGTGTGGCGCGAGGCGCCGCTGGTGGTACAGTCGGTGCCGCTGGATCCGGCGCAGGGCGACGTTCTCGAACAGTTGCACGCGCGGTTCGATGCCCGACACAACCGCCTCGACCTGAGCCAGGCGCCGCTGATGCGCATCGTCTATGCCGAGGAGCCGGCGCAGCAACGGGTGGTGGCGATCATCCTGTTCCAGCACTTGATTCTCGACCACACCGCCATGGAGGTGGTGGGCCAGGAAATGCGCGCGTTCATGTTCGATCAGGCCGACCGCCTCGGCACGCCGATGCCGTACCGCAACTACGTGGCGCAGGCGCGTCTGGGCGCCAGCGAGCAGGAGCACGAAGCGTTCTTCCGCGACATGCTCGGCGATATCGACGAACCGACCCTGCCATTCGGTCTGCACGACGTGCAAGGCGATGGCGGCGACATCGAGGAGGCGCAGCAAGCTGTCGATGCCGGATTGACCCTGCGCCTGCGTGAACAGGCGCGGCAGTTGGGTGTCAGCCCGGCGAGCCTGATGCATCTGGCCTGGGCGCAGGTGCTGGGGGTACTTGCCAACCGCCGCGACGTGGTGTTCGGCACGGTGCTGTTGGGTCGTTTGCAGGGCGGTGAAGGCGCGGATCGCACCCTCGGCGTGTTCATTAACACCTTGCCGCTGCGGGTGGATGTCAGCGAAGGCGTGAGCGCTGCGGTCAAGACCACCCACGCACGGCTGACCGCGCTGCTGGCCCATGAACACGCGCCACTGGCTCTGGCCCAGCGCTGTAGCGCGGTGTCCGGCGCGCCGCTGTTCAGCGCACTGCTCAACTACCGGCATACCGTCGCCGAGGCGCAGCCGCGTGACGGTCAGGGCATCTGGGAAGGCGTGCAATTGCTCGGCGGCGAAGAGCGCAGCAACTATCCGCTGACCCTCAGCGTCGACGATCTCGGCGCAGACTTTTCCCTGTCCGTACTGGCACTGGCGCAGATCGGCGCGCAACGCATCTGCGGCTACATGCACACCGCGCTGGAGCATCTGCTGCACGCACTGGAGCAGGCGCCACAGCGTCCGCTCAACCGTTTGCCGATTCTCTCGGTCGATGAATACGAGCGCCTGGTGGTCGGTTTCAACCCGACCGCAGCGGCCTATCCGCGCGGTGCAACGATTCAGACACTGGTGCAAGTGCAGGCCTCGCAGCAGCCGCAGGCACTGGCGGTGGTGCAGGGCACGCAACAGCTGACCTATGCGCAGCTCAATCAGCAGGCCAATCGACTGGCGCATCACTTGCTCGGCCTCGGCGTGCAACCAGACGACCGGATTGCCGTGTGCCTGCCACGCAGCCCGCAGATGCTGGTGGCGCTGCTGGCGATTCTCAAGGCCGGCGCCGGTTATGTGCCGGTCGATCCGGCGTACCCGGCGGGGCGCATCGCCTACCTGTTGCAGGACAGCGATCCGGTGGCGGTGCTGGCGCAGGGCGCGACCCGCGAGCTGCTGGGCCGGGTGCCGGTGATCGATCTGGATCAGAACCTCTGGCAGCACCTGGCGGAGACCAATCCACAACTGCCGACGCTGACCCCGGCGCATCTGGCCTACGTGATCTACACCTCGGGTTCGACCGGCCAGCCGAAAGGCGTGATGGTCGAACACGCGACCCTGGAAAACCTGGTGCACTGGCACTGCGAGGCGTTCGACCTGCATGCCGGCAGCCACACCGCCAGCGTCGCCGGTTGCGGTTTCGACGCGATGGCCTGGGAAGTCTGGCCGGCGCTGTGTGTCGGCGCGACCCTGCACCTGCCACCGCCGTCGATCAGCAACGAACACCTCGATGAACTGCTCGACTGGTGGCGCGCGCAACCGTTGCAGGTGAGCTTCCTGCCGACGCCGATTGCCGAATACGCCTTCAGTCGTGAACTGGGGCATCCGACCTTGCGCACGCTGCTGATCGGGGGCGACAAGTTGCGCCAGTTCCCGCGTGAGCAGACCTTTGCCGTGATCAACAACTACGGCCCGACCGAAGCCACGGTGGTCGCGACCTCCGGGCACATCAATGCCAGACAGCTGCTGCATATCGGCCGGCCGATGAGCAACGCCAGAATCTACCTGCTCGATGAACAGCAACGTCCGGTGCCGGTTGGCGTGGCGGGCGAACTGTACGTCGGTGGCGCGGGTGTCGCCCGTGGTTATCTGAACCGTCCCGAGCTGACCGCCGAACGCTTCCTCGAAGACCCGTTCAGTGACGAACCGCAGGCGCGCATGTACCGCACCGGTGACCTCGCGCGCTGGCTGACCGACGGCAATATCGAGTACCTGGGGCGTAACGACGATCAGGTCAAACTGCGCGGCGTGCGGGTGGAGCTGGGGGAAATCGAAGCCGCGCTGTCCAGCCATGCGGCGGTGCAGGACGCGGTGGTGCTGGTGCGCGAGGCGCTCTTGATCGCCTGGTTCACCGCGCGCACTGCGGTAGAAATCGAAGAGCTGCGCCAGCATCTGCAAGCACGTTTGCCGCAGGCACTGGTGCCCGCCGCCTACGTGCGCCTGCCGGCGCTGCCGTTGACCGCCAACGGCAAACTCGACCGCAAGGCCTTGCCCGAACCGGATCAGGACGCCTGGCTCAGCCGCGAATACGCAGCCCCGCAAGGGCCGGTGGAAACCGCGCTGGCGCAGGTCTGGGCCGAGGTGCTGCAGGTCGAACAGGTCGGACGTCACGACAACTTCTTCGAACTGGGCGGGCATTCACTGTTGGCGGTGACCCTGATCGAACGCATGCGGCAGCTCGGCCTGAGCACCGACGTGCGCGTGTTGTTCAGCCAGCCGACCCTCGCCGCGCTGGCCGCCGCCGTCGGCAGCGGTCGCGAAGTGGCGGTGCCGGCCAACCTGATTCCGCACGGTTGCACGCACATCACTCCAGACATGCTGACGCTGGTGCAACTGGATCAGCAGAGCATCGAGCGTATCGTTGCCACGGTGCCGGGCGGTGCCGCCAATGTGCAGGATATTTATCCGCTGGCGCCGTTGCAGGAAGGCATTCTTTATCACCACTTGAGCGCCGAACAGGGCGATCCATACCTGCTGCAATCGCGCCTGGCATTCGACAGCCTTGAACGCTTGCAGGCCTTCGCCGCCGCGCTGCGTCAGGTCATGACACGTCATGACATTCTGCGTACCGGGGTGGTGTGGGAAGGGTTGTCAACGCCGGTGCAAGTGGTCTGGCGCGAAGCCGAGCTGCCGCTGCAGGAGGTTGCATTCGATCCGGCGGGCGGTGATGTTCTGGCGCAGTTGTATGAGCGTTTCGACGCGCGTCATTACCGCATCGACCTCAGTCAGGCGCCGCTGATTCGCCTGGTGTACGCGCAGGATCCGGCCAACGACCGGGTGGTCGCCATGCTGCTGTTCCATCACATCGCCATGGATCACACGGCGCTGGCCGTGGTGCAGGAGGAAATGCAAGCGATCCTCTTTGGTCACGACGAAGCACCGCTGCCGGCCGTGCCGTATCGCAACTACGTGGCGCAGACCCGGCTGGGCGTCAGTGAGCAGGAACACGAAGCGTTCTTCCGCGCGATGCTCGGTGACATCGACGAGCCGACGCTGCCGTTTGGCCTGCTGGATGTGCGCGGCGACGGGCAGGATATCGAAGAAGTCCGGGAGAACGTGCCCGAAGCGCTGGCGCGGCGCCTGCGCAGCCAGGCGCGGCAGCTGGGCGTGAGCGTCGCGAGCCTGTTCCATTTGGCGTTTGCTCAGGTATTGGCGGCGACTTCCGGACATTCGCGCGTGGTGTTCGGCACTGTGCTGCTGGGGCGGATGCAGGGCGGTACTGGCGCGGATCGCGGCTTGGGGATGTTCATCAACACGCTGCCGCTGCGGGTGGATCTGGGCGATGTTTCGGTGCGTGCCGGGGTACGTGCGACCCATGCGCAACTGACGGCATTGCTCGGCCATGAACATGCGTCGCTGGCATTGGCCCAGCGTTGCAGCGGGGTCGCCGCGCCGTCGCCGCTGTTCAGCGCGATGCTCAATTACCGGCACAGCGTCAGCGAGGAACAGCAGCAGGCCACGCGTCTGAGCTGGCAGGGCATCGAAAATCTTTCCAGCGAAGAGCGCACCAACTATCCGCTGAGTCTCAATGTCGATGACCTGGGCGAAGGTTTTATCCTCACCGCCATGACACCTTCGCGCATAGGCGCGGCGCGGGTGTGTGGCTTTATGCAGCAGGCGCTGGCGGGGCTGGTCGAGGCACTGGAGCAGACACCGCAGCAGACCTTGAACCGCCTGCCGGTGCTGGCGGATGCCGAGCGTCAGCAGTTGCTGTTCGGCCTCAATGCCACGGCGGTCGATTACAACCTTGAGCAGACGATTTATGGTCTGTTTGAAGCGCAAGTGGCGCGTAGGCCTTGGGCACCAGCGGTGGTCGCTGATGAACAGCAACTGACTTATGCCGAACTCAACGCCCGGGCCAATCAACTGGCGCGGCACCTGCGCGAATTGGGCGTAGGGCCGGACTCACGGGTGGCGATCTGCGTCGAGCGCGGTCTGGACATGGTGGTCGGGCTGTTGGCGATCCTCAAGGCCGGCGGTGGTTATGTGCCGCTGGACCCGGCGTATCCGCTGGAGCGTCTGGCCTACATGCTGGAAGACAGCGCGCCGCTGGCGGTGCTGGTGCAGGGAACCACGCGTTCGTTGCTCGGTGACGTTGGCGTGCCGGTGATCGATCTGGATCAGCCGCATTGGCAAGCGCTGCCAACGGAAAACCTTTCTCTTGCAGAGTTGACCCCGCAGCACACCGCGTACGTGATCTACACCTCCGGCTCCACCGGCCAACCGAAAGGCGTGATCAACGAGCATCGCGGGGTGGTCAACCGTTTGCTGTGGATGCAGGACGCCTATCAACTGACCGCCAGCGACACGGTGTTGCAGAAAACCCCGTTCAGCTTCGACGTCTCGGTGTGGGAATTCTTCTGGCCGCTGTTGACTGGCGCTCGATTGGTCATGGCCCGGCCCGAGGGGCACAAGGATCCGCAATACCTCAGCGAAATCATCGAACGCGAACACATCACCACGTTGCACTTCGTACCGTCGATGCTCGACGTGTTTCTCGCTCACGCTGACACCGCACGTTGCAGCAGTCTGCGTCAGGTGATGTGCAGCGGCGAAGCCCTGCCGGGCAGCGTGGTGCGACGCTTCAAGCAGCAACTGCCGGGCAGCCAATTGCACAACCTCTACGGCCCGACAGAGGCAGCGGTGGACGTCACCGCGTGGAACTGCGCCGGACCACTGGAGCAAACCCCGGACAACACGCCGATCGGCAAACCAATCGCCAACACCCGCATGTACATCCTCGATGCCCAGCAGCAACCGGTGCCCCACGGCGTGGTCGGCGAGCTGTACATCGGTGGCGTGCAGGTGGCGCGCGGTTATCTGAATCGCCCGGAACTGAACGCCGAACGCTTCCTCGACGATCCGTTCCAGGCCAATGGGCGAATGTACCGCACCGGCGATGTCGCCCGCTATCTGGCGGACGGCAATATCGAATACCTGGGCCGCAACGACGATCAGGTGAAGATCCGTGGCTTGCGCATCGAACTCGGCGAGATTCAGGCGCGTTTGACCCAGATCGACGGCATTCAGGAAGCCGCCGTACTGGCTCGCGAAGACGTGCCGGGGGACAAGCGTCTGGTGGCGTACTACACCGGCGCACGCCTGGAAACCGACGTGCTACGCAGTCATCTGCTGGAGCACCTGCCGGACTACATGGTGCCCGCGCTGTTCGTGCATCTCGATGCACTGCCGCTGAGCCCTAACGGCAAACTCGACCGCAAGGCGCTGCCGGCGCCGGATCAGGGCGCATTGCCGGTGCGCGAATATGAAGCCCCGGTCGGCGAAGTGGAAATCACCCTCGCACGGCTCTGGGCCGAGTTGCTCAACGTCGAGCGGGTAGGGCGCCACGATCATTTCTTTGAACTGGGTGGGCACTCGCTGCTGGCGGTCAGTCTGATCGGCCGGCTGCGTCAGGAAGGCATGGAAGCCGATGTCAGGTCGCTGTTCGAACATCCGACCCTGGCCGGCTACGCCGCAATTACCGAACGAATGGAGATCGTCCTGTGAACGTGATCGAACTGTTGGCCACATTGAAGGCCAAGGATATTCAGCTGGCGGTCGCGGACGACCAATTGCGGGTCAACGGCAACAAGCAGGCGTTGAGCGACCCGGCGTTGCTGGCGCTGTTGCGCGAGCACAAACCGGTGCTGATCGAGCTGATCAAGGCCGGGCAGTACTCGGCCAGCAAGCATGGTCAGGTCGAGGTGCCGGTCAACGGCATCGTTGCCGGCACCACGCGCATCACTCCGGCGATGCTGACGCTGGTCGAACTCGACCAGCCGACCATCGACCACCTCGTCGCACAAGTCCCCGGCGGCGCGGCCAACGTGCAGGACATCTACCCGCTGGCGCCGTTGCAGGAAGGCATCCTGTATCACCACGTCAGTGTCGGTGACGGTGATCCGTATGTCATGCAATCGCATTTCGCCTTTGCCAGCCGCGAGCGTTTTCAGGCGTTTGCTCAAGCGCTGCAAGCGGTGATCGACCGTCATGACATTCTGCGCACCGCTGTGCATTGGGCAGGGCTGGATGCGCCGGTGCAGGTGGCCTGGCGTCGGGCCGAACTGCCAGTGGAAGAGGTGACGTTGCCTGAAGCAAATGGCGACGTGCTGGCGTATCTGCATGAGCGTTTCGACGCCCGGCACTTCCGCCTCGACGTTACCCAGGCGCCACTGATGCGTCTGGCCCACGCCTGGGATGAAGCGGGGCAACGGGTGATCGCCACGCTGTTGTTCCATCACATGGCGCTCGACCACTCGGCCCTCGACGTGGTGCGCCACGAAATGCGCGCCTGCCTCACCGGGCAGCGTGAACGGCTCGGGCGTCCGGTGCCGTTTCGCAACTACGTGGCGCAGGCACGTCTGGGCGTCAGCGAGGCCGAGCACGAGGCGTTCTTCCGCGAGATGCTCAGCGACATCGACGAACCGACGCTGCCTTATGGTCTGCAGGATGTGCAGGGTGACGGCAGTGAAATCGTCGAACTCAGCGTGCCGGTGCCAACGTTATTAGGCCAGCGTCTGCGGGCGCAGGCGCGGACCCTTGGCGTGAGTGTCGCGAGCCTGTTCCACCTCGGCTGGGCGCAGGTGCTGGCCGCGCTGACCGGCAAACAGCAGGTGGTGTTCGGTACGGTGCTGATGGGCCGCATGCAGGGCGCCGAAGCGATTGACCGGGCGCTGGGGATTTTCATCAACACCTTGCCGTTGCGGGTGAATATCGACGGGCAGGACGTGCGCGCAGCGGTCAACGCCACCCACGCCCGTCTGACCACGCTGATGCGTCACGAACACGCACCGCTGGCCCTGGCTCAGCGCTGCAGCCACGTGGTGGCGCCGACGCCGCTGTTCAGCACGCTGCTCAATTATCGTCACAGCCACAACGTCGCCACCGCCAGCGCCGAAACCCTCGCGGCGTGGGACGGTATCTCCACGTTGCACTCCGAAGAGCGCAGCAACTATCCGCTGACGATGAGTGTCGATGACCTCGGTGACGCCTTCAGCCTGACCCTGCTGGCCAGCACCGAGACCGATCCGCAGCGCATCTGCGACTACCTGCTCTGCGCACTGCAGAACCTGCTGCTCGCCCTGGAGCAGGCGCCGCAGACACCGGTCAATCAATTGCCGATCCTGCCGGCGGCAGAGCTTGAACAGGTGCTGCTCGGCTTCAATGCCACCCATGTGAAATTCCCGACGGCACAGACCATCCAGCAACGTTTCGAGGCACAGGTAGCCGAACGGCCGGACGCGCTGGCGGCAGTGTTTGCCGACGCGCAACTGACCTACGCCGAACTCAATCAGCAAGCCAATGCCTTGGCGCAGCATCTGATCGGTTTGGGCGTGAAACCCGACGACCGTGTCGCCATCGTCGCCCGTCGCGGGCTGGACACCCTGGTCGGGCTGGTGGCGATCCTCAAGGCCGGCGCCGGTTACGTGCCGATTGACCCGGCGCACCCGGCGGAGCGCTTGAACTACCTGCTCGACGACAGCGCGCCAGTGGCGGTGCTGACCCAAAACAATCTGCGCGAGCGCTTGCCGACGCTGACCGTGCCGGTACTCGAACTCGACCGCTGCAACTGGCCGCAGGACGTGACCCATAATCCGCGCGTTCCCGGCCTGAGTACCGAAAACCTGGCCTACGTGATCTACACCTCCGGCTCCACCGGTCTGCCCAAAGGCGTGATGGTCGAGCATCACACCTTGAGCAACCTGGTCGACTGGCACTGCACCGCGTTCGACCTCTGTGCCGGTCGCCACACCTCAAGCCTCGCCGGTTTCGGTTTCGATGCGATGGCCTGGGAAGTCTGGCCGGCGTTGTGCGCAGGCGCGACCCTGCATCTGGCGCCGACCCACGAGGGCGGCGAAGACATCGACGCCTTGCTCGCGTGGTGGTGCGCGCAGCCGCTGGACGTGAGCTTCCTGCCGACCCCGGTGGCCGAATACGCCTTCAGCCTGAACCTCGAACACCCGACCCTGCGCACGCTGCTGATCGGCGGCGACCGCTTGCGTCAGTTCAATCGCAACCAGCATTTCGACGTGATCAACAACTACGGCCCGACCGAGGCCACGGTGGTCGCGACTTCAGGTCTGGTGCAAAGCGGCGATGCGCTGCACATCGGTAAACCGGTAAGCAATGCGACGGTGTACCTGCTCGACGAACAGCAGCGCCCGGTGCCAATTGGCGTGGCGGGCGAGTTGTACGTTGGCGGTGCCGGGGTCGCCCGTGGCTACCTGAATCGCCCGGACATGACTGCCGAGCGCTTTCTGCGTGACCCGTTCAGCCGCGCGCCGAACGCACGGATGTACCGCACCGGCGACCTTGCACGCTGGGGCGAGGACGGCAACCTCGAGTACCTGGGGCGCAACGACGATCAGGTGAAAATCCGTGGCGTGCGCATCGAGCTGGGCGAGATCGAAACCTGCCTCAACCAGTTGCCGGGGATTCAGGAGGCGGTGCTGCTGGCCCGCGAAGATCAACCCGGCCAGCCGCGCCTGGTGGCCTACTTCACCGAGCAGCCGCAGGTCGAAGCGCTGCCGGTGGGCGAGTTGCGCGCGCAATTGCTCAGCCGTTTGCCGGAATACATGGTGCCGAGCGCGTTCGTCAAACTCGCCGCGTTGCCGCTGACCGCCAATGGCAAGGTCGACCGCAAGGCCTTGCCGGCGCCGGATCTGGCGGCGCTGTTCACCCGCGAGTACGCAGCGCCCGAAGGCGAGGTGGAAACCGCGCTGGCGCAGATTTGGGCCGACGTGCTGCAGGTCGAGCGGGTCGGGCGTCAGGATCACTTTTTCGAACTCGGCGGGCATTCGTTGCTGGCGATGCGCATGGTTTCGCAAGTGCGCCAGCATCTGGGCGTCGAGCTGGCGCTGAGCGATCTGTTTGCCAACGCCGAACTGGCGGCTGTCGCGGCAGTGCTGAACGAGGCCGGACGCTGTGCGCAACCGCAGATCGTGCCGGTCCCGCGTGACGGCGCGTTGCCGCTGTCGTTCGCCCAGCAACGCCTGTGGTTCCTTGCGCAAATGGAAGGCGCCAACACCGCCTACAACATTCCCGTGGCCCTGCGGCTGCGTGGCCGTCTCGACGACGCGGCGCTGCAACGCGCACTGGCGCGGATCGTCGCCCGCCACGAAACCCTGCGCAGCCGCTTCGCGCAATTCAACGACGAAGCGCAGGTGCTGATCGCGCCGGTCGACACCGGCCTGCTGCTGCGAGTCGAAGACCTGCGCCAGCACCCGCAACCCGAGGAAACCCTGCAGGCGCTGATTCAGGGCGAAGCCTCCGGGCCGTTCGACTTGCAGGACGATCCGTTGATTCGCGGGCGACTGGTACGCCTGGCCGACGATCACCATGTGCTGTTGCTGACCCTGCACCACATCATCTCTGACGGTTGGTCGATGGGGGTTTTGACCCGCGAGCTGATGGCGCTGTATCAGGCGTTCAGTCACGGTCAGCCGGACCCATTGCCGCCGCTGGCGCTGCAATACACCGACTACGCGGTGTGGCAGCGGCGCTGGCTCAGCGGCGAGGTGCTGCAACGCCAGAGCGAGTACTGGCAACAGACCCTCGCCGGCGCCCCGGCGCTGTTGATGCTGCCGACCGATCGGCCGCGCCCGGCGCAGCAGGACTATGCCGGCAGCAGCGTTGCCGTGGTGCTCGACGAGCGCTTGAGCGTCGGGCTCAAAGCCTTGGGCCAGCGCCACGGCGTGACCCTGTACATGACGCTGATGAGTGCCTGGGCGATGCTGCTCAGCCGCTTGTCCGGGCAGGCTGAAGTGGTGATCGGTTCGCCAGTGGCCAACCGCACCCGCGCCGAGATCGAAGGCCTGATCGGCATGTTCGTCAACACCCTGGCGCTGCGCATCGACACCTCGGGAGAGCTGAGCGTTGAAGCGCTGCTGGCGCGGGTCAAGGCGCAAACCCTGCAAGCGCAGGCGCATCAGGATCTGCCGTTCGAGCAAGTGGTGGAAATCACCCGGCCCGTGCGCAGCCTGGCGCACAGCCCGTTGTTCCAGACCTTGCTCAGTTGGGATGGCCTCGAAAGCCCGGCGCTGGCCCTCGGCGAACTGACGCTGGAAGGCGTGGCCGAGCCGAGCCACTTCGCCAAGTTCGACCTGTCGCTGAGCCTCAGTGAGTCCAACGGCATCATTCGCGGATCGCTGGAATACGCCACGGCGTTGTTTGAACAGAGCACGGTCGAGCGCTTCGTCGGTTACTTCCAGCGCCTGTTGCAGGCGATGGTCGGCAATGATCAGGCGCTGCTGGAACAGGCGCCGCTGCTGGCGGAGGAGGAACAGCAGCGTTTGTTGGTCGAGTTCAATGCCACCGAGGTCGATTACGACCTTGAGCAGACCATTCATGGTCTGTTCGAAGCGCAAGTGGCGCGTACGCCTTGGACACCCGCGGTGGTTGCTGATGAACAGCAACTGACTTATGCCGAACTCAACGCCCGAGCCAATCAACTGGCGCGGTACCTGCGCGAATTGGGCGTAGGGCCGGATGCGCGGGTGGCGATCTGCGTCGAGCGCGGTCTGGAGATGGTGGTCGGGCTGCTGGCGATCCTCAAGGCTGGCGGCGGTTATGTGCCGCTGGATCCGGCGTATCCGCTGGAGCGTCTGGCTTACATGCTGGAAGACAGCGCGCCGCTGGCGGTGCTGGTGCAGGGGGCGACGCGTTCGTTGCTCGGCGAAGTCGCGGTGCCGGTGATCGATCTGGATCAGCCGCATTGGCAATCGCTGCCGACAGACAATCTTGCGATAGCCGAACTGGCCCCGCAGCACACCGCGTACGTGATCTATACCTCCGGTTCCACTGGCCAACCGAAAGGCGTGATCAACGAACATAGCGGGGTAGTCAACCGCCTGTTGTGGATGCAGGACGCTTACCAACTCAGTTCTGCCGACACGGTGTTGCAGAAAACCCCGTTCAGCTTCGACGTCTCGGTCTGGGAGTTCTTCTGGCCGTTGATGACTGGCGCCCGATTAGTCATGGCCCGGCCCGAGGGACACAAGGATCCGCTGTATCTCAGCGAAATCATCGAACGCGAACACATCACCACGCTGCACTTTGTTCCCTCGATGCTCGACGTCTTTCTCGCCCACGCCGACACCGCACGTTGCAGCAGTCTGCGTCAGGTGATGTGCAGCGGCGAAGCCCTGCCGGGCAGCGTGGTGCGGCGCTTCAAACAGCAACTGCCGGGCAGCCAATTGCACAACCTCTACGGCCCGACCGAAGCCGCAGTGGACGTGACCGCGTGGAACTGCGCCGGGCCGCTGGAAAGCACACCGGACAACACGCCAATCGGCAAACCAATCGCCAACACCCGCATGTACATCCTCGATGCCCAGCAACAACCGGTGCCGCACGGTGTGGTCGGCGAGCTGTACATCGGTGGCGTGCAGGTGGCGCGCGGTTATCTGAACCGTCCGCAGCTGAACGCCGAGCGCTTCCTCGACGATCCGTTCCAGGCCAATGGGCGAATGTACCGCACCGGAGACGTCGCCCGCTATCTGGCGGACGGCAATATCGACTACCTCGGTCGCAACGACGATCAGGTGAAGATTCGTGGTTTGCGCATCGAGCTCGGCGAGATTCAGGCACGCCTGACCCAGATCGATGGCGTACAGGAAGCCGCCGTACTGGCTCGCGAAGACGTGCCGGGGGACAAGCGTCTGGTGGCGTACTACACCGGAGCACGGCTGGAAACCGACGTGCTGCGCAGCCATCTGCTGGAAAACCTGCCGGACTACATGGTGCCTGCCGTATTCGTGCATCTTGATACATTGCCGCTGAGCCCCAACGGCAAACTCGACCGCAAGGCGTTGCCGGCGCTGGATCTGGCGGCGCTGACCACCCGTGAATATGAAGCGCCGGTCGGCGAAGTGGAAATCGCCCTCGCGCAGCTCTGGGCTGACCTGCTCAAGGTTGAGCGGGTAGGGCGCCACGACCATTTCTTTGAACTGGGTGGCCACTCGCTGTTGGCGGTGAATCTGGTGGCGCGCATGCGTCGCGCCGGTCTGACGGCCGACATTCGCGTGCTGTTCAACCAGCCGACCCTCGCCGCACTGGCCGCTGCGGTGGGCGGTGAACCGGAGGCCGAAGTCGCGGCCAACCTCATCACCACGGACTGCACACGCATCACTCCCGAGCTGCTGCCACTGGTAGCGCTCGACCAGCCGAGCATTGACCGCATCGTCGCCAGCATCCCCGGCGGCGTGGCCAATGTGCAGGACATCTATCCGCTGGCGCCGTTGCAGACCGGCATCCTCTTTCATCACCTGTCCGCCGCGCAGGGCGATCCGTACGTGTTGCAGGCGCAGTTTGCGTTTGCCGATGAGCAGCGCCTGAACACCTTCACTCAAGCCCTGCAGAACGTGATCCAGCGCTACGACATCCTGCGCACTTCGCTGTTCTGGGACGGCCTGCAAGACCCGGTGCAAGTGGTCTGGCGTGAGGCGCCGCTGGCGTGCGAAGCGCTGGAACTGGATGGCGCGGACGGTGATGTACTGGAGCAATTGCGCCGGCGCTTCGACGCCGCGCAGTACCGCATGGCCGTCAATCAGGCGCCGCTGATGCGCGTAGTGCACGCGTGGGATTCAGCCAATCAGCGGGTGGTGGCGTTGTTGCTGTTCCATCACCTGGTGATGGACCACGTGGCGCTGGAGGTGCTGCGACACGAGATGCAGGCGTTCCTCAGCGGCCAGCCGCAGCGTCTGGCCGAGCCGGTGCCGTATCGCAATTACGTGGCGCATACCCTGTCCGGGTTGAGTGACCAGCAGCACGAAGCGTTTTTCCGCGAGATGCTCGGCGACGTCGACGAACCCACCTTGCCTTACGGGCAGAACCCGGCGCAGGAAGGGCTGGCCACGCAGGCCCGGTTGAGCCTCGACGCCACGCTGAGCCGCAACCTGCGCAGTCAGGCGCGGCGTCTGGGTGTCAGCGCGGCGAGCCTGATGCACCTGGCGTGGGCGCAGGTGCTGGGGCAGTTGTCCGGTCGCGATGACGTGGTGTTCGGCACGGTATTGCTTGGTCGTTTGCAGGGTGGCGAAGGCGCGGAACGGGCGCTCGGGGTGTTCATCAACACCTTGCCATTGCGCATCGATCTGCGTGCGCACAGCGTCAAGGGCGCGGCACTGGCGACGCATCAACGGCTGAGCCAGTTGCTGCAACACGAACACGCGCAACTGGCGCGCATCCAGCATTGCAGCGCCATGGCGCCGAGCACGCCGCTGTTCAGCACGTTGTTCAATTACCGTCATGGTGCCTCGGCGGGTGGCGGTTCTGCCGAGGCCCGGGCGGCCTGGCAGGGCATGCAATTGCTCGAGGCCGAGGAGCACAGCAACTACCGCCTGACCCTCAGCGTCGACGACCTCGGCGAAGGCTTCAGCCTGACCGCACTGGCCGGCGCCGGCATCGATGCGCGGCGCATTTGCGACTATTTGCAATGCGCCTTGCACGCGCTGGTGGAGGCGCTGGAGCACTCGCCGCATCAAGGCTTTGAACGGCTGTCGATCCTGCCGGGCGCCGAGCGCGAGCAGGTGTTGCACACCTTCAACGCGACCCGCGCCGATTACCCGCAGGGGCTGACGATCGCCCAGCGTTTCGAGCAGCAAGTCATTGAACGGCCGCAGGCGCTGGCAGCGGTGTTTGCCGGTGCCTCGCTGAGCTATGCCGAGTTGAACCGCCAGGCCAACACCTTGGCGCATCATCTGATTGCATCGGGTGTACAGCCTGACGACCGCGTGGCCATTGTCGCCCGGCGCGGTCTCGATACGCTGGTCGGGCTGGTGGCGATTCTCAAGGCCGGCGCCGGTTATGTGCCGGTGGATCCGGCGCACCCGGCGGAGCGCCTGAGCTATCTGCTGCAAGACAGTGCGCCTGTCGCGGTGCTGAGCCAAAGCGCTCTGCGTGAACGCCTGCCGGCATTGTCGGTGCCGCTGATCGACCTTGATCTGCGCCAATGGCCAAACGAGCCAATCGACAACCCGTCGCTGCCGGCCCTGACCCCGCAGCACCTGGTCTACGTGATCTACACCTCCGGCTCCACCGGTCTGCCGAAGGGCGTGATGGTCGAGCATCAGACCCTGAGCAACCTGGTGGACTGGCACTGCGCGGCCTTCGATCTGCACGCTGGCAGTCATACCTCAAGCCTGGCCGGGTTCGGTTTCGACGCCATGGCCTGGGAAGTCTGGCCGGCCTTGTGCGTTGGCGCGACCGTGCAT
Organism: Pseudomonas sp. IT-P260; assembly: GCF_949768395.1. NCBI lineage: Bacteria > Pseudomonadati > Pseudomonadota > Gammaproteobacteria > Pseudomonadales > Pseudomonadaceae > Pseudomonas > Pseudomonas sp. IT-P260. The sequence goes on from NZ_CATKPO010000003.1 coordinate 133,789, forward strand.
CTGGCGCCAAACCATGACGGCAACGAAGACATCGACGCGCTGCTGACCTGGTGGCGTGCGCAGCCGCTGGACGTGAGCTTCCTGCCGACCCCGGTAGCCGAATACGCCTTCAGTCAGGAGCCGGCGCATCCGACCCTGAAAACCCTGTTGATCGGCGGCGATCGTCTGCGCCAGTTCAACCGCAACCAGCCGTTCCGGGTCATCAACAACTATGGCCCGACCGAAGCCACGGTGGTGGCGACCTCCGGCCTGATTGCGGCGGGCGACGTCTTGCACATCGGTAAACCGGTGAGCAATGCCACGGTGTATCTGCTCGACGCACAGCAACGCCCGGTGCCGCTGGGGGTGATCGGCGAGTTGTATGTCGGCGGTGCCGGCGTGGCCCGTGGGTACCTGAACCGTCCGCAGATGACCGCCGAACGCTTTCTGCGCGATCCGTTCAGCAGCGTGCCAAATGCACGTCTGTACCGCACCGGCGACCTGGCGCGCTGGCGCGAGGACGGCACCCTCGAATACCTCGGGCGCAACGACGATCAGGTGAAAATCCGTGGCGTGCGTATCGAGTTGGGCGAGATCGAAACCCGCCTCAATCAGCTCGACGGCGTTCAAGACGCGGTACTGCTGGCCCGAGAGGATGAACCCGGCCAGCCACGTCTGGTGGCGTATTTCACCGAACAGGGCGCCGCGCTGAGCGTTGGCGATCTGCGCGCCCGGCTGTTGGCGCAACTGCCGGAATACATGGTGCCGGCGGCATTCGTCCGGCTCGACGCATTACCGCTGACCGCCAACGGCAAGGTCGACCGCAAGGCGCTGCCGAAGCCGCAGCTGACCGCGCTGTTCAGCCGTGAATACGTCGAACCGCAAGACGCGCTGGAAACCGCGCTGGCGCAGATCTGGGCCGAGGTGCTGCAGGTCGAGCGGGTTGGCCGCCATGATCACTTCTTCGAACTCGGCGGCCATTCGCTGCTGGCCATGCGCATGGTCGCGCAGGTGCGTCAGCAACTGGGGCGGGAACTGGTGCTGGCCGATCTGTTCGCCAACCCTGAACTGGCGGCGGTCGCCGAGTGCCTGTGCGTAGCGCAGGTCAGTAGCCAACCGCCGATCGTCGCGGTGCCGCGTGACGGCACGCTGTCCTTCGCCCAGCAGCGCTTGTGGTTCCTCGCGCAAATGGACGGCGGCAATTCGGCGTACAACATTCCGCTTGGCCTGCGCCTGGGTGGGCGGCTCGATGTCGAAGCCTTGCAGCGCGCGCTGACGCAGATCGTTGCGCGCCACGACACCCTGCGCAGCCGTTTCGTCAGCGTCGACGATCAGGCGCAGGTGATGATTGCGCCGGTCGACAGCGGTCTGCTGCTGCAGGTGGAAGACCTGCGCCGGGATCCACAGGCCGAAGCCACGGTGCAGGTTCTGCTCACGCAGGAAGCCGCGACGGCCTTCGATCTGCAGCACGATCCGCTGATTCGCGGACGCCTGCTGCGTCTGGCTGACGATCATCATGTGCTGTTGCTGACCGTGCATCACATCGTCGCCGACGGTTGGTCGATGGGCGTGCTGACCCGCGAACTGATGGCGCTGTATCAGGCCTTCAGCCACGGTCAACCGGATCCATTACCGCCACTGGCGCTGCAATACGGCGACTATGCGGTGTGGCAGCGGCGCTGGCTCAGCGGTGACGTGCTGCAGCGGCAAAGCGATTACTGGCAGCAGACCCTCGACGGCGCGCCGGCGTTGCTGACCCTGCCCACCGACCGTCCGCGTCCGCCACAGCCGGACTTCGCCGGCAGCAGCGTCGAAGTACGGCTGGACGAGCGTCTGAGTGCCGGGCTCAAAGCCTTGAGTCAACGGCACGGCGTGACCCTGTTCATGACCCTGATGAGTGCCTGGTCGCTACTGTTGAGTCGTTTGTCCGGGCAGTCCGACGTGGTGATCGGCTCGCCGGTGGCCAACCGCACCCGGGCCGAGATCGAAGGCCTGATCGGCATGTTCGTCAACACCCTGGCGCTGCGTATCGACACCTCGGGTGAACCGAACGTGGTCACGCTGCTGGCACGGGTCAAGGCGCGCACGCTGGAGGCGCAGGCGCATCAGGATCTGCCGTTCGAGCAAGTGGTGGACATCGCCCGGCCGGCGCGCAGTCTGGCGCACAGCCCGCTGTTCCAGACCACGCTGAGTTGGGACAGCAGCGTCGGCCCGCACCTGGCGCTGGGCGATCTGAGTCTTGAAGCTGTGGCCGCGCCGGGCCGGGTGGCCAAGTTCGACCTGACCCTGACACTGGGTGAGGTCAACGGGGTGATTCGCGGTTCGCTGGAATACGCCACGGCGTTGTTCGATCAAGCGACCGTCGAGCGCTATGTCGGCTACTTGCAGCGCCTGCTGGCGGCGATGGTCGCCGATGATCAAGCGGTGCTGGAGCGGGTGCCATTACTCGCCGAGCCTGAGCGTCAGCGCTTGCTCTACGACTTTAACGCCACCGCACGCGAATACCCGCAGGCCCTGACCGTGCACGGGATTTTCCAGCAGCAGGCAGCGGCGCATCCCAAGGCGGTGGCGGCGGTGCATGGCGAGCATTCGTTGAGCTACTTCGAGCTGAACGCCCAGGCCAACCGTCTGGCGCATCACTTGATCGCCCAAGGCGTGCAGCCGGGCGACCACGTGGCGATCCTGCTGCCGCGCTCGCTGGAACTGCTGGTGGCGCAACTGGCGATTGCCAAATGCGCGGCGGCCTATGTGCCGCTGGACATCAATGCCCCGAGCGAGCGGCAGGCGTTCATGGTCGAGGACTGTCAGGCAGCGGCGTTGCTGACCCTCAGCCGTGAAGTCATCGACTACGCTGCGCCGCGCATCGACCTTGACCGCTTGACCCTCAGCGGCCAACCCACGCACAACCCGAACCTGGCGCAGTCCTCGGAATCGCTGGCGTACATCATGTACACCTCCGGCTCCACCGGCACCCCGAAAGGCGTGATGGTGCCGCACCGCGCCATCGGCCGCCTGGTGCTGAACAACGGTTACGCCGATTTCAATGCGCAGGATCGCGTGGTGTTCGCCTCCAACCCGGCCTTCGACGCCAGCACCATGGACATCTGGGGGCCATTGCTCAACGGCGGACGCGTGGTGGTCATCGATCACCAGACCTTGCTTGATCCGAACGCCTTTGGACGCGAGTTGAGCGCAACCGGGGCAACGGTGCTGTTCGTCACCACCGCACTGTTCAACCAGTACGTGCAGCTGATCCCGCAGGCGCTCAAGGGCCTGCGCATTCTGTTGTGTGGCGGTGAGCGTGGCGATCCGGCGGGGTTCCGTCGACTGCTGACCGAGGCGCCGACGCTGAGCATCGTGCATTGCTACGGTCCGACCGAAACCACCACCTACGCCACCACCTTCGAAGTTCACGAAGTGGCGGAAAACGCCGAGAGCGTGCCGATTGGCGCGCCGATCTCCAACACCCAGGTTTATGTACTCGACGCGCACCAGCAACCGGTGCCGATGGGCGTGACCGGCGAGTTGTACATCGGTGGGCAGGGCGTGGCGCTGGGTTATCTGAATCGCGCCGATCTGACCGCCGAGAAGTTTCTGTGTGATCCGTTCAGCGAGCAGCCGGGTGCGTTGCTGTATCGCACCGGCGACCTCGCACGCTGGCTGGCACCGGGGCAGCTCGATTGCATCGGGCGCAATGACGATCAGGTGAAGATTCGCGGTTTCCGTATCGAGCTTGGGGAAATCGAAAACCGCCTGCTCAACTGCCAAGGGATCAAGGAGGCCGTGGTGCTGGCGCGCCGCGATGGTCAGGACATCACCCGTCTGGTGGCGTACTACACCGCGCACGCCGGCCGCCTGGACAGCGCCGATCTGCACGCGCAGTTGCTGGCGCGACTGCCGGAATACATGGTGCCGAGCGCGTGGGTGCAATTGGAGGTCCTGCCGTTGAACAACAACGGCAAGGTCGACCGCAAGGCGCTGCCGGCACCGACGCAGGCAGCGATGCTCAGCCGGGTGTATGTCGCGCCGATCTCGGCGCTGGAACACCATTTGGCACGGATCTGGGCTGGCTTGCTGCGGGTTGAACAGGTCGGTCGTCACGACAGCTTCTTCGAACTGGGCGGGCATTCGTTGCTGGCGATGCGCATGCTGTCGCAGGTGCGTCAGCAGTTGGGTGTCGAGCTTACACTCGCCGAGCTGTTCGCCAATCCCGAACTGGCCGCTGTCGCCGAGGTGCTGAGCCGGGCGGGGCGCAGCACCTTGCCGGAGATTTTGCCGGCACCGCGTGATCAGCGATTGCCGCTGTCCTTCGCCCAGCAACGCCTGTGGTTCCTGGCGCAGATGGACGGTGGCCACAGCGCCTACAACATCCCGGTCGGTCTGCGCCTGCGCGGTCGGCTGGATGAAGACGCGCTGCAACGGGCACTGGCACGCATCGTCGCGCGTCATGAAAGCCTGCGCAGCCGCTTCAGCCAGATCGACGATCAGCCGCAGGTGTTGATCCTGCCGGCCGAGAGCGGTCTGTTGCTGGCGGTAGAAGACCTGCGTCAACACCCACAGGCTGACAATGCCTTGCGCGGCCTGATCGAGGAACAGGCCTGCGCCTCGTTCAATCTGCAGCACGATGCGCTGCTGCGCGGACGTCTTGTGCGTCTGGCCGACGACCATCATGTGCTGTTGCTGACGCTGCACCACATCATCGCCGATGGCTGGTCGATGGGCGTGCTGACCCGTGAGCTGGCGGCGTTGTATCAAGCGTTCAGCCGTGGCGAAGACGATCCGCTGCCGCCGCTGGCGCTGCAATACACTGACTACGCGGTGTGGCAGCGGCGCTGGCTCAGTGGCGAGGTGCTGCAGCGTCAGAGCGATTACTGGCAGCAGACGCTGGCCGGTGCGCCGGCCTTGCTGAGCCTGCCCACTGACCGTCCGCGTCCGCCGCAGCAGGACTATTCCGGCAGTCGCGTCGACATGCTGCTCGATCAACACTTGAGCGCCGGTTTGAAAGCCTTGTGTCAGCGTCGCGCGGTGACGCCCTACATGGTGATCATGAGCGCCTGGGCGATGCTGCTCAGCCGTTTGTCCGGGCAGAGCGACGTGGTGATCGGCTCGCCGGTAGCCAACCGCACCCGCGCCGAGATCGAAGGCCTGATCGGTATGTTCGTCAACACCCTGGCGCTGCGCATCGACACCTCGGGCGAGCCGAGCGGCGAGGCGCTGCTGGCGCGGGTCAAGGCGCAAACCCTGGCGGCTCAGGCGCATCAGGATCTGCCGTTCGAGCAAGTGGTGGACATCAGCAAACCTGTCCGCAGTCTGTCGCACAGCGCGTTGTTCCAGACCATGCTCAGTTGGGACAACAACGACGACCCGAGCCTGACCCTCGGCGACCTGACCCTGGAAGGGGTGGCCGGCGACAGCCACTTTGTGAAATTCGACCTGTCACTGAGCCTCGGCGATTCGCCCGACGGGATTCGCGGTTCGTTGCGCTATGCCACGGCCTTGTTCGACGAGGCGACCATTCGCCGCTTCGTCGGCTACTTCCAGCAACTGCTGGCGGCGTTGGTCAACGATGATCAGGCGCTGTTGACGCAGGTGCCGTTGCTGGCGACGGATGAGCGTCAGCGCTTGCTGGTGGATTTCAACGCCACCGAGGTTGATTGCCCGCTGGAGCAGCCGTTGCACGGCTTGTTCGAAGCGCAGGCGCGCCGGCAACCAGAGGCTGTCGCGCTGCAATCCGCACAGGGAAACCTGACCTACCGCGAGCTCAATCAGCGCGCCAACCGCTTGGCCCGGCACCTGCGCGCACAAGGTGTGCAACCGGATGCGCGGGTGGCGATCTGCGTCGAGCGCGGGCTGAATCTGATCGTTGGTTTGCTCGGCATCCTCAAGGCCGGTGGTGCCTATGTGCCGCTGGATCCGGGGTATCCGGCGGAACGCTTGGCGTACATGCTCAAGGACAGCGCGCCGACCGCGGTGCTGGTGCAGACCGCTACTCGCGGGTTGTTCGATGACGCGGTCGCCACGGTAATCGACCTTGACCGCAGTACCTGGCAGCACCTGCCGGATCACGATTCGCCAGTGCCGGGCCTCAGTGCTTCGAATCTTGCGTACATGATCTACACCTCGGGCTCTACCGGATTGCCGAAAGGCGTGATGATCGAGCATCGCAGCGCCTGCAACATGGTGCATTGGGGTTCGCAGCTCAGTCCGCCGACCGAACACGGTGCGCTGCTGCAAAAAGCGCCGTTCAGCTTCGACAGTTCGGTGTGGGAGATCTTCTGGCCGCTGTGTTCCGGGATGCGCCTGGCACTGGCGCGACCGGACGGCAACCGCGATTCGGTGTATGTGGTGCAGACCATTCGCGAGCAGCAGGTGACCGTAGTCAAGTTCGTCCCGGCGCTGTTGCAGCAGTTCATCGAGCAGGACGATGTCGAGCAGTGCACCAGCCTGACCGATGTGCTCAACGGTGGTGGGGAACTCAGTGCAGCGCTGGCCCGCCAAGTGCGCGATCGCCTGCCGTGGGTGCGTTTGCATAACGTCTACGGCCCGACTGAAACCACGGTGGACAGCACCGGCTGGACGCTGGAGCCGGACATGCCGGTGCCGGACAACGTAGTGCCGATCGGCACCGCACTGAGCAATACCCGGTTGTACGTTCTCGATGCCTACGGTCAACCCGTGCCACAAGGCGTCAGTGGCGAGTTGCACATCGGCGGCGTTGGCGTGGCGCGCGGTTATCACCGACTGCCGGAGATGCAGGCTGAGCGCTTCATCGACAGCCCGTTTGTGCCGGGGGATCGGCTGTATCGCACGGGAGATCTGGCGCGCTACAACAATCACGGCGAGCTGGAGTTTCTCGGCCGCAACGACTTCCAGATCAAGCTGCGTGGCTTGCGTCTGGAGCCGGGAGAAATCGAGGCACGGTTGATCGAGCATCCGGCGATTCGCGAGGCGGTGGTGATGGTGCGTGATGAGCGTCTGGTGGCCTGGTACACCGTGCGCGCCGGCATCGACGCGCCATCGTTGGAAACCTTGCGCGGCCATGTGCTGGAGCGTTTACCCGAGTACATGGTGCCCGGCGCGTTCGTATTGCTCGACGCCTTGCCACTGACGCCAAACGACAAGATCGACCGCAAGGCCCTGCCGGAACCGGGGGCAGATGCGGTGATCAACCGCCCATACGTGGCACCCCAGGGTGAAGTCGAAACCGCGCTGGCGCAGATCTGGAGTGAGGTGCTGGGCGTCGAACAGGTGGGCCGTCACGACAACTTCTTCGAGCTGGGCGGGCATTCGTTGCTGGCGGTGAAACTGGTCAATCTGCTGCAACGGGCCGGGCTGCCACTGTCGCTGGCCGAACTGTTCCAGCATCCGAGCATTGAGTCTGCCGCCGCGCTGCTCAGTCAGGGCGAGGCGCTCAGTCAGCCTGATGGGCTGGTCGTGGTGCGTGCCGGGACGCACGGTGCGCCGCTGTTCCTGCTGCATGAATTCAGCGGCAGGGACGTGTACTTCCCGACGCTGGCCCAGCACATCGGTGGTGAGTTCCCGATTTACGGCCTGCCCGGCGTCCCCTTTGGGCAAGCGCAATTGCGCACGTTTGAGTGCATGGCGCAGCGCATGGTCGGGATCATCCGTGCGGTGCAGCCTCACGGGCCGTATCGGCTGGCGGGCTGGTCGTTCGGCGGGGTGCTGGCGCATGAGGTCGCGCAGCAATTGCTTGGCCTCGATGAACCGGTGGAGTTTATCGGCATGCTCGACAGCTATGCGCCAAACCCGCTCGCCCAAGACAAGGCCATGTGGAGCGGCGAGGGCCTCGACAAGCGTCAGTTGCTCGGCCATTGCCGTGGGCGTTCGCTGATGCTTGGTGCTGGAAGCGAGACGGCGCTGGCGGCGGTGCAAATGCTGGAAGCGCAAGTCGAACAACTGGACTTCCCCGAGCTGTTCCAGCGCTGTCAGGCGCAACAACTGACCGACCCGGAACTGGCCACGGTCAGCGCGGCGGACGCCTGGCACTACTTTGATCGCGAAGCGGCGCATCGCCTGGCGCTGGCACATTACCGAGTCAGCCCGGCGAGCCAGCCGATCCACTTGTTCCGTGCTCAGGAGCTGATGGACGGCCAGTCATTGCCGAGCCCGACGCGCGGCTGGGAAGAGCGCTTCGACACTCGCTTGCTGCGTTGCATCGACATCCCCGGCGATCACCGGACCATGATGAAGCACCCGCACATCCAGGCACTCGGCCAGGCGATTACCCAGGCGCTGGAAAACCTGGTGACGCCGGAACCGACGCTGTATCAACCGCTGCTGACGATTCAGACCGGGCAGCCAGGGCATGCGCCGATTTTCTGCGTGCCGGGGGCGGGTGACAGTGTCACCGGGTTCATTCACCTGACCGAGGCGATCGGCCCGGAGTGGCCGATCATCGGCTTGCAACCGCGCGGGCTGGACGGCGTCAGTGTGCCGCACAGCGCGGTCGAAGCCGCTGCCGCGTTCTACCTGCAGGCCATCGAGCAGATCCACCCGCAGGGGCCGCTGCACCTGATCGGCCATTCGTTCGGCGGCTGGGTCGCGCATGCCATGGCCGCGCAATTGCAGGCGGCCGGGCGCGAGGTGGCGTCGTTGACCTTGATCGACAGCGAAGCACCGGGCGGTGACGGTACGGCGGGCAAACCGTATACCGCGACTGCCGCGCTGCAACGGCTGATCGACACCCTGCAGTTGTCCTGTGGCAAATCGCTGGGCATCGATCCGGCGACCTTCGCCAACGCCGATGACACCACGCAACTGCGCCTGCTGCACGAAGGCATGGTGCGCGCCGGGGTGTTGTCGGAGCGCGCGGTACCGGACGCGATGCATGGCCCGGTACGCACCTTCGCCAGCGCCTTGCGCACGGTCTATCAACCGCGACTGGCCTATACCGGGCCGGTGCGGCTGGTACTGGTCGATGACCCGACGCTGGACGAGTGGGGCAATCAGCGCGAACAGGCGGCGGTGCTTGAAGGCTGGCAGCGGCAGGTCAGCGATCTGGCGGTGTGGTACGGGCCGGGCAACCACTTCACGATTCTCAAGGCGCCCAACGTCTTCAGTTTCGCCGCGTGGTGGCATGACGGCCTGGCGCTGACGGTCGGCGAAGTGCTGTCCTGAGTGTGGTTGTTCTATCAAGACCCGGCCGCTGGCCGGGTTCATCCCTGAACGGACTTGTGGTTATTTATGGAAAAGTCGAAGTTGCGCAAAGTCGGTATGGGGTTGGCATTGGCGGCGGTGGCCGGGTTGGTGCTGTACACGGTGCAGGCACCGGCCGAAGCGCCGAAATACCAGACCGCCCCGGTCGAACGCTCGGATATCGAAAACACCGTGCTCGCCACCGGATTGCTGGAAGGCGTCAAGCAGGTGGACGTCGGTGCCCAGGTGTCGGGGCAGTTGAAGTCGCTCAAGGTCAAGGTGGGCGACAAGGTGAAGAAGGGCCAGTGGCTGGCCGAGATCGATCCGCTGGTACTGCAGAACACCCTGCGTCAGGCGCAGGTCGATGAGGAAAACCTGCAGGCGCAGAAGCGCGCAACGCAGGCGCAGCTCAAGCAGACCAAAGCGATTTACGAGCGTTATCAGAACCTGCAGGAAGACGCTTCGATCTCGCGTCAGGATTTTGAAACCGCGCAATCGGACTACGAGGTGCAGCAGGCCAATCTGCTGTCGCTGGACGCGCAGATCAAGAGTGCGCACATCCAGATCGACACCGCCAAGGTCAACCTCGCGTATACGCGGATCGTCGCGCCGATCGATGGCGACGTGGTCGGCATCGTCACCCAGGAAGGCCAGACCGTGATCGCCAACCAGTTGGCGCCGATCCTGCTGAAACTGGCGGATCTGGACACCATGACCATCAAGGCCCAGGTCTCGGAAGCGGACGTGATCCATATCGCGCCGGGACAGCAGGTGTACTTCACCATTCTCGGTGAGGACAAACGCTATTACGGCAAGCTGCGCGGTACTGAACCGGCGCCGCAGAACTTCCTCGAAACGCCGCCGGCCGGCACCCCGAAACAAAACACTGCGGTGTTTTACAACGCGCTGTTCGAGGTGCCCAACCCCGATCATCGCTTGCGCATTTCGATGACCGCGCAAGTGCGCATCGTCCTCGATACCGCGCAATCGGTGCTGACCGTGCCGGTGGCCGCGCTCGGCCCACGCAATGCCGATGGCAGCTTTCCGGTGCGGGTGCTGGACGCCAAGGGCCAGGCGCAGTCGCGCAACGTGCAGACCGGGATCAACAACAACGTCAAAGTGCAGATCAATCAGGGCCTGAATGAAGGCGAGCGGGTGGTGATCGGTGATCCGCTGCCTGCCGTGGCGGGGGCTTGAGCATGACGCAGCCGTTACTGCAACTGACCGGCATCACCCGCAGTTTTACCGCCGGCGACCGCGAGTTTCTCGCACTGAAGAACATCAACCTGACGATCAATGCCGGAGAAATGGTGGCGATCATCGGCGCCTCCGGGTCCGGCAAATCAACCCTGATGAACATCCTCGGTTGTCTCGATTACGCCACCGCCGGCAGCTACAGGATCAACGGTCAGGAGACCCGCGACCTTGACGATCAGGCGCTGGCCGAACTGCGCCGCGATTACTTCGGCTTCATCTTCCAGCGCTATCACTTGCTGCCGCACCTGAGCGCGATGCACAACGTCGAGATGCCGGCCATCTACGCTGGCATCCCGGCGCCGCAACGCCACGCCCGCGCCCGTGAGTTGCTGGCGCGGCTGGGCCTCGACGGGCACCTGACGCATCGCCCGAGCCAGCTCTCTGGCGGTCAGCAGCAGCGGGTGAGTATCGCCCGGGCCTTGATGAATGGCGGTGAAGTGATCCTTGCCGACGAACCCACCGGCGCCCTCGACACCGCCAGCGGCAAGGAGGTGATGCGCATTCTGCTGGAGCTGCACGCAGCCGGGCACACGGTGATTCTGGTGACCCACGACCCGAAAGTCGCGGCCAACGCCGAGCGCATCATCGAAGTCAGCGACGGCGAAATCCTCAGCGACCGGCGCAACCAGCGCGACACCGGGCAACTGTCGGACGAAGAGCAGGTGCCGCCCAAACCACCGGCGACCCGCCGTTTGGTCGCCAGCCTCGGGCTGTTCAAAGAAGCCTTCAACATGGCCTGGGTGGCGCTGATTTCGCACCGCATGCGCACCTTGCTGACCATGCTCGGGATCGTCATCGGCATCACCTCGGTGGTGTCGATTTCGGCGATCGGCGAGGGTGCGAAAAACTACGTGCTCAAGGACATTTCAGCGATTGGCAGCAACACCATCGATATCTATTCCGGCAGCAGTTTCGGCGACAAGCGCGCGGCCTCGATCGAGACGCTGGTGCCGGCCGACGTCACCGCGCTGAATCAACTGTATTACGTCGACAGCGCCACCCCGGTGGTCGGCCGCAGCATGCTTTTGCGTTACCGCAACATCGACCTCGACGCGCAGATCAATGGTGTCAGCGACCAGTATTTCCAGGTTCGCGGAATCAAACTGGAGGCGGGCATCACCTTCAGCGAGAGCGACGCGCGGCGTCAGGCGCAGGTGGTGGTGATCGACTACAACACCCGGCATCGGTTATTCGGCGAGGGCGTCGATCCGCTGGGGCAGGTGATCCTGATCGGTAACCTGCCATGCACCGTGATCGGCGTGGCCGCCGAGAACAAAAACCTGTTTGCCTCTGGCAAGACCCTCAACGTCTGGGTGCCCTACGAAACCGCCGCCGGCCGTATTCTGGGCCAACGCTTTCTCGACAGCATCAGCGTGCGCATCAAGGACGGCCAGTCGAGCAAAGTCGTGGAAAATCACGTCACCCAATTGATGCTGCAACGCCACGGTATCAAGGACTTCTACACCAACAACCTCGACAGCGTGATGCAGACCGTGCAGAAAACCAGCCGCTCGCTGGCCTTGCTGCTGTCGCTGATCGCGGTGATTTCGCTGGTGGTCGGCGGCATCGGCGTGATGAACATCATGCTGGTGTCGGTCACCGAGCGTACGCGCGAGATCGGCATTCGCATGGCGGTCGGCGCGCGTCAGTCGGACATCCGTCAGCAGTTTCTGGTGGAGGCGGTGATGGTCTGCCTGCTCGGCGGGGCCATCGGCATTTCCCTGTCGTACGCCATCGGCCACCTGTTTTCGCTGTTCATCAAGGAATGGGAAATGGTGTTCTCCATGGCCTCGGTGTTGACGGCGGTGATCTGCTCGACGCTGATCGGCATCGTCTTCGGCTTCGTCCCCGCGCGTAATGCTTCGCGCCTGGACCCGATCGAAGCGTTGGCGCGGGACTGATTGCCGGAGCTGATTGGGCGGGCTCGTGCCTTAAGCGCACAAATCGAAAGGGACGGGTCATGACCCCGTCCCTTTTTTTCGCCCGGGCCTGCTGGCAATGGCGAAGTCCCCAACTGAGTGTACTCAATCCAACTGTGGGAGCTGGCTTGCCAGCGATGACGGCCCACAAGCCGACCAACCTCTCCACTGAATGCACTCAATCCAACTGTGGGAGCGAGCCTGCTCGCGAAAGCGGTCTGCCAGACGACATCAAAACTACAGGAGCAATCCCGGTTCTCCACACACACACACACCATAAACGCACCCCTGCAACCACGTTTAAAGTACACGAACCGTTACGCCATACCGGCTACAACGCCTTGCGCCGTTACCTACGCGTACGCCAGAATCCGCCGGCTTACACAGCTATGGGCCGGGCTATATCGTTTCCCTGTCACTGAAAATCAGTGATCGGGTTTGGTAGCCCGTCTGTAATAGCTGTATGGCAACACCTATGCAGTCCCTTTGCGGGGCTCGGTTTTATGGTGGTCATGCGTGGGGCTCACTCGTGAGCGCCGGGTTCCTATTGCAGCCGGTCTACCAACCCGCGTATGGCCACCACCCCTCGTTTGGTAGCGAGAGTGATGGCTCCTGAATAGCTGCAATAGGAGTACATCCATGTTCAAAGCCACACCCAATCCCCCGGACGCCTCAATCCCGTACGACCCAGCCCTCGACCCGCAGAAGATAAAAGCGGCCACCGACCGCGCCATCAACTTCTACCTCAACCCCGGCGCCCTGAAGATCTCGATCCCTTCAACACCCTCAAGCAAATCCAACAGAATCTTCCTCATCGACCCCACCGTGGACGAAGAAACCTTGCTCGTCGAAGCCTGCGAATCATTAGCCGCCGCCAGCGACATGGCCCGCGATATCGGCGACGTCGTCGACAACCCACAGCGCCGGGCGATGCTGATGCTGCATCAGGTGATCATGCTCAGTGAACTGATGGTCAACCGGGTACTGGACGGCCGCCGCGTGCCGAACTAACTGCCCGGTCCCCTGTAGGAGCTGCCGAAGGCTGCGATCTTTTGATTTTGTTTTTCAAGATCAAGATCAAGATCAAGATCAAAAAGATCGCAGCCTTCGGCAGCTCCTACAGGTCATCATTCATTCAAAGTACCTTGATCGGAGTTCCAGCTGATGCCCGAAACGCCACCCAATCCGCCGATCACAGAATCGGTATCGCCCTACGAATCCCGCAACTCGAGAAAACTCCACCAAGCCGCCGAACGCGCCCTCGACCACTACCTCGCGCCCGCGCACATCATGGCGACGCCGTACACCCCCAGCAGCGTGTTCCTGGTCAACCCGCAAACCGACACCGAATCCCTGCTGGCCAACGCCTGCGAATCCTTGGCCTCGGCCACGGTCATGCTCGGCGATTTCGCTGGCACGCTGGAGGGGCCGAGTCGTAATACGGTGTTGGGCATTGCGCAGGTGGTGATGCTGGGGGAGTTGGCGGTGAATCAGGCGCTGGATAATGTTGTGCCCAAGGAATAGCAGACAGCAGTAACGGCCTCATCGCGAGCAGGCTCGCTCCTACAGTGGATCTGCGTTGGTCACTGCTTAAGTGCCCGGCAAAGATCCCTCCTGCGGGGCCCGAGTACCCGGCCCGGAGGATGTCCTTTCCAATGACGTCGACTACGATCGGATGGGCATCCGAATCGTCAACCTGCGCTTGAGTGACCGGTGCGGAGCGAACCCGCACGCCACCCCAACTCACGATGATCACATCACCTGCGACGCAGTTTGAATAAGGCCGTTTCGAAAGGTTGCCGGGTTTGGCCTTGATGGTGATTTACACGCCATTTCTGGCGGTTTTCTTGTCCACGCCGTCGGCGATGATGCGCGGATCGATGTACTGGTACAGCTCGGAATGTTGACCGGGATCGGGGTCCAGATCCTGGCCGCCGGGCAGGTCGAGTTTGATATATATCCATACTGGCGGTGTATAGGGTTCGGGGGTCAACTCCGGTTGGAAAAGGGTTAAGGCTCAGGTGAGGGGGCTACCGCTAGAAATTACAGGTGGGGGCGTATTTGCGACGAGTAGTAACATGCTCGAAGTGCGAAAAGCGAAAGGGGACGGGTAATTGACCCTGTTCCTGATTTTCGACTCTGGTTTTGATTTCAGCGACTGAAATCTCGGAAGTGAAGAACCGGTTAGCGATCAGGTGAAAACCGTGTAGGCACACGACAAGGCGTCTTCCGCTCAAGGAGAGACGCCTGTGGTGGATTGTTGATTTAGTTTTTTATGTGTAAGCCCACACTTGCTCGAACCACGAGGTTTACGTCGAAGACAGCGAATCTTACGTTGGTATACCCTATGAACTTCGATCGGGGGAATGCGACGGTGTATGACCCCGGCCCGGGAATTGGCAAGGTTAGATACTCCCCGCCGACCGGGGCGTATGAATTTACGAATGGCCGCGATACCGCCGGAAATGCGCCTGCTGGTCCTGCAATAGTGAAGCGCATGGAAAGAAACGTATCACTGACATCATCGTTATAGTTGATGGTGGAGTTAGGGGCATGGCGGATACTGGGGCCACCAAAAGTCTTATGAGTATATAGGTCGGTTATGGTCGCAGTGAACTGATGAGGGTTTACTGTGAATCTCCACTTTGCGGATGCTGGGAGGGTGCCATAGGTTGCCTCGGCGATGATTGAATGATCTCCCCGTGTGAGTTCGCTGAGTGAAGCCGTCCAGTTACCCCTGTTATCGACATCCTCGGTCTTTTTCACCGTCGTCCCATCGAGGATCTGCACCTGCTTGCCAGCGGCCGCCGTGCCACCCAGGTTCACGGAGGTATAGTTTGTCATTCCGAGATCGTCGATCGGCCCACCCGCAGTGTCTGTCATTCGTTTAATTACAGGCCGCTCACTCACAACCTCCAAGCTTCGAGGGATTGACTCCTGGCCACTGCCGTACAGGGCGATCGCCGTGAAAATGTGCCACCCTTCGGCCAGTCCCGAGATGACAAGCGTCCAGATGCCGCTGGAGGCATCGGCAGTGGCATCCTTTATGATCGTCGTACCGTCCTTGATCTGGACCTGTTGACCGAGGCTTGCCGTGCCGGTCAGTGTGATTGTCGTGTCTTCGGTCTCGCCGCCTTCAGAGATCTCACCCTTGGATCCTTCGACACGTGTAATGTCCGGCCGTACCTCGACAAGCGCCCTGATCGTATAAGTCCGCACCGGAAACTCCACCGCCTCACTCTCCACCGTGCTCTGACCAAGCGCCGCTTTAAACATCAGTGCCAGGCTGCTGCCATCCCGCAGAGCTTTGAGCTCATCGGCTGGAAGCGGAAAAGTGAAGAACCGGTCAGCGATCCAGCCGGGGTTGGTGAAGGCCGTCGGCGCGCTCCAGATCTCGCGCACGTAGGCGCTACCGTCGGCATTGATCCCGTACAGGTGCAACCAGACGTATTGGTCGAGGGCGATCAGCGGCCAGTCGCCCATGCGAACGGAAGCTTGGGTCAGGTTGCCGGTATGCAGTTCCGGGCCGGCGCCGTCGTTTTCGGCCTGCTCGATGGTGGGGCTGGCCAGCGCGCTCTGCGGCATTGCTTGCACCGTCAGGTCAAATTCCCGGGACGGTTTTGGATGACCATCAATGATGACGACGTAGGAGACTTTTACCCGCTTACCCAGATTGAACGCCACCACGCTGTTGGGGATCGCAAACTCAAGCCCTTCGCTTACCGCACGCGGCGCTGAGGTGTGCGACCCGCCGGCCGGCGTGCCGTCAGCGCCAGTCCAGGTGACGCTGATTGCATGGTTTGGCAGCAACGCGCTGTTGTCCGGCAC
Source organism: Pseudomonas sp. IT-P260 (assembly GCF_949768395.1). Taxonomy (NCBI): domain Bacteria; kingdom Pseudomonadati; phylum Pseudomonadota; class Gammaproteobacteria; order Pseudomonadales; family Pseudomonadaceae; genus Pseudomonas; species Pseudomonas sp. IT-P260. The sequence continues at coordinate 149,928 of NZ_CATKPO010000003.1, forward strand.
CACGATGGTCAAGGTGTCCCTGACCAGCAGCGGGTTGAGTGCGCTGTCGCCGTTGTTCTCCTTGATCCAGGGGGCGAGCAGGTCCAGCGCGACGCCCACGGTGAACACCAACGGATTCGAAAGGCTGGTTTGATCTGTGGCATGGCGCCAGAGCTGGTAGCGGACGGTGATCTTGCTGCCGCGGTTCGGTTCGATGTGTTGGGCGACGAAGGCGGCGTCCAGGTTGATGACCCAGTCTTGCTGGGCGGTTACGGCATTGAATGTGCGGGACCCGGGTTCCTCGCCGGAGATGTCGCCCACCCACCTCCAGGTGGCCTCGTCGTTGGCTACCCATGGCTTCACCACAGGCCTGGGGATGGTCAGTCTACTGGTACCGCCGGGCAGTGTGACCGGGTCGAGGAAGCCGTTCACCACCCCGAGGACAATGGCGGCGTCCAGCTCGAATTTCGGTTCACCCACATTGAGCAATCTCGTGTGCAGCGACTCCCGTCTGAGGATCTCGTCGCCTTCGGCTATCAGCAGGTTGTACCACCCCTTCAGGGTTCCGCCGTCAAGGAGCTTTAGGTTGTAGTCATCGACGGTGATGACGAAACCTTCGGGATTCTCGACTTCATCCTCCTCCGGAATGTGCCACTCCAACTCAGGCAGGAAGGTGCTGCCGTCCGGACGTTTACCCAACAGGAACAGCTCAATGCCCATGCCGTACTCGATGGCCGGATCGAACGGAATGCGAACGTTGATGGGTGTCTTCGTGGGATCGATGAAGTCATCCTCGGCTTCTACGATGATCGGTGCGGCCAGGCGGTGGGCTGCGCCGGTGACTTGTACAAACTGCCTTTTTGAGCGTAACGGGTCACTGCTGCCGCTGCGTTCCAGCCGATAGAAGAAACTGACCTGGGTATTGACCAGTTTGCGCACGGCCGCAATGGACAGCTTGAATTCGTAGTTATGCGGGATATTGTCGACGGTCTGGGGCAGGGCGGTGACTTCGACTTTTTGGCCCTCCAGGGTGGTGCCGAGCATGGTCAAGTGGATGATGTCATCCATCTCGAAGTCTGGCTGGGTGGCCGTGACATGCACCGTGATGTCGTTGTCGCCCTGTTTATCGGCGTCGAGCTTGTTGTTGACGGCCTCCTGAACGATAGGTGCGGCCAGCAGGTCACCACCGGTGGTGACGACAATGCGGATTTCCTTGCACCAGTCTTCCGATTCATTGCCGACGATGTCGCGCACCTTGAAGGAGACCGCCAGACCGGAGAGGTCGGTGTCACCAGCCTCTTTAATAGTGGCTTTGGAGACCGTGATTAATATCGGGTTTGCCGCTGGATCGTTGATCTGCTCCAGGGTCACCGGTGTGGAATACTCAAAAAAGCCACCCCAACTGAGATGAATGACGTCGCCCTCCGCGATGTCGGGGTAAGGCAAGCCGCTGCCGGACTCGGACCTGATGACAATCGGCACCCCCGCTTCGGCAACATCTTTGTCCACACCGCCGTTGACGATTTCCGGGGGAATGTACATGTACAGATTGGAATGACCAGGGCCCGGGTCGATGTCCTGGCCACCAGGGAGTTCCAGTTTGACGAAGAGGTTGAGGGGCTTGTCCGGGCGCTCTTCATTTTGATTGGACTGTTTGATTTCGTAGGTGAATTGGTAAGAACCGGTCTGCAGATGACGGGGAGCCACCCACAAGAGGGTCGGTTGCTTGAGCTCGGCCTCGTCAATGATGGTACGCCTGTGGACCTCACGGCCGTCGAGCAGCAGCTTGACGGTATCACCGACAGCCTTGTTGGCCCAGACGGGGATGACGACAGGCAGGCCGAGGTCGGGAAAAGTGAACACCGCCGCCCGGTTGATCCCCCACTGGCCGGAAGGTAGGAGGCGCCCGAGCACTATCGGGTCCAGCAATGAATGGGGGGCAGAGATTTTCCTCTTGGGCTGAACGAGCATGGTCGGAACTCCGTGCGAACTGTTGGGAGACAACGGGCATGGAATTATTTAACGCTGAAGATGACGGCTCTGACTACTGTCAGAAATTACAGGTACGAAGCCTTTTCGGATTAGCAGTAAGGCACGGCCCGACGGATAAAAATACGCTTCTCGGCATCCCTTGGCACCTTCTGTGCCCGTCGCGGGCAGTGCCTGCAGGGCTTGAATGAGAGGGTTGCCAGCCGTACCGGCCTCTTCGCGAGCAAGCCAGCTCCCACCCTTGAAATGTGCTCTTCTTTGGGAGCGGGCTTGCTCGCAGCGGCAGTTCCTGCAGATCGGGCACCATCAAGCGGCGTGGGGTGAGCCGGGCAGGGTGGCGGTATGTTCAGGCGAATACATCCAGCGCATCAACGAATGCCGGCCGCTGATTCCCAGCTTGATCGCGGCGCGCTTGAGATAGCTTTCCACCGTGTTGACCTTCAACTGCAATTGCTCGGCCAGCTCCGGCGCGGTACGCCCGGCGAGCAGGCCAATGCACACCTCGGTTTCGCGATTGGACAGGCTCAGGCCCAGTTGCTGCAAACGTTCGTTGAAGCGCAGTCGCAGGTTATCCAGGCCCGGTTGCGCGCCGTCAGTGCCGGGCGACGGCTCTTCAGTGCCGGTTTGCAAGGGTTGCAGGGCGTGAATGTGTTTTTCCACCATCGGCAACAGCACCGGAGAAATGTCCTGCAATAAACTCTGCTCCTGGGCCGAGAACCGTTGCGACTGGTCGTTGCGATACACCGAAATCACGTAGCGGTAGCCGTCCTTGCGTCGGGTCAGGTGCAATTGTGAGGCGTCGGCGCTGGCGGAGGCGGGCGGGTCTATTGGCGCACTCGAGCGTGCGGCAATGTGTTCGCAGAATACCGTTTCAGCCTGCTGGGCCGAGTCTTTGCCGGTTTCCGGCGGATTGCGATGGGCGGGGCGGCCGACCGGCTCAACGCGCATTTGCCGAATGTGCGTGGCGTCCACCGCCAGTTGCGTCTGGATCAGGTCATGCAGCATTCGCGGAAAGTGCCGGCTACCGGTGCTCGCAATGACTTTGCCGATATGGGGAAACAGGTGTGAGTTCATAAACATCATCCATGAGTTGCAGGTGAAACAGTCCCATTCCTGACCTGCGTCGAGCATGTTCCCTGGTCGACGCAATGTCAGGATGTGGATCCTATCCTAGTACAACGTTTGAAAGACGGTTTAATGAAGGCGTTATCAGCTTATAACTTCACTCGATTTTTTCCGGCGCCACCACCCACACGCTGCATGGCATCTTGTACAGCAGGTGTTCGACGGTGCTGCCGATCAGACGGCCCACACCCCGGTGGGCGATGCGGCCCATGACGATCATGTCGATGTCATAAGCATCGGCGTAGCTGGCCAGTACCTTGGCCGGGTCGCCCAGGATCATGTGCTGGTTTTCTGCCGGAATATCGTTGCGTTCGGCCAGCTCACGGAACGCTTCGCCCTGGGCATCGAACAGCGCCTTGGCGGCACTGGAGGAAAAGAACGCGGAGGCGTGATCGAAACCGAATTCGGCGGCGCTGAGCGAGGTCAGGTCATGGGCGTAAATCACGTCGAGCTGCGCGTTACACAGCGTCGCCAGTTTATCGGCCTCGTACAGGATCCGGTCGTTCAGACCTTGGTACTGACCATCGCGATGGAACGGGTCGACCGCCGCGACAATCCGCCGTGGCAGCGCGTGTTGCACATGGCTGACGAAATGCAGCGGCACCGGGCATTCGCGCAGCAGGTGCACATCCAGCGGGGTGAACATCAGGCGCGACAGCAGTGATTCGTGCTCCAGTGCCTTGATCAGCGCCGCCATCGGTTGTTCGCGCAGGTGAATGAGGATTTCCTGCAGCGGCCTCTCGACCCAGACCACCTCGGTGGTGACGTGCACCCCGAGTTTGCGCAGTGGCCGGGCCTGGTCCTCAAGCCATTGATGATGGCGTTCGATGTAGCCCAGGCGCATCTGTTCCAGCGCCTGTTCGTTAACCAGTCCGGCGGTCGCCAGGCCTTCCAGATAATCGAACGCAACGATGTGCAACGCCGCGTCGGAGGCCTTGGCCAGCGCGGCGGCGCGCTCGAAAGCCGGGCTGTTTTTCATCAGGGGCGAAACCACCAGCATGAAACGCGATTGCTCAGACATGACAAATCTCCCGTGGTTGATCGCACACACGACGCGAAAGGGCGGCGTTGTGTTCGGGCCGTGAGCCTTGAGTCCATCGTGGCCCGGGCGTGGCGGGCGGGATTGATATTTGTCAACGGGGCGATTCACCCACACGGCTCATCGGACGCACGGTAGGGGGGGCTGTCCGAGATCCCGGGTGGGAGCGGGCGTGCTCGCGAAAGCGGTGGGCTGATCCGCAGTTTGTTTGACCATTATCAACGTTGGCGCTGTGACGACGGCGCAGTCTTGAGGACATCTCAAGCTGCGACCCGCTCAGAGGATTGGATCATGACCATGATGAAAGCAGCGATCTTCGTCGAAAAGAACCGCATCGTGCTCGAAGACAAGCCGATTCCGCAAGTTGGGCCACTGGATGCGCTGGTGCGCGTCACCACCACGACAATCTGCGGCACCGACGTGCATATCCTGCGCGGCGAATACCCGGTGGCCAAAGGGCTGACCATCGGTCATGAGCCGGTGGGCGTCATTGAGCGGCTGGGTTCGCAGGTGCGCGGTTTCGTCGAGGGTCAACGGGTGATCGCCGGGGCCATTACGCCCAGCGGCCAAAGTTACGCCTGTCTGTGCGGTTGCGGCTCGCAGGACGGCCCGGACACCCGCCACGGCTTCAAGGCGATTGGCGGCTGGAAGTTCGGCAACACCATCGACGGCTGCCAGGCCGAATACGTGCTGGTGCCGGACGCCCTGGCCAATCTGTGCCCGATCCCCGACGGCTTGAGCGACGAACAGGTGCTGATGTGCCCGGACATCATGTCCACCGGTTTTTCCGGGGCGGAACGCGGGCAGATCAACATCGGCGACAGCGTCGCGGTCTTTGCCCTCGGGCCGATCGGCCTGTGTGCGGTGGCGGGGGCGCGCCTCAAGGGCGCCACCACGATCATCGGCGTCGATGCCGTGCCCGAACGCATGAGCGTCGCCCGCCGACTGGGCGCGACCCATGTGGTCAACTTCAAGGACGGCGACGTGGTCGAGCAGATCATGGCGTTGACCGATGGCCGTGGTGTCGACGTGTCCATCGAAGCGCTGGGCACCCAAGGTACGTTTGAATCGGCATTGCGGGTGCTGCGTCCCGGTGGTCGCTTGTCGAGCCTGGGAGTGTACTCCAGCGACCTGCACATTCCGCTCAATGCCTTTGCCGCCGGGCTGGGCGACTACAGCATCGTCTCGACCCTGTGCCCCGGTGGCAAGGAACGCATGCGCCGCTTGATGGCGGTGGTGCAAAGCGGCGCGGTGGATCTGTCGCCGCTGGTGACCCATCGCTTCAAACTCGATGACATCGAGGCGGCGTATGAGCTGTTTGCGCATCAGCGCGACGGGGTCATGAAGGTGGCGATTACCCCTTGAACAAGGGCCTTTTCCGATTTGACGGAGGCTTTTCGATGAACATTGATATCAGTGCAACGGCGGCGCCGCATGGCTGGGTGGTGTCGCTGGATGATTGTCGCGTGTACTTCAATCAGTTGCAGGAGGCGCAGGCTTTTGTCAGCCGGCTCCAGGCCCGTATCGACGCGCCGCATCCCTGGCCAAAAGCAACTGAGCGTCAAATATTTACCCCACCCGCGCCGGCCAGAACCGTGAAGGCTGTTGCGGGCTGAATTCGATCCGCGCAGGGGTAAGGCAGGGCAAATCGACGATGAATGAATCCCTGGGCATGATGGGGGCGGCGGCCGCCTTGGGCATCGGCATGCTCATCGGTCTTGAGCGCGAACGGCACAAGGGCACGGGTGAGCGTCGAGGCAGCGCAGGTTTGCGCACCTTCGCGATCAGCGCGTTGCTGGGCTACGCCGCGATGGTGGTGGGGGCGGCGCTGTTGGTGGGGATTGTCGCAATCGGTTTGACCTTGCTGATCACCGTCGCCTATTGGCGCGGGCGCGATGACGACCCCGGCGTGACCAGCGAAGTCGCGCTGCTCATCGTGCTCATATTGGGCGCGTTGTGCACACGCTCACCCGAACTGGCGGTGGCGATTGGCGTGGTGGTGGCGGGTTTGCTGACGTATCGGGAAAAGCTGCATGACTTCGCGATCACGCAGTTGAGCGAAACCGAAATGCGTGATGGCCTGATCTTGCTGATAACCGCGCTGGTGGTGTTGCCGTTGACACCGGATCGCTACATCGGGCCGTACGCCGCGCTCAATCTGCGCACCATTTGCACCTTGACGGTGTTGCTGATGCTGGTGGGCGCCGGCGGGCACATTGCCGTTCGTACGCTGGGCATTCGTTACGGCTACGTTCTCAGCGCCATCGCCTCCGGCTTCGCTTCCAGCACCGTGACCATTGCGACGATGGGCCATCGGCTCGCCCGGGAGCCGGCGAATCTGCGGATCCTCGGCGCGGCAGCGCTGCTGTCCAATCTGGCGACCATGGTTCAGACCGGGCTGATCCTCGCCACCGTCGATCCTGCCTTGTTGCGCAACATGTGGCTGCCGTTGGTCTCCGGCAGCGTGGCGGCGCTGATCTACAGTGCTTGTCTGATGTTTCCCCGACCCGCCAGAGGAGCTGAAGAGACGCTGCCGGCAGGCGGTGCATTCAATCTGAAACTGGCCTTGATCGTTGCGTTGACCATGACCGCGATCACCCTGGTCTCGTCGGCCATGCTCAGTCAATTCGGCCAGGTGGGCGTGATGCTCACCGCCACCTTCAGCGGGTTCGCCGATGCGCACGCGTCTACCGCCTCGATCGCCGGGTTGGCCAAGGCCGGTCTGTTACCGGTGGAGGCAATTGTCGCTCCGGCGCTGATTGCGATCAGCAGCAACTCGTTGAGCAAATGCGTGGTGGCCTGGGTCAGCGGCGGCAGGCGTTTCGCGGCGATTGTCATCCCTGGGCAGGTGCTGCTGACACTGGCGATGTGGGCCGGCACCTTGTGGCACTGAAACGCGGCGGCGCGGGTTTGAGGCAGAGCTGATCAAGATCAACTCGTCGGCAGCAGGAGCGGGCAATCTGGAGATCTGTTCACTCGATCCCGATGGCCGTCGTGCCGAGGTGCCCCATGTCGCAGACCCAACGCTTGTTGTTGATTGCTCCCCCTACCATGAGCCACACCCCGGCGTTCGAGCGTGCCGCCGCGTTGGCGGTCGCCATGCAGTTGCCGTTGCACATCGTCGCCTTCGATTACCTGCAGGCGCTGGCGGTGGCGGGCCTGTTCGCTCCTGAGCAAATCCGTCTGGCCCGGGACGGTTATTTGCGCACGCATCGCCAGTGGCTGGCCGAGCAGGGCAAATTGCTCGAACGGCATGGCATCCAGGTCACCAGTGAGGTGGTCTGGGTGCAACATCCTTACGAAGAAGTCCTGCAGTTCGTCAACGAAATGCCGTTGGCGCTGATCATCAAGGATGCGCAGCAGGAGTCGGCGTTGAAGCGGGTGTTTTACACCCCGCTGGATTGGCAACTGCTGCGCGATTGTCCGGTGCCGGTGCATCTGGTCACCGATGACGTGCATCCAAGGCCACGCAGTGTGCTGGCGATCATTGATGTACTGCGCAGTGAAGATCAGGACCTGCTGTTCAACGATCAGATTGTCGACGCCGCGGTGCGCCTGGCCGAGCAGTGTGATGCCAGGCTTGAGTTGCTGCATGTCTACGACTGGGCGGCGGTGTATGCCACGGACATGGGCTACGGCGCCTTGCCGCTGGCCACCGGCATCTATGAGTCACTGGGCAGTGCGCAACATGAGGCATTTGCCGCCCTGGCCGAACGCCACGGTGTACCGCCGACCTGCCGACATTTTGTCGAGGGACCACCGGTGCCGAGCATTTGCGAGTTTGCCGCCGAACATCACATTGAGGTGATCGTGTTGGGCACGGTGCAGCACCACGGTTTGAACAAGTTGTTGGGCACCACCGCCGAACAGATCCTGCATCGTGCGCCTTGCAGTGTGCTGGCGATCAAACCGGGACATACCTTGCAATCGTGAAGAATCGCCCGGTGCCGAGTCGTTTTGCAGACTTGGCACCGGGCGATTTTTACAGCTGAAGACGGTGTATGACCTGACGGCTGTCTTCAGGATCGTGGTGGGTTTCGAACTTCAGCGCCCGGGCCAGCTCGCGCATCGGTTCGTTGCTGGCAACGTCGACCGAATACATCTGGCGGAAGCCGTTCTGGCGTGCAGCCTTGATCAGATGCTCCATCAACAGTGTTCCCAGGCCCAGGTGTTGCCATTCATCGGCAACGGTGACGGCGCATTCGCATTCATGCTCGCCGGTGGCGGCATAACGGCTGATGCCGATTTCGATCAGCTGGCCGTTTTCATGCACCAGCGCGATGAACGCCGTGCGCTGCCGGTTATCGGTGTCCATCAGTTGGTCGAGCATTGCCGGGCCGGGCTCGCTGATCTGCGCCAGAAAACGCATGTGCCGGGACTCGGGCGACAGGCGCTTGATGAAGGCGTATTCACGCTCGCGATCCTTTTCCGCCAACGGACGGATCAACACATGACGCCCATCCTTGACGGCCTCGATCCAGTGTTGCCCGGAGACTGCGGCGTAGGCCGCCACGGCTCGATCGTTGTGGTCTTTGACTGTAAGCATGGGGTAATCCTCCATCCGGTTTGAAAGGCTGACGCGGGTTGAGCAACGGTTGTTTTTGATGGTTTTACGCCGTCGCCGAGGCCAGCATCTGATCTGGATCAGACACACGCGAACGCGTCACTCAATGGCCGTTGGTTGATGTAAATCAACGTCGGGCAGTGGGCCGCGAGCGCAGGCTGGAACCTTGCCGGTCGTGCAACGCCGGTGCCGAGCGGAGGTGTGTGATGGGGCAATATCAACGTTTGCTGCTGGTCGCCGACCAGACCCTGCATCAGTCACCCGCCATGCTGCGCGCCATGGCGCTGGCCAGGGCGAGCGGGGCGGCGCTGGACGTACGGGCCTTTGTCGAACCGGTGCCGGTTGCGCATCTGTGGGAAGAAAGAATCGACGAAGTCGACGCTCAGCGCTATTTGCGGCGCTACCGCCGCTGGATCGCCGATGAGGTCGAACGACTCAACGGCCATGGCCTGAAGGTCACCGTTGATGTGGTGTTCACCACGCACCCGTTGCTGGAGATTCTCAGGACCGTGCAGGCACTCAAGCCCGATCTGCTGATCAAGGATGTGGCGCTGGAGCCAGTGCTGAAACGGGTGTTCATCACGCCGCTCGATTGTCACTTGCTGCGTGAATGCCCGGTGCCGGTGCACCTGGTCAATCAGATTCGCTACGCATTACCGCATCGAGTGGTCGCGGCGGTGGATCCGTTCGATCCGGCCACGCAGATCAACGGCTTGAACGACACCATCATCCAGACGGCCAACGCCCTGGCCTTGCAATGTGATGCGCCGTTGCACTTGTTGTACGCCTATGACTTGTCGGCGGCATTCAACGGTGACGCACCGCTGGTGACCGGTGGCTGGAACGGCAACTTTGTCGAAGAACTGCGTGAATCGCTGCATCAGGCTTTTGTGACGCTGGCCGATCGTCATGGCGTACCCCCGGAACGTCGGCATTTCGCCATGGGCTTGCCGGTGCCGGTGATCAGTGAATTTGTCGAGCAGTACCTGGCTGACGTGGTGGTGATGGGCACGGTGCATCGGGTCGGCGTTGACCGGTTGATCGGCAGCAACACCGAGCGGGCACTGTACTCGGTGCCAGGCAGCATTCTGGCGGTCAGGCAACGTAGCCCCAGCGATTGACCGGCCGGGGCCGGCCTCAGCGCGGCGAGCGGTGGCAGCCGGCAACCAATTGCTTGAGGCCGTCCATGTTCTGGATTCGCACGTCGCGGCCGCTGATTTCCACCAGTCCCTGATCCCGCAGGTGAGCGATGCCCCGGCAGATGGTTTCCAGACGCAGCCCGAGAAAGGAACCGATTTCCTCGCGGCGCATTTTCAGCACGAAATCCTTTGCCGAGTAACCGCGCAGGCTCAAGCGTTGCGACAGGTTGAGCAGAAACGCCGCCAGCCGCTCATCCGAGTTCATGTTGCCCATGAGCATCAACATGCTGTGGTCGCGCACGATTTCACGGCTCAGCAACCGATTGAGGTTGTGCTGCAGTGACGGCAGGTTCTGCGCCAGTTTTTCCAGCTGCGCAAAGTGGATCGGACAGACCTCGCTGTCCTCCAGGGCAAAGGCATTGCAGGCATGCTCGTCGGCGCTGATGGCATCCAGCCCGAGCATCTCGCCGGGGATGTGGAAACCGGTGACCTGTTCACGGCCGTCCACCGACAGCATGCTGGTCTTGAACGAGCCGATTCGCACGGCATACAACGAGCGCAGCGGATCGCCCGTGCGGTACAGCGCGGCCCCCTTTTTGACCTTGACCCGTTGCACGATCAGCGTGTCCAGGCGCTCGACTTCTGCACCGCTCATGCCGATCGGCAGACACAACTCCAGCACACTGCAGTTGGAGCACGCGGTTTTGAGGTGGTGCACCGGCAAAGCAAGTTTTTCGGACATGGGAAGGTTCACGCGGTTGGGGGTGGGTTAAGCATAGGTGCCCCGCATACGGACACCGATTTCATTTAACAACCGCCTGCGCCAGCTGACGAACGGACGAAAGCGCAGTGCGGGGAACGCAGCTGCGCCATTGCTTGATAAAAATCAGAACCCTCGCAAGGTACCGTCGGATACTGGCCGGGCAAGTGGTCACTACTCGATCGACAGGGATGTCAGGCTGGCCATCGGGCCAGTACCGCACTGCCAGGATGAGGTTCGTATGCTCAGATTCAAGCGAATGCTGTTGATCGCGCCTGCCGAAATGGTCCGCACCCCGGCCTTCGATCGCGCGATGGCTCTGGCGCAGGCAACCGATGCGGCGCTGCACATCGTGGCGTTCGATTATGTGCAGGCGCTGGCGGTGGCCGGTCTGTTTGATCACGATGCGATGGCCCAGGCACGCGAGGGTTATTTGCAGGTGCACCGGCACTGGCTGGAGCAACAGGCCCGGTTCCACACCGGCTGCGGCGTGCAGGTCAGCAGCGAAGTGGTCTGGGCCAGGGCCACGCCGGCGCATCTGCTGGAGTACATCAACGACTATCGGGCCGATCTGGTGATCAAGGATAGCCATCATGTCCCGGCGCTGAATCGGGCATTCCATCGACCGCTGGACTGGCTGTTGCTGCGCGACTGTCCGGCCCCGGTGCATCTGGTCACCGAAGCCCGTCATCCTCTGCCGCTGAAAATGCTCGCCGCCGTCGATCTGTCGCATCTGGAGGCTCTGACCCAAGGCCTTAACGACCGTATCCTCGATCTGGCCGCCACGCTGGCAAGCGCTTGCGACGCTGAGTTGCACCTGCTCAACGTCAGCAACTGGTCGGTGCTGGGCGATGCGGCGATGAGCGTGCCGACGCTGAGTCTGGATCACAGCCTGTGCGAGGCGATCAACGACACCCAGCAAGAGGCGTTTGATGCGCTGGCCGAGCGTTACGCAATCGAGACTCAACGCCGACACCAGATGACCGGGATCCCGCACAAGGTGATCGAACAGTTCGCTCGCCAGAATGCGTTCGACCTGCTGGTGCTCGGAACCGCCTACCAGCAGGGCCTCGTCGGCTTCATCGGCGCAACGGTCGAGAGTGTCCTCAACCGGGCGCCGTGCAGTTTGATGATCGCCAAACCTTTACCCGAGGTGGATTGAGACGGAAGCAGACAAGGCCGATCCGGGCCACAGGATTGTCCGTTATGAGTTGACAGTGAAACGCTTTTCAACCGATTTATCGGTTTCGGTGGTGTCAGTAATCTGTGCCCATGTTCAACGCAACGCCAACCACCACAACCAAGAAAAGGGAATCAAACATGAGCACTGCAACCTACAACCGCCTGAACAAAGACGACGCCGTAGTCCTGCTGGTCGACCACCAGACCGGTCTGATTTCTCTGGTTCAGGATTTCTCGCCAAACGAATTCAAGAACAACGTGCTGGCCTTGGCCGATCTGGCAAAATTCTTCAACCTGCCGACCATCCTCACCACCAGTTTCGAACAAGGCCCCAACGGCCCGCTGGTCCCGGAGCTGAAAGAAATGTTCCCGGACGCGCCGTACATCGCCCGTCCAGGCCAGATCAACGCCTGGGATAACGAAGATTTCGTCAAGGCGATCAAGGCCACCGGCCGCAAGCAGATCATCATTGCCGGTGTCGTGACCGACGTCTGTGTCGCATTCCCGACCCTGTCGGCACTGGCCGAAGGCTTCGACGTATTCGTCGTCACCGACGCCTCCGGCACGTTCAACACCACCGTCCAGCAAGCCGCCTGGAACCGCATGACCCAGGCCGGCGCTCAAATGATGAACTGGTTCTCGGTCGCCTGTGAGCTGCACCGCGACTGGCGCAACGACATCGAAGGACTGGGCAATCTGCTGTCGCAGCGGATTCCGAACTACCGGAACCTGATGAACAGTTACTCGGCGTTGACCACGCAGCAGAAGTGACTGCAGCGTTGTGAATGTGAAAGCCTGCCCTGAAAAGCAGGCTTTCTTTGTTTGCGCCGCTGCATCAGCGTTGCTACCCGTTGCGCTGACCGAACGCGGACACCGGCAGTTTTTTGATCATCGCCACCGGGTATTCCCAGTCGTTTACGGCTAATCTGCGCATTCGCTGACGACAACAAGACAACAACAGGAGTCACTGATGCAACCGATCCGTCTCGGTCTGGTGGGCTACGGCAAGATTGCCCAGGATCAACATGTTCCGGCGATCAACGCCGATCCCGGATTTCGTCTGGTGGCGGTCGCCACGCAAGGTAAACCCTGTGCCGGGGTGGAGAACTTTCACTCGTTGAGCGAGTTGCTGGAACACGGCCCGGAGGTGGATGCGATTGCGTTTTGTACGCCGCCGCAAGGTCGATTCGCGCTGGTGCAGCAGGCGCTGGCCGCCGGCAAACATGTGTTGGTGGAAAAACCGCCGTGCGTCACGCTGGGCGAGGCGATGGCCTTGGTCAATCAGGCCCGGCAGCAGGACGTCAGTGCGTTGTTCGCCTGGCATTCGCGCTACGCCCCCGGTATTGAAGCCGCCCGCGACTGGCTCGCCAGTCGCACGTTGCAAAGCGTGCAGATCGACTGGAAGGAGGACGTGCGCAAGTGGCATCCCGGTCAGACGTGGATCTGGCAACCCGGTGGTCTGGGCGTTTTCGATCCGGGCATCAACGCCCTGTCGATCGTCACCCGTTTGCTCGCGCAGCCACTGTTTGTCGAGTCCGCCGAACTGCGGGTACCGGACAACTGCCAGTCGCCGATTGCCGCGTCGATCAAGATGTCCGATGCCAGCAGACTCGACGTGCGGGCCGAGTTCGATTTCGACCACGGTCACGACGAACTCTGGAGCATCGAGATTCGCTGCGCCGAAGGTGTGCTGCGTCTGGACAACGGCGGAGCGCTGCTGAGCATCGACGGCGTGCGCCAAGTGGTGTCGGAGGAGGGCGAGTACACAGCGGTGTATCGACACTTCCGGCAACTGATTGGTGATCGGGCCAGCGATGTGGATCTGCAACCACTGCGGCTGGTGGCGGACAGTTTCTTTGTCGGCAGCCGGGTGGCAGTCGAGCCGTTTTATGATCCGGCACGCTGATCGGTTGAAGCGGGATAGCGGTTGTGCGATGACGGCGAACCTCAGCGTCAGGCCTAAGCTAATGCAAAAAGGGTATTTGTTCGTGGTTTTTAAGATCGTTTAGTTTTGTCTCACGACGAATCAAACGCATCAAACCGATAGACCCCCCGATTGCCATGACGGCACACGCTGAATCGATCAAAGGCTCTTCAGGTTTGGTTCACACGGGAGTGAATCATGCCGCATACCCTCGATATCACCACGCTGCCGACGCTCGACCTTTCGTTGTTCGAAGGCACCGCGCAACAGCGTTATGAATTTCTTGAAAACCTGCGTCACGCCGCGCGTGACGTCGGCTTTTTCTATCTCACCGGCCATGGCATCGACAGCGATCTGCTCAAGCAGGTGCAGGATCACGCCCGGCAGTTCTTCGCCTTGTCCGAGCACGAAAAAACCGCCGTCGGCATGATCAATTCGCCGCACTTTCGCGGGTACAACCGTGCCGCTTCCGAGATCACCCGTGGTCAACCCGACTGGCGTGAGCAATTCGATCTCGGCGCCGAGCGTGAAGCGTTGCCGCTGGACGCGGACAGCCCGTTGTGGGCTCGGTTGCAGGGGCCCAATCAATGGCCGGCGGCGCTGCCAGCGCTCAAACCGCTGCTGCTGGAATGGCAACAGGCGATGACGCGCATGGCGTTGCGCCTGCTGCGTGCCTTTGCCCAGGCGCTGTCGCTGCGGGCGGACGCGTTCGATCAGTTGTACGGCGACAAGCCCAACGAACACATCAAGTTGATGCGCTATCCAGGTCAGGCCGCCAGCGCGAGCCAGCAGGGCGTCGGCGCGCACAAGGATTCGGGGTTTCTGAGCTTTCTGCTGCAAGACCAGCAGGCCGGTCTGCAAGTGGAGGTCGAAGAGGGGCGCTGGATCGATGCGCTGCCTCGCGACAACACGCTGGTGGTAAACATCGGCGAACTGCTGGAGCTGGCCACCAACGGTTATCTGCGCGCCACGGTGCATCGGGTGGTGTCGCCGCCCGCAGGCAGCGAGCGTTTGTCCATCGCCTTCTTCCTCGGCGCGCAACTCGATGCCGTGGTGCCGCTGTACCCGTTGCCCACCGCGCTGCTGCGCGAAGCGCGTGGCCCGGCGAGTGATCCGCTCAATCCGCTGTTTCGCGATGTCGGCTGGAACTACCTCAAGGGTCGGTTGCGTTCGCACCCCGACGTCGCCCGGCGCTTCTATGCCGATGCGCTGATGCCCGCCGCACCGGCTCGTAAAACCGCCAACGCCTGATTCATCACTCGCTCAAGGACTCCGCACATGTTGAAGAAAGCAGGTTTGACCCTGGCCGTGCTCGGCGCGCTGGTGACTTCGTTCGGCGCGCAGGCACTGGAACCGTTGCGCGTGGCTGCCGACCCGGTGCCACACGCGCAGATTCTCGCGTACATCCAGACAATCGATCCGCAACTCAACCTCAAGGTCATCGAGATTCCTAACGGGGTGAACTCCAACGAGCTGTTGGTGCATGGCGATGTCGATGCCAATTACTTCCAGCATCTGCCGTATCTGAAATCCCAGGAACAAGCGCTGGGGCAGAAACTCGCGGTGGCCGCCACGGTGCATATCGAGCCGCTGGGCATCTATTCGCGCCGACACAAAAGCTTCGCCGACGTGCCGGAAAAAGGCACCGTCGCCGTGCCCAACAACGTCACCAACCTGAGCCGTGCGCTGTACCTGTTGCAGGACAACGGCCTGATCAAACTCAAGCCCGGCTTCAAGGATCCGGCAGCCGATCAGGCCACGCCCAAGGACATCGCCGAGAACCCGAAACAGCTGAAGATCCTGGAAATCGAATCGCCGCAAATTCCTCGGGCGCTGGACGACGTCGACCTTGCGGTGATCAACGGCAATTACGCACTGGAAGCCGGACTGGTGCCGGCCCAGGATGCGCTGGGGCTGGAAAAGGCCGAGCACAATCCGTACGCCAACATTCTGGTGACCACGCCGAAATTGCAGAACGATCCGCGCATTGCGCAACTGGCCAAGGACCTGACCTCGCCGCAAGTGGCGAAATACATCAGCGATAACTTCAAGGGGTCGGTGATTCCGGTGGAGGATGCCAAGCCATGATCGTCGTCGAGCAGTTGAGCAAGACCTACCCGTCGGCGCCGGCGCCGGCACTGGATCAGGTGTCGCTGAGTATTCCTGACGGCGCGATCTACGGCATCCTCGGGCGCAGCGGCGCAGGCAAGTCGACCCTGTTGCGTTGTCTCAATCTGCTCGAACGCCCGGACAGCGGGCAAATTCTCATCGACGGCGTGGACCTGCTGACCCTGTCGCCCAGCGACCTGCGCCGCCAGCGGCAGCGCATCGGCATGATTTTCCAAGGCTTCAATCTGCTGCATTCGCGCACCGTGTTCGACAACATCGCCGTGCCGCTGGAGATCGCCAACGTCGGCAAACCGTGGCGCCATGTGCGGGTGCGCGAGCTGCTGGAACTGGTCGGTTTGACGGACAAGGCGCAAGCCTTTCCCTCGCAGTTGTCCGGTGGGCAAAAACAGCGGGTGGGGATTGCCCGCGCCCTGGCAGCGGAGCCTGCGTATCTGCTGTCGGACGAAGCCACCAGTGCACTGGACCCGGAAACCACCGCGTCGATTCTTGACCTGCTGCGCGATATCAATCGGCAACTGGGCGTGACCATTGTGCTGATCACCCATGAGCTGGACGTGGTCAAGTCGATCTGCGATCACGCAGCGTTGATGGCCGACGGGCGCCTGGTCGAGTCCGGCCCGGTGCCGCGTTTGCTCGCCGATGCGCAATCGAGTCTCGGCACTTCGTTGCGTCCGACCTGCGGCCTGCCGCTGGGCCACGACATCCCCGGGCTCAGCTTCCTCAAGCAATACGGCGTGCGAGCGGCTCAGTCATGAACCGCGCGATCAACTGGGCTGAAATCCTGCAACTGCTGTTCAACGCCACCGGCGAAACCCTGTACATGGTCTTGCTTGCCGGGCTGTTCACGCTGCTGATCGGTTTGCCGCTCGGGGTGTTGCTGTTTGTCAGTCGCCGCGACGGACTGTGGCCGCTGCCACGGCTCAATGCCGCGCTGGGTTCGCTGGTCAATCTGGGGCGCTCGCTACCCTTTGTAGTGATGTTGATTGCGCTGATTCCGCTGACGCGTCTGCTGGTGGGTACGACCCTCGGCAGCACCGCTGCGGTGGTGCCGATCACCATTGGCGCGTTTCCGTTTTTCGCGCGGATCGTCGAGAACGCGCTGGATGAAGTCGACAAGGGCCGGATCGAAGCGATCCTCGCCATGGGCGGCGATATCCGCCATGTGATTTGCAAAGTGCTGCTGCCCGAAGCGCTGCCGGCCCTGCTGGCGGGGATCACCCTGACGCTGGTGATGCTGATCGGTTTTTCTTCCATGGCCGGGGTGATTGGCGGTGGCGGCCTCGGTGATCTGGCGATCCGTTACGGCTATCAGCGTTTCAACAACGAAGTGATGGTCGCCACCGTGGTGGTGCTGGTCATTCTGGTGCAGGGCGTGCAAAGCCTGGGCGACCGGCTGGTGCGTTCGCTGGCCCATCGACGTTAAGGAATTTTATGAGTGTCGTCGTGGCCCGCGCGCCGCTGATTCAGGTGCGTGAACTGAGCAAGCGCTTCGGCTCGAACCGCGCCCTGGATCGCGTCAGCCTGCAGATTCATCCCGCCGAAGTGGCGGCGTTGCTCGGTGCCAACGGTGCCGGCAAATCGACGCTGGTGAAAATTCTCGCCGGCAGCCAGCGCGCTGATAGCGGCGAGATTTACATCGACGGCCAGCCCCGGCAATTCAATTCGCCGCTGTCGGCTCGTCGGGTCGGAATCGTTGCCGTGCATCAGCAGATCAATGAGGGGATTGCGCCCGGTTTGAGCGTGGCGGAAAACCTCCTGCTCGATGAGTTGTGCAGGCCCGACGCGGACTTCTGGCTCAACCGCCAGCGCCTGCTGGAGCGCGCCGCGAGTATCGCCGCCGGGCTGGGCCTGGAATTGCCGCTGGAGCAGCCGATTGAACACCTGGGCCAGGCCGAACGGCAGTTGGTGGTGCTGGCGCGGGCCTTTGCCCTGCAGCCGCGTCTGCTGATTCTCGATGAGCCGACCGCAGCGTTATCAGATGCCGAGGCGCAGCGGCTGTTCGGGCTGATCGACACCCTGCGCAGCCGTGGCGTGGCGATTCTGTACATCTCCCATCGCTTGTCCGATCTGCAACGGGTGGCGGATCGCGCCATTGTCCTGCGCGATGGTCGACTGGCCGGGGAATTCAGCGCACGGCAGTTGCCGGAAGCGGTGCACGCCATGCTCGGGCAGGCGCTGGACGGGCATGTCTACACACCCGGCACCGTGGGCCGAAAGGTGCTTGGTGTGCGCGGTTTGCAGATTTTGCCGCGCTCCAAGCGCTTCGATTTCGACCTGCACCAAGGCGAAGTGGTGGTACTGACCGGGCTGCTCGGCGCTGGCAAAAGCGAAATCGCCGAAGTGCTGTTCGGCTTGCGCAACGCCGTGGCCGGCAGTCTGCAACTGGACGGCGTGGACTGGCTGCCGGGTTCGCCAAGGGAAGCGATCCACAGCGGTGTATTTCTCGCGGCGGAGGATCGCGCCAGTCAGTCGCTGGTGCCGGATTTCTCCCTGCGCCGGACCCTGACGCTGCCGTTTCTGCAGCGCTTCACCCGTGCCGGTTTCATTCGCAACCGCGCCGAAGCCGCAGCGGTCGAGGCGCAAGTCGCGGCGCTGGGGATCAAGACTGCCGGTATCGAGGTGCCGATGAGCGCGCTGTCCGGCGGCAATCAACAGAAAGTTGTGCTGGGTCGCTGGCTGCTCGGGGCAGGGCGGGTGTTGATTCTCGATGAGCCGTTTCAGGGCGTCGACGTGCGCGCCCGTCGCGAGATCGGCCAACTGCTGCGCGACACTGCCGGCGGCCGCGCAACGCTGGTGATCTGCGCCGATGTCGATGAAGCCCTGGAAATCGCCGACCGCATTCTGTTGGTGCGCGATCACGCGGTGGTCGCCGAATACCCGCGTGCCGGTCTTGAGCGCGCGACCCTGGTCACCGCGCTGGCCGGCAGCGACGCTAGCGAACATCCCTTTCATGCCACGCCAAGGAGCAGAGCGAGTGCCTGATTCGAGTTCATTGTTGTCGTCCGCTACGGCACCCGCCGAGCGCCTGCTGCAAGCGCTGATCCGCTACGGCCTGTTGTGGCTGCTGGCGCTGATCGTGGTGTTTTTCAGTGTCGCGGAGCCGGCGTTTTTGCGCGTCGGCAATCTGTTCAGCATCTTGCAGTCGGTGTCGATTGTCGCGCTGCTGGCCCTCGGTGTGACCCTGACCATGGCGGTCGGCGGGCTTGATCTGTCGATCGGTGCGGTGGCGGCGATGAGCCTGATGATCGCCAGTTACGTGATGGTGGTGCTCGGCTGGGGCGCGGTGCCGGCGGTGCTGATCAGTCTGGCCGGCGGCGCACTGGTCGGGCTGCTCAATGGCTGGCTGATCGTCAAGCTGCGGGTGCCGGACATTCTCGCGACGCTGGGCAGCATGTTTCTGGTGATCGGCGTGCAACTGATTCCCACGGGCGGACGCTCGATTGCGGTGGGCATGACCTTGCCCAGTGGCGTGGAAACCAAAGGCACGTTCAGTACGGCGTTTCTCGCCCTCGGCCGCGGACGCTTGTGGGACGTGGTGCCGGTGCCGGTGTTGATTACTGCGCTGGTGGCGCTGGCGGTGTGGCTGTTTCTCGAGCGTACGCGCATCGGCCGGTTGTTTTATGCGATTGGCGGCAACGAGCAGGCGGCGCGATTGGCAGGCGCGCCGGTACAGCGCTTGAAGTTGCTCGCTTACGTGTTGTCGGCATTGCTCGCTTCACTTGGCGGGTTGCTGTTGGCGGCGCGCCTGGGCCGGGGTGATGTCAGCTCCGGCAACGGTCTGGTGCTCGACGCCCTCGGCGCGGCGCTAATCGGTTTTGCCGTGCTCGGAGCGAAGAAGCCCAATGCGTTCGGCACGTTGGTCGGCGCACTGTTGGTGGCGTCGCTGCTCAATGGCCTGACCATGCTCAACGCGCCGTACTACGCGCAGGATTTCGTCAAGGGACTGGTGCTGGTGCTGGCCCTGATGTTCACCTTCGGCCTCGCGCATCGGGCGCGCTGAGCCGGTTCATTTGTCGCTGCAAGGAAGATGTATGCACGGTTCAATCAAGCAGTTCGCACGCCATTGCCTCGCCGGCGCGGTGCTCTCGGCATTGGCTTTGAGTGCTCAGGCCAAGGCATTGCCGGGTGCTCCGGCGCCGTTCGATAAAGGTCAGGTGCAGATCGCGCTGGTCGGTTATCTGTTTTCCGGGGACTTTCCCGAGGCGTATCTGCGCGGCGTGGAGAAACAGACCGAGGCGCTGGGGGCCAATCTGCGGGTGTTCGATGCGCGGCAGCAGGCGGCGAGTCAGGGCGAGATGATCGATCAGGCGATCGACCTCGGGGTCGACGGGATCATCGTGCAACTGGGCCTGGCGGAAACCCTCAAGGGACCGATTGACCGGGCGATCGCCAAAGGCATCAAGGTGGTGGCGTTCGACGTTGACCTGAACAGTCCGCAAGTGACCCAGGTCGAGCAGGATCACCATGCACTGGCGCGACTGGCGCTGGATCAGGCAGTGAAGGACAACGGCACGCGGTTCGATGCCGGTTACGTGTACATCAGCGGCTTCACCCCGATGGAGCGCCGCGACGAGATCTGGAGTCAGGTGAAACAGGCCAATCCGGGCATCATCGAGAAGGCGCGTTTCGGCACGCTCAATCCGCCGATTGCCAACTCGGTGGCGGATCAGGCCAGCGCGGTGTTGCGGGCCAATCCGGATATCAGCGTGATCTTCGCGCCGTTCGACGAGTTCGCCAAAGGCGCGAAAATCGCCGTCGACGAGGCCGGGCTGGGGCGCAAGGTGAAGATCTACAGCGCCGACATTTCCACCGCCGACATTCAGATCATGAAAGAACCGGACAGTGCCTGGGCGGCGACGGCTGCAGTAAATCCTCAAGTGGCAGGGGCGATCAGCGTGCGCAGTCTGGCAATGTTGATTGCCGGCGAAAATCCGGGGCATCAGGTGCTGGTGCCGCCGACCCTGATCACGCGTCAGCAACTGCTCGATCTTGACGTGAAAAACGTTCGCGATCTGGCGCAGAAACTCCCGGCGTTCGGTGATACCGCCAACGTGGCGCGGGCGGAGTGGATTCCTGTGGCGAACTGAAAAATCTGTATTCATCCACCGATCCCACACTGGATCTGTGGCGAGTGCAAAAAGTCTGTTCAACGCCATCGACACTGTGGGAGCGAGCCTGCTCGCGAAGAGGCCATTCCAGCCAACATCTGCGTTGACTGATACACCGCTTTCGCGAGCAGGCTCGCTCCCACAGGGTGATATTTATGTTCGAGTTAGTTGTTGGTTAGTTGCTTTGCTGTTGTGGTGGCAACACTTGTGTTGCTCTAAAAACAACTATTCAGCCGGATCTAACCTAAGTGTTATTGGTTCTTTTACGGCAAGGCTTCAGCCCGTCTAGCATCGGTGTTCAACGGAGAAACTGACTTTGGGGATGCTGCGCTTCAGTCACTAAACAGCCTTCACCGCCTTCCTGATTTCCATAACTACAGCAGACATTGCCGTGCATTGATTGCCGACCCTTTATTGTCGGCAACGGCCGGGTATTAGTTGCGATAAAGGAGCTGTCCCATGTATCAGCGTTCGCGTTCATTACTGGCCATCGCGGTGGTCGGTGCGATCTGGCAACTTCCGGCGCAAGCCGAAGACACTTCCACCCGCGTTGACGATGACACACGGCTGGGTACCGTGCTGGTCACCGGCACTCGGGGCACGGCACGTACGGTGCTCGATTCTCCAGTGCCGGTGGACGTGTTGACCGCCGCCGATCTCAAGTCCACGGGCGCGGCTGACGGTGAACTGGGCCAGGCGCTGCAGACGTTGCTGCCGTCGTTCAGCATGCCGCGTCAGTCCAATTCCGGTGGTGCCGACCATGTGCGCGCCGCACAGCTGCGCGGCATGAGTCCGGATCAGGTGCTGGTGCTGGTCAACGGCAAGCGCCGTCACACCTCGGCGGTGGTCAACGACTCGTCGAAAATCGGTCGCGGCACGGCGCCGGTGGACTTCAACTCGATCCCGATCAGCGCGATCAAACGCATCGAAGTGCTGCGCGACGGCGCCGGGGCGCAGTACGGTTCCGACGCGATTGCCGGGGTGATCAACATCATCCTCGACGACGCCCCCGAGGGTGGTGAAGTGTCCACCAGCTACGGCGCGTTTCACACCCATCAGGACGCGATCGGCAGAACCACCACCGACGGCCAGAACAGCGTGACCACCGCCAAGATCGGCACGCGGCTGGGCGAAGAGGGCGGGTTCATTCGTGGCGGTACCGAATACAAGAACCGCAACCCGACCAACCGTGCCGGTTTCGACGGTTTTGCCGATACCCCCGGGCAGCGCAACTACGTGATGGGCGACGGCCTGGCGCGGGACGTCAACCTGTGGTTCAACAGTGAGCTGCCGCTGGCGGGTGGCAAGGCTTACAGCTTCGGCACTTACAACCAGCGCCACACCACCGGCGCCGAATTCTATCGCTACCCCTACGAGCAGCCGCAGTTCTATCCCAACGGCTACCTGCCGCAGTCGCTGGGCGACAACAAGGATGTCTCCGCCACCGCCGGCTTCAAGGGCATGATCGGCGAAGACTGGGACTTCGACAGCAGCGTGACCCATGGCCGCAACCGCTTCGACGGCTCCACCCGCCGTACGCTCAACGTCAGCCTCGGTGAGGACTCGCCGACCCGGTTCGACACCGGCGATTACGAGCTGCGCCAGACCACCACCAACATCGATTTCAGCCGCGAACTGCGCCTCGGCGGACGCTCGTTCGTGCTGGCGCTGGGCGGCGAATATCGCTACGAAAACTACCTGACCTACGCCGGTGACGCGGCCTCGTACATCGGTTCCGGCGCTGACGGCGCCAACGGCCTGCGCCCCAGCGAAGAGTCGGACCTGGACCGCAACGTGTTTGCTACCTACGCCGAGTTGTCGGGCGATCTGACTGACCGCTTTTTCGTCGACGCCGCCACCCGCTGGGAACATTACGATGATGCCGGCAGCAAACTCACCGGCAAGCTCAGCGGTCGCTACAAACTGACCGAGCAGTGGGCGCTGCGCGGTGCGGTGTCGAACAACTTCCGCGCGCCGTCGCTGGCGCAGAGCGGCTTTCAGAACACCACCAGCAACTTCGGCGAAGGCGGCACGCTCACCGATATTCGCGTGCTCTCGGTCAACGACCCGATCGCCCGCGCGCTGGGGGCAGAGAAGCTCGATCCTGAAACCTCGAAGAACTTCAGCCTCGGCCTCACCTTCCAGCTCAACGAACGCTTCGACGCTTCGCTCGATGTGTTCCGCATCGACGTCAAGGACCGCATCACCCTGTCGCAGCGCATCGGCAGCGATGCCATGGAGCAATACATCAACGACAATTTCGGCGTGGCCGGGGTGCATGATGTCAACTTCTTCACCAACGCCGCCGACACCAGCACCCACGGTGCCGAACTGGTGCTCAACTACCATCAGCCGCTATACGAAGGGCAACTGGGCCTGACCACCGCGTACACCTACAACCACACCAAAGTCACCAGCACCAAAGGCACGCCCGCGCAACTGACGGCGCTGGGTATCGGCAACGATGCACTGGTCGGCGTTGAAGAAACCAACACCCTGACTGACGCCGCGCCCAAGGATCGCTTCGTGTTTTCCGCCAACTGGGCCAGCGAACACTGGGGCTTGCTCGGGCGTCTGACCCGTCAGGGCGAAACCACTCGCGTGTTCGACTTTGGCGACTCGCAACCGGAGCAGACCTACGGCGCGGTGTGGCAACTGGACGCCGAGGTGACCTACAAATTCACCCCGAAATTCAGCGTGGCCCTGGGCGGCAACAATCTCACCGACAACTACCCGGAACGCTCCGGCTCGGCGATCAACTACGGCGGCAACCTGCCGTATGACGTGCTGTCGCCGATTGGCACCAATGGCGCGTATTACTACGCCAGCGCCACCTACGGCTTCTGAGTCGAACCGCCACGGATGGCGGACTTTTTGCGGAACTCTGCATGAATCACTCCAACGGCCCCAAGCGCCATCTGCCAGTGCTGCAGGCGTTGCTGATCACGCTGGGCATGGTGATCACCACCGACATCCTCAAGACCGCGCCGACCGTGGCGCTGAACGTCGGGCCGGCATATTTCTACTGGGTGTGGGTGCTCGGCGGCCTGGCGTCGATGGCCGGGGCGTTGTGCTTTGCCGAAATGGCCACGGCATTCCCACATCCTGGCGGCGACTATCACTTTCTGCGCACCGCCTATGGCGAGCGCATGGGGTTCCTGTTTGCCTGGTCACGCTTCTCGGTGATGCACACCGGCTGGATCGCCTTGTCGGCGTTCATGTTTGCCGATTACGTCAACGCCGTGGTGCCGCTCGGTCGATACGGCTCGGGGCTGTTTGCCGGCGGAGTCATCGCTGCGCTGGTGCTGCTCAATCTCACGGGCAAGCACATCGGTTTCATCACCCAGACCTTGCTGGTGGGCTTGTTGGCGCTGGGCTTTCTGAGCATCGCCAGCGCCGGGGTGTGGCTGGCGTGGCAGGGGATTGAAGCACCGCCACCGAGCGTTTCGGTCACGCCGGAAAACACCGGTATGGCGGGGCTTTCGGCGGCGATGATTTTCGTGTTTCTGGCGTTCGGTGGCTGGAGCGATGCGGCGACCTTGTCAGCGGAAGTGCGCGACGGTCGACGTGGAATATTCATCGCCATGCTCGGCGCGTTGACGCTGCTGATGGCGATTTATCTGGCGCTGAACTGGGCGTTTGTGCGAGGTCTGGGATTCGCCGGGCTGGCGGCGAGCAACGCACCGGCAGTGGAGTTGTTGAACCGTGCCTTTGGCGCGCCGGGTGTGCTGCTGATTCTGCTGATGGTGGGTGTCGCGGCCATCGCCAGCATCAACTCGACCTTGCTGGTCGGCGCCCGCACCACCTATGCCGCTGCCGGCGATGTGCCGCAGTTGCGTCGTTTCGGCGAGTGGCACGAACGTGACGGCGTGCCGCGCAAAGCGTTGCTGGCGGAGGGCTCGGTGGCGTTGTTGCTGGTGCTGTTCGGCAGTTTCACCCAGAGCGGCTTCAACACCATGGTCGAGTACCTGACCCCGGTGTATTGGCTGTTTCTGAGCTTCAGCAGCCTGGCGTTGATCATCCTGCGCCGACGCTTTCCCGACGTGTCGAGGCCGGTGAGGGTGCCTTTGTATCCGCTATTGCCGCTGCTGTTTTTCGGGCTGTGCCTGTACATGCTCTATTCGAGCGTGACGGTGGTGGGATGGGGCGCATTTCTGGGGATTGGCGTGTTGCTGGTGGGCGCGCTGCTGTTGGCGGGATTGAGCCGCCTGGCGTCGACGCCTCGGCAAGCTCTGGGGCCGATCAGCGATTAAAACGAGACTTCGGCCGGTTGCGACAGACGCAGTACCGACAAGTCCCCGGTGATGCGTTTGTACGCCAGTCGAATTGCCTCGATGTTGCCGGCGTTCTGCGGATTGTTTTCGTGCAGGATCACGATGACCTTGGTGCTCAACCGCTCCGGCTCCTTTGCCCCATGATCACGCCACTGCCCATAGGCATCGAACACGGTGAAACCGTCGGGAAACCGCGACGTCACTTCCTTGTCGAGAAACTCGCGCCAGCGCGCCGCGCTGACCGCACCGTCCTTGCCATCGACCGTGCCCACCGAGAAGTACAGCTCGGTGCGGATCCACTGCGCCTGCGCCGGACGCGAGGCGTCACCTTGCAGGGTCGAGCTGGCGGGATCTTTGGTATGCACCGAAACAGCAGGAGGACTGGCGCACCCGGCGACAGCGACAAACAGTGCAGCCAGTAACAGGCGTCTTTGCATGGAACGTTCCTTTTATGAGTCAAGTGCAGACGCGCAATGATAGGGGCTGAGGTTAATAGCGATAAAAGATTAAAAAATGATTTCTTGGTTGATTAATGGAATAAGAAATCATCGAGTCGTGGGTACCGAACGTGCCAACGCCATCGCTGGCAAGCCAGCTCCCACAGGTTTTGTGGCGTGTACCAATCGCTGATCGACACAATCCCCTGTGGGAGCGGGCTTGCCCGCGAAAGCGGTGTGACATTCAGCGATGAGGTTGGCTGATCTGACGCTTTCGCGAGCAAGCTCAGCGCCCCTCATGCTGCTTGCGATAAGCCCCCGGTTGCACGCCCACCGACTTGGCAAATGCCCGGGTAAACGCGGCGATCGACTGATAGCCCACCGCCGCACACACCTGTTCCACCGTGTGGTTAGTCCGCAGCAACTGGCAGGCATGCCGAATGCGCAACGCCAGCAATACCTGCCCCGGCGATTGCCCGGCCAGCTCATTGAAGCGCTTGAAAAACGCCGAGCGCGACAGCCCGGTACTCGCCGCCATGCTCTCCAGCGACCACGGCAACTGCGGTTGTGCGATCAACTGATCCAGCAACGGTGCGAACTGCGGATTGCGCGCCAATGCCACGAGGCCGCCGAGGCTCTGGTTGTCGGCCATCTGCTGACGCAGCACGTACAAAAACAGCAGATGACTCAAGCGTTCGAGCAGCGCCGAGGAGGGCGCCGGCAGGCGTTCGCACTCTTGCAGGATCAGCTCGAACAAGGCTTGCGCCGCGCTCGAAGACGGATCGCCCGCGCGCAGGATGATCCAGTCGGGCAACCCATCGATGATCAGCGATGACAATCCCGACTTGAAATGGAAGAACCCGCAAACCAGCCCGACACCGTCCTGCGCCTGGCTGTCGAGCGCGGTCATGGCCATGCGCGGCAGCGTCTGGGCGAGGGCCGTCTCTTCGGCGCTGGAGAGGCGGTAATTCAGATCCCGCAGCAGAAACACCGCATCCCCGGGGTTCAACGGTATCGACCGTGCCTGCCCATCAATGTGCAGCCAGCAACGCCCCTGCACGATCAAGTGAAAACTGGCGCGCGCCAGTCCGTGCGTACTCGCGTGCCAGCCACCGCAATAGCGCCCGACGTGGAACAGACTGGCGTTGAGTTCGAGGCTTTCTAATAACCAATCAACCAAAGGGCTGGACGAAATCATCTAATGGAAACACTCAGGAGCAAGTAATCGCTACTTTAGAATATGGATCGAAATTTTTATAACCAACAGACTGGCCGGACACTCAACAGCAGGAGTCCACTCCATGTCGCGCGTCACTCTTCACACCGTGCAAAGCGCTCCCGAAGCCGCTAGACCGTTTCTGGAAAACGCTCAGAAGAACTCCGGATTCATTCCAAACCTGCTGGCCGTGCTGGCCAATGCCCCGGCCGCACTGGAAACCTACGTTACGGTATCGGCGCTCAATGGCAAGTCCGAACTCAGCCTCGCCGAGCGCGAAGTGGTGCAACTGATTGCCGCGACCAACCATGGTTGCGATTTCTGTGTCGCAGGTCATACCGCCGTGGCGCTGAATAAGGCAAAACTGCCGCCGGAAGTGGTCAGTGCGCTGCGTGAAAAAGCCACTGTGCCCGTGGCAAAACTGGAAACCCTGGCCGCATTTGCCCGCGAGGTGATTGCCACCCGGGGCAAGGTCAGCGATCAGACCTTCAACCAATTCAAGGCCGCTGGCTACACCGAAGGCAATGCGCTGGAAGTGATCCTCGGCATCAGCCTGGCGACCCTGTGCAACTTCGCCAACGTGTTCGCCGACACGCCGCTCAACCCTGAGCTGGCGGCGTATCGCGCTTAATCCGCCAGCGCTTCGGGCCGCATCGTCTATGGTTGATGCGGCTGCGTACAAGGAGAGAAACGACATGCTCAATCCGGCATTGATGCAATGGCTGGAACACAACGCCCAGGCCCTGGATGCAGGCGACGGCGATCCGCAACAGGTGCTGACACAACTGGCGCAGGCCGGGGTGCTACGGGTCGGCGTCAGCCCGGCGCTGGGCGGCAGCGGTGGTCACGTCAGTGATGCCGTGGAAACCCTGGCCGCCGTCGCCAGCCATTCACTGGCGGCGGCGTTTGTGTTCTGGGGCCAACGGGCCTTTATCGAATACCTGCTGCACAGCCCCAACGCTGCGCTGAGGGAAAGACTGCTGCCGGTGTTGCTCAGCGGAGAGCTGGCCGGGGCTACCGGTTTGTCCAACGCGATGAAATACCTGTCGGGCATCGAGGCACTGCAAGTGCGTGCCGTCGACACCGCAGACGGCTGGACCCTGAACGGGCGCCTGCATTGGGTGACCAATCTGCGCCAAAGCGGCTTCGTGGTGGCGGCGGCAATAGAGCACGAGGAGGGCGGTTCGCCGTTCGTGCTGGCGATCGCCGATGACGCTGCCGGCGTACAACGTTCCGCCGATCTGCAACTGATGGGGCTGCAATCGAGCAACACTGCCGCCATCGATTTCGCGCAAGTGGCGGTCGGACGCGAATGGCTGCTGCATGACGATGCGCGCAAGTTTCTGCCAGCGGTGCGCCCGGCGTTTCTCGGCTTGCAGTGCGGCATGGCGATGGGGCTGGCGCGGCGTGCGTTGGCCGAGGTCGAAGGACACTTGCAGGACGGCCGTTCGATTCTGCTGGAGCCGTTGCAGGAACAACGCGAGCAACTGGCGCAGAGCGTCGACGCGCTCAAGCAGGGCCTGCACGACGGACGTTTCCTGTCCCAGCCGGGCGCGTTGTTCCAGATCCGCATCGCGCTGGCCGAATCCGCCGCCAATGCGGTGCAACTGGAGTTGCAATCCAGCGGCGGCAAGGCCTATCTGACCGAGCACGGCAGTGGTTTCGCCCGGCGCTGGCGTGAGTCGGCGTTCGTGCCGATCGTCACGCCGAGCCTGGTGCAACTGCGCGCTGAATTGCAGCGGCAGAAACGGGAAGCGACGGCATGACCGCGCCGGTGCTGGAGGCGCACGGCATCAGCCTCGGCTACCCGCGAGAACAGGGCTGGCACACCGTGCTGGAACACTTCGACTTGCAATTGCAGCCCGGCGAAGTGGTGACGATTCTCGGCCCCAGCGGTGTCGGCAAATCGAGTCTGCTGCGTGTGCTGGCGGGGTTGCAGGCACCGCAGCAGGGCCGGGTGAGCCTGCTTGGCGAACCGCTGACCGGTGCGCACCCTCGGGTGGCGGTGGCGTTTCAGGACCCGAGTTTGTTGCCGTGGCTGACTTTGGAAAAGAACGTCGCCTTCGGTCTCGACTTCGCCCGCCAGCCGCACCTGACGGCCGAACAACGCAAGACGCGGATCGACCACGCCATCGCTGCGGTCGGCCTCGCACATGCGCGTCAGCAGCACCCGGCGCAGTTGTCCGGCGGCATGGCCCAGCGCACCGCGCTGGCGCGGTGTCTGGCGCGGCAGCCGCAGGTGCTGTTGCTCGATGAACCGTTCGGTGCGCTCGATGAAATCACCCGCGCCGACATGCAGCAGTTGCTCCTGCAACTGATTGCCGAGCACCACACCGCAGCCGTGTTGATTACCCACGACATTGACGAAGCCTTGCTGCTCTCCGAGCGGATTCTGCTACTGGGTAACAGCCCGGCGCACATCCTCGGCGAGTGGCGCATCGACCTGCCTCAGCCGCGTGCCGAGCTGGTCGAGGAACTGGGCGCGTTGCGCATCGACATCCTCAAAACCCTTCGGCGGGCGAGCCGCAATCCCCTTACTCAACCTGTGCCCGCTACGTCGGAGATTGACCATGTGCCTGGACGACTTTACTCACACACGTCGTGACTTCCTCAAACTCAGCGCGTTGCTGACCGCTGGCGGCGCGTTGCCGTTGCTCAACAGCCTGAATGCCCGTGCCGCTGCCGAGCCGAACGCGCCGGTGCGCATCGGTTATCTGCCGATCACCGACGCCACGCCGTTGCTGGTGGCGCACAACAACGGGCTGTTCGAGGCCGAAGGCATTCAGGCCGAGCGCCCGGTGCTGCTGCGCAGTTGGGCGCAGGTGATCGAGGCCTTCATTTCCGGGCAGGTCAACGTGATTCATCTGCTGTCGCCGATGACCGTGTGGGCGCGTTACGGCAGCAAGGTGCCGGCCAAGGTCGTGGCGTGGAACCACGTCGGCGGCTCGGGCCTGACCGTGGCGCCGGGCATCACCGAGGTCAAACAACTCGGTGGGCAATCAGTGGCGATTCCGTTCTGGTATTCGATCCATAACGTGGTGGTGCAACAGCTGTTCCGCGACCACGGTCTGGTGCCGGTGAGCAAATCGGCGAGCGCCGCGCTGGCGCCGAACGAAGTCAATCTGCTGGTGCTGCCGCCGTCGGATATGCCGCCGGCCCTGGCGAGCAAACGCATCGCCGGCTACATCGTCGCCGAGCCGTTCAACGCGCTGGCCGAGGAACTCAAGGTTGGCCGCGTACAGCGTTTTACCGGTGACGTCTGGCGTAATCACGCTTGCTGCGTGGTGTTCATGCATGAGCAGGATCTGAATCACCGTCCCGAGTGGTCGCAGAAAGTCGTCAACGCGATCGTC
Source organism: Pseudomonas sp. IT-P260 (assembly GCF_949768395.1). Taxonomy (NCBI): domain Bacteria; kingdom Pseudomonadati; phylum Pseudomonadota; class Gammaproteobacteria; order Pseudomonadales; family Pseudomonadaceae; genus Pseudomonas; species Pseudomonas sp. IT-P260. The sequence goes on from NZ_CATKPO010000003.1 coordinate 180,147, forward strand.
AAGGCGCAGGTCTGGACCCGCGACAACCGCGCCGAAGCTGCAAAACTGCTGTCCAGGGACGGCGCCAATCGCTATACGCCGCACGCGCAACCGGTGCTCGACCGGGTGCTGTCGCCGGCCAGCAACGACCGCGAGCAGTATCTGGCCAGCGGCGCGATCCAGCACAGCCATTGGGACGAGCAGCGCATCGACTTTCAGCCGTATCCGTTTCCCAGCTACACCGAGGAACTGGTCAAGCGCCTGAAGGACACGCTGATCGAGGGCGACAAGGGGTTCCTTGCCAACCTCGATCCGCAGCAAACCGCCCGGGATCTGGTAGACGATCGCTTCGTGCGTAATGCCATTGCTACAGTCGGCGGGATGAAGGCATTCGGATTACCGGAAAGCTTTGATCGCAGCGAGGAGTTCAGCCTCTGATGCGTCAGCGATCTTCTTCGACCGTGCAGGGTTTGTTGGGTGTCGCGGGGCTGTTGTGCCTGTTGCTGCTGTGGTGGCTGGGTGTGCATCTGTTTGGCGGCAACGACAGCCTGGCGTTGCGCTTTTCACCCGAGGCAACTCTGGCGAGCCTCGGCGAACTGTTGCTGCGCCCGGAGCTGTACGAGCATGTGCTGGTCAGTCTGAAGCGGATTCTGGTCGGGCTGCTGCTGGCGCTGCTGATCGGTGTACCGCTGGGCTTGATGATTGGCAGCTACCGGCATCTGGAAGCGGCGACCACGCCGGCGTTTCAGTTTCTGCGGATGATTTCGCCGTTGTCGTGGATGCCGGTGGTGGTGATGCTGATGGGCGTTGGTGATCAGCCGATCTACTTTCTGCTGACCTTCGCTGCGGTGTGGCCGATCCTGCTCAACACCGTGGCCGGCGTGCGCCAGCTTGACCCGCGCTGGCTGCAACTCAGCCGCAGCCTCAGCGCCACCCGCTGGGAAACCCTGCGCAAGGTGATTCTGCCCGGCGTGCTCGGCCATGTGCTGACCGGGGTCCGGCTGTCGATCGGCATTCTGTGGATCGTGCTGGTGCCGTGCGAAATGCTCGGGGTCAGCGCCGGGTTGGGCTACTTCATCCTCGATACGCGTGATCGCCTTGCGTATTCGGAACTGATGGCGATGGTGCTGCTGATCGGTGTACTGGGTTTTGCGCTGGATGCGTTCGCGCGTTGGCTACACCGGCGCTGGGCGCCGGCCTGAGCCTCTTCGCGAGCAGGCTCGCTCCCACAGGTGGGCGAGCCTATTATGGGGCGGAGGCTGGTTTCGCCAGCGCAATCCCCGCATCCCCCAGCCGCTTGAGAATCTCGAACAGCAGATCACTCTTGGTTCCGCCGACGATCCGTGGGCTGCCGACATAGCCCGTCACCGTCAAGGTGATGCCATCGGGCGAGAGTTTGCTGAAGCGTACGTACGACGCCGGTTTGTCGAGGATGTTTTCGTTTTCGCGGTAGGTGTTCAGCAGCAGTTCCTTGACCTGTTCCGGGTCGATGTCCAGCGGGAACATCAGCTCCAGGCTCGCCACCCCCTGGGCGCTGCCGCCGAGGGTGACGTTGCGCAGGTTCTGCGAGATCAGTTGTGAGTTGGGCACGATCACGATGGAGCGGTCGCTGAGCTGGATTTCCGTGGCGCGCACGTTGATCCGGCGGATATCGCCTTCGACACCGCTGATGCTGATCAGATCGCCGACCTTCACCGGGCGCTCGGTGAGCAGGATCAGCCCGGAGACGAAGTTCTTGACGATTTCCTGCAAGCCGAAACCGATCCCCACCGACAACGCACTGACGATCCACGCCAGATTGGTCCAGCGCACGCCCAGTGACGACAGCGTCAGGAGGATGACCGTGGCATATCCGATGTTGGAAAACAGCGTGCTCAACGACGCGCACATGCCCGGATCCATGTCGGTCTTGGGCAGGAATTCGTTGTCGAGCCAGCGGCGCAGGGCGCGGATCAGGTAGATACCGATCAGCAGCGCCAGCACGGCATTGATCAGATGCGCGGGGACGATGTTCAGCTTGCGCAAGCCGGCACCACCCAGAATGCCCAGGACATTGCTGGTCAGTTGCCCGAACGTGGTGCCGATGCCGCCGACGAACAAAGTGATGACCGCCAGCAGCAACAGCCCGGCGCGACTGGCTCCGGACAGCACGATCGAAATCTGTTCCAGCCGCCGGTCGCCCAGGCCCAGGGTCTGCTTGAGCGTCTCGCCCGCCGAGTAGCGCGGCGAGAACAGGTACTCGCAGGCGTCCTTGACCACCTGCACCAGTAAATAGAACCCGGCCAGCACGATATAGGCCCATACCAGCTCAAAAGTGATGAAGCGGGCCAGCGACACGTAGCCGGTGAGCAAGGCCACCGCCGACACGCCCATGCACACCGTGGCGATGCTGTAGATCGCTCCGGCGAACGTGCTGGCGGCCTCCGGTTCGTTGGCGCTGATCAACGCCTTGCGCACTTTGCCGACGCGCAACAGCAACGGCACCAGAATCACGATCACCACGATGGCGATCACCCCACGCTGGGCGATCACGATCTGGCTGCTCATGCCGGTGGCGTTGCTGACTTGCACCAGCGTCACCAGCACCAGCAGGGTGGCGGCGAGAATCCTCGGATAGGGGCGCAACGCCAACGCCACCGAATCGGCCATCGCCGGCAGCCGCCATGAAGGATGCTGGGTCGACAGCAGTGCGCGGCTCAACGCGGTGATCAGGACGCAGGCGTAGACGGCTTTTTCGAATTCTTCGGAAAAAGTCTGCAACACTGGCGTCAGCGGTTCGTGACGGGTGCAGGCATAGAACAGCAGATGCAGGGCGATGGCTGTGGTGCCCAGGGTCGCCAGCGCCGAGGCGAATGCCAGCGCGCTGCGACGCAGGCGACCTTCCGGCATGCGGTGGATGCACAGCCAGGTCAGGCCACGTTCGGCGAGTCGGCGACCGACCGTCCAGAAAGCCAGCGCCAGCAGCACCAGCACACAGGTGAAAAACCGTTCCCCCGGGGCCCAGACGGTGGCCCAGGTGAGGTTCACCTGATCGATGAAAAACTTCAGGCGCTGGCGGTCGTCCGGCTCCGGCGCGACCAATGGCGACCAGAAGTCCGGGCTCAGGATGCTGTCGGTGCGCAGCGTCAGTTCGCTTTCGAGCAGTGTGCGGCGGATGCCGGCGATTTGTGTAATCAGCTCGGCTGCGCTTTGTTTGAGCGCGGCAAGGCTTTTGAGCGTGGCATCGACCTTGTTTTTCTGCTCGCTGAGCAACGCCCGTTGTGCGGCGATTTCCGCCTGTTCGGCGGCAATCTGCGTATCCGGTGCGGCGCCGAGCACCCCCAGTTGCACCGCCAGTTGCGCCTGCTGCGGCAACAACGATGCGGACAACCGATCGACATCCAGAATGAAGGTCTGCACCCGGTCCTGCGGGCCTTCGAGCTGGTTGTAATTGTTGGCGGCGGAAATCTGCTGCTTCAGGCCGTCGAGACGCAGTTGCAAGGCTTGCAGATCACTTTGCGAGACCTCCACCAGCGGTGCCGTAGTGGTCGCCGAGGGCGCCGGCAAATCCGCCGCGCACAGCAGCGAACCGCCCGAAGCGAGCACGGTCAGCGCGACAAAAAACAATGACTTCAATGTGTTGCGCATCGGAGGGGCCGGTTCTCGTTGATCACACAATCTATGAGGTTAGGTGATCGAACCGGGCACGGCGGAAAATTTCCGGTTAGCAGGGCGGGGGCGTGCGTGTTTTGCTGTGGTTGTCCTCATAATGCCGCAGCCTGGCATCCATGGCTCATCAAAACACCACCCGGCCGGAAATACAGTGCTGAACGGCACCGCCGACCCAGACGGTGCCGTCCACGTTCTGGATGTGCAATCGGCCGCGGCGGCCGATGGCGGTGCCTTGGCTCACGGTGTAGCGGTCGCCAAGGATGCCTGAGCCGATCAGCCACTGAGCCAGGCTCGCATTGAGGCTGCCGGTGACGGCGTCCTCGGCGCATTCCTCGCCCATGAAGGCTCTGACTTCCACGTCCGTTTCAGCGTCGTGACCCGCCCACGGCGCAATAACCCCGACATTCAGCCCCTGCAGCGCCGCGTAATCAGGCTTGATCGCCAACACGTCTTCGCGACTCGCCAGCAACACGCCCGCCCAACCCGGGCCATTATCGACCCATTGGCTCGCGCGGATCTGCCCGGTGGCGAGGCCGAGTCCTTGTTCAATCAGGTTGAGCGTCGATGCCTCCAGCGGCCCGCTGCGCACCAATGGTGGCGCGGAGAACGCCAGTTGCGCACCTTGTTTGCGTACCCGAATCAAGCCCGCCGAGCACTCCTGAATAATCTCGACCTGCTCAGGCTTGTCGTTCTGCGCGAGCCACACTTTGCAGCTGCCCAGCGTGGGATGCCCAGCGAAGGGCAGCTCTCGCAACGGTGTAAAGATACGGACACGGTAGTGCGCGTCCGGCGCCTCGGGCTTCAACAGAAAAGTGGTCTCACTGAGTTGCGTCCAGCGGGCGAACGCCTGCATCTGCTCGGTCGTCAGCCCATCAGCATCCACCACCACGGCCAGCGCATTACCTTCGTAGGGGTGATCGGCGAATACGTCGACTTGTTCGAACTGCAGCGAGCGTGGCATTGAATGTCCTTACAGGTTGAGTCAGGGAAGGTCTTTTACGCTCATGGATTCGGATCACGGCTGCTGAATGTCAGGTGCCGGTCCATGACATTTCGATATGCGTGTCGGTTGTGCCAGTCCGGCGAAAGCCCAGTCGTTCATAGAGCTGCTGCGCCAATGTGTTCGTGCGAAAAGCGCCCAACTGCAACGGCACCTTGCGGGCAGCGGCTTGCAGCTGGAGGTTCCTCAGCATGCGCGAGCCAATGCCCTTGCCTTGGTACGCCTGCGAAATTGCGATGTTCTGAACCTGGATTCGATCCTCTTTATCCAGAATCTGCACGTATCCAACAATCCGGCCATCTTGTTCAATAACCGAAGTGGCTGCGCAGGCGAATTCCGCTGTGAAATTTGCCCGTTGCCACTTCTCATCCCAGCCCCATATTTTTTCGGAAACGCGTCAGGTCCAGTGGCTTCATGGGGTGTTGGCCTTTTACATTTCGGCGCTTTTATCAAGCGTTTTCGCTGCTCTCAACCGGTTCGGCGGCCGCTTCGGCAGCCATCTTTGCGCGGTCGGCCTTGCTGATGTATTTGGGCTTTTTCGGCGCCAGTTTGGCGCTGGCTTTTTTGGCCTTTTCCTTGAACAACTGCTGCAGTTTCTTTTGGCGGTTCATGTTTCTACTCGGTGAAGTGGAGCCGGGCATGTGCCCATCAAGCGCGCATTAAATCCGGGTCGCAGCCATTTGGCGAGCCTGTTGCAGCGATGCGGGATCAAACTGCTCACGGGTGTCCATTCGCACACCGCGCAAGCCCGCTGTTTCCAGCTGCGTCCTATACAGCGCCTGCGCGCAATAGTTGATCAGAATAGAGCGCCGACGTGCGCCATTCACGTTGCGACTCCCCGCGTGGAGCAGATCGACGTCAAACAGCAAAATGTCCCCCGCAGTCCCTGAAAGCTGCACGACAGCAGTCTCGTCATTGGGGTCGAATGGTGGCTGTTGTGGTGAAGGTCGGTGACTGCCCGGGACGATGCGCGTGGCGCCGTTGTCGGGGCCGTAGTCGTCGAAAAAGGCGATGGCGTTGACCATGTCGCCGGGCCGCTGAATCGACAAGTCGCGGTGCAGTTGCTGATGGCCGCCACCGGCCAGCGGTTCGCGACCCTCGACCTGGGACAGGAAGAAGCGTTCGCCAATCAGCTCGCCTGCCACCGCCAGTACCTGCGGCAGGCGACAGACCGCTTGCACCGTTGCATCCAGGTCCAGCAGCGAATGGCGCCAGTCCATACCGCGCGGTACCGGCCAGTGTTCCGATGCTTGCACATTCGCATCGAATACCGCGCGCAGGAAGGCGAGCCACTTCCCCGGGATCGCATCGCGCAGCAGCGCGTAACCTTGCCGGTGAAGTTGCTCGCGCTCGATCATGGCTTCGGTAACGTCAGGAAATCGCTGGTCAGCAGCGCGCCGAGGGCTGTGTTCAAGATTGATCTTATCCAAGAGTGCATGTGTTGTTTTGAGACAGGGCTGCGCGCAGATTCGTAGACCGGTTGCAATCAGGATAGCCGACGCATGCGCCTCTGCATCGAGGCTACGTCGGAACACCGGCGCGCGCGTCCGGATTTGAAATACCCGCCACCGCCCGCTAGAGTCGCGCCCCTTGTCCGGCCAGCAGTGCCGGCGATGGCTGGGGAAGAGGGCGGCAGTTGAACGAACACACATTGTCCATGCGACTGGAGCGGGTGGCGGCGCATGTACCGGCTGGCGCGCGGTTGGCGGATATCGGCTCGGATCACGGCTATCTGCCGGTGGCTCTGATGCGCCGTGGCGCCATCGTTGCGGCGGTGGCCGGCGAGGTGGCGCTGACGCCGTTTCACGCCGCGGTGCGCACGGTGCGCGACAACGATCTTCAGCCGTTCATCACTGTGCGTCTGGCCAGTGGCCTGGCGGCGATCGAGCCGGACGACGAGATTTCCGCGATCAGCCTGTGCGGCATGGGCGGCGAGACGATTCGCGACATTCTTGACAGCGGCAAGGCGCGTCTGCGCGGTCACGAGCGGCTGATCCTGCAACCCAACGGCGGCGAGCAACCCCTGCGCCAATGGCTGATGGACAACGGCTACCGCATCCTCGTCGAGGAAGTGCTGCAGGAAAACCGTTTCTTCTACGAAATCATCGTCGCCGAGCGCGGCGCCCCGGTGAGCTACAGCGCCGAACAGTTGTACTTCGGCCCGTTGCTGATGCAAGCACGCAGCCCGGCATTCATCGCCAAGTGGCAGCGTCTCTTACGGCAGAGACAGAAAACCCTGACCAGTTTCAAACAGGCGCGCCAGGAAGTGCCCGAGGAAAAACTGGAAGAGATTTCGCGACAGACTCAGTGGATCACTGAGTTGCTGGCTTGATCTGCCGTGTTGGCGCTTGCGCTCCTTCAGGTTTAAAGTCAGCTTCAAGGTTAACGTGCTTGCGGAGTCGGACATGAGAATCGGTGAACTGGCGAAAATCAGCGGACTGGCGCCTTCGCGTATTCGTTTTTACGAGGCGAGCGGGTTGATCACTTCGGTCGCGCGCAAAGCCAATGGCTATCGCGATTACGCACCTGACACTCAGTGGGTATTGCAGATCATCACCGGCGCGCAGGCGGCGGGATTCTCCCTGGAGGAAATCCGTCAGTTGATGCCGATGAATGCCAGCGGTTGGCAGCACGACCAGTTGCTCAGTGGCTTGAAGCGAAAAGTCGATGAAATCGAGGTGCTGCAGCAACGGCTGGCGCAGAACAAGGAACAACTGCTGCTGGTCATCAAAGGGATCGAGGGAAAACCTGCGGGGATGGCGTGCGCGGACAATGCGCAGAGGCTGATCCAACGGCTGTGCGAAGAAGGCGTGGCTTCTGCGCCCGACAAGCAGCCAACAGCGGCGGCAAGAAAAGCAAACGCCCGTCAGGCATCCAGAGCCTGACGGGCGTTACAGCTTTCAGCGCTTGCCAACCAGCGTGGCAAGCGGTTTTGGCGCATAGAGCGCACTCTGGAACTCAGGGAAGTATTCCCTTGAACCAGCTCAAATCAACGCCCGGGACTTCGGCGGCAATCACCGACAACGGCGGATTGGAGCGAAAGCGGTCATACAGGCCACCCTTGACGACGGGGACTGAATGGCCGGCAATGTCGATGGTGGTGGTCTCGGTCAGATCGGGCATTTCAGGTGTCTCCGCCAACGCAGCGTTGGCAAAAGTGGTGATCAGCAATCCTGTTAAAACGGCGCTCGCGACTTTCAATCGGACTTTCTCCGGTGGGTAGGCACTACAAAAAGATTCAGCGCGTTCGTTCACCGGCGCTGAGCACCGCCATCACGGCTTCAGCCACGGCCTTGGGCGATTGAGGGTTCTGGCCAGTCACCAGCCTTCCATCGGTAATGGCAAACGAAGTGAACGGCAGCCAGCCCTTGCGATAGCGCGCGCCTTGGCTCACCAAGCGGTCCTCAAGAAAGAACGGCACCTGATTTTTCATGCCCGAGAGCAGCTCTTCGCGGTCAGAGAAACCGGTGATGTTTCGACCCTTGATGATCAACTGGCCTTGGCTGTCTTTCAGATCCAGCAGACCCGCTACGCCATGGCACACGGCCGACACGATGCCGCCCTGGTTGTAGATGGTTTCGGCGACACGGCGCAGGTCAGGGTTTTCGGGAAAGTCCCACATGACGCCATGGCCCCCGGTGAAGTAGATGGCGCCGAAGCGGGACGGATCGACCTCGGCGATCGGCAACGTATTGGCCAGGCGCGCACGGAACGCAGGCGACTGCAAATGCTCCCGCGCAGCCTTGTCCATGTACAACCAGCCCAGACTGCGTTCGTCCAGAGGCACCGCGCCACCCTTGGGGCTGGCAAACACGGTGGTGTAGCCGGCAGCTTCCACCACATCGGTGAAGTGGGTCAGCTCGGTCAACCACAACCCGGTGGTATCGGTTCGAGAGGGATAACTGGCGTGATTGGTCATGATCACCAGGATCTGGCGATCCTTGATAGCCGCCGACTCAGCATTTGCAAACGTCATGAAAGCACCACCTATCAATAGCAGGGCAAAGGAAACAAGGGTCTTGAGCATCTTCCGGGGTCCATCGAGCAAGCAGGTCAGCGCATGCTCACCTTAAACCTCGCTTTAAGGTCAACCCCCGCTGCTGCGAATAATGTTTGCTGATGACATCGGACTTTTACTTGAGCCTCAACCTGACGTTAACGCTAGCGTCTGAAGCTGATTGGGCAAGGCAATAACGCTGCTATCAGTTCCTATGGAGCCTGCGCATGAGTCAGCGAAATCACCTTGAAAAAAGTCATTGACCTTAAAGTTGACTTCAATCTTATGGTGGCCTCATCTCCAGTTGAGGACTGCTCCATGAACGTGTTCGACCCCCTGACCTTACCCAACGGTTCGACCATCAAGAACCGCATCGCCAAAGCCGCCATGGAAGAAAACATGGCGGACGCCGACCAGGCACCCTCCGCAGAATTGATGCGTCTGTATCAGGCGTGGGCCGATGGCGGTGCCGGGCTGATCATCACCGGCAATGTGATGGTCGACGGCCGCGCCATGACCGGGCCGGGCGGCGTGGTGCTGCAGGATGATCAGCAACACGACAAGTTCAAGCGCTGGGCGCGGATCGGCCGTTCTGCCGGTGCGCAGTTCTGGTTGCAGATCAATCATCCGGGGCGCCAGATGCAGTCCAACCTCGGGCAGAAAACCTGGGCGCCGTCAGCGGTGCCGCTGGACCTGGGCAAACTGTCCAAGCGTTTCGCCACGCCCCACGCCATGACCGTCAGTGTGATTGAGGATGTCATCCAGCGCTTTGCGCACACCGCACGCCTCGGTGAACAGGCCGGCTTCACTGGGGTGGAAATCCATGCCGCTCATGGCTATCTGTTGAGCCAGTTTCTCTCGCCACTGACCAATCAAAGGACGGACGAGTGGGGCGGCTCTCTGCAGAACCGTGCGCGGTTGTTGGTCGAGATCGTCAAGGCAGTCAGGGCAGTGGTTTCTGCAGAGTTTGCCGTAGCGGTGAAACTTAATTCTGCCGATTTCCAGCGCGGCGGATTCACCGCTGACGACGCGAAAAAGGTTGTCGAGCTGCTCAACGATCTGGGCGTGGATCTGGTGGAACTGTCCGGCGGCAGCTACGAAGTCCCGGCCATGCAGGGTGAGGCGCGCGATGGTCGCACGTTGGCTCGTGAGGCCTATTTCGTCGAGTTTGCCCGGGATATCCAGACCGTTGCGAAAATGCCGGTGATGGTCACGGGCGGCATTCGTCGTCGCCCGGTGGCCGAAAGCGTCGTGCAGAGTGGTGTGGACATGGTCGGCATCGGCACCGCGTTGGCCATCGATCCGCACCTGCCGCGCGACTGGCAGCAGGGCAAGGACAACGCCCCGCAATTGCCGCCGATCACTTGGAAAAACAAGGCCGTTGCCGCCTTGGCGAACATGGCGGTGGTGAAGTTTCAGCTGGGTAAACTCAGTCGGGCGAAAAAGCCTGATCCGGGGGTGTCACCGTTACGCGCGCTGATTTTGCAGCAGATCGGCATGGCGTTTCGCACTCGGCAATATCGGCGCTGGGTGGAAAAGCGTTCGGCGTGAGTCGCAAGGCATTTCAATCGTGACGTAGGCGGACGCTCTGACGAGAGCCCGCCTACGTCAACCGGTCAGTTCGGCATCAGCACCGTATCGACCACATGAATCACGCCATTGGATTGCATGACGTCCGCGATGGTAATGGCCGCCTTGCCGCCTTTGGCGTCCTGTACCCACAGCTTGCCTTCGTGCAACATCACGGTCAGCGATTCGCCCTGGACGGTTTTCAGCATCACTTTGCCGCCGTGCATTTTGGCGTCGTCCATCAGCTGTTTGGCAGTGTGAGTGCCGGCCACGACGTGGTAAGTCAGGATCTTGGTCAGGTCCGCCTTGTGTTCAGGCTTGACCAAGGTATCGACCGTGCCGGCGGGCAGTTTTGCGAAGGCTTCGTTGGTAGGAGCGAAGACCGTGAACGGGCCCTTGCTGTTGAGCGTATCCACCAGCCCGGCGGCCTTGACCGCAGCGACCAGGGTCGTGTGATCCTTGGAGTTGACTGCGTTTTCGACGATGGTCTTCGTCGGATACATGGCCGCGCCGCCAACCATCACGGTATCGGCGGCAAAGCTGGATCCGGCGCCGAGGCAGAGCAGGGTGAAGCAAGCGACAGCAAGGCGTTTGATGAGCATGTGCATGGTGCGTCTCCTTGATTCTTCGACCCTTCGAATGAGGGTGTTGAATGTACGGAGCAGGGAGTGAAACGGATGCAGAGCAGAGAGAAAATTTTGGTTTTTCATCTGGGCATGGATGCGCAGGCACTCGTCCACAGGAGATATCCATGACGACAGACGCAGGCCCCCCAAGGCATGTGCCGTAGGTTCAATGATTGGCAGCATCGCGCAACTGTTGAAGCTCAAGTTGCCTGGCAGCACTCGCTTCGAGGGTCGCACGCTCTACATCCAGATACCGATGAATGCTTTGGAGGTTGGCAATTTTCTGTTTGATTTCGGCCATCTTCTTTTCAATCAGCTTCGCGCCGTCAGCACAATCGATCAGCTTGTTGCGCTGCGCATCCAGAATCTCGCCTATTTCCCCCAAGGAAAATCCCATGCTTTGCGCGCGCTGGATAAAGTCCAGATCCTGCAGGGTTTGCTCGGTATAGACACGATAATTGTTGGTTTGCCGCAGCGGTGAGATCAGGCCGATCTGCTCGTAGTAACGCAAGGTATGACGGCTGGCGCCGCTGCGAGCCTCGAGTTCGCCGATTTTCATGAAAACACCGCTTGACTGTAGAGTTGGGTCGATACTTTACGCTGGATTTCTCACCTTCAACAAGGAGCAGGGAAATGAGCGTGGAGTGCTTTGTCACGGGGGGTACCGGCTTCATCGGTCAACATTTGCTGGCGAACCTGAGTGCAAAAGGTCACACCCTTCGGGTGTTGATGCGTCGCCCGGAGCGGCTGGCTGCGTTGCGCGAGCAAGTTGATAGTTTAGGCGGGTGCGCGACACGGGTATTTGCCGTGGCCGGCGATCTGGAGCAGGACAATCTCGGGCTGAGCCTGGCTGATCAGGACGTGCTGAGGCGCGCCAGCGTCATATTCCATCTGGGCGCCCACTTCGCATGGGGGCTTTCGGTGGAGCATTCTCGCGCGGTGAATGTGGAGGGGGCAAAGCGTGTGGCGCTGTTGGCGGCTGAGCAAAAAAGCCGTTTAGTGATGATCGGCGGCTACATGCTGAACAATCATGAACATCTGCAACGCATCGGCATTGATCCTCGTCAGCCGGAGTTGACGAACTGGCCCGCCGTCTACCGGCGTGTCGGTGGTTACGAGGCAAGCAAGCTGGAGGCGCATTTTGCGACCCTGCAGGTCATGTCCGCCAAGGGTGGTGAGATGACCGTTGTCCACCCTGCGACGGTCTGTGGCCACAGCCGCACTGGGCATATCCTTGACGGTCAGCCGCTGGTGGCGCTGATACGCAACCTGGTGCAGGGCAAGATGACTGCAGTGCCCGGTACCGCCGAGCACTGGCTGCCATTGGTCACCGTGGATTATCTGGTCGAGCTGGTGGCCGTTTGTGCTTTTGATCCTGCCATGGTGGGCCAGGAGCTGCTGGCGCTTGATGACCAAACGCCAAACTTGCGAGAACTCCTGGCACAGGTGGCAAAACCTTTGGGCTTGAAGTCTCCCAAGCATCACATTTCACTTCGACTGCTGAAATGGCTACTGAGTATTCCTCCGGTCGCGTGGTTTTTGAATACAAAACCCGAAGCCTTGGACTTTATCCAGACCACTCGTTTCAACACCGCGGCGGTCGAGCAGTTTGCCAACAGGCATCGAATAGTCAAACCGGACATACGTCAGGCTTTGCAGCACACGGCAACGTTCGTCAACGCGTATTACATAGCCAAGGGCCAGGCACTCTGACGTCTCCCTTGGGCGGCGCCGTCGATACAGGGCGGCATGCTATCGAACGACCATTCAGCGACAAGGATCGTCACCGCGCAGCCTCGGATGCGCGGCAGGATCTTGTTTCGCTACTCACGGAACTGTTGCGAGACCGGCGTCGTTTTTACAACGCAAACGTAGTCCCTCGCGTATTTACAAACAACGAGTAGATCGAGTGACTACTGGCCATGAACAGTCGATTGCCTTCGCGTCCGCCGAAGCACAGGTTGGGGCAGCGCTCTGGCAGCGAAATGTGCCCGATGGCCTTGCCCTGCAAATTGAAAACACGCACGCCGTCGAGTTTTTCCAGGTCCGCCTTGGGATCACCATTACCGCCCCAGCCGCACCACAGGTTGCCCGCTTCGTCGCATTTGATGCCGTCAATCGCGGCATAGTCCAAGCCTTCGATGTGCTTGCGGCGTTCACCCAGGGTGCCGTCGTCTTTCACCGCAATCGCCCAGATCAGGCGATTGGGCTTGGCGCGACCTTCGACGACATACAGGGTCTTTTCATCGGGAGAAAAGCACAGGCCGTTGGGGCCGTTGAGGTCGTCGATTACCCGAGTGACTTTTTGGCTCTCGCCGTCGATGCGGTACACGGCATGGGGTTGGCTCGGGGTGACTTTGTGGCCTTCGTAGTTGTTGCCGGTCTGGAATGGCGGGTCGGTGAACCAGATCGAGCCGTCACTTTTGCAGACGATGTCGTTGGGTGAGTTGAAGGGCTTGCCGTCGAAACTGTCGGCCAGCACGGTGATCGTGCCATTGTATTCGGTGCGCGTGATGCGGCGCCCTTCGCGAGTGGTGGTGGAGCCTTCGCAAACAATCAGACGCCCTTGGCGATCCCGGCACATGCCGTTGGAGAAGTTTGAATGTTCGCGGTACACGGTGAAGGTGTCGGTGATTTCGTCCCAGCGCATGATGCGATTATTGGGGATGTCGCTGACCAACAAATAGCGGCCATCACCGACCCACACCGGCCCTTCGGCCCAGCGCATGCCGGTGGCGAGTTTTTCAACACTGGCGTTGAAAATACGCAGATCCAGGAAGCTGTCGTCGAGGATGTGAATCAGTGGATCAGGGTAGCGCTGACTCAAGGGTTCGGCGGCATCGGAGAAGCGGGGCAGTGCGGCGCTGCCGACGGTGGCGAGCGTGGCGGAAACAGCGAGCGACTTTTTCAGGAAACTGCGGCGGGTATTGCCTTTCGTTTGATCAAGGCTTTCAGGCTTGGCGGACAGGAATGACTCCATGTAGCGATCTCCGTGGTTTTATTTTTGTTGAGGAGGCGTAGTAATACCCTGTGATAAGACATCGTACAAGTTGATATGGTCGCCATGGCGCTAACTCTTACCGATGCTGTCTTGCCCGGCGGGGTGATATCAGGGAAGCTGCGCCGAACCCGGTTACGGGGCAGTTGTTGAATTGTTCAGGGAAGCGTTGATGGCACTCAGGGTGTTGGTAGTTGGCGGGTATGGAAACTTTGGCAGCATCGTTTGTCGGCATCTGATCGACATGCCGGGCATCGAACTGGCGATCTCGGGGCGCGATCCGCAGAAGCTGGAGCGCAAGGTCGCTGAATTGGGGGCGAACTGCGAAAGCTGGTGTGGTGATGCGATGGGCGCCGGGTTCGCCGCTGCTCTGCGTGCGATGAATATTCAACTGGTGGTTCACACGGGCGGCCCGTTTCAGGGGCAATCCTATGCGGTGGCCGAAAGCTGCATCGAAGCGGGCGTCAACTATTGCGATCTGGCGGACTGCCGGACGTTCGTCAATGGCATCGGCGTACTCGATGCCCGAGCGAGAGAGGCCGGTGTCGCTATCCTCAGTGGTTGCAGTTCGGTGCCGACGCTGTCGTCGGCGATCATCGATGAGCAGCGCCATCGCTTCAAACGCATCGACTCGATCGAGCACGGCATTTCCTCGTCAGCGAAAATGCCGGGGTTGTCGACGATCGAGGGGGTGCTGGCGTATGCGGGCAAACCGATCCGCCAACTGCGCAATGGTCAAGTGCATGAGGTGATGGGCTGGGAAGACCTGACCCTGCGCAAGCTGCAGAACCTGGGCACTCGTGCGCTGGCCAATGTTGATGTACCGGACATGGACATCTTTGCCAGCCGGTTTGGTGCGCACACGTTGAGTTTCAAGGCTGGCGCTGGCCTCAAGCTTGGCGGCGTGGCCAATTATCTGTTTGCGCTGGCGATGAGGAAAGGGCTGGTGCGTGACCACAGGGTGTGGGCCGCCAGGTTGCATCGCTGGGGGACATGGTTTGAGCGTTTCGGTGATGGCAAAAGTGCGATGTATATAGATGTGCGGGGTGTCGGAATGAACGACCTGCCGTTGTCGATGACGGCGCAACTGACCGCGCTGAATGACAAGGGGCCGGAGATCCCTAGTTGTGCTGCCGTCGCTCTGGCCGCGAAGATCGCCCGAGGTTACCTGCCCGAACCGGGTGCCCGTCCTTGTGTCGGTGAGATCAGCGTCGACGAATACATGGCAGCGATCAACGATCCGCAGAATCTTGGCCTGTCTGTGATGTTCTCTGACGGGATGTGGTGAGCATGCTTTATCTGAGCGTGAAGTACGTGCATGTCATCGCTGCGATTTTCCTCTTCGGCTTCGGCATGGGTTCCTATCTGTACCTGATTGCCGCCAGCCGTACGGCCAATCCACAAGTGATCGCGCATGTGGCGAAAATGGTGGTGCGCTATGACGCCTGGATCACCACGCCGGCGGGCTTCATCCAGATCGCGACGGGTTACTGGCTGACAAGGCTTTCCGGGTTGCCCTTGACCACGGACTGGGTGCTGATGTCGCTGATCCTGTTCTTTATAGTGGGCTCGCTTTGGCTGCCGGTGCTGTTGCTGCAGAAACGTTTGCAAGGGATGGCGGCGGACGCGGTGCAATGTGGGGCAGGGGTTGATGCTGATTACCGGGCTGTTTATCGACAGTGGTTCTGGATGGGCGTTTGCGGGTTTCTCGGGATGTTTGTGATTGTCTTGATGATGGTGACGAAGATGACGCCGGGGCAATGGCTGCAGTTGATGCTGTAGCGGAGCATTCACATTGGCGACTAGAGGAAGCGACGGTCGTGATCGGGGTCGGGCAACAGGCAGGTGTCGTACTTGCCGAAGATCCGATAACGATTCAGTGCCACGCGGTCGTAGGCCCAATCTCTGAGTGCTCGTGGGAAAACTCGCAGAAGCCTGACCGGCGACCAACGAGCCGGCAGTTGTGCAATCACTTCGAAGAACGCATCGGAGCGCACCCAGTAATGCTCGTCGCGGATCACCGCCATCGTGTCGAACTCGTCGACCGGGAGACCGGCCCATGCCAGCAACGCCTGACCTTCTGGCGATTGCACTGCCGCCAGGCGCACTCGCTGCTTGTTGTCATGACGAATTAGAAAACGCGCCCAGCCGTTGCATAGCTTGCAGACGCCGTCGAACAACACCACGGTCTCGCCTGGATTGAGCAAGGGGGCTGGAGTGGGGCGTATTCGGGAATCGGGCATGGGGGACGATCCAGGCAGTTGGGCTGTCATTGTGAAGCATCACCGGAAATTGTTTCAGGTGATGGACCGTATGCTGCGCATCCGCTGACGGTGCGTCTATATATAAGCAGGCTTTTCTGTGCATTGATAGAAAACTGAAATTAACGGTTGACGGCAGATTCTGAGTCTCTATAATTCGCCCCACTTCCGGCGCAGTCGAAACGGAAAACTCCTTGAGGTTCAATGAGTTACGAAGTTTTCGGCAGTGAGTTGCTTCAGTTCATCGAAGCCAAAAGGAAGTTGAAAAAAGAGGTGTTGACAGCAGCGTGTAACGCTGTAGAATTCGCCTCCCGCTAACGAGAGATCGGAAGCGCAAGTGGTTGAAGTTGTTGAAGAATTCTTCGAAAGCTTCTGAAAATAATCACTTGACAGCAAATGAGGCTGCTGTAGAATGCGCGCCTCGGTTGAGACGAAAGC
>NZ_CATKPO010000004.1:0-182987 GCF_949768395.1 Pseudomonas sp. IT-P260
GCTGCCAGAAGGCGTTGAAATGGTAATGCCAGGTGACAACATTCAGATGACTGTTACCCTGATCAAAACCATCGCGATGGAAGACGGTCTGCGTTTCGCTATCCGTGAAGGCGGTCGTACCGTCGGCGCTGGCGTCGTAGCTAAAATCATCGAGTAATTCTCTTTTATAGAGTCTGCTTGATGAATTGAAAAAGCCCCCGCTCAGCGGGGGCTTTTTTATTGGGTTGACACCTATCTGGGGCGTCTATAGAATTGCGCCTCCTTTTAACGGGCGTATTGCGCCCGGTGGGAATAGCAGCCGGAGTCTGAAATCCAATGCAAAATCAGCAAATCCGTATCAGGTTGAAGGCTTTCGACCATCGCCTGATCGACCAATCAACCCAGGAAATCGTGGAAACCGCGAAACGTACTGGTGCTCAAGTGCGTGGTCCAATTCCACTGCCTACCCGTAAAGAGCGGTTCACCGTTCTGGTTTCCCCGCACGTCAACAAAGACGCGCGTGACCAGTACGAAATCCGCACTCATAAGCGCGTTCTGGACATCGTCCAGCCAACGGATAAAACCGTTGATGCACTTATGAAGCTTGATCTTGCGGCCGGTGTGGAAGTGCAGATCAGCCTCGGCTAAGACTCGGTCTTGGTCGTGTAACGCTCTGAAATGGGCGGCCATAGCGGGTGAAAGCCCCGTACACTCATGAGGTTTACAACATGACTATTGGTGTAGTCGGTCGTAAATGCGGTATGACCCGTATTTTCACCGAAGAAGGTGTCTCCATTCCGGTCACGGTCATTGAGATCGAGCCGAATCGCGTCACCCAGTTCAAAACTGAAGAGACCGATGGCTATCGTGCAGTGCAAGTCACTGTCGGCGAGCGTCGCGCTTCGCGTGTAACAGCAGCTCAGGCTGGCCACTTCGCTAAAGCGAACGTTGCCGCTGGTCGCACCACCATGGAATTCCGCCTTGAAGAAGGCGAGTACCAGGCTGGCGATCTGATCAACGCTGAAATCTTCGCCGCTGGTCAACTGGTTGATGTAACCGGTCAGTCCAAGGGTAAAGGCTTCCAGGGTACGATCAAGCGTTGGAATTTCCGCGGGCAAGATAACACCCACGGTAACTCCGTATCCCACCGCGTCCCAGGCTCTATCGGCCAGTGCCAGACTCCTGGTCGTGTATTCAAGGGCAAAAAAATGTCCGGTCATATGGGCGCTGAGCGCGTGACCGTGCAGTCCCTGGAAGTAGTGCGCGTGGACGCTGAACGCAATCTGTTGTTGGTCAAGGGCGCTGTTCCTGGCGCTACTGGCGGCAACCTGGTTGTACGTCCAGCAGCCAAGGCTCGCGGTTAAGGGGAAGCTGACATGCAATTAAATGTAAATGACGCTCAAGCGATCGAAGTTTCCGAACTGACATTTGGCGGCGAATTCAACGAGACGCTGGTTCACCAAGCAGTCGTGGCCTACATGGCCGGCGGCCGTCAAGGTAGCAAGCAGCAGAAGACCCGTTCCGACGTTCGTGGTGGCGGCAAGCGCCCATGGCGTCAGAAAGGTACTGGCCGTGCTCGTGCCGGTACTATCCGTAGCCCAATCTGGCGTGGCGGCGGTACCACTTTCGCAGCTCGTCCACAAGATCACTCCCAGAAGCTGAACAAGAAGATGTATCGCGCAGCAATGCGTTCCATCCTTGCTGAGTTGGTGCGTACTGATCGTCTGGTCGTGGTTCAGGATTTCGCTGTTGAAACTCCGAAAACCAAAGATCTGCTGGGCAAACTGAACAACATGAGCCTGACCGACGTTCTGATCGTGTCGGACGCTGTTGATCAGAACCTGTACCTGGCTGCTCGTAACCTGCCACACGTAGATGTACGTGACGTGCAAGGTTCCGATCCAGTTAGTCTGATCGCATACGACAAGGTGTTGATCACCGTGTCGGCCGTGAAGAAATTCGAGGAGCTGCTGGGATGAACCAGGAACGCGTATTTAAAGTTCTGCTTGGCCCGCACGTTTCCGAGAAGGCTACGGTTCTGGCAGACAAGAAAGGCCAGTTCGTTTTCAAGGTTGCTACTGATGCAACCAAGCTGGAAATCAAGAAGGCCGTCGAAAGCCTGTTCAGCGTGAAAGTAGAGCGCGTCACTACCCTGAACGTTCTGGGTAAGAGCAAGCGCACTGCTCGCGGTCTGGGCAAGCGTAATGACTGGAAGAAGGCAGTTATCTCCCTTCAGCCAGGCCAAGATCTCGATTTCAGCAGCAGTGCTGAGTAAGGAAGGGGTGCATCATGGCAATCGTTAAATGCAAACCGACTTCCCCTGGCCGCCGTTTTGTGGTCAAGGTGGTCAACCAGGAGCTGCATAAAGGCGCTCCTCACGCACCGCTGCTCGAGAAAAAATCGAAGACTGGTGGTCGTAACAACAATGGCCGTATTACCACTCGTCACATCGGTGGTGGTCATAAGCAGCATTACCGTATGGTCGATTTCCGTCGCAACGACAAAGATGGCATCGTCGCCACTGTCGAGCGTATCGAATACGATCCAAACCGTACTGCTCACATCGCACTACTCTGCTACGCAGACGGCGAGCGTCGCTACATTATCGCCCCTAAAGGCGTGAGTGCTGGCGACCAGCTGATCGCAGGCGCTCTGGCTCCAATCAAGCCAGGCAACGCTCTGCAACTGCGCAACATTCCAGTCGGTTCTACCGTACACGGCATCGAACTGAAGCCAGGTAAAGGCGCACAGATCGCTCGTTCCGCTGGTGCTTCGGCTCAGCTGATCGCTCGTGAAGGCGTGTACGTTACCCTGCGTCTGCGTTCCGGTGAAATGCGTAAAGTCCTGGCTGAATGCCGTGCGACCCTGGGCGAAGTCTCGAACTCCGAGCACAGCCTGCGTTCGCTGGGTAAAGCTGGTGCCAAACGCTGGCGTGGCGTTCGCCCAACCGTTCGTGGTGTTGCCATGAACCCGGTTGACCACCCACATGGTGGTGGTGAAGGTCGTACCTCTGGTGGTCGTCATCCGGTATCGCCATGGGGCTTCCCGACTAAGGGCGCGAAGACTCGTGGTAATAAGCGTACCGACAAAATGATCGTCCGTCGTCGCAAGTAAATAGAGGGATACGACAGTGCCACGTTCTCTGAAAAAAGGTCCTTTTATTGATCTTCACCTACTGAAGAAGATCGAAGTGGCGGCGGAAAAGAACGATCGCAAACCAATTAAGACTTGGTCGCGTCGTTCGATGATCCTGCCACAAATGGTCGGTCTGACCATTGCTGTACACAACGGCCGTCAGCACGTCCCAGTTCTCGTGAACGAAGACATGGTTGGCCATAAACTGGGCGAGTTCGCCGGTACCCGCACTTATCGTGGGCACGTGGCTGACAAGAAAGCCAAGCGTTAAGGGGTAAGGAAATGGAAGTAGCCGCTAAGTTGTCGGGCGCTCGAATCTCCGCCCAGAAAGCCCGCTTGGTCGCCGACCAGATCCGCGGGAAGAAGGTGGGCGAAGCGCTCAACCTGTTGGCTTTCAGCAGTAAGAAAGCCGCCGAGATCATGAAAAAAGTGCTGGAGTCGGCCGTAGCCAACGCCGAGCATAACGAAGGCGCAGACGTTGATGACCTGAAGGTCAGCACCGTTTTCGTCAACGAAGGGCGTTCGCTGAAGCGCATCATGCCACGTGCCAAAGGCCGTGCTGATCGCATCGTCAAGCGGTCTTGCCATATCACTGTCAAGGTTGCTGACAAGTAACGGAGTCGAAGAGATGGGTCAGAAAGTACATCCCATTGGCATTCGCCTGGGAATCGTCAAGGAGCACACCTCCGTCTGGTACGCAGACGGTCGGACTTATGCGGACTACTTGTTCGCAGATCTGAAGGTGCGTGAGTATCTCCAAGACAAACTAAAAAGCGCGTCCGTAAGCCGTATCGATATCCATCGTCCGGCTCAAACTGCACGCATCACCATCCACACCGCTCGTCCAGGTATCGTTATCGGGAAGAAGGGTGAAGATGTTGAGAAACTGCGTCAGGACCTGACCAAGCAAATGGGTGTGCCTGTGCACATCAATATCGAAGAGATCCGCAAGCCGGAGCTCGACGGTATGCTGGTTGCGCAGAGCGTAGCTCAGCAGCTGGAGCGTCGTGTAATGTTCCGTCGCGCTATGAAGCGCGCAGTACAGAACGCCATGCGCATTGGTGCCAAAGGCATCAAAATCCAAGTGAGCGGTCGTCTCGGCGGTGCTGAAATCGCACGTACTGAATGGTATCGCGAAGGTCGTGTGCCACTGCACACCCTGCGTGCCGACATCGACTATGCCAACTACGAAGCTCACACCACTTACGGTGTGATCGGTGTAAAGGTTTGGATCTTCAAAGGCGAAGTAATTGGTGGTCGCCAAGAAGAGCTGAAGCCACAAGCACCAGCGCCTCGTAAAAAAGCTGCTAAGTAAGGGGTACGCCAAATGTTGCAACCTAAGCGTACGAAGTTCCGCAAGCAGATGACCGGCCACAACCGTGGTCTGGCACTGCGCGGTAGCAAAGTCAGCTTCGGCGAGTTCGCGCTGAAGTCTGTTGCTCGTGGTCGTCTCACCGCTCGTCAGATCGAGTCAGCGCGTCGTGCTCTGACCCGTCACGTAAAACGTGGCGGCAAGATCTGGATCCGTGTATTCCCGGACAAGCCGATCTCCAAAAAGCCTCTCGAGGTTCGTATGGGTAAAGGTAAGGGTAACGTGGAATACTGGGTTGCCCAGATTCAGCCAGGCAAAGTCCTGTATGAAATCGAGGGTGTTTCTGAAGAGCTGGCGCGTGAGGCTTTCGCCCTGGCTGCTGCAAAGCTGCCGCTCGCCACCTCCTTTGTTAAACGGACGGTGATGTGATGAAAGCGAATGAACTTCGTGAAAAATCCGCACAGCAGCTGAACGAGCAACTGCTCGGCTTGCTGCGCGACCAGTTCAATCTGCGCATGCAGAAAGCAACTGGCCAGTTGGGGCAGTCTCATCTGCTCTCGCAAGTTAAGCGTGACATCGCTCGCGTGAAGACTGTGCTCAACCAGCAGGCAGGTAAGTGATCATGGCTGAAGCCGAAAAAACTGTCCGTACGCTGACTGGCCGTGTTGTCAGCGACAAGATGGACAAAACCATCACCGTTCTGATCGAGCGTCGCGTTAAGCACCCGATCTACGGTAAATACGTTAAGCGTTCGACTAAGCTGCACGCGCACGACGAAACCAATCAGTGCCACATCGGCGACAAAGTCACTATTCGTGAAACTCGTCCGATGGCCAAGACCAAGTCTTGGGCGCTGGTTGATGTTCTCGAACGCGCTGTGGAAGTCTAAGGGCTAGGGGTCGGAGAAATTATATGATTCAGACTCAATCCATGCTCGATGTGGCCGATAACAGCGGCGCTCGCCGTGTTATGTGCATCAAGGTGCTGGGTGGCTCCCATCGTCGTTACGCTGGTATCGGTGACATCATCAAAGTTACCGTGAAGGAAGCAATTCCTCGCGGTAAAGTGAAAAAAGGCCAAGTGATGACTGCTGTTGTAGTCCGCACTCGTCACGGCGTACGTCGTGCTGATGGCTCCATTATCCGCTTTGATGGCAACGCTGCTGTTCTTCTGAACAACAAGCAAGAGCCGATCGGCACCCGTATCTTTGGGCCAGTGACCCGTGAACTTCGTACTGAGAAGTTCATGAAGATCGTCTCGCTCGCCCCAGAAGTGCTGTAAGGAGATCCGACATGCAAAAGATTCGTCGTGACGACGAGATCATCGTGATCGCCGGCAAAGACAAAGGTAAGCGCGGTAAGGTGCTGAAGGTTCTTGCTGACAACCGTCTGGTTGTTGGTGGTCTGAACCTGGTCAAGCGTCATACCAAGCCTAACCCGATGTCGGGCGTACAGGGCGGTATCGTCGAGAAAGAAGCGCCACTGCACGCTTCCAACGTCGCCATCTTCAACGGCGAAACCAACAAGGCTGACCGCGTTGGTTTCAAAGTAGAAGACGGTAAGAAAATTCGTGTCTTCAAGTCGACCCAAAAAGCGGTTGATGCTTGAACACTGCTAGGTAGAAGACCATGGCACGACTAAAAGAGATTTACCGGAAGGAAATCGCTCCGAAACTTAAGGAAGAACTTAAGCTTTCGAACGTGATGGAAGTTCCGCGCGTTACCAAAATCACCCTGAACATGGGTCTGGGCGAAGCGATCGGCGACAAAAAAGTCATCGAGCACGCTGTTGCTGACCTGGAAAAGATCACCGGCCAAAAAGTCGTTGTGACCTACGCTCGTAAATCCATCGCTGGCTTTAAAGTCCGTGAAGGATGGCCGATCGGCGTCAAAGTGACTCTGCGCCGTGAGCGTATGTACGAGTTCCTGGATCGTCTGCTGTCGATCTCCCTGCCTCGGGTTCGCGACTTCCGCGGCCTGAATGCCAAGTCCTTCGATGGTCGTGGCAACTACAGCATGGGCGTGAAAGAGCAGATCATTTTCCCGGAAATCGACTACGACAAGATCGATGCTCTCCGCGGTCTGGACATTACCCTGACCACCACTGCCAAGAACGATGATGAAGGCCGCGCTCTGCTGCGTGCTTTCAAATTCCCGTTCCGCAACTGATTGGAGTAGGAAAATGGCCAAGAAGAGCATGAAAAACCGTGAGCTGAAGCGTCAGCTCACTGTTGCCAAGTACGCCGTCAAGCGTGCAGCGCTGAAAGCTATCATCGTTGATCTGAACGCAAGTCCAGAAGCGCGTTGGGAAGCGACCGTAGCTCTGCAGAAGCAACCACGTGACGCAAGCGCTTCGCGCATGCGTAACCGTTGCCGCCTGACTGGTCGTCCGCACGGCGTTTACCGCAAGTTCGGCCTGGGCCGTAACAAACTGCGTGAAGCGGCAATGCGTGGTGACGTTCCAGGTCTGGTTAAAGCCAGCTGGTAATCGCTGTCAAAGCCTTGATGGTTGGGGTCGCAAGAACCTGACCATCGGTGGCCTTGAATTTGAATCAAGCCCCTTTTGGGGCTTGATTCATTTCTGGGGTGTGTCTAGAATGACCGGCTCGCCTGAGCCCGTGTTTTTCGTGCCCGGAATTTCTCGGCGACAAGTAGTAGCCGCAAGGCTAATTTTTCTGTATTAGGAGCGTCTAGCCCATGAGTATGCAGGACCCGTTAGCGGACATGCTAACTCGAATCCGTAATGCCCAGATGGCTGAAAAGTCTGTCGTAAGCATGCCGTCTTCCACGTTGAAGGTGGCTGTAGCAAAAGTCCTGAAGGACGAAGGTTACATCGCGGATTTTCAGATCACCACCGACGCTAAGCCGTCGTTGTCCATCTCGCTGAAATACTTCGAAGGCCGTCCGGTCATCGAGGAAGTCAAGCGCGTTAGTCGTCCAGGCCTGCGTCAGTACAAGTCCGTTGAAGATCTGCCGAAAGTTCGTGGCGGTCTTGGCGTGTCTATCGTCTCCACCAACAAAGGTGTGATGACGGATCGTGCTGCGCGCGCTGCCGGTGTCGGCGGCGAAGTTCTTTGCACTGTGTTCTAAGGGGGGATAAGCATGTCTCGCGTCGCTAAGAACCCCGTTAAGCTGCCAGCCGGTGTCGAAGTCAAATTCGCAGGCCAACAGCTTTCGGTGAAGGGTGCCAAGGGTACTCTTGAACTGAACATCCATTCGTCCGTTGAGATCGTTGAAGAAGCTGGTGAGCTGCGTTTCGCTGCTCGCAATGGCGATCAACAGACTCGCGCAATGGCCGGTACCACGCGTGCGTTGGTAAACAACATGGTCCAAGGCGTAAGCCAAGGCTTCGAGCGCAAGCTCCAGCTGGTCGGTGTTGGTTACAAGGCGCAAGCAAAAGGTCAGGTGCTGAACCTGGCTCTTGGCTTCTCGCACCCAGTGGATTACGAACTGCCGCAAGGCATCACCGCTGAGACTCCTAGCCAGACCGATATCCTGATCAAGGGCATCGACAAGCAGCTGGTAGGTCAAGTGGCCGCTGAGATCCGCGACTTCCGTCCACCAGAGCCGTACAAAGGCAAAGGTGTGCGCTACGCGGACGAAGTCGTCCGTCGTAAAGAAGCCAAGAAGAAGTAGGGCATAGCAAATGACCGACAAAAAAGTTACTCGACTGCGTCGCGCTCGCAAAGCACGCCTGAAAATGCACGAACTCGAAGTCGTGCGTCTCTGCGTGTTCCGCTCGTCGCAGCACATCTACGCCCAGGTCATCTCGGCCGACGGCAACAAAGTCCTGGCAAGTGCCTCGACTTTGGATAAAGAACTGCGTGATGGCGCCACTGGCAACATCGACGCGGCCACAAAGGTTGGCCAGCTGGTCGCTACGCGTGCTAAGGCCGCTGGCGTCTCGCAAGTGGCTTTCGACCGCTCTGGCTTCAAGTACCATGGCCGCGTTAAAGCGCTGGCTGATGCTGCTCGTGAAGCTGGGCTGGAGTTCTAAGTTATGTCAAATAACGACCAAAAGCGCGACGAAGGCTACATCGAGAAGCTGGTTCAAGTTAACCGCGTAGCCAAAACCGTTAAAGGCGGCCGTATCTTCACTTTCACCGCGTTGACCGTGGTTGGTGATGGTAAAGGGCGTGTTGGCTTCGGCCGTGGCAAGTCGCGTGAAGTGCCTGCTGCGATCCAGAAGGCAATGGAAGCTGCTCGCCGCAACATGATTCAAGTTGACCTGAACGGCACCACCCTGCAGTACGCAATGAAGTCCGCTCACGGCGCTTCGAAGGTGTACATGCAGCCTGCTTCTGAAGGTACCGGTATCATCGCTGGCGGCGCTATGCGTGCTGTCCTCGAAGTTGCTGGCGTTCAGAACGTTCTGGCGAAGTGCTACGGCTCGACTAACCCGGTAAACGTGGTTCACGCCACTTTCAAGGGTCTGAAGGCTATGCAATCTCCTGAGTCCATTGCTGCCAAGCGTGGCCTGACTGTCAAGGAGATCTTCTGATCATGGCTACCGTTAAAGTTACGCTGATCAAAAGCATGACCGGCCGCATCCCTAACCACAAACTGTGCGTTAAGGGTCTGGGTCTGCGTCGCATCGGTCACACTGTAGAAGTCCAGGATACTCCCGAAAATCGCGGGATGATCAACAAGGCTTACTACATGCTGCGTGTCGAGGGTTAATCGATGAAACTCAATGATCTGAGTCCAGCGCCGGGTTCCCGTCGCGAAAAGCATCGTCCGGGCCGTGGTATCGGTAGTGGTTTGGGTAAGACTGGTGGCCGTGGTCACAAAGGTCAAACCTCCCGCTCCGGTGGCACCATTGCTCCAGGCTTTGAAGGCGGTCAACAGCCGCTGCATCGTCGCCTGCCGAAGTTCGGTTTCGTTTCCCTGAAAGCCATGGACCGCGCAGAAGTGCGTCTGTCCGAGCTGGCCAAAGTGGAAGGCGACATCGTCACCGTGCAGTCCCTGAAAGATGCCAACGTGATCAACGTCAACGTACAGCGTGTGAAAATCATGCTGTCCGGTGAAGTGACTCGCGCTGTCACTATCGGCAAGGGAATCGGCGCCACCAAAGGTGCGCGTGCGGCTATCGAAGCAGCTGGCGGCAAGTTCGAGGAATAAATGGCTAAGCAAGGTGCTCTCTCTGCGCTCGGCAAAGGCGGTATGTCTGAACTCTGGGCTCGTCTGCGTTTTCTGTTCCTGGCGATTATCGTCTACCGAATAGGCGCACACATCCCGGTTCCAGGTATCAACCCGGACCGACTCGCAGACCTGTTTCGACAGAATGAGGGGACCATTCTTAGCTTGTTCAACATGTTCTCCGGCGGCGCGCTGGAACGGATGAGCATCTTTGCACTGGGGATCATGCCGTACATTTCGGCATCGATCATCATGCAACTGATGACCGCCGTCAGCCCGCAGCTGGAGCAGTTGAAGAAGGAAGGTGAAGCTGGCCGTCGCAAGATCAGCCAGTACACCCGCTACGGCACCGTCGTCCTCGCTCTCGTTCAGGCTATTGGCATGTCCATTGGCCTGGCGGGGCAGGGCGTTGCGTTCACTGGTGACTTTGGCTTCCATTTCGTCGCGGTATCCACGTTTGTGGCTGGTGCGATGTTCATGATGTGGCTGGGTGAGCAGATTACTGAGCGTGGTGTAGGCAACGGTATCTCGATGTTGATTTTTTCGGGTATCGTCGCCGGTCTTCCGAGAGCAATCGGGCAGTCTTTCGAGTCTGCGCGTCAGGGTGATATCAATATCTTCGCCCTGGTTGCCATCGGTTTGCTGGCAGTAGCGATTATCGGTTTCGTGGTGTTCATTGAGCGTGGTCAGCGTCGTATCGCTGTTCACTACGCCAAGCGTCAGCAGGGCCGTAAGGTTTTTGCTGCGCAGACAAGCCACTTGCCGCTGAAGGTGAACATGGCCGGTGTTATTCCGGCTATTTTCGCGAGCAGCATTCTGCTGTTCCCGGCTTCGTTGGGTGCCTGGTTTGGTCAGTCTGAAGGTATGGGCTGGTTGCAGGACATCTCGCAGTCGATCGCTCCTGGTCAGCCGTTGAATATTCTGCTGTTTAGTGCAGGGATTATTTTCTTCTGCTTCTTCTATACGGCGTTGATGTTCAATCCGAAAGACGTAGCGGAAAACCTGAAGAAGTCCGGTGCCTTTATTCCGGGCATCCGTCCAGGTGAGCAGTCTGCACGCTATATTGATGGCGTTCTGACTCGCTTGACCATGTTCGGTGCTCTTTACATGACGGCCGTGTGCCTGTTGCCCCAGTTCCTGGTGGTTGCAGCAAACGTTCCGTTCTACCTTGGCGGGACCTCGTTGCTGATCGTGGTCGTGGTTGTGATGGACTTCATGTCCCAAGTACAATCGCACCTCGTTTCGCACCAGTACGAATCCCTGATGAAGAAAGCCAACCTGAAGGGTTACGGCAGCGGCATGTTGCGCTGAGTACCCATAAGGTTCGAGGAGTTGGTGATGAAAGTTCGTGCATCGGTGAAAAAGCTGTGCCGTAACTGCAAGATTATTCGCCGCGAAGGTGTTGTTCGAGTAATTTGCAGCGCGGAACCGCGTCACAAACAGCGCCAAGGCTGAGTGTGATTGTGCTTCAAGCCCGGCAGCTAGTGCGCTGCCGGGTTGATTATTTGTTATTACAGCGATATTATCTCGCGCCCTATTTCTTGGCTTCCGGGGCGTAGGTAGCTGTCAATTGGAGTCCCACTGAATGGCCCGTATTGCAGGCGTTAACATTCCAGATAACAAGCATACTGTTATCTCGCTGACCTACATCTATGGTGTCGGTCGCACTACTGCGCAGAAAATCTGTGCAGACACTGGGGTAAACCCAGCAGCAAAGATCAAAGATCTGAGCGACGAGCAAATTGAACAGCTGCGTGGCGAAGTGGCGAAGTTCACCACTGAAGGTGACCTGCGTCGCGAAATCAACATGAAAATCAAGCGCTTGATGGACCTCGGTTGCTATCGCGGTCTGCGTCATCGTCGCGGTCTTCCAGTACGCGGTCAGCGTACCAAGACCAACGCGCGTACCCGTAAAGGTCCGCGTAAGCCGATCCGCAAGTAATCGCCCCAGCGAATCGACAGGAATTTAATCATGGCAAAACCTGCTGCTCGTCCTCGTAAAAAAGTTAAAAAGACAGTGGTTGATGGCATCGCCCACATCCATGCTTCTTTTAACAACACCATCGTGACCATTACCGACCGTCAAGGTAACGCTCTTTCCTGGGCTACCTCCGGTGGTTCGGGTTTCCGCGGTTCCCGCAAGTCCACCCCGTTCGCTGCTCAAGTAGCCGCTGAGCGTGCTGGTCAAGCTGCGCTGGAATACGGCCTGAAAAACCTCGACGTTAACGTCAAGGGTCCAGGTCCAGGTCGTGAATCCGCAGTCCGCGCTTTGAACGGCTGTGGCTACAAGATCGCCAGCATCACCGACGTGACGCCAATCCCGCACAACGGGTGCCGTCCGCCGAAGAAGCGCCGCGTGTAATCCAGGAGATTGTAAAGAATGGCTCGTTACATTGGTCCAAAATGCAAACTCGCTCGTCGCGAAGGCACCGATCTCTTCCTGAAGAGCGGCGTGCGCGCGATCGAATCGAAGTGCAACATTGAAGCAGCACCTGGTATCCACGGCCAACGCCGCGGTCGCCAGTCCGACTACGGCACCCAACTGCGTGAAAAGCAGAAGGTCCGTCGTATCTACGGCGTTCTCGAGCGTCAGTTCAGCGGCTACTACAAAGAAGCTGCTGGCAAGAAAGGTGCAACCGGTGAAAACCTGCTGCAACTGCTCGAATGCCGTCTGGACAACGTTGTATACCGTATGGGCTTTGGTTCGACTCGTGCCGAATCCCGTCAGCTGGTATCGCACAAGTCGATCAGCGTTAACGGTCAGACCGTAAACGTTCCGTCGTATCAGGTTCGTGCTGGTGACGTGGTCGCAGTTCGCGAGAAAGCAAAAAACCAACTTCGCATTGTCCAAGCTCTCGATCTGTGTGCCCAACGTGGCCGCGTAGAATGGGTAGAAGTAGACACTGAGAAGAAGTCGGGCGTTTTCAAGAACGTTCCTGCTCGCAGTGATCTGTCCGCCGACATCAACGAAAGCCTGATTGTCGAGCTCTACTCCAAGTAAGGGCTAGAAAATAGGTGCATCCATGCAGATTTCGGTAAATGAGTTCCTGACACCCCGCCACATTGATGTGCAGGTTGTCAGTCCAACCCGCGCCAAGATCACTCTCGAGCCTCTCGAGCGTGGTTTTGGCCACACCCTGGGCAACGCGCTGCGCCGCATCCTGTTGTCCTCAATGCCCGGCTGCGCAGTAGTCGAGGCCGAGATTGACGGTGTGCTCCACGAGTACAGCGCCATCGAAGGTGTACAGGAAGACGTAATTGAAATCCTGTTGAACCTTAAAGGTCTGGCCATCAAGCTGCACGGTCGTGACGAAGTTACGCTGACCTTGTCGAAGAAGGGTTCGGGGGTGGTTACCGCTGCCGATATTCAGCTGGATCATGATGTCGAGATCGTTAACCCCGATCACGTAATCGCTAACCTGGCGTCTAACGGCGCCCTGAACATGAAGCTCACCGTAGCTCGTGGTCGTGGTTATGAACCAGCCGACTCGCGTCAGAGCGATGAAGACGAAAGCCGCAGCATTGGTCGCTTGCAGCTCGACTCTTCGTTCAGCCCGGTTCGCCGTATCGCATACGTGGTGGAAAACGCCCGTGTCGAGCAGCGTACCAACCTGGACAAGCTGGTTATTGATCTGGAAACCAACGGTACTCTGGATCCTGAAGAGGCTATCCGCCGCGCTGCAACCATCCTGCAACAGCAGTTGGCTGCGTTCGTCGACCTCAAAGGTGACAGTGAGCCAGTGGTTGTCGAGCAGGAAGACGAGATCGATCCGATCCTGCTTCGCCCGGTTGACGATCTGGAACTGACTGTACGTTCGGCTAACTGCCTTAAGGCGGAAAACATCTACTACATCGGCGACCTGATTCAGCGTACCGAAGTAGAGCTGTTGAAGACTCCGAACCTGGGCAAGAAATCCTTGACTGAAATCAAGGACGTTCTGGCCTCCCGCGGTCTGTCCCTCGGCATGCGCCTCGACAACTGGCCGCCTGCAAGTCTTAAGAAGGACGACAAGGCGACTGCCTGATCGTCGTAATCACCGAACGTAGTGTTTGGTAAGGAATGAACCATGCGTCATCGTAAAAGTGGGCGTCACCTGAGCCGCACCAGCTCGCACCGCAAGGCCATGTTCCAGAACATGGCGGTGTCGTTGTTCGAGCACGAGCTGATCAAGACTACTCTGCCAAAAGCCAAAGAACTGCGCCGCGTTGCCGAGCCGCTGATCACTCTGGCCAAGACAGACAGCCTGGCTAACCGCCGTCTGGCTTTCGACCGTACTCGTTCGAAAGCTATCGTTGGTAAGCTCTTCAACGACCTGGGCAAGCGTTACGCTACCCGTGAGGGTGGCTACCTGCGCATCCTCAAGTGCGGTTTCCGCGCTGGCGACAACGCGCCTATGGCGTACGTCGAGTTGGTTGATCGTGCTACTGCTGGCGAAGCTGTATCCGCCGAGTAAGACGTCAGTCTGAAACAAAAAACCGGGCCTAGTGCCCGGTTTTTTGTGCCCGCAAGAAATGCGCTGTTCGTACAAGCTTCTGACATTGTTCTGTTGTCACTATGTGCAGGGAAACATAATTAGTAATTATCTATCGATGGCTACAGATTAATGAATTTGTAGGTGTCACATCGATGATCAATACTTCCCAGCAAGCCGATTAGCCGGCAGTTTCAAGACTGACAGAGGAAGAAGACCGTATGAGCCAGTTCAAAACGCTTACGACCGCCAGTGGCGCACCTGTCGCTGATAACCAGAATTCTCGCTCCGCCGGCCCTCGTGGCCCGCTGCTGCTCGACGATTTTCACCTGATCGAGAAACTTGCCCATTTCAACCGTGAAAACATTCCTGAGCGTCGTGTGCACGCCAAGGGCTCAGGTGCTTACGGTACGTTCACTGTCACTCGCGATATCACTGAATACACCAGCGCCAAACTGTTTGAGTCCGTGGGCAAGCAAACCCCGACGTTCCTGCGATTCTCCACTGTAGGCGGCGAACGTGGCTCGGCTGACACCGAGCGTGATCCACGTGGTTTCGCTCTCAAGTTCTACACCGAAGAAGGCAACTGGGACATCGTTGGCAACAACACTCCGGTGTTCTTCATTCGTGACCCGCTGAAGTTTCCTGACTTTATCCACACCCAGAAACGTCTTCCGCAGAGCAACCTGAAAAGCGCGCAAATGATGTGGGACTTCTGGTCGCATTCGCCTGAAGCGCTGCACCAAGTGACCATTCTGTTTTCGGATCGTGGGATTCCCGACGGCTATCGTCATATGCATGGCTTTGGCAGCCACACCTACAGCCTGATCAATGCACAAGGCGAGCGTCACTGGGTGAAATGGCACTACAAGACCCGGCAAGGGATCAAAAACCTCGCGCCGGCCGAGGCTGCGCGTCTCGCGGGTACCGATCCGGATTACGCTCAGCGTGACCTGTTCGAGGCCATCGAGCGTGGTGACTTCCCGAAATGGCGCGTGTGCATTCAGATCATGTCGGAGGCTCAAGCTGCAGCGCACTACGAGAACCCGTTCGACGTGACCAAGACCTGGTCGCAGAAGGAGTTCCCGCTGATCGAAGTCGGCGAACTGGAGCTGAACCGCAACCCGCTGAACTACTTCGCCGAAGTCGAGCAAGCCGCATTCGGTCCAAGCAATATGGTGCCAGGTGTTGGTCTGTCGCCGGATCGCATGCTGCAAGGTCGCGTATTCGCTTACGCTGATGCACACCGCTACCGCGTCGGCACCAACCACCAGCAATTGCCGGTGAATGCGCCGCGCAGCCCGGTCAATACCTACCAGCGCGACGGTTCGATGGCGTTCGGCAGCAACGGTGGTGCAGCGCCTAACTACGAGCCCAACAGCTACGTGGAATCACCGAAGCAGGCCCCGCGTTATGCTGAGCCTTCGTTGGCCTTGAGCGGTCCGGCAGACCGTTACGATCATCGCGAGGACAGCGATTACTACAGCCACGCCGGTGCGTTGTTCCGTTTGATGAATGACGAACAGAAAGCGCTTTTGGTCAGCAACATCGCCGGTGCCATGAGCGGTGTTTCACCCGACGTGGTTGATCGCCAGTTGCAGCATTTTTTCAAAGCCGATCCGGCGTATGGAGAAGCAATCGCAAAGCTGCTTGACGTACAGCTTAACGAAGTCTAAACGAGAAGCAGAACCGCCCTCATTGAGGGCGGTTTTTGCGTTATTTAGCCAACTTTTCTCAGAACTTCTTCGCTTTTATTGCGCGAAACGGGTGACCTTCCGGTCAGCTTGGTTCAAACTACAGACTTTCAAGCAGGGAGATGTAGGGCGATGCAAGGCCACCCAGACGTTATCGATTACCTCAACACGTTGCTGACCGGCGAACTGGCCGCGCGTGACCAATATTTTGTGCATTCGCGGATGTATGAGGACTGGGGTTTCACCAAGCTCTACGAACGAATCAACCATGAGATGGAAGAAGAAGCCGGTCACGCTGACGCACTGATGCGCCGGATCCTGATGCTCGAAGGCACGCCGCGCATGCGTCCGGACGATCTCGACGTCGGTACCACCGTGCCGGAGATGCTCGAAGCCGATCTGCGTCTCGAGTACAAAGTTCGCGCCGCTCTATGCAAAGGCATTGAGTTGTGCGAGCAGCACAAGGATTACGTCAGTCGCGAGATCCTGCGTGTTCAGCTCAATGACACCGAAGAAGATCACACCTACTGGCTGGAAAAGCAGTTGGGCCTGATCAAACTCATCGGTCTCGAGAATTACCTGCAATCGCACACCTGATTGCGCAGACACAAAAAAAGCCCCTGTCACTGTACAAGTGACAGGGGCTTTTTCATGCCCTCAGATCAGGCTCGATCGCGAATCAACAATGGCTTGAGGTAGTGACCGGTGTGAGATTGCTTCATCTCGGCCACTTCCTCCGGCGTGCCGGTGGCGATGATCTGCCCACCCTTGGAGCCGCCTTCCGGCCCCAGGTCCACCAACCAGTCGGCGGTCTTGATCACGTCCAGGTTGTGTTCGATCACCACCACCGTGTTGCCGTGGTCGCGCAGGCGATGCAACACGTCGAGCAATTGCTGGATATCCGCGAAGTGCAGGCCGGTGGTCGGCTCGTCGAGGATATACAGGGTCTTGCCGGTGTCACGCTTGGACAGCTCGCGAGACAGCTTGACCCGCTGCGCTTCACCACCGGACAGCGTGGTCGCAGACTGCCCGAGCTTGATGTACGACAGGCCCACATCCATCAACGTCTGCAGCTTGCGCGCCAGCGCAGGCACCGCGTCGAAGAACTCCCGTGCCTCTTCGATAGTCATCTCGAGGGTTTCGTGGATGCTCTTGCCCTTGTATTTGATCTCAAGGGTTTCGCGGTTGTAGCGCTTGCTCTTGCACACATCGCACGGCACGTAGATGTCCGGCAGAAAGTGCATTTCGACCTTGATCAGACCATCGCCCTGACAGGCCTCGCAGCGCCCGCCCTTGACGTTGAACGAGAAACGCCCAGGGCCGTAACCACGGGAGCGCGACTCGGGCACACCGGCAAACAGTTCGCGGATGGGGGTGAACAGCCCGGTGTAGGTCGCCGGATTGGAGCGCGGCGTACGACCGATCGGGCTCTGGTCAATATCGACGACCTTGTCGAGATGCTCCAGGCCCTTGATGCTGTCATGCGCGGCCGCTTCCAGCGTGGTGGCACCGTTGAGCGCAGTAGCGCTCAACGGGAACAGCGTGTTGTTGATCAACGTGGATTTGCCGGAGCCGGAAACGCCGGTCACGCAGGTCAGCAGGCCGATCGGGATTTCCAGATCGACATTGCGCAGGTTGTTGCCGCGCGCACCTTTGAGCGACAGCGTCAGCTTCTTGTTGCGCGGCGTGCGTTTGGCCGGTACTTCGATTTTCACCCGGCCCGACAGGTATTTACCGGTCAGCGAGTCCGGGTGCGCCATGACTTCGGCGGGCGTTCCTTCCGCCACGATCTGCCCGCCGTGCACGCCGGCGCCTGGGCCGATGTCCACCACGTAGTCGGCCAGACGAATCGCGTCTTCGTCGTGCTCGACCACAATCACCGTGTTGCCAATATCGCGCAGATGCTTGAGGGTGCCGAGCAGGCGGTCGTTATCGCGCTGGTGCAGGCCAATGGACGGTTCGTCGAGGATGTACAGCACTCCGACCAGACCGGCGCCGATCTGGCTGGCCAGACGAATCCGCTGTGCTTCGCCGCCGGACAATGTGTCAGCGCTGCGGTCGAGAGACAGATAGTCGAGGCCGACGTTGACCAGAAACTGCAGACGTTCGCGGATTTCCTTGAGGATCTTGTCGGCGATCTCACCACGCCGGCCGGTCATCTTCAGCTCGCCGAAGTACTCGCAGGCATCGCCGATCGGCAGGTTGGTCACCGCCGGCAGGGTTTTCTCGCCGACCCAAACGTGCCGCGCTTCACGACGCAGACGGGTGCCACGGCAATCCGGGCAGGCCTGGGTGCTGAGGAACTTGGCCAATTCTTCGCGGACGCTGGCCGATTCGGTTTCGCGGTAGCGACGCTCAAGGTTCGGCACGATGCCTTCGAACGGGTGCGAACGTTTGACGATGTCGCCGCGGTCATTGAGGTACTTGAAGTCGACATTCTGTGAGCCGCTGCCGTGCAGGATGTGCTTCTGCTGTTCGGCGGTCAGTTCGTTGAATGGCTTCTCCAGGCTGAACTTGTAGTGCGAGGCCAGTGAGCCGAGCATCTGGAAGTAATAGACGTTGCGCCGGTCCCAGCCGCGAATCGCGCCCTCGGCCAGGGTCAGTTCACCATTGACCAGGCGCTTGATGTCGAAGAACTGCTTCACGCCCAGACCATCGCAGGTCGGGCAGGCGCCAGCCGGATTGTTGAAAGAGAACAGCTTCGGCTCGAGCTCGCTGATCGCGTGGCCGCAGATCGGGCAGGCAAAACGCGCGGAGAAGATCATCTCTTCGCCCGGCTCATCGTCCATCGGCGCTACCAGGGCAATGCCGTCCGCCAGCTTGAGAGCGGTTTCGAACGATTCGGCCAGACGCTGCTGCAGGTCGGCACGGACCTTGAAACGGTCGACGATGACATCGATCGAGTGCTTCTTCTGTTTGTCCAGTTTTGGCAGCTCATCGAGCTCGCAGATGCGGCCGTTGACCCGCGCCCGGACGAAGCCTTGGGCGCGCAGCTCTTCGAAAACCGACAGGTGTTCACCTTTGCGTTCGCGAATAACCGGCGCCAGCAACATCAGCTTGCTGCCCTCCGGCTGCGCCAGCACCAGGTCAACCATCTGGCTGACGGTCTGCGCTTCCAGCGGAATGTCATGATCCGGGCAGCGTGGCGTACCGACGCGTGCATACAGCAAACGCAGGTAGTCGTAGATTTCGGTGATGGTGCCGACCGTGGAGCGCGGGTTGTGCGAGGTCGACTTCTGCTCGATGGAGATGGCCGGCGACAAACCTTCAATGGTGTCGACGTCGGGTTTTTCCATCATCGACAGGAACTGTCGGGCGTAGGCCGACAGGGATTCGACATAGCGGCGCTGACCTTCGGCGTACAGCGTGTCGAAGGCCAGGGACGACTTGCCGGATCCGGACAGGCCGGTGATGACGATCAGTTTGTCCCGTGGCAGGGTCAGGTCGATGTTCTTCAGGTTGTGGGTACGGGCCCCACGTATCAGGATCTTGTCCAAAGTGGCCTCGCTCGGCGGGCGTCGAAAACGTAGGAGTATACGGGCAAATACTGGATGGATGCACACTATCAAACGAAGGGTTTTTTGCCTTGCATGAAGAGAGTTTCATCTATACGCGTCATAGCGTCGCGATATACCCCGTCTTTCGATGGGACTGGTAGAATCGCCGCCGGTTCACACGAGGTTTTTCCATGCACGATCCCCACAGCGAACGCATGAGTGGCAGCGAGACCCGCGCAGCGAGCGGTCTGGCCCTGGTGTTCGCCTTCCGTATGCTTGGCATGTTCATGGTGTTGCCGGTCCTGGCGACCTACGGCATGGACCTGGCGGGAGCGACCCCGGCCCTGATCGGGCTGGCGATTGGCGCTTACGGCCTGACCCAGGCGATTTTCCAGATTCCGTTCGGGATCATTTCCGACCGCATCGGCCGGCGTCCGGTGATTTTCCTCGGGCTGGTGGTCTTCGCCCTCGGCAGTGTGCTGGCGGCTCAGGCCGATTCGATCTGGGGCGTGATTGCCGGACGCATCCTGCAGGGGGCCGGGGCGATTTCTGCGGCGGTGATGGCGTTGCTTTCCGATCTGACCCGTGAACAACACCGCACCAAAGCCATGGCCATGATTGGCATGACCATCGGTCTGTCGTTCGCCGTGGCGATGGTGGTCGGGCCGTTGTTGACCCGGGCCTTCGGCCTGTCCGGACTGTTTCTCGCCACCGGCGGCATGGCGCTGGTCGGCATCCTGATCATTATGTTCATGGTGCCGAAATCCACCGGGCCGCTGAGCCATCGTGAATCCGGCGTAGCGCGTCAGGCCTTGATGCCGACACTCAAGCATCCGGATCTGTTGCGCCTGGACCTCGGCATCTTTGTGTTACATGCCATGTTGATGTCCAGCTTCGTTGCCTTGCCGCTGGCACTGGTGGAAAAAGCCGGGTTGCCCAAGGAGCAGCACTGGTGGGTCTATCTCACCGCGCTGCTGATCTCTTTCTTCGCCATGATTCCGTTCATCATCTACGGCGAGAAGAAACGCAAAATGAAACGAATTTTGCTTGGCGCCGTCCTGACGCTGATGCTCACTGAGCTATTCTTCTGGCAGTTCGGTGACAGCTTGCGGGCGCTGGTGATCGGCACGGTGGTATTCTTCACCGCGTTCAATCTGCTGGAGGCTTCGTTGCCGTCGCTGATCAGCAAGGTTTCACCGGCAGGCGGGAAGGGCACGGCGATGGGCGTGTATTCCACCAGCCAATTCCTCGGTTCGGCACTCGGCGGGATACTCGGCGGCTGGCTGTTTCAGCATGGCGGTCTGTCGGTTGTGTTCCTTGGATGTGCCGGTCTGGCTGCCATCTGGCTGGCCTTTGCTGTTACCATGCGCGAACCTCCCTACGTGACGAGCCTGCGCTTGCCGTTATCGCCCGAGGCGATCCGCGAAGCGGGTCTGGTCGAGCGCCTCAAGGCCCTCGTAGGGGTAACAGATGCAGTGATAGTTGCTGATGAAGCAGCTGTTTACATCAAACTGGACAAAGAATTAGTGGATCGCGACACCCTCGAACGCCTGGTGAACAACCCGGCCGAGGCTGCTTGCGAAGCCTAGGAGAACGTTATGGCCCGTGGGGTTAACAAAGTCATATTGGTCGGCACTTGCGGCCAGGATCCCGAAGTTCGCTACCTGCCTAACGGTAACGCCGTGACCAACCTGAGTCTGGCAACCAGCGAACAGTGGACCGACAAGCAAACCGGTCAGAAGGTCGAGAAGACCGAGTGGCACCGTGTTTCGATGTTCGGCAAGGTTGCGGAAATCGCCGGCGAATACCTGCGTAAAGGTTCGCAGGTGTACATCGAAGGCAAGCTGCAGACCCGCGAGTGGGAAAAAGACGGTATCAAGCGTTACACCACTGAAATCGTGGTCGACATGCAAGGCACCATGCAACTGCTCGGCGGCCGTCCACAACAGGGCGACCAGCAAGGCGGTGGCAACAACTATCAGCAGCAGGCGCCACGCCAACAGGCTCCGCGTCCGCAGCAATCGGCTCCGCAACAGCGTCCGGCCCCGGCTCCACAGCAGGCCGCACCGCAACCGGCTCCGGATTTCGACAGCTTCGATGACGACATCCCGTTCTAATTGGATGCTGCATCCACGCTGAATAAAAAAGGCCCGTCGTTCAAAACGACGGGCCTTTTTTGTGGGAGCGGATGCGT
Source organism: Pseudomonas sp. IT-P260 (assembly GCF_949768395.1). Lineage (NCBI taxonomy): Bacteria > Pseudomonadati > Pseudomonadota > Gammaproteobacteria > Pseudomonadales > Pseudomonadaceae > Pseudomonas > Pseudomonas sp. IT-P260. The sequence goes on from NZ_CATKPO010000004.1 coordinate 21,421, forward strand.
GCCTCAGTCGAGGATCACGTGCGGCAGAAACCGGCTCGAATCCTTGGTGATCAGGCTGTTGTCCTCCCGCACGCCGATCCCCGCCGCCTGATCACCAATCACCCAAGAGCCGATCAGCGTGTAGCTGTCGTCGAACTTCGGCAATGGCGCAAATTCCTGCAGGATGAATGGCGCATCGGTGTAGGGCCCGTCTTCTTTGACGATCAGACCTTCTGCCGTGTGCAGTTCGATATTGGCGCCTTCCCGGGAAAAGTACGGTTTGCGCACCCATCCCTTGGGCACCGCACTGGCCGGATTCGGATCAAGATGCGCCGCCAGCAGGTTCGGGTGGCCCTTGTGCAGTTCCCATAGCAATGGGAGTGCGCCTTTGTTCGACAGGATCGCTTTCCACGCCGGTTCGAAAAACTGTGTATCGCACTCGGCAATCGCCGCACCGAACGGCTCGTGGAAGATGAATTCCCAGGCGTGCAGTTTGAACAGGTGCGGGATCCAGCGATCCTCAAGGTCAACGAAGCGACCCTCGGCGTTCAGACCGATGTCTTCGATGTCGATGTGCCGGGATTCGATGCCGACCTTTTCCGCAATCAGCCGCAGGTAATCGGTGGTGCCCTTGTCTTCGACCGAGTCTTTCATCGAAGCGAAGTAGAACGGGCGCTTGAGTTGCAACTCGGCAAATGCCTGATGCAGCTTGGTGTCGATGCTGTTGAACTGGTCGGCGTGGCGCGGCAGCATTCCGCGCTCGATGCACTGCTCCAGCCAGCCCCACTGAAACGCCGCTGCCTCATAAAGGCTGGTCGGCGTGTCGTAGTTGAGCTCCAGCAGTTTGGCAGGGCCATTGCCGCTGTAGGAAAAGTCCATGCGTCCGTACAGATGCGGATGACCTTCCAGCCAGGAAGTACGAATCATGTCGTAGTACGGCGCCGGGATGCTCAGGCGATCCAGCAGCTCTTCGCTGTGCACCACGCGGTCGACCAGATCCATGCACATCTCGTGCAGTTCGGTGGTCGGTTCCTCCAGATCGTTTTCGATCTGCGCGAGCGTGAACTGGTAGTAGGCGCTTTCGTCCCAGTACGGCTCGTCGTCGATGGTGTGGAACAGAAAGCCGAGGCTTTCGGCTGTCTGTTTCCAGTCTGGGCGTTCGGCGCAGTGGATCTTCTTCATGGTCAGCTGCTCGAGCGTCCGGAACTGCTGCCCCAGCCACCCCAACCGCTGCGAGCGGAAGACTGGCTGCCGAAGCCGCCACGGGAGGTCGACGAGGCGACGTTCACCGGTTTGCTTTTGCTGCTCTCGTAGTCCGGTTGACTGCGCGGCACCGATTCGATTTTGCGGTACTGCGTCGAGGTGTTGTAGGGCTGACGCGTGTCGCGATCGCGGTAAACGGTGCGGTTGGCGTTGTTGCTCATCGCATTGCCGATCAGCCAGCCCGTGAGCCAGCCGTTGCCGCCGCCACCAGAGGCGTGGGAAGTGCTTTGCGCGTTCTGCGCAGCCGCTGCTTCACCGGCAGGCATCTGCGCGTTGGCAAGCGCATTCAGGTCCTGCGGGGTTTCGCCGTTCTGCGGTACCTTGAAACCGCCGAGTTTGGGCACGAAGCGGCCGTCGGAGTTCTTCTGGCACCAGTCGGCGGCGAAGTCAGCGTCGCACGTGGCCTTGTCGGCGTAGGCCGGGGCAATGCGTCGGTGCTCGGTCAATGCCGCGACGTAGGCGTTGGAGCAGACATCGGCGGCCACTTCGGCGCCGACGCACTCCTCGACCGATTGGAAGCGTTGCTGATCCTGCGCGGCAACCTCGCCGGAAATCGCCAGCGCCACCGAAGCGGCGAGGGACAGTTGAACGTACTTGCTGCGTTTCATCGAAGGCTTCCTGCCGATCAGTTGGACGGGGTCATGCACGCGGCATTGAGCATGCCGACACTGATGGCCACTGCGGCCACGTAGATACCCGAAGCGATTTCACCGTTGGCGATCCGCTTGGAGGTGCCTTTGAGAACCAGGCCGGTGGCGAGGAACGCGAGCAATTGCACCACCGCCGCAATCACTGCCCACAGCACGAAATCGAGGACGTTGACCGAAAACGCGATGACATTGCTGGCCGGAATCGCAAAACCGATGATCGCGCCGGACAGGGCGATTGCGGCAGCGATGTTGCCGGAGCGGATCAGCTCAAATTCTTTGTGGGGCGTGATGCGCGTGTAGACGAACTGAAACAGCATGAACAGCAGCACGGCGCCGATCAGGTAGACGACGAAACCGACCAGCGCGGTCTTGTTCAGGGAAACGGCCAGCACTTCCAGCATGGAAAACTTCCTTTTTAAATGGTGCTCAGATCAGTCGTGTACAGCGAAATACCCAGCGAGGTGCTCAGGCTGACGGTGCCTTCTTCGTCCTGTTCGACGGAGAACAGCAGCAATTCGCGGCGATCGGTCAGGCCGGTCTCGCGCGCATAAAGCATGGAGTGGTGTTCGATGGTGTAACTCTCGTCCGGATTGACCACGTGTTCGGTCAGCGGGACCAGTTCGGTCTGGCCCAGTTCGGTGCCCCATTCGCGGCTGTACTGGACGCCGTCGTGAGTGTAGGTCGGCAGGCCGATCGGGCTTGCAGGACCGGCCAGGCGCTGGAGCTCGGCGTCACTGTTGACGGTCACGTAGTTGAGGTAGTTGAACAGGGTGACCGACTCGATCTGGTCGTCACCGGTGACGTGGATCTGCAGCCAGAAATCCTCGTTGTTGAGGTAGTAGCGATGCAGTTTGTTGGATTGGCCAAGGTCGATCCAGCCAGCGCTCCAGATTGCCTCTGCCGCCGGAACCTGCACCGAGGTGCTGCCATCAAGCAGTAAGGCCAGGGTCGAATCGAATCGCACGCCTTTGCCCTGTGCCATTCCGAGTGGGCCGCCGGCTACCGGAGCGGGCGCAGCCGGCTGCCAGTTGCTGGTGCCCAGCAAATCTTTTAACCATCCCATGGGTACATTCCTTGAGGCGGGTGGAGGTGTTCGTCGGTAAAAAAAACGTCGCTAGTGTACCGGGCCGGGCGACGAACGACACGCCGTAAACCATGTGGGAGCGAGCCTGCTCGCGAAAGCGGAATATCAGATGACATTAATGTCGCCTGACACACCCTCTTCGCGAGCAGGCTCGCTCCCACAGGTTTTTGTGTTGGTGCTTACTGAGTCGACTTTTGCTTCAGACGCTCAAGAATCGCATTGGCGCTGCCCTCGTTCGGCGTGATGCCGGCGTCGCGCAGTTTGCGCTCCAGGTCGTTGCCGGTCGAAGCGTCGGCCAGTTCGTCGGCGGCGCTCAGCTCGGCAGCGCGTTGCTGCTGCTTGGCCTGCAGACGGTTCAGGGTGCCGACGGCGGTTTCCAGTTTGCCGTTGGCGCCGCCGCTGGCGATGGACGCGCTGACCTGCGCCTTCTGCACGCTTTCACGGGCCTTGGCCATGTCCACCTGCTGGCGCAGGCTCTTGATCCGCGACTCGGCCTTGGTAATGTCCTTGCGCATGTTTTCGGCGTAGGTGCCGAATTCGTCGCTCTGGGCTTTCTCGGCGGTCAGGTCGTTGGTCAGGGTCGAAATCGCTTCGGCCACTTCCATGGCCAGGTCTTCGCGGCCGGCGTTCAGCGCGGCAACCGCCTTGGCTTCCAGGTCCTTGATCTTGGCGTCGTACTCGCTCACGCGGTCGGCGGCCAGCTTGTGCTTGGCCATGATGGTGACCAGCTCGCGGCGGGCGTTCGACAGCGCTGTATCAGCGTCGCGGATCTCCTGGTCGAGGATGCGCAGGGCCTGCTGGTCGACGATCGCTTCGCCGACTTCATTGGCGCCGCCGCGCAGAGCGGTGAACAACTTGCTCCAGATGGACTGAGTCATTGGATATTCCCTGTTGATTACTTGAAGAAGTGTTCGAAGGCTTCGCTCGCGCGTTGCACGTTGTCGACCAGAGTTTTCACCTCGGTGACGACGTTGGTCAGGCTCGAGTCGGCGCTGAGAGCGCCAAACATGTTGTAAACGGTCTGACCGTTGGGCATCGACTCGATACCGATCGACGACAGCGGGAACATTTCCCGGCTGCGCAGCACGGCGTCGTTGAAGGCGCGCACGTCAGTGATCGAATCGATGTCCACCAGCACGGTGTCGACGATGATCTGCTGGCCGGCCACGGCGATGTGAATCGGCAGACCGCCGAATTCGTTCATTTCCAGCTTGATGCTGGGTTCGGAGCTCTGGATCAGAGACAGCGTGATCTCGTGCGAAGCCACCTCGTCCAGTGCCTTGAGGGCGTTGAAGAGGCTATCGATGTTCCAGTTGTTGCCTGCGCTCATGTAATTCTCCGACATGAATGAGCCAGCCAGAATCGGTTGGCGTAGCTGTTGCTCCATCTGCTTGAGCAAGCTTCGGTTTTCCGGAAGCACCCAAGTTTCGTGTTTCACATAACCGGCAGCAGCCAGGCCCGCGCGCATCTGCTTCATGTAGAAGCTCGACGGTTTTTTCGCGGACGGTTTCGAGCGCTCTCCCTTTGGGCTCTCTGACGCAACAGTGGGGGAGCGGCTTTTCATGGCAATGACTCCGTTATGAACATCTCACGCGTGAGCCACACTACAACCAATTCAAAGTGCCATCAATGGCTCACGCGTGAGATTTTCATGACAGACGAAAAACGCCCGCAACGTGGCGGGCGCAAGTTTTTACCGGGTGTGTCGTGATGGATCAGCGCCCCAGAAACTCCTCGGCCGAGACCACGCTGGCGTAAGCGAAACCCAGTGCCGACATGAATGCCGCGTGGACCTGAGCGGCAGGCACCGTGACCCCGTTGAATTCCAGGTCACGGCAGGCGCAGGCGTCGTGGATTACCGTGACGCCGTAGCCCAGGTCCGCCGCCGCACGGCTGATGCCGTCGATGCACATGTGGCTCATGCTGCCGACAATCACCAGATCCCTGATGCCTTGTTCATCGAGAATCGATTGCAGCGCGGTCTCCCGGAACGAATTGACGAAGTGCTTGAGCACCACCGGTTCGTCCGGACGATTGAGTACTTTGGGATGCAGTTTTGCGCCGTCCGAGCCCGGGGTGAAAAACGGTGCGTCGGCCGAAGTGAATTCGTGGCGAATGTGCACCACCGGATCGCCCGCTTCGCGGAACGCGGCGAGCAGCCGTGCGGCGTTGTCGGCGGCGGCTTCAGCCCCCACCAGCGGCCACTTGCCTTGGGGGAAGTAGTCGTTCTGGATATCGACTACGATGAGCGCTTGTCTGGTCATGGTGTGTCCTCGATGCATGGGCTGGAAGTGGATTCAGTATTGGCGCTGGCCGACGTTTCGAGGATTGGCCGGACCGACAATAAGCAGGGGAAAACTGACATGGGCGCAGAAAGGGCCGCCACGGTGGAACTGGGCGTACTGATGTACCCCGGCGTACAACTGGCGGCGGTGCATGGGCTGAACGATCTGTTTGCGGTCGCCAACCGGATAGCTGCCGAGCGTCAGGCGGCGCAGTTACCGGTGCTGCGCGTCAGTCACTGGAAAGCCGACGCCGGGCAGGCGCCGCAGCGGGTGTACGACAGTCATCCCGGCGCTGACAGTCATTTGCTGGCAGTGCTGATTCCACCGTCCCTCGGCAGTTTTTCTGCGGCCAGCGTTTCAGCGCAATGGTTGCAATGGCTACGTGATCAGCATGCCCGTGGTGCAACCCTCGGCGGTGTCTGTGTGGGGTCGATGCTGCTGGCCGAAAGCGGCCTGCTCGACGGGCGTAGCGCCACCACGCACTGGACCTCGGCCAAGGCGTTTGCCGAGCGTTATCCGAACATCCGGCTCAAGGCGGATACGCCGATTGTCGATGACGGCGACTTGATCACCACCGCCGGGCTGATGGCTTGGTCGGAGCTGGGTTTGCGCCTGGTCGACCGGCTGCTCGGGCCGAGCATCGCCAGCGGCACCGCGCGCTTTCTGGTGATGGAGCACAGCGACAGCGCCAGTGCCTGCGGGAGCAATTTTGCACCGATCCTCAGTCATGGCGACGCGGCGATTCTCAATGTTCAGCATTGGCTGCAAAGCACCGGCGCCACTGATGTTTCGCTGACCTCGATGGCAGAGCGGGCGGGGCTGGAGGAGCGCACGTTTCTGCGTCGTTTCCGTGCGGCGACCGGGTTGAAACCCACCGAATATTGCCAGCATCTGCGGGTTGGCAAGGCGCGAGAACTGCTCGAATTCACCAATGGAACCATCGACCACATTGCATGGACGGTGGGCTATCAGGACCCGGGAGCGTTTCGCGCGATCTTCAAGAAAATCACCGGGCTGACGCCAAGTGATTATCGGGCGCGGTTTGGTGTCTCGGGATAGTCCAGACACGCCATGACCTGTGGGAGCAAGCCCCCACCCACATTGAAATCTGGTGCTGCTGAAATCGTGCAAATTACCGGGCGCTGACGCCCGGTCGTGCAGATTGAAACGGGCCTGATGCCATCACGTTTTAGGCAAGCATTTGATTCACCGAAGTTTTCCACAGCCTCCCGATTGGCCTGATCTCTGCACCGTTCATCACTCCATTCACTCATCCGCTGCAAGGGGGACGCATGACCCCGACGCCAGGCAGAAAAATCGTCGTCGCGCACTCGGTGCGCGCTGGCGCGCCACACCATGAAGTGCAGACCAACAAGGCGCTGGCCCGTTGGCTGGCGCAGATTCTCGGGCTCAGATTTGCTGGCAGCTACGACCCGGAGAAACACCGCGGCCGTGATCTGTACTGGCTGCCGACGCAAACCATTGTCGGCGCCGGACAGGCACAGGCCTTGGGCATCAAAAGCGCGGATGATTTATGGGGCGGATTCGTCGAACACGATTTCATCTGCACCAAAGCCATCAGTCACGGCCTGCGCAGCCATCTGGCCCACGCGCCGCAAGGCTGGGCGCCGCAGTTCTGCGAGCGTGTGCGCGACGTGGTGCTCGATGGCTTGACCGTGTTTGCCCTGGAAGACGCGCGGCCCGCCGCCGAGCACTTGCTGTACAGCGGCCCCATTCGCCTCAAACCGATTCACGCCTGTGCCGGTCGCGGTCAGGAGGTTATCAACAGCCTCGACGCGTTCGACGAGGTCCTCGCTCGAGTGGATGCGGCAGCGTTGTTCCGCGATGGCGTGGTGCTGGAGCAGGACTTGAGCAAGGTGGTCACCCACAGCGTCGGTCAGTCATTCATCGGCGGCAAGGTGCTGAGCTACTGCGGTGATCAATACTTGACTCAGGACGCCCATGGCGAGGACGTCTACGGCGGTTCGAATCTGCTGGTGGTGCAGGGCGGCTACGATCAGTTGCTGGCGCTGGAGCTAGCGGATGACGTGCGGCTGGCCATCGAACAGGCGCGGAAGTTTGACCGGGCGGCAGACGAAGCCTATCCGGGTTTCTATGCCTCGCGGCGCAACTACGACATCGCTCAAGGCCTGGACAGCAATGGCAAACCGCGCAGTGGTGTGCTCGAACAATCCTGGCGCATGGGCGGTGCCAGCAGCGCTGAACTGGCCGCGCTGCAGAGCTTCGTCAACGCTCCGCAGATGCGGGCGATCCGTGTGTCGACCGTAGAAACCTACGGTGATCAAAGCCTGCCGGCGGACGCCATCGAAATCTATCGCGGCCCGGCCGAGAACAGCGACTTTCTCCTCAAATACGTAACGGTCAAATCCTATGACGGCTAGAAGCGAAAGCATTCAGATCGACATTGATGACGAACAGATGAGCGGGACGTTTCTCAGTCCCAAATCGAAAGTCCCCGGCGTGTTGTTTGTGCACGGCTGGGGTGGCAGCCAGGAGCGTGATCTGGAGCGCGCCAAGGGCATCGCCGGGCTGGGTTGTGTGTGTCTGACCTTCGACCTGCGCGGACACACCGGTGGCACCGGCATTCCACTGACCCGGGTGACGCGCGAAGACAACCTGCGTGACTTGCTCGCGGCTTACGATCGCCTGTTGGCGCATCCGGCGCTCGACACCTCGGCGATTGCGGTAGTCGGCACCAGTTATGGCGGCTATCTCGCGTCGATTCTCACCTCGCTGCGCCCGGTGCGCTGGCTGGCGCTGCGAGTGCCGGCGCTGTATCGCGACGAGCAATGGCATACACCCAAGCGTGATCTGGACAAGGCTGATCTGCGTGACTATCGGGCGACGCTGGTGCGTGCCGACAGTAACCGCGCCTTGCACGCCTGTTCGCAGTTCACCGGGGATGTGTTGTTGGTGGAATCGGAAACCGATGACTACGTGCCCCACGCCACGATCATGAGTTACCGCGCCGCGTGTCAGCAGACGCATTCGCTGACGCACCGGATCATCGACGGTGCTGACCATGCGCTGAGCGACCCGGTTTCGCAGCAGGCCTATACCTCGATTCTGGTGGACTGGATTACCGAGATGGTGGTCGGGGAGCGGTTGAGCATCATTCAGTCCACTTGAGCACATCCCCCTGTGGCGAAGGATGACTAGGGCTTCTTCTCGATCCGCAACGCCTTCGCCTTGGCCTCGACCAGCAGATACATCACCACCGTGATCAACAACGGCAAAAGAAAATAAATCGCCCGATACGCCAGCAATCCCGCTACCAGGCTGCCCCGCGAAACTTCGTGTTGCAGCAGCGCGACGAATACCGCTTCCAGAACCCCGAGCCCCGCCGGAATGTGGGTGATGACCCCGGCAATCGCACTGATCAACAGCACGCCAAGCACCAGCGGATAATCCAGCTTGCCCGGCAGCAAGGTGAAAATCACCGCCGCCATCAACGACCAGTTCAGCGCACCCAGCAGCAGTTGCAGGACGGCCATGCGCAGGGACGGCAGGTTGATTTCCACCCCGCGAATCGACCATTCGCGGCGCTTGGAGAACTGGCACGCGGCGAGGTAACCGGCACTCAGCAGCAGCAACAGCACGCCAATGCCCTGCAACGCATCGCTGCTGATTTTCCAGCCCGGCGGCATGCTCACCAGGCCGCTGCTGAACACCACGCCGGCAATCGTCATGTAGCCGAACCAGTTGGTGGCCAGGCTCAGACCGAGAATTTTGGCGATGTTGCTTTTGCTCACCCCCAGGCGTGAATACAGCCGATAGCGCATGGCGATCCCGCCGACCCAGGCGCTGAGATTGAGGTTGAACGCATAGCTGATGATCCCCACCGGGAGGATCTGTTTCCAGGTCAGGTCCTGGCGGATGTAGGTGCGCCCGATCAGGTCGAAGCTGGCGTAGGTGAGAAAGCTCAACAGGGTCACGCCGGCGGCGATGAGCAGTGTGCGCACCTTGAAGTCGGCCAGGGTCTGCAGCACTTCCGCCCATTCGATGCGGGTGGCAAACATCGTCAGCAACACGATCAACGCGAGGAAGAACAGCAGCGTCAGTGGGCGTTTCCAGCGACTCCATCGAGAATGCACGGCGGGCGCTGCTTGCGCTGGGGAATGGCTCATGACATGTGCCCCCGAAACGGCTTGAGCCGTGGTTTGTGCGCCGGCAGCCAACCGGCCATCGCCGGAAAATGCCGCAGGAAGTGGAACACCAGAAACCCCACGGTCATGTGCCAGATCCGTCCGCGTGGCACCTTGCTCGGGTCCATCGCCTTGCAGTGGTTGTGGCTCAGGTCTTCGAGACGCTGGAACAAGTGCTGATTGAACGCGCGATCACGGATCAGCACGTTGGCTTCCAGGTTCAGCGACAGGCTCAGCGGGTCGAGATTGCTCGAGCCGACCGTGCTCCATTCCTCATCCACCAAGGCGACTTTGCCGTGCAGCGGGCGCTGGCAATATTCGTGGATCTGCACCCCGGCCTTGAGCAAGTAGTCGTAGGTCATGCGCGCCGCCAGTTTCGCCACCAGCATGTCCGGTTGACCTTGCAGGATCAGCCGCACCTCGACGCCACGGCGCGCCGCGTTGCGGATCTCGCGCAGCAGGCGGTAGCCGGGGAAGAAATAGGCGTTGGCGATCACCACCCGGCGTTTGGCCCGGCGCAATGCGTGCAAATACACGTCTTCGATATCGGTTTGGTGCTGATCGTTGTCGCGAAACACCAGGCGCACCTGGCCGTCGTGATCGTTGAAAGCCATGTCTGCCCGGCGCTGGCGCCGACGTTGCCACCAGAAGCGTGCACGGCCTGGCCGACCACTTTGCAGCAGGGCGAAATGATGGATGTCAGCGACCGCCGGCCCCTGAACCTGCACCGCGTAATCCTGTTTCGCTTCGGGGCCGAAGTCGGCCAAGTGATCGCCGGAAAAGTTGATCCCGCCAATAAACGCGATCAGTCCGTCGACCACCACAATCTTGCGGTGCAGACGGCGGAACCAGTTGGTGCGAAAACCCAGGTGCTTGGGCGCCGGGTCGAACATCTGCAGGTGTACGCCGGCGTCGCTCAGCGCCGCGAGATAACCGGTGGTCAACTCACCACAGCCGAAGCCGTCGAGACTGACGGTGGTGCGCACGCCGCGGCGGGCGGCGTCGATCAGGATCTGCTGCAACTCTGCGCCGACCTTGTCTTCGAAAACGATGAAGGTCTCCAGCAGGATTTCACTCTTCGCCGCACGCATGGCGTCAAACACCCGGGGGAAATATTCCTCGCCGTTTTCCAGCAACTCGACGCGGTTGTTGCCTTGCCAGCTGTACTCGACATCGACAGGCCCGGGCTCGCGTACCGGCGGGTTGATGCTGATCGGTTCCACGGCGGATTTCTCCAGCGGTGCGCTGCTCATAATTCAATCTCCACCGATAACGGGGCGTGGTCGGAAAGGTGTGACCAGGGCCGGTTGGCCAGGACTTTCGGTTGGCTGGCCTTGAGGTTGCGTACATAAATACGATCAAGCCGCAGCGTCGGCAGACGCGCCGGAAAGCTGCGCGCCGGTTTGCCGTGATGCTCGGCGAACACCTCGCGCAGGCCGCAGGGTTCAAGCAACGCGTCGGCGCGCTGGCGCCAGTCGTTGAAGTCTCCGGCGACGATTACCGGTGCGTTATCCGGCAGCTGGGCCAGGCGCTCGCCGAGCAGTTTCAATTGCGCATTGCGATGGCTTTCGCGCAGACCCAGATGCACGCAGATCGCATGCACTTCGACGCCATCGCCCGGCATGCGCAGCACGCAATGCAGCAGACCACGGTTCTCGTGGCCGCTGATCGACACGTCGAGGTTATCGTGGCGGATGATCTGGAATTTCGACAGCAGCGCATTGCCGTGATCGCCCTCCGGGTACACCGCGTTGCGTCCATAGGCGAATTGCGGCCACAGGCTGTCGGCGAGGAACTCGTACTGCGGCATCGTCGGCCAGTTGCTGTAGCGCTTGGGATGATGTTCATGGGTGCCGTGGACTTCCTGCAGAAACACCACGTCGGCGGCCACGCTGCGCACGGCTTCGCGCAACTCCGGAAGGATGAAACGTCGATTGAGCGCGGTGAAACCCTTGTGGGTGTTGACCGTCAGCACGGTGAAACGGCGCACCGAGGCTTCGACACGGGTCTGCTCGTCGGTGACCCCGACCGGCTCTGGAATACTCATGTCAGCACCCCTTCGGCAGCGGGTTCGCCGGGGGCGGTGGCGAGTGTTTTATCCAGCTCAAAACAGTGGAGCAACCGGCGCGCGTCGTAGGGGGCGCGGACTTTGATGTCGTTGTCGAAATAGCAGAACACTTCGCGGGACTTGCTCGCCCGGGGCTTGAGGCGTGGCGCGATCAGGTGCGCATCGCCAGGCTGCTGACCGTGGTGCCAGGCGTCGATGCGTTTGGCCCAGTTCTGCAGCGCCGATTCGCTGTAGCCGCTGGCGTAGAGTTCTTCGGCACCGTGCAGGCGCAGGTAGATGAAGTCGCTGGTAAGGTCTTCGCGATACGGCCATTTGCCGGCGGTGTCGGCGATCACCAGGGCGGTGTTGTAGCGTTTCAACAAGCGCACGAAGTCGGGATCGATGAAGCTGTCGTTGCGAATTTCGACGGCATGGCGCAGCGGCTTCTTGCGCCAGGCTTTCAGGCTGGCGTGGCCGTGCAGGTGCGCGTCGTGCTGACGGGCGAGGGCGGCGGCCGCCTCGGTATCGTGGGGCAATAATGAGAGGAAGTGTTCGAAGCGCTCGGGGTCGAATTTGAAGTTCGGCGGAAACTGCCAGAGGATCGGCCCGAGCTTTTCCTTGAGCTCCAGCACCCCGGAGGCGAAGAAATTCGCCAGCGGTTTTTCGATCTCGCGCAAGCGCCGGACGTGAGTGATGAAGCGCGGCGCCTTGACGCTGAAGACGAAGTCGTCCGGCGTTTCGCTGTACCACTGCGCATAACGTTCGGGCCGTTGCAGGGCGTAGAACGATCCATTGATTTCGATGCTGTTGACCGCCCGTGATGCGAATTGCAGTTCGCGCTTCTGGGCCAGTCCCTTCGGGTAGAAATCCCCGCGCCACGGAGCGTAGCGCCAGCCGGAAATACCGATGTGAATCGTTGCCATGCCGCCCCTCCCGTCGTCAGTCCTCGTACAGCCTGTGTTTGTTGATGACTGTGGGCGGTTCGGGAAAGTTTCGGTGGCGTTACGGACGGTAGCCTGGAGACAACATCATCCCTGTAGGAGCTGCCGCAGGCTGCGATCTTTTGATCTTGAAAAGCAACATCAAAAGATCGCAGCCTTCGGCAGCTCCTACAGGGGGATATCGTTGAGACAGCTATTTGATCAGTGACCGGTGACGACTCGTGTAGTGCTTTCGGCATAGGTCGGACCAAGGCGATCCAGTCGCCCGCTCCAGGCCGTCAGCGCGAGCGCCACCAACACCACCAGCCCGCCGATCCACGCTGTGTGAATCAGGCCAAGGTGTTCGACGATCAGCCCGCCGCCCCATGCGCCACCGGCAATCCCCAGGTTGAACGCCGCGATGTTCAGCCCCGATGCCACGTCCACCGCCTGCGGCGTGTGATGTTCAGCCTGACGCACCACGTACACTTGCAGCCCCGGCACATTGCCGAACGCCACCGCGCCCCACACCAGCACCGTGGCCAGCGCCAGCCATGGGTTGCTGGCGGTAAAGGTCAGTACGAACAGCACGGCGGCGAGCAGGGCGAAGATGATTTTCAGGGCGCTGATCGGCCCACGCTTGTCCGCCATTTTGCCGCCCCAGATGTTGCCGGCCGCCACCGAGACGCCGTACACCAGCAGCACCAGGCTGACGGTACTGGCGCTGAAACCGGAGATGTCCTGCAGGATCGGCGCCAGGAAGGTGAAGGCGATGAACGAGCCGCCGTAACCGATCGCGGTCATGGCGTACACCAGCAGCAGGCGCGGTTGTTTCAGCACTTGCAGTTGTTGCAACAGCGACGCCGGTTTGCTGTGGGCGATGTTGTTCGGCACATACAGCAGGCTGCCGATGAAGGCGATCACACCCAGCGCCGAGACCGCGAGGAAGGTTTCACGCCAGCCGAAATGCTGGCCGATGAACGTGCCCAGCGGTACGCCGGTGACCAGCGCCACGGTGAGGCCGGTGAACATGATCGCAATCGCGCTGGCGGCTTTTTCCTTGGGCACCAGGCTGGTGGCGATGGTCGAGCCGATGGAAAAGAACACCCCGTGCGCCAGGCCCGTGACGATCCGCGCCAGCACCAGCGATTCATAACTGGGCGCCAGCCAGGCCAGCAGGTTGCCGAGGGTGAACAGCACCATCAGCGACAACAGCAACAGTTTGCGCGGGACTTTGCCGGTCAGGGCGGTCAGCACCGGCGCGCCAATGGCAACGCCCAGGGCATAGAGACTGACCAGCAGGCCGGCGGACGGCAGACTGACGCCGAGGTCGGCGCCGATGGTGGGTAGCAGGCCAACGATGACGAACTCGGTCGTCCCGATGGCGAAGGCGCTGAGGGTCAGCGCGAGCAAGGCAATGGGCATGACAGCACTCCGGTAGAGGTTTGAATGGAGCGCAGTGTCGAGGTTTGGCTCGTGCGGAAAAATACGGGGCCAGGTATTTGATATTTGCCTTGGACGCAAAGGTCAAAAGCGCTCCCCCTCACCCCAACCCTCTCCCCCAAGGGGGCGAGGGGGAAGGGAGCTGATCTCGGTTGCACTCAATATTGAGTTCGGCTGGATATTTCAGGTCGATGTAGCTCGAGAGCACAACTCGGTCGGCTCCCTCTCCCTCGGGGAGAGGGCTGGGGTGAGGGTGCTCTTGAACTTGCCTGACAATTACCGATCAGTTCCTTATAGGTTCAGCCAAGAGGGATCGCAGTTTTGATCAAGTTCAGGATCGCCATTCTGCTGGGAGCGCTACTGTTTCTCGGCGCCAGCGAACTCGAAGCCGCCGCGCTGCCGGGGGGGCCGGCTGCCGCTGAAGAGCCGGCCAAACCCGAGCCGATTGTGCAGGGCGGTCTGCTCGGTGCGATCAGTTCGAGCATCGACGACGTGCAGGACAAACTCGACCTCAATGAACATCTGGTCGATGCCTGGCGCCTGCGTGCCGACCGCGCGGCGGACGAAGTCGACAAACTGGTCAACCAGCCGTCGAACCGGTCCGGCTGGAGCGTCGCCGGGGATTTCCTGATGTTGTCCGGCGTCTGGCTCGGCGCGTTTGCGCTGCTGACCGTGCTCGGCAGCCTGCTGGCCAAGCGGCTGAGTCAGGGCCGTTGGCTGCGGACCCGCCAGCGCAGTCAGGACCTGGTCGGCTACCTGCTGCCGTACACGCTGCCGGCGCTGATCTGTCTGCCGCTGACGCTGTACGTCAGCCACTTTCTGCAAGCCTCGGTGGGACGGGCGCTGGCGCTGTGTCTGGCGTACGCCACCAGCAGCGGTATTTTCTCCACTTCAATGTTGTTGTGCGTGGTGGTGATGTTCAACGTCGGGCACAAACGGCCTGCCGCGCGGATCATCCGCGACTACTGCCCGAAACCGCTGTTCCTGATCGGCTTCCTCGCGGCCCTCAGTGACGCGTTGACCAGTCCGCAGATCGCCCGTCAGTTGGGCGGCAACATCACCAGCAGCGTCGCGGTGTTCACCGGGCTGATTGCCTCGATCATCTTCGGTCTGCTAGTGATTCGCCTGCGCCGGCCGGTGGCACATCTGATACGCAACCGGCCACTGGAACAGCGTCTGAAGCAGCCGTCGTTGCAGGAGTCGCTACGGATTTTTTCCGGGCTCTGGTACTGGCCTATCGTGTTGATGGTGCTGGTTTCGGTGGTCAATCTGATCGGCATCGGCGAGGACAACCAGAAGGCCCTGCGCTGCGCGTTGTTCACCACGGTGTTGCTGATCGGCACGGTGTTCCTCAGCACTATCCTCCAGCACCTGTTCAAGTCGCGAAAAGCCGAGGCGATCCAACGCAGCAGCGCCTACAAGGAGCGCTTTCTCAGCCTGTTGCATGCCTTGCTGCGGATCGTCATTGCGATCGCCTTCATCGATATTCTCGGGCGGATCTGGGGCGTTTCGCTGCTCGATTTTGCCCAGAGCAGCACCGTCGGCCGGGCGATCAGCAATGCGTTGAGCAGCATCGGCCTGATCTTCCTCGTCACCTGGCTGTTGTGGGTGGTGCTCGACACGGCGATTCAGGAAGCGCTGAAACCACCGGTCAGCAAACGCTCGTCGCGCCAGCCCAGCACCCGGGTGAAAACCATCCTGCCGCTGCTGCGCAACGCGATCAAAATCATCCTGGTGGTGATCTGCGCGATCACCACCATGGCCAACCTGGGGATCAACGTCGCGCCCCTGCTGGCCGGTGCCGGGGTGGTCGGTTTGGCCATCGGTTTCGGTTCGCAGCAACTGGTGCAGGATGTGATTACCGGGCTGTTCATCATCATTGAAGACACGCTGTCGATCGGCGACTGGGTGGTGCTCGATTCCGGGCACGCCGGCACCGTCGAAGGCCTGACCATCCGCACCCTGCGCCTGCGCGACGGCAAGGGTTTTGTGCACTCGGTCCCGTTCGGTCAGATCAAGGCAGTCACCAACCAGTCACGCCAGTTTGCCTTCGCGTTTTTCTCGGTGCAGTTCACCTACGACACCGATGTCGACAAGGCCATCGAACTGATCCGCCAGACCGGCGATTCGATCCGTGAAGACTCGTTCCTCAAGTACAACCTGCAAGGGCCGCTGGATGTATTTGGCGTGGACAGAATGGACTTGAACGGCGTGGTGCTGACCGCGCAATTCCGTACCGTGTCGGGCGGGCAGTATGCGGTGAGCCGGGCGTTCAATCAGCGTTTGAAAAAGCTTGTGGATAACAGCGCCGAGGTGCATTTCGCGCAGACTTATCCACAGCAGGTGTTGTTGCCCAGGCGGCAGGGTGAGGGCGCACAGGTAGCGAGCGAGGTGCCGCAGGAATCGCGGACCTGAAGCAAGTTTCTGGATAGGGCAGCTGGCCTCTTCGCGAGCAGGCTCGCTCCCACAGGAGGACGATCAAACTGTGGGAGCGAGCCTGCTCGCGAAAGGGCCGGAACTGTCGACATCAATGCCGGATCAGCTTGCTGCGCACCTGCTCCATGATCACCTGATCCAGCTCAGTCCAGAACACCTGCTTGCCGGCAATCTCGGCAGCAACCGGCACCCCATCGCGATACACCAGCCGATTACTCACCAGTGCCGGCACTTTCGCCCCCGGCAACAACGTCCCGGCCAGGTTCAGCGGATCAACCCCACACACCGCAACCAGACTGCCGTCATGCGCCCGCCGCCGTACCTCGCGCAGCAATGGAATCGCCTCGGGCAAGGCAAACTGCTCCCCCGCCAGACCACTGACAAAGCGCCCGCCGCGTATCTCGCCACGGGCTTCCAGCCGATGAAACGTGCGCAGCAATTCGCGCCAGCTCGGCAGCCAATCCGCTTCGCGCTCCAGCAGGCGCCAGAACACCACGCCATAGCGGCGCAGCAACGTCATGGCGACATGTTCGAGGGTTTCCGGTGACGCTATCTCAGCGCTTTCCTGCCGTGGCCCGCGGCGCAACAACGCCCAGCGCCCGGCATCGTCCATGCCACCGACAAACGCGCCGCGCCCGCGACGACTGCTGCGTTGCTGGCGCTTGCTCGCCGGGGTGATCAAGGCGCGCAACCCGGCGAAGCTGTCGGCGTTTACCAGGCCGGCGCCGACCAGTTCCTGCAAGGCGATTTCCAGCTCGGTGCGCAGCAGATGCGCCTCGTGAATCAGCTCATCGAAAAACAGCGCGCCGTGCTGACTCAGCGCCTCATAAACCTTTTGCGTTTTCGGCGACAGTTCACTGACCGGCGTCTGCTCGGCCAGCGCACCCCACAACCCGACCTGACTGCGCGGCAGCAGCACAATCGGCGTACTGCGCAACGCCGTGCCGCTGACTTTCTGCCGGGCGCTGAGCCGGGTCCACACCAGTTTGCCGTTGCGGCACAGGTCATCCAGCCAGCTCGGCGAATAGTCTTTCAAGCGCGCTGGAAGAATGTCGCTGTCCCACGCGGAGGCCGCTGCCGGGTAACCTTCGAACTGGCCGACAATCGCCGGCAACACCGCGCTGCCCTGACCGCGTGTAGCGGGGGAAAGGTGTTGCCAGTCGAACAGAAAACGCATGAAATCCTGCAGTGCTACCGGCTCGATTTCCCGGCGCAGACGCTTGACCGTATAGCGATGAATGCGCGCCAGCAGATGCCGTTCGCACCATTCTTCGACCGCCGACCCCGGAGTGAAATGGCCACGCAGCACATAGCCTTCGCGCTCCAGTTGCGCGAGGGCCTGATTGACCTGCGGTATCGGCAACGCGAGTGGTTCGGCAATGGCGGCTAACGGCAGCGGACCGAAGGCGCCGAGTCGGGCGCGGATCACTTCGATCAATGCGTCATCGACCGTCCAGATATCATCGAACCCGGGCAGCGCTGCTTGCGGCGGTTGCAACGTGGCCTGTGGATAAAGCGCTTGCAGACACTTCAGGCGTTCTCGCGCCAGCCACAACGAGCCAGGCTGTGGATGTGTAGTGACTGTGAGGCCGTCTTCGCGAGCAGGCTCGCTCCCACAGTTGACGGTGTTCCAACGGGCGGAACCCGGTTGAATGTGGGAGCGAGCCTGCTCGCGAAGCTTTTCTTTTGCCGTTACTGGCGGAACGGCCAAGCGGCAGGCGCGACCGCTCGCAGTCAGCGCGTCAAGCCATTCGCGCCAGTGTTCGCCAGCCTGAACTTCAAGGTCGCTGACGCACGCCAGGCTCATCAGCGCCTCGTGCATTTCATCGACGTTGGCCGGCGTCGGCCATGCTTCCTCGCGCACCGCGTTGATGGCGTCGGCGTCGAGTGCCCCGAGATCATCGGTGGATTGCGGATCGCTCCAGCGTCGGTTGATCACCGCTTGGGTGCGGCGTTCTTCCAGCGGTGCATCGTCGAGAAAGGCGTACGGCCGCGCGCTGAGAATTTCTGCCGCCAGCGGTGACGGAGCCGGCAGATCGCGGCTGATCAACCGCACCTCGCCGCGCTCCATGCGCCGCAGTAGGTTGAGCCAGCCGTCGCTGTCCATGGCCTCGTGCAAGCAATCGTCGAGGGTCTGTTCCACCAGCGGATGCTCGGGAACCTCCCGCTCGCCGGCGAGGTTTTCCAGGCAGGCGATCTGATCGGGGAACACGCTGGCGATCAGGTCTTCGCTTTTCATCCGCTGCAACTGCGGCGCGACTTTGCGCCCGCCGGTAAAACGCGGCAACGCCAGGGCCACGCCGGCATTCCAGCGCCAGCGCACGCCGAACAGCGGCGCGTCGAGAATCGCCTGAATCAGGATGTGCTCGGCGCTGTTGCTGTGCAGGTACCGCCAGACATCATCCAGTTCGAAACTGTGGCTGGTGGACAGCGACAGGACAATCGCGTCTTCGCTGGCGGCTGCCTGCAACTCGAAGTTGAACGTGCGGCAGAAACGCTTGCGCAAGGCCAGGCCCCAGGCGCGGTTGATGCGGCTGCCGAACGGTGAATGGATGATCAACTGAGTACCGCCGGACTCATCGAAAAACCGCTCCATCAGCAGCGTGTCCTGCGAGGGCAGGGCGCCGAGGGTCAGGCGAGCGCGGGCGAGATACTCCACCAGTTGTTCGGCGCTGGCACGGTTCAGACCCAGGGTTGCGGTCAGCCAGTCGAGCGCCGGTTGCAGATCGCCGGGGCGGACGCCAAGCAGTTCGTCGAGGGTCGCTTGCAGGCGCGCCACCGCCGCCGACAATTCATCGCTGCGCCCCGGGGCTTCGCCGAGCCAGAACGGAATGGTCGGCGGCTGGCCCTGGGCATCCTCGACGCGCACTTTGCCGGTTTCCACCCGCAGGATGCGGTAGGAGGTATTGCCGAGCTGGAACACATCACCGGCGATGCTTTCCACGGCGAAGTCTTCATTGACGCTGCCGATGTTCAGGCCCTGCGGTTCGAGCAACACGCTGTAGTCGGCATTGTCGGGAATGGTGCCGCCACTGGTCACGGCGGTCAGTTGCGCGCCACGGCGGCCGCGTAGCGTGCGGCTGACGGCGTCGCGGTGCAGGTAGGCGCTGCGGATGCCCTGACGACCGTTGTAGCCTTCGGCGAGCATGGTCAGCAGCGCCTGATAGTGTTTTTCGTCGAGATCGCGGTACGGCGAGGCTTGGCGGAACAGCGCCAGCAGCGCATCTTCCGCCCATTCCCGGCAACTGACTTCGGCGATGATCTGCTGCGCCAGTACATCCAGCGGCGCTTCGGGGATGTGCAGAGTGTCGAGTTCGCCACGGCGCACGCAGTCGAGCAGGGCGGCGCACTCAATCAGGTCGTCGCGGGTGGTGGCGAACAAGCGGCCCTTGGGCGTGCCGCCGACCTGGTGCCCGGAGCGACCGACTCTTTGCAGAAACCCGGCAATCGAACGCGGCGAGGATATTTGGCAGACCAGATCGACTTCGCCGATATCGATGCCCAACTCCAGCGAAGCGGTGGCGATCAGCACTTGCAGTTCGCCGCGCTTGAGTCGCTGTTCGGCGTCGAGACGAAATTCCTTGGCCAGGCTGCCGTGGTGCGCGGCCACTGCGCGTTTGCCGAGGCGCTCACTGAGGTGTCGACTCAAGCGTTCGGCCAAGCGCCGGGTATTGACGAAAATCAGCGTGGTGCGGTGTTCGCGGGCCAGTTCGGCGAGCCGGTCATAAACCAGCTCCCAGACGTCGTTAGCCATCACTGCCGACAACGGCACCGGCGGCACTTCGATGCCGAGGTCTCGGGGGCGAGCGTGGCCGATGTCGATGATTTCGCAGGGGCGATCAGTGCCGACCAGAAACCGTGCCACGGCCTCGATCGGTTTTTGTGTGGCGGACAGACCGATGCGTGTCAGCGGTTCGGCGCACAGCGCCTGCAGGCGCTCAAGGCTCAGCGCCAGATGACTGCCGCGTTTGCCGGCAGCGATGGCGTGGATCTCGTCGATGATCACCGTGCGCGTGCTGCCAAGCATTTTGCGCCCGGACTCGGAACCGAGCAGCACGTAGAGCGATTCCGGGGTGGTCACCAGAATGTGCGGCGCACTTTTGCGCATGGCGGCGCGGTCTTTTTGCGGGGTGTCGCCGGTGCGCACGGCCGTGGTGATCTGCAGTTCGGGCAGGCCCGACTGGCGCAACTGCTCGGTGATCCCGGCCAGCGGAGTTTGCAGGTTGATGCGGATGTCGTTGGATAAAGCCTTGAGCGGTGAAACGTAGACCACCAGGGTTTCGTCGGGCAGGCCGTCGGGGTTTTCCAGGCCACGGTGGACGAGGTCGTCGAGCACCGCGAGAAACGCGGTGAGGGTTTTACCGGAGCCGGTGGGCGCGGCGATCAGCGTCGAGCGGCGCTGGCGGATCAATGGCCATGCGCGGGCCTGGGCGGCGGTGACCGACGGGAAGGTGCTGCTGAACCAGGCGCTGACGGCGGGGTGAAAGCCAGCCAGGGCGGCGTCCTTGGGGATGGGCAGATTCATGCTCAAGTTATGCGGGTGGGGGCGACAATATGCAAGTACCGCTGGGGATCTTTGCTGTTCAGGGCCTCATCGCTGGCAAGCCAGCTCCCACAGTGATTGTTGTTGTTCAACAGTTTGGCAATCAACACTGAACCTTGTGGGCGCTGGCTTGCCAGCGATGGGGCCAGTTGATTCAGCACAATTCCCGGCGATCTACACTTTACGGGTGACGGTTGCGCACTAAACCCGCAAAATGCAACGATTCCGGCAATTATCGATGACGGTGTCACCCGCACCGTCGCTAAAGCCATCGTTCCAATCAGACTGGGCCTGCTGACTCTATGCGAATGCGCCTTATGTTACTGGGCGGCGGAAATGCCCTTGGGCAGGCGCTGATTCGCCTCGGTGCGGAAGAAGACATCGGTTTCCTCGCCCCCCGCCCGCCAGAAGACGGCTGGGATGCCGCGAGCCTGACGCAACTGCTCGACGATACCCGTCCGGATGCGTTGATCAACCTCGCCTACTATTTCGACTGGTTCCAGGCCGAGACCGTCAGCGAAAGCCGTCTGGCCGGCCAGGAACGCGCCATCGAGCGGCTGGCCGAACTGTGCCAGCACCACAACATCATCCTCGTGCAGCCATCCAGCTATAGGGTGTTCGACGGTTCGCGGGCGACTGCCTACAGCGAAAAAGACGAGCCGGTGCCGCTGGGCCTGCGCGGCCAGGCGCTGTGGCGCATCGAGCAAAGTGTCCGTGCGACCTGCCCGCAACACGTGTTGCTACGCTTCGGCTGGCTGCTCGATGACAGCCCTGAAGGCACCCTCGGACGCTTCCTCGCCCGCGCCGAACAGCCGGATGAATTGCTCATGGCCGATGATCGCCGGGGCAATCCGACCCCGGTGGACGATGCGGCGCGAGTGATCATTTCGGTGCTCAAGCAACTCGATTGCGCGGCGCCGCTGTGGGGCACTTACCATTACGCCGGCCACGAGGCGACCACACCGCTGGCGCTCGGTCAGGCGATTCTGACCGAAGCACGCAGCCTGCATCCGCTGGCGATCGAAGCACCGACCGCTCAGGCCCATGCCGCGCGGCCGGATGCCGCCGAGGAACCGCAGCACGCGGTCCTCGCCTGCAAGAAAATTCTGCACACTTTCGGGATCAAGCCCCGCGCCTGGCGCGCCGCGCTCCCGGCTTTACTGGATAGGTTTTATCGTCATGGCTGAAGGCCCTGTTTTAATCACCGGCGGCGCCGGTTTCATCGGCTCGCACCTGACGGATGCATTGCTCGCCACCGGCCATTCGGTGCGGATTCTCGATGATCTGTCGACTGGCAAACGCGCCAACCTGCCGCTGGACAACCCGAAGGTCGAACTGATCGTCGGTGATGTCGCCGATGCCGCGTTGGTCGCGCAGGCCATGCAAGGCTGCAGCGCCGTTGCGCATTTGGCGGCAGTCGCTTCGGTGCAGGCGTCGGTGGACGATCCGGTGAAGACGCATCAGAGCAATTTCATCGGCACCCTGAATGTCTGCGAAGCCATGCGCCAGGCCGGGGTCAAGCGTGTGCTCTACGCGTCGAGCGCAGCGGTGTACGGCAACAATGGCGAAGGCGAGTCGATTGACGAAGACACGCCAAAGGCCCCGCTGACGCCGTACGCCTCGGACAAACTGGCCGGCGAGCACTACTTCGATTTCTACCGTCGCCAGCATGACCTGGAGCCGGTGATCTTCCGCTTCTTCAACATCTTCGGCCCACGCCAGGATCCGTCCTCGCCGTATTCCGGGGTCATCAGCATCTTCAGCGAGCGGGCGCAGAAGGGTCTGCCGATCACCGTGTTCGGCGATGGTGAGCAGACCCGCGATTTCCTCTATGTCGAGGATCTGGTCGACGTGCTGGTGCAGGCAATCGACAAGCCTGAAGTGGAAGTGGGCGCGATGAACGTCGGCTGGAACCAGGCGATGAACCTCAAGCAGATGTTGCAAACGCTGCAGGAAGTGGTCGGCGAACTGCCACCGGTCAGCTATGGCCCGGCGCGCGCCGGCGACATCCGTCATTCGCGGGCGAACAACACGCGTTTGCTGCAACGTTTCAAGCTGCCAGAGCCGACGCCGATGCGTGTGGGGCTGGCGCGGTTGCTGGGACGCTAAATCGAAAAAACAAAAAAGGCGCCTTTGCAGGCGCCTTTTTTGTGGGCGGGGTATCGCTTTGACGCTTGTGCAATCCCTGTGGCGAGGGAGCTCGCTCCCGCTCGACTGCGCAGCAGTCGCAAATTCAGTCAACGCGGTTTTTCTGAAGCACCGCTTTTGCCTTGTTCAGGGCTGCTTCGCAGCCCAGCGGGAGCAAGCTCCCTCGCCACATTAGCCCGCATTCACCACCACGCGAATGTTCGAATGTTGCTTAGAACTTGTAGCCCAGACCCACCATGTACACAAACGGATCGACATCAACATTCACCTTGGCCCGGGTACCCGGTGCCACGGCGTTGTTCTCGACGGTGGCGCGAGTATCGATGTCGATGTAGCGCACCTGGGCGTTGAGCATGATGTTGTCGGTCAGCATGTAGTCGGCGCCGACCTGCCAGGCCAGGCCCCAAGAGTTTTTCGCCTTGAAGTTGCTGAAGCCGTTGGACTGGGCTTCGCTGCCGACGTGCTCGTCGTAGATCCAGGTGTAGTTGATGCCGCCACCGATGTAAGGCTGGAACGGCGATTTCGCATCCAGCGGGTAGTACACGACGCTGAGGGTGGGCGGCAGGTGTTTCAGGGTGCCGAGTTTGCCGTTGGCCGCTGGCAGCGCGGTGCCTTTGATTTTCACGTCATGCTCGAACGGCGAGGCCGCCAGCAACTCGATCCCGATGTTGTTGGTCAGCATGTAGGCGAAGTTCAGACCCAGTTGGGTGTCGCTGCTCATGGTCGCCTTGCCGCCCAGGTTGGTGCCGCTCAGCGGACCCTGATCGACTTTGACGCTGGAGCTGTCGGCCTTCGGGTTGACGGTGATCGCACCGGCGCGAACGATGATGTCACCGGCTTCGTGGGCGTGGGCGAGCGGGGCTGCGAGCGCGACTGCAAACAGCGAGGCGCTGAGCAAGGACTTGTTCATGGGAGCTCCAAAAGGACGTTAAAAATGTCTGATGTCCTATGGTACGAATCCGTCTGATACGGTCTTTTGACTCAGCTCAATGAAACAGTGATGGCGGGTTTATTTGTGGAACCTTTGCCGACCCCTTCGCGAGCAGGCTCGCTCCCACATTAGAACTCGTTCAACTGTGGGAGCGAGCCTGCTCGCGAAGACAATGGGCCGGACAGTGCAGAATTACCGGAATTACTCCGGCAGCTCATACACATAAATCTTGTCCGCCGCCATCTGATACCCGGCATCGGCCAGTTCGCTGGTGGACGCCTTGACCTGCAACGGTCCCTCGACCCAGTACGGCTGATACAGCTCGTCGAGCTTCACGCCCAGCTCGCTTTTCACATGCACGATCTGGTTCGACGGCGGTGGCGGCACGTGGATGCAGGCGCCGAAGTACGGCACCAGCAGAAACTCCGTGGTGCGTCCTTCTTCATTGACTTCCAGCGGCACGATGTAGCCCGGCAGGCGGATGTTCTGCCCGTCGAGACTTTGCACCACCGGCGCGTTGGGCATGTCCTGTTTCGCCGCTGGCGCCGACTCGGCCGAGAGCGCGTCGCCCATCTTCGACAGGTCGTGCAACGGCGTCATGTTCGGCACTTCCGGCGCGGCGTCCGGCGGGATCATCTCCGACCAGGTCAGGTCTTTCGGCGCCGCTGCCCACACGGGCAGGGCGACCAGCAACAGCAGCGCAAGCACAGCGCGGGGCATGGTGAACATCCTCATAAACGGATCGACAGGCCATCGGCCAAGGATTGGCGATACGCGCGCCAGGCCGGCACGCTGCCCATCAGCAGCGCGGCCGCCAGAATGCCACCGAGCAGCGTCCATTCATACTCGCTCGGCCACGCCAGCGGCAGATACAGCCCGTAATTGGCCTGCACGTAACCCTGCGCGGCGGCGATGCCGAGGTACAGCAGCGCCAGTCCGGCGATTACGCCGGTCAATGCCAGCGCGAAAGCTTCCAGCACCAGCAGACTCGCGATGTGCCACGGCCGCGCGCCGACCGAACGCAAAATCGCCATCTCGCGGCGGCGCTCGTTGAGGCTGGTGAGAATCGCCGTGAGCATGCCGATCAACCCGGTCAGCACCACGAACAGCGAGACCACAAACAGCGCCTTTTCAGCGGTGCTCATCAGGCTCCACAGCTCCTGCAAGGCCACGCCCGGAAGGATCGCCAGCATTGGCTCGCCACGGAATTCGTTGATTTCGCGTTGCAGGGCGAAGGTGGAAATCTTGCTGTTGAGGCCGAGCATGAACGCAGTGATCGCCTGTGGCGTCAGGTCCATGTTGCGTGCCTGATCTGCGGTGATCCGACCGTTGCCCCGGGCCGGTACGCCGTTGTGCCAGTCGATGTGAATCGCCTCCATGCCGCCGAGGCTGATGTGCAGCGTGCGATCTACCGGCGTGCCGGTGCGCTTGAGAATGCCGACCACGGTGAACGGTTTGTCATCGTGCTTGACCAGACTGATCGCCGCTACGCCGTGGGCCAGTACCAGTTGGTCGCCGAGCTTGTAATGCAGCGCTTCGGCGACTTCGGCGCCGAGCACCACTTCGAACGGGTCGGTGGCGAAGGCACGGCCGTCGGCCAGTTCCAGATGTTGCTGACGACCGTACTGGTAATGCTCGAAATAGGCTTCGGTGGTGCCCATCACCCGGTAGCCGCGATGGGAGTCGCCGAGGGACATCGGGATCGCCCACTTCACCTTCGGGTTGCTGGCGAAATGTTCGAAGCTGTCCCAACGAATGTTGTTGGTCGCGTTGCCGATGCGGAACACCGAGTACAGCAGCAGGTTCACCGAACCGGAGCGAGCGCCGACGATCAGGTCGGTGCCGCTGATGGTGCTGGCGAAACTGGCTTTGGCCTCGGTGCGCACGCGCTCGACCGCGAGCAACAGGCACACCGACAGGGCAATGGCGAACGCGGTGAGCAGAGCGGTGAAGCGGCGGTTGGCCAGGCTGGCCATGGCCAGACGAAACAGATACATCTCAGACCTCGGCAGACGTGGCGGCGCGATTGAGTTCGGCCAGGGACAGGTGACGGTCGAACAGCGGCGCCAAGCTCTGGTCGTGGCTGACGAACAACAGGCTGGAGCCGGCCTCGCGGCATTCGGCGAACAACAGACGAATGAAGTTTTCCCGGGCGTCGTAATCCAGCGCCGAGGTCGGTTCGTCGGCGATCACCAGTTCCGGCTGGCCGATCAACGCACGAGCGGCGGCGACCCGTTGCTGCTGACCGATCGACAGCGAATCGGCGCGACGGCCGAGGATGCTTTCGTCCTTCAAGCCCAGGTGAGCGAGCAGGGTGGCGGCGGCTTGGTCGACGCTGCCGTGGCGCTGTTTCGCTCGCTCGGCACGCAATCTGGAGAAGTGGCAGGGCAACTCGACGTTCTCGCGCACCGAAAGAAACGGCAGCAGGTTGAATTGCTGGAAGATGTAGCCGGTGTGATCGACACGAAAGCGGTCGCGGGCGCCGGCACCGAGTTCGGTCAGTTCCTGGCCGAGCAGGCGAATGCTGCCGCGCCCGGGCTTCTGCACGCCACCGAGCAGACCGAGCAGGGTGGTTTTGCCACTGCCGCTGGGGCCTTTGAGGAACAGGGTTTCGCCGGGCTCCAGGCGAAACGCCGGGATGTCCAGCAGCGGCGGGTGGCCGGGCCAGTTGAAGCCCAGGTCGGACAGTTCGATGAGTGCTTGGGTCATGGCACCAGTTTCATGTTTGATCACGGGCCCGTGCAGGAGCTGCCGAAGGCTGCGATCTTTTGATCCTGTTTTTAAAGGCAAGATCAAAAGATCGCAGCCTTCGGCAGCTCCTACAGGGGATATTTCAGGCAATCAGAATTTCAGGGCGGCAGCCTTGGCGGTCACTTCGGTGCCTTGCTGGCCGCTCGGGCCGATCAGTTGTACCTGAATTTTCTGTGTGGCCGGGAAGGTATTGAAGAGGTTCGCCAGATCCAGGGTCTTCAGAGCACCCGGGGCCGCGCAGCTGAATTGATAGTGAGCGTGGATTTCGCTGTGATCGTGGTGATGCGCTTCACCACCCTTGGCATCTTCGTCGTGATCATCGTCATGCTCGTCGGCAGCCGGCTTGTCGCCGAACAGCGGGCTTTCCAGTTCCTGGCTGGTGACCTTGCAACCGGCGGCGGCCGGCAGGCTGAACAGCGCCAGCGGGTTTTCCAGTTTGGCGCGGGCGGCGGCGACCTTGGCCTTGTCGGCGTCGCTGGTGGCGGCATGTTCGAAGCCCACCAGGTTCATCGCCGGGCTTTCCAGTTCCAGCTCCAGAGTCTGGCCGTCGAGTGCGGCGTTCAGTCGGCCGACGCCATGTTCGTGGGCGCCGAGGCTGCCGTGCTCGTGGTCATGATCGTGCTCATCGGCAGCATGGGCGACGGCCAGCGGCAACAGGGCAAACGGCAAAGCGAGGAGCAGACGACGCATGGCGGTCTCCGGAAAGTAAAGTGAAGAGTTTGTTATGTAATCTTATAACGAAAGTGCGCAGAGTTTGCCCGCCTGACACGCTTTGCGCAAGGTGTGGCTGCGCACCACACGGAACGTGTCCCGGGCGGTGCGCACATCAACGAGAGGTGACTTGCTTCAGAATCCGCTACCGGGATAGTCAAGCCAATACCGACCCGATAACACTTGAGTGATCAAGCCACTGTCCAGCAACTTCGGCGCATCACGTTGGAAGCGTTCACGCCATGCCGGCAGCCACCAGTAATTGATCGCTGTGCCGCGGGGTTGAACGATCAGGAGCATCACTTCGCGATCAATCCTGCCTTGGGTATAGAGCAGATGGACGTTGTCCATGAAGCCCAAGTACTGGCTGATCGGCAACTGGAACATCAATGCTGTGGTGAAGATTTTTTCACTCTGACTGAACGCGGGGCTTTGCAGAAGCTGTAACGCTTCACAGACATGTGCTTGGGGTTGTTTGGCGATTTTCTGGCCTTCAGGTGTCGACAGCACATCGAATCGATCATCCAGTTCGCGCCAGTCGACACGATCATTGCGCTCGAAGTAGTCCCGTATGAACGCTGTCAGTGGTCCGGTTGTGGATACTTCGGAGGTACAGGTCGACAGGTCGGCGGGCGACCAGAGTCGCCACGCCACGATCAGCAGAAGTGGAATGGCAAGGAGTATCCAGAGTAGTCGTTTCATTGTGGTGTGCTGTGCCTGTATCGGCGGAAAATGGTGAAGTCATGATCGCTATCAATGGCATAGCCGGATGCACGTCGGAAGCCGACATCGTTGACTTCGATTTTTTCCCAGCTGGCGGATATGCAGACACCTTGGGCAAGCACGAAGCCGACATGGCCGCTGGCGTCGGAATAGTTGACAGCATACGCACCTATGTCACCGGGCAGGGCGGAGCGTTGCACACTCCAGTTTTTAAGTAATCGATTCTCGTCGGCCCACTCTCCGGCAAGAGGCGGGCTTACTTTTGAGTATCCCCAAACGTATTTCGACTTGCCGTGCTCGATCAGCGCTACGTTGATTCCGACAGCGGTCAGCACGTCATAAACAAACAAGTTGCATTTGTTGGTATTGGCAGGGAATTCCACGCTCTTGCTTGATTCATCGACGGCTCTATGAGGCAAGGATTTTTTGCTTCTGTTGCCGGCCCATGCTGTGGAGTTTCGGTGAGAAAGTGCCTCCAGCAAGATTTTTCGCGGCAGATCCTGAATGAAAACCCTCACCGTATTGGTCGTGTTCTGACGCTTCACCCCGTATTCCACCTCGTAAAAAGTATCACCGGTGACGGCACCGCTGTTGGACAAAGGCACCTTCACCCAAGGTGACACGGCCACGATGGTCAGCAATTTGCCCTGATTCAGAGTGGCTTTGTGAATCGCTTTCGTTACTCCGCTGCCTCCGATGATCTGCAACGTGATCTCATGACTTTCGCGGCTCTTTATCGTCGATACCTTTTTTTCTTCATTACGAATGACGATTGTTTGTTCTTTATCCGTAAAAAGAGTGTAGGTAGTTGGTGTGTCTTTTTTCTGGACGATATTGCTATCAACGAGTTTTTCGTCGATCAGCAATTGAAACTGCACACCCTTGGGGGGGTGCATCAGAAAATCCTTAAAGGCCAGTTTGATTTTCGATTTCATGACGCGTCCTGTTTCAACGGTTCTTCATAGGAATAGAACGTCCATTCGGCATCTTCACCAATAAGAAGAGTGTCGTAGTCCTCAGGGTTCTCGACCTGGTGTTCGCAACCTTCTCCCGTGGTAGTGCAGGTATTGTCCTGCAGGATGGCCGTCTTTTTCTTGTCCTTGATTTTGTAGGCCAGCCCTGGTTTCTGGGTGTCGTTCAGGCGTTCAATGATCACTTGCAGATAACGACGCGAAGCCAGGGCGGCAATGGGTGGGCCCATATCGATGGGGGCCGGGCGGCCAATGCCGGCGAAGCCGCTATGTTGCTGAGTGAGCAGCTTGTTGGCCATGGGCGGGCAACCGCAGGCGACATAGTCACCCTCCAGTGCAGCCGGGCCGGCGGGCAGGATCAGCGTTCTTTCGCCAACGGCGACGATCGGCCCCTGACCGGCACTGCACGCGGGACAACTGGCAAGTTGCCCGATCGAGGCGATGATTTCGCCTTCGATACGCAGGTGTTCGTTTCCCTCGAGAATCACACCACCTGTAGAGGTGGGGCCTCCTTTCGACGCCAGTTTTCTTCCTGAAGACATGGGGGTCCTTCCCATGAAAAAAAGAAAAATGTAGCCGATAAGGCAAGCGTCGCCAGCTCCTGACACTTGGCGTTACACAAGTCCCATGGGAGCATGCAGGTCAGAAATGTGCGGGAGCGAACTCAATGTTGCGGATACGCGGAACCGTCGGCGATGTGCCGGTAGATTTGACGGTGGAACTGGATGACAGCGACTGGGGGAAGCTCGGCTCAGCCCTTGGTGCACAGCCGCAAATCGTTCAAGCGGCGGCCGTGGCGGCCTCAGCGGCTAAATCGTTGAATCAGGACGAAGCATTGTGGCAAGTCGCCCGGGATTTGCTGCGCAAGGCCGGGCAGCTCAGCGGGCCGGATCTGCTGGAGCAGCTTGAGGGATTGACTGGCAGCGCGGCCGCAGGCAAACGGCTGTTGGTACGTCTACGCCACAGTTCACAGGTGAAAGTGGCGAGCGGCGGGGATACGCCGCTCTATAGCTGGGTCGAGTAGGCCGCAAAAGATCGCAGCCTGCGGCAGCTCCTACAGGTTCATCCGCAAAATATGGAAGAACACGATCAAATGTAGGAGCTGCCGAAGCTGCGATCTTTTGATCTTAATAAAGCGCAGCGAACACTTTACGGCGGTAAGCGGTCACCAGCGGATGATCGTTGCCCAACAGTTCGAACACCTGTAGCAAGGTCTTGTGCGGCAGGCCTTCACCGTAGCTGCGGTTACGGATGAACAGCTTGAGCAAGGCCTCCAGCGCCGCTTCGTATTGCTGACGCGCCAGTTGCTGGATCGCCAGCTGATACACCGCTTCGTCGTCCTGCGGATCTTTGGCCAGACGCGCCTTGAGGTCGGCAGCATCCGGCAGATCGCGGGCCAGGCCAAGGAATTTGATCTGCGCTTTGGCGCCGGCCAGTGCAGCCTTGTGCTCATCGCTCTTGACTGCGTCGAGCACGGTTTGCGCCTCACCCAGTTCGCCGCGTTCGGTCAGGCAGCGGGCGTAGAGGATCAGCGCTTTGGCGTTGCTGTTGTCTTCGGTGAGCATCACCACCAGCGCGGCTTCTGCTTCCGCGTAACGACCTTCATCGAACAGCGCCTGCGCCTGTTCGAACGGATCGGCAGCGGCCGGCGGTGGCATCTGTACATGCGGTTCGAGCAGGGCGCGCACGGCGGACTCCGGCTGCGCACCGGCAAAACCGTCGACCGGTTGGCCGTCCTTGAACAGCACCACGGTCGGCAGGCTGCGAATGCCGAAGCGGGCGACGATGTCCTGCTCGATGTCACAGTTGACCTTGGCCAGCAGCAGTTCGCCCTGATAGCTCTCGGCAATGCCTTGCAGCATCGGCATCAACGCCTTGCACGGCGCACACCATTCGGCCCAGAAATCCACCAGCACCGGTTTGTTGAAGGAAGCTTCGATCACCGACTGGTCGAAATCGGCAGTCGTGGCGTCGAAGATGTACGGCGTTTGCTGACTCATGGGGGATCTCGTAAAAGCGTGGATGGGGCAACTATACGGCTTGGCGGGGTGTGGCCGGAAGCGGTCAGTCTTTGAGAGGTGTGTTGCCTGCCAGAATGCTTTCGCGAGCAGGCTCGCTCCCACATTTGGAATGCGTTACCCCTGTGGGAGCGAGCCTGCTCGCGAAGCTTTTAGTCACGCCGCGCATGGTAAAGACTGACATGTCTGAACTCTTCCGGCTCCGCCAGATCCGGCAAGGTCATCGCCTCAAGCATTTCGATCCGCTCATACAGCGGATGACGAAAATCCCGAACCCGCGAATCCGCCACCAGCGCCTCACGGCCACGGCTGAGAAATGCATCAAGCAGTGGCAGGTTCTCGCGGTCGTAGAGCACGTCCGCCACCAGAATCAGGTCGAAGCGATCAGCCTCGGCAAAGAAGTCCGTCGAATAACTCATCTGCACATCATTGAGTTCAGCGTTGGCCCGACACGCAGCAATCGCCAGCGGATCCAGATCACAGGCCACCACTTCCGACGCCCCGGCCTTGACCGCCGCAATCGCGGCGATGCCGGAACCGGCGCCGAAATCCAGCACACGCTTGCCACGCACCCATTCGGGAAACTCCGCGAGATAACGCGCCACCGCCAGGCCGCTGGCCCAGCAGAAACTCCAGTAGGGTGGTTCGTGGAGGGTGCGCCGGGTTTCATCCGGGCTGAATTCGCGATCCATGTTGTCGCCGTCGATCAGCCACAACTGCAAATCGGTGCCCGGTAACGCACAGGCCTTGAGCCGCGCATCACCGAGCAATTCACCCAGCGCCTGTTGCAGGTCGAGCGGTACGGTCATGGTGCTTTGACAAATTGCAGCTGGCCCAGCGCCTGAGTGGTCGGCTGAGTAATGGTTTGCGACGGCAGGTGCAGGATCAACTGGCCCGACTGCGTGGCACGACCGCGCAGCTCAACCC
This sequence comes from Pseudomonas sp. IT-P260, assembly GCF_949768395.1. NCBI lineage: Bacteria > Pseudomonadati > Pseudomonadota > Gammaproteobacteria > Pseudomonadales > Pseudomonadaceae > Pseudomonas > Pseudomonas sp. IT-P260. Next base: position 53,417 of record NZ_CATKPO010000004.1, read on the forward strand.
GTGCGCCGGCCGGAAATGACTCCGGATTGAAGCGCAGGCGAAACGGCAGGATCTGGTTGTTGCCAATCAGGCTGGAACTGGCGAGCAGTTGTTGCGGACGCGATTTTTCATCGATCACCAGCAGCGCCAGTTCGACTTCGGCCCCGGCCGGCACGCCTTGCAGGGAGCCGCTCAGTTCCCGTTGATAGGCAGGCAGCGGACCCAGGTCGGCGGCTTCCTTGGCTTTTTTCTGCGCCTGTTGTGGTGCCGGGCCCGGTGTTGGCGGTTGCGGTTTGGGTTTATCGCTACCGCAGGCCACCAGCAGGGCGAAAAGACTGAGCAAAACGAGCGGTCGTAGCGACATTGGCAGCTCCAGAAAATGAAATCCGTGGATCAAACGATCATGGCAGTCTGTATACCGCAAACCCTATGGCTTGTCTTGCCACCGGGATGCGCTACCATGGCCCTCCCTTTTTTTGTTGCCAGCCACCATGCACTGTCCCTTCTGCGGTGCCAACGACACCAAGGTCATCGACTCGCGTCTGGTCGCCGAGGGCGAACAGGTGCGCCGCCGGCGTGAATGCCTGGCCTGCGGCGAACGTTTCACGACATTCGAGACGGCCGAACTGGTGTTGCCGCGCCTGATCAAAACCGACGGCAGCCGCCAACCGTTCGACGAAGAAAAACTCCGCGCCGGCATGCAACGCGCCCTGGAAAAACGTCCGGTGAGCGTCGAGCGTCTCGAATCCTCTCTGGTCCACATCAAGCACAAGCTGCGCGCCACCGGCGAGCGCGAGGTCAAATCCCTCGTGGTCGGCGAACTGGTGATGGCCGAGCTGCAAAAGCTTGATGAAGTCGCCTATATCCGTTTCGCTTCGGTATACCGACGCTTTCAGGACCTCAACGAGTTCCGCGAAGAGATCGACCGCCTCGCCCGCGAACCGGTGAAAGAATGACCAGCGCCGCCGAGCAGGCGATCCTCGACGCCCGTTTCATGGCGCGCGCGCTGGAACTGGCGCGCAAGGGCCACTACACCACCCATCCCAATCCCCGGGTTGGCTGCGTGATCGTCAAGGACGGGCAGATTGTCGGCGAAGGCTTTCACGAGCGTGCCGGCGAACCCCACGCTGAAGTTCACGCCCTGCGCGCTGCCGGTGAGCTGGCCCGAGGCGCCACGGCTTACGTGACCCTTGAGCCGTGCAGCCACCATGGCCGCACGCCGCCGTGCGCCGATGCGCTGGTAAATGCCGGAGTTGCCCGGGTGGTCGCCGCGATGCGCGATCCGAATCCGCAGGTCGCCGGGCGTGGCTTGCAGCGTCTGGCTGATGCCGGTATCGCCATCGAAAGCGGCGTGCTGGAAGCTGAAGCACGTCAACTCAATCAAGGTTTTCTGAAACGCATGGAACACGGCTTGCCGTTCGTGCGGGTCAAGCTGGCCATGAGTCTCGACGGTCGTACGGCGATGGAAAGCGGCGAAAGCCAATGGATCACCGGCCCAGCGGCGCGTTCCGCCGTGCAGCGTCTGCGCGCGCAGGCTGCAGTGGTGCTGACCGGGGCCGACACCGTGCTGGCCGACGGTGCGCGCCTGACCGTGCGCGCCGACGAACTGGGTCTGGATGCCGAGCAAACCGCACTGGCCATGAGCCGTCCGCCGCTGCGGGTGCTGATCGACGGGCGCCTGCGGGTGCCGCTGGATGCGCCGTTCTTCAAGGCCGGCCCGGCGCTGGTCGCCACCTGCATGGCGGTCGAAGAGCAATACGCCAATGGCCCAGAGTGTCTGATCGTGCCGGGCGATGACGGTCAGGTCGATCTGCATCAGTTGCTGATCGAACTGGCCAACCGTGGCGTCAACGAAGTGCTGGTCGAGGCCGGCCCGCGTCTGGCCGGTGCGTTTGCCCAGCGCGGTCTGGTCGACGAGTTCGTGATCTTCATCGCCGGCAAGTTTCTCGGTTCCACAGCGCGTCCGCTGCTGGACTGGCCGCTGGCCTATATGAAGGACGCTCCGGAGTTGAAAATCACTGAAATCCGCGCGGTTGGCGATGACTGGCGAGTCACTGCGACGCCAGTCGTTTCGGCGAGCGTATAATTCCCGGCCATCGCCTTAGCGCTGGCTTCGTTCTCAAGGAGAACCCCATGTTTACCGGCATCATCGAATCCATCGGCAGTATCCGCGCACTGACCCCAAAGGGCGGTGATGTGCGGGTGCATGTCGAAACCGGCAAGCTCGACCTGAGCGACGTCAAACTCGGCGACAGCATCGCCGTCAACGGCGTGTGCCTGACGGCGGTTGAACTGCCGGGCAACGGTTTTGCTGCTGACGTCAGCCGCGAAACCCTCGATTGCACCGCGATGAACGACCTGAAAAGCGGCAGCCCGGTCAATCTGGAAAAAGCCCTGACCCCGACCACCCGTCTCGGCGGGCATCTGGTCAGCGGTCACGTCGACGGTGTCGGCGAAGTGGTGTCGCGCAGCGACAATGCCCGCGCCGTGGAATTTCGCATTCGCGCGCCGAAAGAGCTGGCCAAGTACATCGCCCATAAAGGCTCGATCACCGTCGACGGCACCAGCCTGACCGTGAACGCGGTGGATGGCGCCGAATTCCTGCTGACGATCATTCCGCACACCCTGAGCGAAACCATCATGGCCTCCTACAAGCCAGGCCGCCGGGTGAACCTGGAAGTCGATTTGCTGGCGCGTTATCTGGAGCGTTTGCTGTTGGGCGACAAGGCTGCAGAGCCGACGTCCGGTGGTATCACTGAAAGCTTTCTGGCCGCCAACGGCTACCTCAAATCCTGACTGAAGGGGGTGCCTTGTGGCGCTCAATAGCATCGAAGAACTGGTTGAAGACATCCGCCAAGGCAAGATGGTCATCCTCATGGATGACGAAGACCGCGAGAACGAAGGCGACCTGATCATGGCCGCCGAATGCTGCAAGGCCGAGCACATCAACTTCATGGCCAAGCACGCCCGTGGCCTGATCTGCATGCCGATGAGCCGCGAGCGCTGCGAGCTGTTGAAGCTGCCGCTGATGGCACCGCGCAACGGTTCCGGTTTCGGCACCAAGTTCACCGTGTCGATCGAAGCCGCCGAAGGCGTCACCACCGGTATCTCCGCCGCCGACCGTGCGCGCACCGTGCAAGCGGCTGCGGCCAAAGATGCCAAGGCTGAAGACATCGTCAGCCCGGGCCACATCTTCCCGCTGATGGCCCAGGCCGGCGGTACGCTGGCCCGTGCCGGCCACACCGAAGCCGCCTGCGACCTGGCGCGCATGGCCGGTTTCGAGCCAAGCGGGGTGATCTGCGAAGTGATGAACGACGACGGCACCATGTCCCGTCGCGCCGAGCTGGAAGCGTTTGCCGCCGAACACAACATCAAGATCGGCACCATCGCCGACCTGATTCACTACCGGATGATCCACGAACGTACCGTTCAGCGGATTGCCGAGCAGCCGCTGGACAGCGAACTGGGCCAATTCAACCTGGTGACCTATCGTGATTCGGTGGAAGGCGACGTGCACATGGCCCTCACGCTGGGCACTGTCTGCGCCGAAGAGCCGACCCTGGTGCGCGTGCACAACATGGACCCGCTGCGCGACCTGCTGATGGTCAAGCAACCGGGCCGTTGGAGCCTGCGCGCGGCGATGGCTGCGGTGGCCGAGGCCGGCAGCGGTGTGGTGCTGTTGCTCGGGCACCCGCTTGATGGCGACGTGTTGCTGGCGCACATCCGCGAAACTGCTGATCAGGCGGCGGTGAAAAAACCGACCACCTACAGCATCGTCGGTGCCGGTTCGCAGATCCTGCGTGACCTCGGTGTGCGCAAAATGCGCCTGATGTCGGCACCGATGAAATTTAATGCGATATCCGGTTTCGATCTGGAAGTTGTAGAATACGTGCCCTCCGAATAATGACCCGGTTTTTCCGGCATTGTTGACATGGATTCTTGTGGTGAGGGGATTCATCCCCGATGGGCTGCGCAGCGGCCCCTGTTTTGGGACTGCTACGCAGTCCATCGGGGATAAATCCCCTCGCCACAGCTAATATCACTGAGGGATGCGTACGAGACGCGTCCCGGCTCTTTAAGAGATCTGACGAATGACCCTGAAGACCATCGAAGGTACCTTCATCGCCCCTAAAGGCCGCTACGCTCTGGTAGTGGGCCGTTTCAACAGCTTCGTGGTTGAAAGCCTGGTCAGCGGTGCAGTTGATGCCCTGGTTCGCCACGGCGTGAGCGAAAGCGACATCACTATCATCCGCGCACCTGGCGCCTTCGAAATCCCGCTGGTTGCGCAGAAAGTCGCCCAGAAAGGCGAGTTCGCAGCCATCATCGCCCTCGGCGCGGTCATTCGTGGCGGCACTCCGCACTTCGAATACGTGGCAGGCGAGTGCACCAAGGGTCTGGCCCAGGTGTCCATGGAATTCGGCGTACCGGTCGCGTTCGGCGTCCTGACCGTTGACTCCATCGAGCAAGCCATCGAACGTTCCGGCACCAAGGCCGGCAACAAAGGTGCTGAAGCTGCCCTGTCCGCTCTGGAAATGGTCAGCCTGCTGGCGCAGTTGGAGGCCAAGTGATTAGCGACGATAGCGATCGTTTCAACCCGCGCGATCCGAAACCTGCGGATGCCGGCAAGCCATCGAAGAGCGCCAAGCGCCGCGAAGCCCGCCAGCTCGCGACTCAGGCCCTGTATCAGTGGCACATGGCCCGGCAATCGCTGAACGAGATCGAAGCGCAGTTTCGCGTTGATAACGATTTCACCGATGTCGATGGCGCCTACTTCCGCGAGATCCTGCACGGGGTTCCGCAGTTCAAGAGCGAAATCGACACCGCGCTCAAGCCATGCCTGGACATCGAGATCGAAGAGCTGGACCCGGTTGAACTGGCGGTTCTGCGCCTGTCCACCTGGGAACTGCTCAAGCGTGTCGACGTGCCGTACCGCGTGGTGATCAACGAAGGTATCGAGCTGGCGAAAGTCTTCGGTTCGACCGACGGCCACAAGTTCGTCAACGGCGTACTCGACAAGCTGGCTCCGCGCCTGCGTGAAGCTGAAGTGAAGGCGTTCAAGCGCTGATACGCGCTTGAGACCTCATGGGCGAGTTTGAGCTGATCCGCAATTTCTTCGCCGCCGCGCCTTGTGCGCAGGGCGGCGAGGGCGTTGCTCTGGGGATCGGCGATGACTGCGCCTTGCTCGCCGTTCCCCCCGGGGAACAGCTGGCGATTTCCACCGATACGCTGGTGGCCGGTGTGCATTTCGCCGACCCTTGCGATCCGTTTCTGCTCGGTCAGCGCTCGCTGGCCGTCGCGGTCAGCGACCTGGCCGCCATGGGCGCTACGCCCGTTGCCTTTACCCTTGCCCTGACTGTGCCGACGGTGACCGCCGATTGGCTGCAAGCCTATGCCCACGGTTTGAACCGCATGGCGCAGGGCTGCGGCATCGCGCTGGTCGGCGGCGACACCACGCGCGGGACGTTGAGCCTGACGGTGACCGTATTCGGTCGCGTTCCGGTCGGGCAGGCCTTGACCCGTAGCGGCGCACAACCGGGCGATCTGCTCTGTGTTGGCGGCGAGCTGGGCAATGCCGCCGGGGCGTTGCCGCTGGTGCTTGGCCAGCGCGAGGCCGAAGCAGATATCGCCCAGCCGTTGCTCGATCATTACTGGTCGCCGCAACCGCAACTGGCGCTCGGTCAGGCCTTGCGTGGCAAGGCCACATCGGCCTTGGACATCTCTGACGGCCTGCTCGCCGATTGCGGGCATATCGCTCTGGCCTCGGGGGTTCGCCTCGAAGTTGAACGCGAGCGCGTACCGTTGTCCGATGCTTTAGTGGCGTTTCTCGGTCAGCGCGGTGCCGAACGGGCGGCGTTGAGCGGCGGCGACGACTATGTGCTGGCCTTCACGCTACCGTCCGTCGAGTTGCCGGCGCTGCTGGCCGATGGTTGGCCGATCCATGTGATCGGGCGTGTGGCGCAGGGCCAGGGTGTGGTGCTGCTGGATCGCGAAGGACACGACATCACCCCGCAAATCCGCGGTTATCAACATTTTCAGGAGACACCGTGACAGATCACCCGAAACAGGTTCCGGCCGAATTCGTTCCGCCGTCGGTCTGGCGCAATCCCTGGCATTTTCTCGCGTTCGGCTTTGGCTCCGGCACCTTGCCGAAAGCGCCGGGCACGTGGGGTTCGTTAGTTGCGCTACCCTTTATCCCGTTGTGGCAGATGCTGCCCGACTGGGGTTACTGGCTGATGCTCGGAATCACCATGCTGTTCGGCTTCTGGCTGTGCGGCAAGGTCGCCGACGATCTGCGGGTGCACGACCACGAAGGCATCGTCTGGGATGAAATGGTCGGGATGTGGATCACCCTGTGGCTGGTGCCGGAAGGCTGGTACTGGTTGCTCGCGGGATTCCTGATGTTCCGCTTCTTCGACATTCTCAAGCCATGGCCGATCCGCTGGATCGACCGGCATGTCCACGGCGGCGTCGGCATCATGCTCGACGACGTGCTGGCCGGCGTGTTCGCCTGGCTGGCGATGCAGGGACTGGTGTGGATTTTCGCCTGATCCGTATCGTCAGGGTTAAGTGAGGAAACGAGGGATGGCTCGACGCTGGCTGGCGCTTGTGTTTTTGACCTTGCTGGGCACTGTTGCCAGTGCGCAGGAAGCTGCGCCGACGCCCGCGGTCATCCATCTGGCCAGCGAAGACTGGGAAGACTACACCGCCGCCGACGGCCACGGCCTGGGCTGGGACGTGCTGCGCAAGGTGTTCGAACCGGCCGGGGTGAAGCTCGACATCCGCACTGAACCCTATACGCGCTCCGTCGGTCTCGCCGAGCGCGGCGAAGTCGATGCCTGCGTCGGTTCGTATAAAAACGAGGCCAGCGACCTGCTATACCCGCGCTGGAACTTCGACACCGATCACATCTACGCCCTGGGCCTGGCGAGCAATCCGTCACCGACCCCGGAGACCCTCGGCAACTATCGCCTGGCGTGGGTACGCGGTTACGACTATCAGGATTATTTGCCCAATGTGCGCAACTACAATGAGGTCGTGCGGCGTACCGGCATCCTGTCGATGCTCACCCACAACCGCGCGGACTATTACATCGATGCGCAGACCGAAATCGATTATGTGATCGGCCGGGCCAAGGATCCGACGCAGTTTCGCAAGACGCACATCGCCGAATTGCCGCTGTACCTGTGCTTCGCCGACACGCCGCAAGCGCGCACACTGATGGCGCTGTTCGACAGGCGCATGGAGCAATTGGTCAAGAGCGGGGAGCTGAAGCCGGTTTTCGAGCAGTGGAAGCAGCCGTATCCATTCGAGTCGAACTGAGTGCAGATCTTGTGTGCAGCACTGCCCCCCCCCCTGTGGGAGCGAGCCTGCTCGCGAAAGCGCTGGGTCAGGCAACACAGAGATTGAATCTACCGACGCCTTCGCGAGCAGGCTCGCTCCCACAGGGATCTGCAATGGCCGGGTGTTATCAAACTTTTTGATCGTTATGCCCGATAATTCAGCCTAAGCGTCTGCAGGAACCTGCTGTTACAATGCCGGCCTGCGAATCTTCAGACTTTTAGATCAGGAGCACACCGGTGCCTGTCGTTTTTGTCGCCGCTTCCAAGCTGCCAACGCCTTTTGCACAATTCACCATGCACGGTTTTCTCGATGAGGCCACCGGCCGCGAGCACGTTGTGCTGAGCCTGGGTGATTTCGCCGACGGTGCCCCGGTGCTCGGCCGGTTGCACTCCGAGTGCCTGACCGGTGACGCGCTGTTCAGCCAGCGCTGCGACTGCGGCTCGCAACTCGAAGCGGCACTCAAGGCCATCGCCCGTGAAGGCCGTGGCGTGCTGCTGTACCTGCGTCAGGAAGGTCGCGGCATCGGTCTGCTGAACAAGATCCGCGCCTACGAGTTGCAGGACGGCGGCGCCGACACCGTTGAAGCCAACGAGCGTCTGGGCTTTGCCGCCGATCAACGTGACTACGCCATGTGCCTGCCGATGCTCGAGCATCTGGGCGTGAAGTCGCTGCGTCTGATGACCAACAACCCGCGCAAGGTCAAAGCCCTGACCGACATGGGCATCGTCGTTGCCGAGCGTGTGCCGCTGCACACCGGCCACAACCCGCACAACAAACTGTACCTGGCAACCAAGGCCAGCAAGCTCGACCACATGATGGGCAACGAGCATCAGGGCGAGGTAGACCGCGCGTGACCCGCGGTCAGGTGCGACGCCGCCTGGCGGTCGACTGGTGGAAGTATCTGGCGTTGGCGCTGCTGCCGCTGTTTGTCCTGAACCTGCTGTTCGGTCAGGGCGAGGGCATTGTGCCGGTGCTGACCATGCCATTGTTCATCGCCGGCGTTGCGTCGATGTTTGTCAGCCTGAAGTTCTTCGGGCGCTACAAACACGCGCTGATCGCCACGCAGAAAGCCCTCGACACCCCTGATGAACCGACGGCCTGGATTGCTTTGGCCACCCAGCGCCGTATTGCATTGCTCGCGGCATCGTTGCCGGCATGGATCGGTGCGCTGGCGGTGTTCGTCGGCCTTGAAGCCGTACCGCTGATGTTGCTGGCGCTGTCCACGGCCGTGCTGTTCTACCTCTACCGTATCCCGCGTCAACTCGGCTGATGCGTCGTCTGTGGCTGGCGGTTCTGCTGCTGGCCTGCGCCGGCCCGGTGCTGGCGAGTCTGCGGGTGGTCAGCCTCGCGCCTTCGCTGTCGGAAATCGTCGTTGAGCTGGATTCGGCGGACCTGCTGGTTGGCGTACTCGATGCTGGCGAGCGTCCGGAGGAACTCAAGGATATCCCGTCAGTGGGCCACTACGGTCAGCTGGACATGGAACGCCTGCTCAGCCTGAAGCCTGATTTGTTGTTGCTGTGGCCCGGCAGCGTCGGCCCCGCGCAACGCGATCAACTCAAACGCCTGAATATCCCGACTTACGTCGCCGAGCCGCACAGTCTCGAACAACTTTCTGCACAGATCGAAGCTATTGCCGCGCAACTAGGCCGGCCTGAGCGCGGAGTGAAACTGGCGGCGCAACTGCGCCAGAAACTCGATGACCTGCGCCAGCGCTACCGCCGGGACACGCCGCTGAACGTGTTCTATCAAGTCTGGGACAAGCCGCTGTACACCGTCGGTGGCGGGCAGATCATCAGCGATGCGCTTGAGGTGTGTGGTGCTCGCAACGTGTTTGCCGACCTGAGTTTGCCGGCGCCACAGGTGAGTATCGAGGCGGTGTTACAGCGCGATCCGCAGGTGATTCTGGCTGGCGATCAGGCGCAGCTTGATGCGTGGAAAGCCTGGCCGCAAGTGGCGGCGGTGAGCAGAGGACAATTGCTATTGGTCACGGATAAAGGCCTGGAGCGCCCAAGCGGCCAGATGATCGAAGCGACCGCCAAACTCTGCCAACTCATGCAGCCACACCGCTGACCTCTGTAGGAGCTGCCGAAGGCTGCGATCTTTTGATCTTGCTTGTGGCTGACTTGGAGTCGCTGAGGATCAAGATCAAAAGATCGCAGCCTTCGGCAGCTCCTACAGGGAGTTCAGTTAAGTCCTGGAGTCCAGGTGACCCCAAACATCCAGACTCGACCTTCCTCGCGATAGCCATACTGGCTGCTGTCATAGCTGTAATTCGCCCGGCTGTAGCCTTTGGCGAAAACGTTATCGACCTTCAGATCCAGCTTGATCTCGCGGTTCAGCGCCCAACTGCTGCGCAAGCCGAACAAGGCGTAGCCGCCCAGCGGGTTTTCATTTTTCAGGTCGTCATAACTGTTGCTGACAGCCTGCCAACTCGCTCCGACGCCGATCTGGTCAAACTGCCGATCCAAATCCCAGCTCAATGTGCGCCGCGCACGACGCGCCAGAGTGTGCCCGGTATCACGATCTCGCGGGTCGATAATCGCCACACCGAGATTGCTCTGCCAGCCGAACAGTTCCTGTTTCAGCGCGGCTTCGAAACCATTGATCCGCGCCGAGGCCACGTTCTCCGGGCGTGAGTTGCTGCCGAAGATAATCGCGTCTTGCAGATCCGTGCGGTAGATCGACGCTTCCAGACGGCTGCTATCGCTCAACTGACTGCGCCATTGCAGTTCGTAGCTTTTCGAGGTTTCCGGTTTCAGGTTAGGGTTGCTGAAGTCCGGGTAGTACAGGTCGTTGAAGGTCGGCGCGCGGAAGCCTTCGCTGTAGCTCAGCAGCAGGTCGTTGTCCGGGTTCAGCGGCAGGGTAAAGGTGCCGCTCCAGGTGTTCTGGCTGCCGAACTGCTGATTGTCGTCGTGACGCAGACCCAGCTCCGTGGAGAAGCTGTCGGCCTGATAGCGATGCTGGATGAACGCGGCGCGGTTCCAGCGGCTGTCTTCGTTGAATGCGGTGCTGCTGTTGACCCGGTCCTCGTACCAGTCGCCGCCGAGGATCAGGCTGTTGCGCGCATCCAGGGTCAGGTCGTTCTGCCAGTTCACCGAGTCGCGATAGGTATTGAACACCGTGCGCTCGTCACTGAGCTTGTCGAGGGTTTTCTCGCGGTTCTCGCTGTGGCCGAACTCGACGCGGGTTTTCCAGATGTCGTTGACCCGCGCATCGATGTAGCTGCTGATATTGCTGACGTTGAAGTCGCTGTAGGGCTGTTGCTGGTAGGACTTATCCGTGATGTAGTCATAACGCCCAAACGGATTGTCGAACTCGCTCTTGCCACGGTTATCCAGCAGGTTGGCGCCGACTTCGATGTCATCGGTCAGCGCATGGCTGAGGCTCAGGCTGACGGATTTATTGCGATAGGCATCATGATCGCTGTCGCTGGGGTAGGACTCGTGGGTACGGTCGAGACCGGCGGTGTCATCGAGGCTGGCGCCGAGGTTGAAGCGGGTTTTGTCATCGCCCCCGGACAGGCCGAGGCTGCGTTCCCAGGTCTGGTTGCTGCCGAAGCCGACGTGCAGGCGTGGTTGCAGGCCTTGCTCGTTGCCGCGCCGGGTGAAGATCTGAATCACCCCGCCAATCGCATCGCTGCCGTAAATCACCGAGCGCGAACCGCGCAACACTTCCACGCGCTCGATCTGGTCGATGTTCAGGTGCTGCAGGTTGCTGTCGCCGGAGGTCGAACTGCCGATGCGCTGGCCATCGACCAGTACCAGACTCTGCGCCGATTGCGTGCCACGAATGTAGATCCCCGGCAGACTACCGCGCCCGCCAGCCTGCGCCACCTGCACGCCCGGCACCCGTTGCAGCAGGTCGGTGACGCTGCCCGGTTGCAGGCGGTCGATGTCTTCGCGGGTGAACACGGTGTTGGCGGCGCTGCTGTCGTTGCGCGCTTCGACCTGGCGGTTGGCGCTGATCAGCGTGTCCGGCAGTTTCAGGGCCTGATCGCGTTCGAAGGTGTCGGCGAGGGTATTGGCGGTGGGAAGCAGGAAGAGGGGCAGGGCGAGGCGCGCGAGTTTCATGGACGTTCCACTGGTGTTTCAGGTGTACACAAATCAAATGTGGGAGCGAGCCTGCTCGCGAATGCGGTGTATCAGTCAGCATTACTTTGACTGACTATCCGCATTCGCGAGCAGGCTCGCTCCCACAAGGGTATTGCGTTTATTTGTTGAGCAGAGTCAGGCGCTCACGCACCGCCGCTTCGATCCCCGCTTCATCCAGCCCGCACTCGGCCAGCATCTGCGCCGGTTTCGCGTGCTCGACGTAAATGTCCGGCAAGCCCAGGTGCAGCATCGACTTGAGGATGTTCTCCCGCGCCAGGAATTCGCTGACCGCACCACCGGCGCCGCCCATGATCGCGTTCTCTTCAATGGTCACCAGCAACTCGTGGCTGCCGGCGATCTCGCGCACCAACGCTTCATCCAGCGGCTTGACGAAGCGCATGTCGACCACGGTCGCATCCAGCTTCTCGGCGACTTTCAGCGCTTCGGTCAGCTGCACGCCGAACACCAGCAAAGCGACTTTGCTGCCCTGACGACGAACAATGCCCTTGCCGATCTCGATCGGTTCGAGGTCTTTGTCGATGCTCGCGTTCGGGCCGGTGCCGCGCGGATAACGCACTGCCGCCGGGCCGTTGTACAGGTGGCCGGCGGTGAGCATCTTGCGCAGTTCGTTTTCATCGCTCGGGGTCATGATGACCATGCCCGGAATGCAGCGCAGGTACGACAGGTCGAAGCTGCCGGCGTGGGTCGGGCCGTCTTCGCCCACCAGACCGGCGCGGTCGATGGCGAACAGCACGTCGAGGTTCTGCACCGCGACGTCGTGAACCAACTGGTCGTAGCCGCGTTGCAGGAATGTCGAGTAGATCGCCACCACCGGTTTGGCGCCCTCGCAAGCCATGCCGGCGGCGAACGTCACGGCGTGCTGTTCGGCAATCGCCACGTCGAAGTAGCGCAGCGGGAAACGTTCGCTGAACGCCACCAGGTCCGAGCCTTCCTTCATCGCCGGGGTGATCCCGACCAGACGCGGGTCAGCCGCGGCCATGTCACACAGCCACTCGCCGAACACCGCCGAATACTTCGGCCCGCCGGCCTTTTTCGGCGCAGCGGCCGGAGCGTCGAGCGGTTCGAGCTTGGTGATCGCGTGGTAACCGATCGGGTCGACTTCCGCCGGAGCGAAGCCTTTGCCTTTCTTGGTGACGATGTGCAGGAACTGCGGGCCTTTCAGATCGCGCATGTTGCGCAGGGTGGCGATCAGGGTCGGCAGGTCGTGGCCGTCGATCGGGCCGATGTAGTTCCAGCCCAGCTCTTCGAACAGGGTGCCGGGAACCAGCATGCCTTTGGCGTATTCTTCGGTGCGACGGGCGATTTCCCAGGCGCCGGGCAGGCGCGACAGGACTTTCTTGCTGCCCTCACGCATGCTTGCGTAGGTGCGGCTGGAAAGAATCTTCGCCAGATAATTGGACAGGCCACCGACGTTGCGCGAGATCGACATGTCGTTGTCGTTAAGGATCACCAGCATGTTGGCGTTGACTTCCGGCGCGTGGTTCAGCGCTTCGAAGGCCATGCCGGCGGTCAGCGCGCCGTCACCGATCACCGCAATCGCCTTGCGCTCGCTGTTTTGCAGGCGGGCGGCAATGGCCATGCCCAGCGCTGCGCTGATCGAGGTGCTGGAGTGGCCGACGCCAAAGGTGTCGTACTCGCTCTCGGCGCGACGCGGGAAGGCGGCGATGCCGTCCTTCTGGCGCAAGGTTTCCATGCGCTGGCGACGACCGGTGAGGATCTTGTGCGGATACGCCTGATGCCCGACGTCCCACACCAGCCGGTCATCCGGGGTGTCGAACACGTAATGCAATGCGATGGTCAGCTCGATGACGCCCAGGCCGGCACCGAAATGCCCACCGGTCTGGCCGACCGTGTAGAGCAATTCCAGGCGCAACTCATCGGCCAGGGTTTCCAGCTCGGCTTCGCCTAACCGGCGCAGGCCGTCCGGCGTGTTCGCGCGGTCGAGCAGGGGCGTGGTCGGGCGCTTGCGGGGAATCTCATGAAACGTCGTGGGCATCAGGCGAATCGTTATAGGTATAAAAGATGCGGCAGTTTACCTGATGCATCGCCCCCTGCCCACGCGTTGGTCTTTTTTGGCAGGTTGGCGTTCAGTTACGCCGCTCGACGATATACCGGGCCAGGTCGCGCAAAGGCTCGGCTGCCGCGTCAAACGGTCGCAGCGCGTGCAGGGCTTGATCGCGCAGCTCAAGGGCATAGGCCTTGGCCACGTCCAGTCCCAGCAGGGCCGGGTAGGTCGGTTTGTCGCGGGCGATGTCGGCGCCCTGGCGTTTGCCGAGGGTTTCGGTATCGCTTTCGACGTCGAGAATGTCGTCCTGCACCTGAAAGGCCAGACCGATGGCCTGTGCATAAGTCTGCAGAGCCTTGAGTTCGTCCGGCTCGGCACGGCCGCTGGCCAGAGCGCCAAGCCTGACGCTGACCTCGATCAGCGCGCCGGTCTTGTGCCGGTGCATCTGCTCCAGCGCTTGCTGATCGAGCTTCAGACCGACCGAACCGAGGTCGATGGCCTGACCGCCGACCATGCCCGCCGGGCCTGCCGCGTGCGCCAGCGCCGTGACCTGTTGCAGGCGGATGTCGGCATCCAGATCGCTCAGGCGCGGATCGAGCAGGGCGCTGAAAGCCAGGCTCTGCAGGCCGTCACCGGCGAGGATCGCGCAGGCTTCGTCGAATTTCTTGTGGGTGGTGGGCTGGCCGCGACGCAGATCGTCGTCGTCCATCGCCGGCAAATCGTCGTGCACCAGCGAGTAAGCGTGGATCAGCTCGACCGCGCAGGCCGCGCCGTTGGCTTGCTCAGCCTTGCCGCCCAGCGCTTCGCACGCGGCGTAGGCCAGCAGCGGACGTACGCGTTTGCCGCCGATCATCACGCTGTAGTGCATTGCCTCATACAGGCGCGACAGCTCCGGCAGCGGAGCCTTGAAGAGGATTTCCAGTGCTGCATTGACCCGCGCCTGGCTGGTCGCCGAATACGCCGCAATCATTCTGGCTGGTCCGCGTCGAAGGGTTCCTCGGCGAGTTCGCCATCACGCTCCAGCAGCACTTGCACCTTCTGCTCGGCCTGGGCCAGCGCTGCCTGGCAGTCACGGGTCAGACCGATGCCCTGCTCGAAAGCGGTCAGCGAGTCTTCCAGCGACAATTCACCGTTCTCCAGACGCTCGACCAGTGTTTGCAGGTCGGCGAGGGACTGTTCGAAATCCAGTGCAGCTTTTTTGCGGGCCATGGCGGCGATTTCCGGTTGACGTTAAACCGGCGCGACACTAGCAGATAGGGGGTTTATGGGCAAATGAGCCTCCCCGGACGTTCCCATTTTACTGTGGCGAGGGAGCTTGCTCCCGATGGGTTGCGCAGCGACCCCAAAACCCGCCACTGCAGTTATTCAGGCGAATTGCATTGACTGGTTTGGGCCTGCTGCGCAGTCCAGCGGGAGCAAGCTCCCTCGCCACAGTATTTGTGATGACTCATGAAGGTTGGAGCTTATTCGGCTCACAAAATGAGCCGAATAACGCCGCTATTCGGCTCACGCCCAACAAACCTGCGTGATTCCCACCGCAAATCCAGATGTATCCGATTGTTAAAAAACTGCCGAATCGCTAATCTTCGCGCCTTCTACGACCCGCTAGTCACGGGGTCTTTCAGACGAAACGCAGTTTTCACCGCTGTGAAGTACCGAGGATCGGGTGCAAGGTTTCGTTCAGGCATGGCAGGAGGCATTACATGCGTTCATTTCTTTGGCTGCTGATCGGTTGGGCTTGCGCGCCTGCGCTGCTGGCGGCGCCGACTGCCGAGCTATCAGAACCGTCCGGTGGCTGGCGTTATCACGGCCTGCTTGATCGCAGTGAAAACCCGCAAGTTGCTTACCCCACGCCGCCGATCGATCGCGGCATCCAGCGCAATCGCACGATGATCCAGGGCCAGCTCAAGGCCATTGGCAATCAGCGCGGGCCGCACACGCTGGCGGTCAACGGCAATCCATTGAATCTGTACACCGACGATGACGGGCGGTTCGCCCGGCCCTATGCGTTCGGCGCCGGTTCCAACAGTGTCGAAGTGCGCAGCGCCGAGGGCCAGTCGCTCAAGCGCGTGCAGTTCTATGAAGCGAACAACCTGCGCACCCCGGCGAAGATCCGCGTGGTGCTCGGCTGGGACGATCCCAAGGCCGAGCTCGATCTGCACATCATTACCCCGGACGGCCAGCATGCGTTTTTCGCCCACACGGCGTTGACCAACGGCGGCGGTCTGGATCCGGATGGCGTCGATGGCCCCGGCCCGGAAATGTTCACCATGACCGCGCCGCTGCATGGCACCTATCTGGTTTACGTCAACTATTGGGGCAACTTCGGCGACGGCGGCTATAACTTCGAGGAGGCCAGCAATCAGAACGAGGTCATCACCTCGCAAATCACGCTGGTGCTCAACGAAAACACGGTCGACGAAAAACGCGAAACATTCATCGTGCCCCTGCGGGCGATCGGTGATCTGCTGCTGGTCAAGACTTTCAACTATTAAGCATCCCGCTCCACGGATGAACTTCGGGTTTTGTGAACATGAGTGATAACGCTGCTTCTCCGGCCGTCCCGACTCCTGCCGGCCAACCTTCCCGGCGCTGGCCGGCGCTGCTGATCGGCCTGGCCCTGGTGGCTGGAGCAGCCGGTGGTCTTGGCTGGCTGCTGCACAAGCCCAAGGTGCCGGCGGCGGCACTTGCCAGCGACAAGCTCGGTCTGAGCCGTCCGGATGCGCTGCTGGAAACCCGCTCCCTGAGCCAGTTGCCCAAGGACCTGCTGACGGTGCCGTTCCTCAAGGCCACGCTCACCGAAGATTTCGTCTTCTATTACGAAACCCACGCCGACCGCCTGGGCCTGATCGGCAGCCTGCGGCGGATCATCTACGAACACGACCTGAAGCTGCAGGACAGCCTGATCGAGCAGCTTTTCGATCAACCGGCCGACGTCGCGTTGTGGCGTGGTGCGGATGGCCGGCTCAAGGATTTTCTGCTGGTGATGGATCGCGGCGGCTTGGCGAAGCTGCTCGAACCGTTGGCGAAAGTCGCGCTGGACGATTCGCAGCTCAGCGTGTTCGGCAGCCTCAAGGTCGGCGGTGACGAAGTGCCGCTGTACCAGCTCAGCTACAACGCCAGCAAATCGCTGCTGTTCGCGTCGCGCGGTGACAAACTGGTGGTGCTGTCCAACCCGAACAAATATTACGACCCGGCCAATGGCGAATCGGAAGAGTCGGGGCACGTCTCGCCGCAAGCGCTGGCAGCGCTGCTCAACGGCGACAAACTGTTCCCCGAGGCCTTCGGTCTGCCGGCCAAGGCGCCGGAGATCAAACAGCGTCTGTCGGTCAATTCCAGCGTCCTTGCGATGGGCTATCAGCGCTTCATCCCGAACTTCGCCGGGCTGCGTTTCGACATGGACGACAAAGGCTGGCACAGCTATCTCGCCATGGATGAGCTGGATAACCAGCCGGACTTCGATTTCAAACCGGTGTGGCAAGCCATGCCGCTGGGCGCCAGTGCCTGCGTGACCTTGCCGGTGGCGGCTGAACCGCAGAAACCGCTGCTGGTGAAACTCGGCGCCGACGAGGCGGTGGCGCAGAAACTCACCGAGCATGTGGCCGGTGCGGCGGGCCTGTGCTGGTACGCCGATTCGCGGTTGTACACGCCGTTGCTGGTCGCCAGCCTGAAGGACGAGGACAGCAGCAAGCTCGATGGCGACCTGGGCACGTTGTTCGGTTCGATGGTCGGTGCCTACGAGACGAATGTCGATGATCACGCATTCCCGGTGGTCGAGAAACAGCAAGGCCAGAGTCATGTCTGGCAGCGTCAGGTCAGCTCCAACTTCGGTCCGTACGCGGCGAAGACTGCCGAGAACCCGGACGCGATCAGCGGCAAGGCGTTCATGAAAGTCAGCCTCGCCCGTCACGGTTCGACGCTGCTGTTTTCCCTCGACGACAAACTGGTCGACAAGGCCCTCGGCACCCTCGACAAGCGCTTCCCGCCGATGGCTGACGTGCTGCCGAAAGACGTGCTGATGCCGATCTACTTCGGCCCGGATTCGATGGCGCAACTGATGCAGCAGGAAACCCTCGACAGCCTGCCGCAGGACATGGAGCCGGTGTTCTACAACGCCGCGCAAACCTACCTGATTCCGAAACTGCGCACCCTCGGCGGTATGGGCAAATACGCCCTGACCTTGCCCGAAGGCAGCGAGCCAGACGGCCACTGGCAATGGCTGCCGCTGGAATGGAAAGCGCTGTGACGGCATTGATCCGCAGCCTCGGCCTGCTCGCGCTGTTGCTCAGCGCCAGTGCCCGAGCCATCGAAACGCCTGCGCTGGATCCGGCGCAGTCCCAGGTATTCCGCGCCTGGTTCGTGCGCATCGCTCAGGAGCAACTGAGCCAGGGCCCGAGCCCGCGCTGGTATCAGCAGGACTGCGCAGGCCTCGTGCGTTTTGCCGCCAACGAAGCGCTGAAGGTCCACGACGACAAATGGCTGCGCAGCAACGGCCTGTCCAATCGCTACCTGCCGCCGGAACTGTCGCTCAGCGATGAGCAGCGCAAGCTCGCCCAGCAATGGCAGCAGGGCGGCGGCAAGGTCGGGCCGTACGTCAACGCGATCAAACTGATTCAGTTCAACAGCCATCTGGTCAGCCGCGACGTGTCCCAGGCACGCCCCGGCGACCTGATGTTTTTCGATCAGGGCGACGATCAGCACCTGATGATCTGGATGGGCCGCTACATCGCCTATCACACCGGCACGACCACCCCCACTGACAACGGCATGCGTTCGGCAAGCCTGCAGCAACTCATGACATGGAAGGACACCCGATGGATACCCGACGCAGCCAACCCCAACTTCATCGGCGTCTATCGACTGAACTTTCTCTCCCAATGACCGGTGCCCGCATGTTGCGACTCTGCGCTCGAATTCCCCTGCTGCTGGCGCTGTTGCTGCCATTGGCGACCGTCAACGCTGAAGATTCGGTGGAGCCAAGCGGCTACACGCCGGTCGCTGGCGAAAGCTTCTTCCTGCTGGCCGACAGCAGTTTCGCCGCCGACGAGCACGCGATGGTGCGTCTCGAAGCACCGGGTCGTGACTACCGCCGTTTCCGCATGGAGCCGTATGGCGGCGCCGACATTCGCGTGTACCGCATCGAGAAACCGCTGGATTTTCTCAAGCGCCAGAAGAACCTGCACCGCGTGGTCAGCGACGGTCAGTTCAAGGGTGAAGGCCTGTCCAACACCCTCGCGTACCTGTGGGACAACTGGTACCGCAAATCGCGGCGGGTGATGCAGCGCGCGTTCTCTTACGAGTCGCGCAAGCAGGTCACCGAAGAAGTGCCGGAACTGAAGATGGACAACGCCATCGCCGCGCCGACGCCTTACGACGCGCAGCCGCAATTCGCGCTGATTCCGGGCCTGCCGGTGGTCAGCCAGTTCCGCTATCCGCTGTGGCAGGCCAAGCCGATCCAGCCGCCGGCCGGGGTCAATCTGGCCGGGTCTTCCAGCGAGTTCGTCAGCGTTGCGCCGGGTAACGTGTACATCCCGTTGGGCAACCTGAAGCCGGGCCTGTACCTGGTCGAAGCGCTGATCGGCAAGTACCGCGCGACCACCATGGTCTTCGTTTCCAACACCGTGGCGGTGAGCAAGATTGCCGGCGATGAATTGCTGGTCTGGGCCGCGCGCAAACACGAAGGCAGTTCGGTGCCGAAGGTCAATGTGCTGTGGACTGACGGCCTCGGCGTGATGAGCAGCGGTGCCACCGATGCCGATGGTTTGCTGCGCCTGAAACACGTCAGCCCCGAGCGTTCGTTCGTCATTGGCGAGGATGAAGAGGGCGGGGTGTTCGTCTCGGAAAACTTCTACTACGACAGCGAAATCTACGACACCAAACTCTACGCGTTCACCGACCGGCCGCTGTATCGCCCGGGTGATTGGGTGTCGCTGAAAATCGTCGGTCGCGAGTTCAAGAATGCGCGGGATTCGGTATTGCCGGGTGCGGCTGACGTCACGGTCAGTGTGCTTGATGCCACCGGCACCGAGCTGCAGCACCTCGACCTGAAACTTGATTCCAAGGCCGGTACACAAGGCCGGTTCCAGTTGCCGGACAACGCCGTGGCCGGTGGTTACGAGATCCGTTTCAACTACAAGGATCAGGCCTACAGCAGCGCCTTCCGTGTGGCCGAGTACATCAAGCCGCACTTCGAGATTTCGCTGAATCTGGCCAAGCAGGATTACCGTACCGGCGAGCCGGTGAAGGGCAGTCTGGTGCTGCTCTACCCGGACGGCAAACCGGTGGCCAACGCCAAACTGAGCCTGAGCCTGCGTGCCCAGCAACTGTCGATGGTCGACAACGAGCTGCAATACCTCGGGCAATTCCCGGTGGAGTTGACCAGCACCGAACTGACCACTGACAGCAAGGGCAACGCGACCCTCGACCTGCCGGCCGCCGACAAACCGAGCCGTTACATGCTCACCGTGTTTGCCAGTGATGGCGCGGCGTATCGGGTCAAGACTACCAAGGAAATCCTCATCGACCGTGGTGCCGCGAGCTTCCGCCTGAGCGCGCCGCAACGCTTCAGCGCGGTCAACGACAAAGTCGCGTTCCGCTACGTCAACGAGGGCGGCAGCGAGCAGAGCAAAGCGGTCACCCCGAGCAGCTACAACTGGGTGCGCCTGGAAGACCAGAGCACCGGTGAAGGCAAACTGGCGGCCACCGACAAGGGCTTCAGCATTGCCTTCGAACGTCCGGGCACTTACAACCTGACGCTGAAAGATCAGCACGGTCGGGTCCTCGGCGCCACCGGCCATTCGGTTACGGGGGAGGGCGTCAAAGCGGTGCCGGGCACTGTGGAAATCGTCCTCGACAAGCCCGAGTACAAGGCCGGCGATGAAGCGCTGGCACTGATCACCTTTCCTGAGCCGGTCAGCGATGCCCTGCTGTCGCTGGAGCGCGACAAGGTCGAAGCCACCGCGCTGCTGGCCAAGGGCGGCGACTGGCTGAAGCTGGAAAAACTCAGCGACACCCAATACCGCGCGAGGATTCCGGTGAAGGACCATTTCGCGCCGAACCTGACTTTCTCGGTGCTGTACACCAAGGGCGGGCAGTACAGCTTCCAGAACGCCGGGATCAAGGTGGTCGCACCGCAAATCGACGTGGCGATCAGCACCGACAAAGCGGTCTATCAGCCGGGCGACACCGTCACCGTCGACCTGACCACGCAGTTCGCCGGCAAAGCGGTGCCGGCGCACCTGACCGTCAGCGTCGTCGATGAAATGGTCTACGCGCTGCAACCGGAAGTCGCGCCCACCATCGACCAGTTCTTCTACCACCCACGGCGCAACAACGTGCGCACCAGCGCCAGCCTGTCGTTCATCAGTTACGACGTCGCGCTGCCGGGCAGCCCCGGCGCGCCGGGCAAGGCCAACCGCAGCGAACGCGGGGTGAAAGTGCTGGAGCGTCCGCGTCGTGAAGACGTCGACACCGCCGCATGGCAGCCAGAGTTGTTGACCGGTGCCGACGGCAAAGCCCGTTTCACCTTCAAGATGCCGGACTCGCTGACCCGCTGGCGCATTACTGCCCGGGCCATCGCCGATGACGGTCAGGTCGGGCAGAAGAAGCAGTTTGTTCGTTCGGAAAAACCGCTGTACCTGAAGTGGAGCGGGCCGAGCAAATTCCGCAAGGGCGATCAGCCACAACTCGGTGTATTCGCTTTCAGCCAGGCCGAGAAACCGGTCAAGGCAGAGCTGGTCAGCCATTACGCTGGCGCCGAACAGCGCCTGCCGGTAACGCTGAACAACGGCATCAACTACCTGCCGCTGCCAGCGTTCGCCCTGGCCTCGGGTGAGTGGACTGCCGAACTGGTGCAGGACGGCAAAACCGCTGACGCCCTCGCCGTGCGCCTGAGTGCGACGGGTGACGGCTGGCAGGTCACGCAAACCCAGAGCCTCGACGTGGCCAGCGGCGACACACCGTTGAGTTTGCCAGCAGATGCCACCGATATTCGCCTGCGTCTGGATGACCGTCCGCAAGCGCTGTTCCGTTCCGCGCTCGATGATCTGCTGAGCTACCCGTACGGTGGCGTCGAGCAGACCGCCAGCCGCTTGCTGCCGCTGAGCATTGTTTATCCGTCGCTGGCGTCGAACCCGCAGATCCGCGATCGACTGCGCCTGATCATGCAGAACAGCCGCCTGCGTCTGGTGCAAATGGCCGGACCGTCGGCGAGCTTTACCTGGTGGGGCTTTGACGGTGAGCCGGACGCCTTCCTCACCGCGTATGCCTACTACGCCGACTGGAACGCCAGTCAGGTGCTGGAACTGACTCTGCCGCCGGAGCATTGGCAGCGGGTGCTGGAGGTCTACGCCAAGCAAGCGCCGAACACGCCATTGCTGCAGCGGGCACTGATTCTGTCGTTTGCCAGGCAGATGCACCTGCCGGTGAACACCTTGCTCAGCGGTTTGATGGACGATCTGGCCAAGGCCGGTGAGGGCAACGCCGAAACCCTGATGGATGACGGTGAAGACAGCCTGGTGATGAGCGATCCGGATTCGGCGCTCGGGCTGGCGGCGGCGCGGGTATTGACTGCGGCGCTGGCGACCCAGTCGAAAGTTGCGTTGCCGGACGCATTCAATCGTCAGGTTGGCGCCGCGCACCAGCGTCTGGCGGTCAGTTCGCAGTCGTTTGCCGAAGCGCTGAACCTGTCGCTGCAACCGTTCGATCAGGCCCGCGCGACGGCGTTGCTGCAACGTCTGTTGCCGCAGCAATCGACCCTCGAACGTGCGCTGGCGTTGAGCTGGTTGCAACGCAGCATCGCTCAGGCGTCGCCGACCATCGCGCTGCTGCCGGGTGAAGGCTGGAAGAAAAACTACGGCGCCACCGGCGAGATGTACTGGACTTGGCAAGGTGCGACGCCGGTGCCGAGCGTGTTGTCGGTGTCCGGTACTCAGGAGCGTCCGCTGCGCGCGGCGTTGAGCTTCCAGACTGCGCAACCGCCGGTCGATCCAATGGCTGTGACCATCACCCGGCGCCTGTCGCGACTGGTGCCGGGCGAAGAAGCATTCACCTTCAAACTGGAGCCGGTCGGCGCTAAACCGCTGTCCAGCGACAGCCTGTACCTGGACGAAGTGATCCTCACCAGCAAGGCGCCGAAACCGCTGCGCTACGGCATGCTTGAAGTGCCGCTGCCACCGGGCGCCGATGTCGAACGCACCACCTGGGGCATCAAGTTGCAGGGCAAGGACGGCACCGAACCGACCGCGCTGGAGAAAGCACGCTTCGAACCGGGGCAACTGGCTTACGCGGTGCCGGTGGATGCGCTGAGCGGCGAATTGCGTCTGCGCCATCTGGTGCGCTTCTCGCAGAAGGGCCAGTTCAACTTGCCGCCGGTGCGTTTCACTCAGGTCTATGCGCCGCAGCATCAGGCCCAGGAAGCGAAAGCCGCCCTCGGTCAGGTCACGGTCAACTGACATGAGCCGGCCGCTGCTGTGGCTGCTGATGTGTGTGATGCCTGCGCTGGCGACGGCGCAGGATGAGCCGCTGCGGCTGGCGTACAAGGGTGAGTTGCTGTCGTTGAATCACACGCAACTGATCGCTCGCGAGCCGTTGCCGTCGACGCTGGAAACGCCGCTGGGCAGCCTGTGGAAATTGTTCGTCTATGCGTGGCTGGTGGATACTGGTGCGCGCGAGCCCGCGTATGAATGTCGCGGACAGTCCAAGGACGAGGTTTATTGCTGTTCAGCGGGCGGCAGGATCGACCGTGATCAGGCGTTGGTCAAATCCTGCGGCTTGTACTTCGAGCCGGCGCGGCTGGGCATTGCTGCTGCCGATTGGCGCGCGTATTGGCAGGCGCGGCAGGCGCCTTCGTGGTTGCTGGATTTGCCAACCGTGCAACCGGCTACCCGGGTTTCCGTGGCTGACTTGCTGAAGGTGTTGTCGTTGCTGCCGGCGCAGGAACAAATGCGCCGCGTGCTGCTCGACGTCGTGCTGAATGCGGCGGATGGCAATGTCGTCGGTGAGTTGGGTGGTCGCCTGCGGGTAAAGACCTGGAGCTGGCTCGGCGATCAGGATCCGCAGTCGCGCCAGGGTGGTTTCGCCGGTTGGACGGCGGACGGCTCGCCGATCTGGGCCGGTGGGCGGGGCACCAGTCAGATAGTTTTGCGCCATTACGGGCAGGCGTTGGCGACGGTGTTGCCTTCATCCTGGCCGGCGGAAGCGGGGCGTTGTGTTGAGGTCGGACTGTTCTCGCGTTATCCGCTTTCGCGAGTTCTGTCGGGTGAGCGCGTTACTGGCTCTGGGCCTTTGCAGGGCGACTACCGCGTCGAATTCGCCAACGGCAATGCGCTGGATATCCACAGTTCCGGCGAACTTTTTCTGCTCAACGACAAACTGGTCGCCAGACTTGATCGCGAAGAATACGTCGCCCGCGTCCTTGAGCGTGAAGCCAAACCGGAACCGGCCGAAGCGGCTAAAGCGTTGGCCGTGGCGATCCGCACCTATCTGCTGCAAAACGCCACGCGCAACGGCGATTGCCTGAGCATCGACGACAGCAGCAACCGCCAGCGCGTCGCTCCGCGTCCGGCCTCCGCCGAGTCGCGCAACATCGCGGCGTGGACCGCGGATCTGGTGCTGGCCGGCAGCACCGTCACCTATCACTCCGATCAACCCGGCCCGGACAAACTTGCCTGGCAACAAGCCGTCGAGCAGGCCAGCGCCGGCCAGCGCTATGACGCGATTCTGCTGCACGCTTATCCGCGCGCCAGCCTCAGCCGTTGGGACAACCCGGTCGCTTCCTGCGAAGCGCTGCCTGCCGCGCAAGACTGGCTGCAAAAGCAGCGTCGCGGCTGGCGTCCGACCCTGGAAAGCGAAACCGGCTACAACGAAGTCAGCACCTTTGCCGTGTGCAAACTGGCGTTCGGCCACCCGTTTGTCGATCGCGAACGCCAGCGCATTTATGTGCGCGGCGTGCTCACGCTACAGGATCGCCTCGACCTGACTCACGAATACCTGCACCTGGCCTTTGAAGCACATCCCAACGGCCAGGATGAAACCTACATCGAAGGGCTCGCCCGTCACCTCTTGCTGGAATAGACCATGACACTCCGTTATCCACAGGTCTTGCTGTTGCTCTGCGCGTTCAATGCATTGCCGATGGCGATGGCTGCCGACAGCGTCAAACTCGATGCCCCGGTCGGCGGCTGGCGCACCGGCGCACCCGAGGGCGAAGGCGAAAACTTCCGCCAGACCGTCAACTACCCGGCCTCTTCGGTCAACACCCCGGTCGGCCAGGCCAACACCGCGCGCATCAGCGGCGAAATCAAAGCCACCCCCAAGAGCAAGGAGCCTGGGCGACTGATCGTCAACGGCGTCAGCATGCCGCTGAAAATCGACGACAGCGGCCGCTTCGACCGCCCGTTTTCCTTCCCCAACGGCAGCAACAGCGTCGAAGTGCGCAGCCCCGACGGCCAGCAACGCCACCGCACGCAGTTCCTCAACGCCAGCGGCGGCGCCACCCCGGCCAAACTGCGCGTGTTGCTGTCGTGGGACAGCGACGGTACCGACCTCGACCTGCACCTGATCACCCCCGACGGCGCGCACATCTGGTACGGCGACCGCGTCGCTCCAAACGGCGCCGCGCTCGACGTCGACGTCACCACCGGCTATGGCCCGGAAATCTTCGCCATGCCGGCACCGATCAAGGGCCAGTATCTGGTGTATGTGAACTACTTCGGCGGTGGTTATCGCGGTGATGATGAAGGCGGGGAAGAGGCGGTGCAGCCGCTGACCACGGCGCAGGTGACGGTGATTACCGAAGAGGGTACGCCGAGCGAGAAAATGGAGACGTTTGTGGTGCCGATGCGGGCGGTGGGGGAGTTGACGCTGGTGAAGTCGTTCAGTTATCCCTGAGCAGGCACCTGCTCAGGGTTGCACTAGAAACCGGGCGGAATATAACCGGGCACGAACGGCACGTTGATGCACTTGCCGTGAATGATCTTTCCGTCCTCGATCCTGAACAGCACAATCTTTTTCGCCTTGTTGACGGTGGCTTCGAGTTTGCAATCGGAACTGTGGCCGACCGTCTGGTAATACTCGGTGTAAACCATGCCGTTACCGGTGTGATTCATTGAAGTACCGGCCGCTTCCGTGGTGGTCCAACTGGACGATTTATACCAGGTGAGCACAGCGAGATTCTCGCCATTGGCGCCGGTCTGCTTTTTCATCGAGTCGGGTTTGCCGAACAGATCGAGCGCTTCCTGAACATCGCGTCCTTCCCAGCGCGACTGGGCAATCAAGTGGCAACCATTGATCAGCAAAACAGCGGGCGTTATCAGCAGCGCCAATAACGTTTTAGTCCATGGGTTCATCGTGATTCCCGCCGCTTACTTGTTGCCCAGGATCGAGTCGAGGTTGTCCATCATCTGGCCTTTCTCCTGAATCGGCGCCAGTTTGAAGAACATCTGCTGCATACCCTGAATCATCTGCAGGTACTCCATCTTGCCCAGCGCGATCATGTCCTTTTTGGCAGGTGAGCAAACGAACTCGCTGGTGCGCTGCACCCAGAACTCCTTCGGCTGCTGCCATTGGTCATTAACTTTGAGGTTGCGCATCATGTAGGCGATGCGATCAACCGACTGGCCATTGAGCACTCGGACCTTGTTCGTTGAACACTGAACCTCGAGGTTGTAGGCATCGATCATCGGTTTGCCGGGTTCCTCATACACCAGTGTCACGGCGACCAACTTGGCCCCTTTGGTCTGCTTCGACGGCACGACTGAAGTGCTGTCGGCGACATACATGATGTTCTTGTGGGGAACGCCGTTGCCGTAAATGATCCACCAGTCACCGACGAGCTTCGGCTCCTCGGCCAAGGCTGAAGTGGTAGCGGTCAGGAGTGCGGTCAGCAGAACAACGGATTGATTGAGTTTGAAAAACGACGACATGGTGTTGCTCCATTCCTTGGCGCTTTTGTAATGCACAAAAACAGAATGGAAATTTAGTGGTGAGGTTGGGCGCGGGGCAATTAGGGCGGATGTGCTAATGGCTTATTGCAATGCCTGAGTGGCGGGCGCTGCCCGGTTAATCTGTCGAGCTCGTCAGGATAACGTTGCTTTCAGGCAGGCATTAAAAAGCCGGCTTGTGGCCGGCTTCTCGGGGACTGGCTTGGTTTATTTTTGGTAAACCGCGTCAGCCTTCAAAACGTACACCCGGATCTGCGTCCGGCTGTGGGACTTGGTCAGACGTTGGTCTGCCGCGTCAGGCGTCATCTGGGCCGCGGGAGCGGGTCGATGCGCAAATGTGGGGCGCAGGATACTGAGTTTTGTCGGGGATTCCCAGTCTCAAGTGCGGAATAGAGCCACTGCGGAGGGCAAAATTCGTAATTTGTACTGATTTTCGGGGCCTCTTCGCGAGAAGGCTCGCTCCCACAAGGATTGGTGCAGGATGAAGGTCCGTATCCGATCAGAGAAACGGCACCACCGGCCGGCGTTTGCCCAAAGTCGACCACCAGAATACCCAGCCCAGGATATGGATTCGCTGCTCATCGATCTGCGCGGCGCGAAAGATTTCGTCCGGGTGTTCGGCGCTGTTGTGGCTGCGCAGGCGCAGGGCGTTGCCGGGCATGCGGTGCAGGTATTTGATGCGCAGCATGCCATCGTGTTCGATGGCGTAGATTTCGCCGTCGACCACTTGGGTCAGGCCGCGGTCGATGCCGACGATAGAGCCGTCTTCGATGCGCTCGGCCATGCTGTTGCCGATCATGTGTGCGCAGATGGCGTCGGTGTGGCGGATTTCCAGTTGATCGAGGTGGGCGCGGGGCAGGCGTATGGTTTGTTCGGGGTCGAGGATGACGTGGGTTTTGCCAGCGCCGTTGGTGATCGGCGTTTCCTTGAAAAATGGCAGTTCGATGTCCTTGGGGTCGATGACGGCATAGATACCGCGGGTGGCCTCGGCATCAAAGGTGTCGCCGTTGCTGGCAGGCGTTTGCAGGCGCGGCGACTCTTTGCTGCCTTCGCCGGTCTTCAGCCACTCGCTGTTGACCGAGAGCAGGCGTGAGACTTCCTCCATGCGATACGCCGGGACGCCCCGGGTGTACCAGTTATGAATGTTTTGGGCTTCCGTGCCCCAGAACTTTGCGAATCCCGTGGTGGTGATGTTCGCTGCTTCCAGGAGTGCCTTGAATCTTGGACCGCTAGTGTTCTTTCTCATAAACACCGAGTCTACGGCCGTGCCAGAGCGGTTTGAATAAACCGGGTGTTCAAAAAAAGGCTGTATTTTGCGACTGGATGTAAGACGTGCTTGTGGGAAATCACTCACTTCGAAACTTTTCTGTAGTCCGCAATAAACATACTGTTTAAATCGCCTTTTCTCATGCACAAAAAACCCCGGATCAACCGGGGTTTTCTTCAGGCGTCCAACAGACGGTGCTTAGCCCTTGTAGGCAGCAACCGACTTGGTGATCGCGTCGCGAGCAGCGTCAGCGCCAGCCCAGCCTTCGATCTTGACCCACTTGCCTTTTTCGAGATCTTTGTAGTTCGCGAAGAAGTGCTCGATCTGCTGGATCAGCAGCGGTGGCAGGTCAGTGTATTCCTTCACGTCGACGTACAGCTGGGACAGCTTGTCGTGTGGCACTGCGATGACTTTGGCATCGCCGCCGCCGTCGTCGGTCATGTTCAGGATGCCGACTGGGCGCGCGCGGATCACCGAGCCTGGAGCAACCGGATAAGGGGTCACAACCAGCACGTCGAGGGGATCACCGTCGTCAGCCAGGGTGTTCGGGATGTAACCGTAGTTGGCCGGGTAGAACATTGGGGTGGCCATGAAACGGTCAACGAACAGGCAATCGCTGTCTTTGTCGATTTCGTATTTGATCGGCGCGTGGTTGGCCGGGATCTCGATCGCGACGTAGATGTCGTTCGGCAGGTCTTTGCCAGCCGGAATCTTGCTGTAGCTCATTGGGCGTTGCCCCCGTAGTTGACCAAAAACACTTGGCCGGATTGACCAAAAAGTGGCGGCGATTATAGGCATATTCCTACGCCGACGCCACGTACCAGAAGTCGTGCAGCGCTTACGCGTGCGCCTGATAGACCGGGTCTGTGGCCTGAAGTTGCCGCAGCCTGCCCAACGGATCCTGCCGGTACAAAAGCTGCAGTTGCAAGTAGACCTGTGGATAAGCCGCGTGCAGCAGATCCGGGGCGCTGAAAAAGTATTCGCTGGTGACCGCGAAGAACTCCGCCGGGTTTTCGGCGGCGTACGGGTCGATGGCGGTTTCGGCGTCGGGGTTGCGGTCGAGCTGGCGGTTGAGGTCGTCGTAGGCGTGCTGCATGACTTCGGCCCAGTCGCTGACGCGCATGTCGGCGTGCAGCGGTGGCAGACCATTGGCGTCGCCGTTGAGCATGTCGAGTTTGTGCGCCAGTTCGTGGATCACCAGGTTGTAGCCTTCCCAGCCACCACTGGCCATCACGCCCGGCCAGGCGAGGATGATCGGGCCCTGTTGCCAGGCTTCGCCGCTGTGTTCACCGTCCCACTCGTGCTCGACACCGCTGGCATCGCGGTGCCGTTGCGGGCTGAGAAAGTCATCGGGATAAAGGACGATTTCGTGGAAACCCTGATACCAGTTCAAGTCGCCGAGATTGAGCAGCGGCAACTGGGCCTGGGCGGCGAGCAACAGGCGTTGTTCCTGATGCAGTTCGACACCGGGCAGGGCGGTCAGGTGTTTTTCTTCGAGGAACAGGACGCAGGCTTCACGCAGCCACTGGTCTTCGGCGGCACTGATGCCGTCGAGAAAACTCAGGTGATGGCGCACCCGTTGCCACAGGTCGTCGGCAATCGGGTGCCTGGCCAGAATGCGCCGGCGACGCCAGGCGCTCAGTGACCACATCGGATCAGTGGGTTTCGACTTTGGCGCCGCCGAAACGGCTGCGCACCACACCGATGATCATCGGTACCAGCGACAGCAGGATGATGGCGACCACCAGCAGCGACAGGTTCTTTTTGATGAACGGCACGTTGCCGAAGAAATAACCCAGGGTCACCAGACCGCCGACCCACAGCACGGTGCCGAACACGCTGAACGCGAAGAAACGCGGATAAGGCATTTTCCCGACGCCGGCGACGAACGGTGCAAACGTGCGGATGATCGGCAGGAAGCGCGCCAGGGTCACGGTTTTGCCGCCGTGCCTGTCGTAGAAATCGTGGGTTTTTTGCAGGTAATCGCGACGGAAGATTTTCGAATTCGGGTTGCTGAACAGTTTTTCACCCGCCGTTCGTCCGATCACGTAGTTGGTGCTGTCGCCGAGGATCGCCGCGAGCATCAACAGACCGCCCAACAGGACCGGATCCATGCCACCGCCCGCCGCCACCGCACCGGCGATGAACAACAGCGAATCACCCGGCAGGAACGGCATCACCACCAGACCGGTTTCACAGAAGATGACAGCGAACAGAATCGCGTAGATCCACGGCCCGTAGTTGGTGACCAGCAAATCGAGGTACACATCGAGATGCAGGATAAGGTCAAGCGGGTTGAAATCCATGGGGGCACCTGTGGTGACGGCCCGACTCGGCAGGCCTGTGCGGATGATTCGGGTGTAAGCCTACAGCGGGGTGTAGTTTTTCTTACAAGCCGGAAAGCTCGGGATTATACGGTCTGAGAGGTGAAAAGCGCGTTGGTTTTGTAGCGAGGGATGTCGGGGTGTGATGAATTGTCAGGAATGACGGGAGGGGCTAAAAAGATCGCAGCCTTCGGCAGCTCCTACCTTTGGAATGCGTTATCCCTGTAGGAGCTGCCGAAGGCTGCGATCTTTTGATTTCAGAGCTCGTCGCTGATCGGCAACACGTAGTTCTTGAACTCGGTGTCTTCCTTGAAGCCAATGGATTCGTAGGTTTTCTGCGCCACTTCGTTGTCGGCACTGGTGGACACGCGCATGCGCACGGCCTGGGTTTCCTTGGCCATTTTCTTCGCGGTGCGGATCAGGTTGTCGGCCACCAGTTGGCGGCGGGCGTCTTCGGCGACGTAGATATCGTTGAGAATCCACACGCGCTTGAGCGACAGCGAGGAAAAGCTCGGATACAGCTGGCAGAAACCCATCAGTTTCTTGTCGTCATCATCGGCAAGGGCCAGATAAATCACCGATTCCTTGCGTCGCAGGCGCTTTTCGAGAAACGCGCGGGAGGAATCCGGGTAAGGCAGGGAACCGTAGAACTCGCGATATTTGACGAACAACGGGGTCAGCAAATCCAGGTGTTCGAGGGTCGCTTGAATAATCCGCATGATAGGTCTCGTCTTCAAGTGGCTGTCTTCAACTGCTCTGACGGCGATGGGAAACCCTGCGGCCGTGCTTCGATCCTGCCTTAAAGCAGCGCAGAAAGGCAATGCGGAAACGGTTCAGGTTGTGGGTGGATCAAGCAGGAAGTTTCCCTTCATGTCCGCACCGGTGTCCGACTCCAGCGTCTGCACTTGCGCTTCGTCCTTCAGATTGACCCCCGACAGCTGCCGCCGACAGGCTTCGCGCATCAGGTACAACAAGCGATGCGCCGCCATGCCATAGCTCAAGCCCTCAAGCCGCACGTTGGAGATGCAATTGCGGTAGGCATCGGTCAGCCCGATTTTTGGATTGTAGGTGAAATACACACCGAGGCTGTCGGGCGAACTGAGGCCCGGACGCTCGCCGATCAGCATCACGACCATTTTTGCGCCCAGCAATTGACCGATCTCGTCACCGATGGCCACTCGACCCTGTTCCACCAGCACCACGGGGGCAAGTGACCAGCCGTCGGTACTCATCTGCTCCTCCAGGCGGGTCAGAAACGGCAAAGTATGGCGATGCACCGCCAGCGCCGACAAACCGTCCGCCACCACAATCGCCACGTCGACCCCGCCAGGATTGGCCTGCGTGTGCTCATGCAGGGCCTGCGCCGAGGTGTCGCTGAGCTTGCGCCCCAGGTCCGGACGTTGCAGGTAGCTGTTGCGATCGGTCGCCGCGCTGTGCAGCAACAAACTGTCGCGCCCGCGTTCGCTCAGTTGCGCGCTGAGCCCGGCATGATCGAACGGCAGATGCACCGCATCCCGCGCCTGAGCGTGGGCGAACTGGAAATCCAGCTGGGCGCGGGTTGGCAGGCTGGTACCGGTGCGGCCCAGGGCGATGCGCGCCGGGGTCAGGCGGCGCAACTCCAGCCACGGGTTTTGCGGGTCCACAGGCGGTTTTTCCATCACACTCATCCCAGTTGCGCCAGCGCCTGGCGGAAGGCCGGCGGCAGGTTGTTGCCAAAGCGAACCTTGCCGTCCGCCTGGGTGAAAATACCCATGTTCGCCAGCCATTGCTCGAACTCCGGCGCCGGTTTCAGGCCCAAAGTCTGACGGGCGTAGAGCGCGTCGTGGAACGAGGTGGTCTGGTAGTTGAGCATGATGTCGTCGGAACCGGGGATGCCCATGATGAAGTTGATCCCGGCTACGCCGAGTAACGTCAGCAAGGTGTCCATGTCGTCCTGATCGGCTTCGGCGTGGTTGGTGTAGCAGATGTCGCAACCCATCGGCACGCCGAGCAACTTGCCGCAGAAGTGATCTTCGAGGCCGGCGCGGATGATCTGCTTGCCGTTGTACAGATATTCCGGGCCGATAAAGCCGACCACGGTGTTCACCAGAAACGGCTTGAAGTGGCGCGCCACGGCGTAGGCCCGGGTTTCGCAGGTCTGCTGGTCGACACCGTGGTGGGCGTTGGCCGACAGCGCGCTGCCCTGACCGGTCTCGAAATACATCAGGTTCTGCCCGAGGGTGCCGCGCTTCAGGCTCAGCCCCGCGTCATAGCCTTCCTGCAATACGTTGAGGTTGATGCCGAAACTGGCGTTGGCCGCTTCGGTGCCGGCGATCGACTGGAACACCAGATCCAGCGGCACACCACGATTGATCGCTTCGATCGAGGTGGTGACGTGGGTCAGCACACAGGCCTGAGTCGGAATGTCGTAACGCTGGATGATCGCGTCGAGCATCTCCAGCATCGCGCAGATCGAGGCGATGCTGTCGGTGGCCGGGTTGATCCCGATCATCGCGTCGCCGTTGCCGTACAGCAGGCCATCGAGAATGCTCGCGGCGATGCCGGACGGTTCGTCGGTCGGATGGTTCGGTTGCAGGCGGGTTGACAGGCGTCCGCGCAGACCGAGGGTGCCGCGAAATTTTGTGACCACGCGGATCTTCTGCGCCACCAGCACCAGATCCTGCACGCGCATGATCTTCGACACGGCGGCGACCATTTCCGGGGTCAGACCTGGGGCGAGGGCGCGCAGGCTGGTTTCGTCCGCCGCATCGCTGAGCAGCCAGTCGCGGAAACCACCGACGGTGAGGTGGCTGACCACGGCGAAGGCTTGTTTGTCGTGGGTGTCGATGATCAGTCGGGTGACTTCATCGGTCTCGTACGGAATCAACGCTTCCTGCAGGAAGTGCGTGAGCGGGATGTCGGCCAGCGCCATTTGCGCGGCCACGCGTTCACCGTCGTTGAGCGCGGCAACGCCAGCCAGGAAGTCCCCCGAGCGCGCCGGGCTGGCTTTGGCCATGACGTCCTTGAGGCTGTCGAAGCGATAGGTCTGGGCGCCGACGGAATGGGCAAATGCGGCCACAATATCCTCCTGTAAACGATAAACCCCCTGTAGGAGCTGCCGCAGGCTGCGATCTTTTGACTTTGATTTTCTAAAAACAAGATCAAAAGATCGCAGCCTTCGGCAGCTCCTACAGAGTTCCAGCACAGTGCCTGGATGGGCGCTGTGCACTTTTATAAGGCAGTCAGATACCTTCGAGCATAGCGTCTGCCGGGGCGTCGGCGCGTTGTTTGGCGGTCAGCTGGAAGTACAGGTAGCCAGCGGCCATGAAGCCGAGGAACACGCAGCCGATCAGCGTGTTGAACCACGCCATCGCCACCAGGCACACCACCGCCAGAAACAACGCAATCGCCGGCACCACCGGGTAGCCCGGGGCGCGGAAGGTGCGTTCCAGGTTCGGCTCGGTTTTGCGCAGTTTGAACAGGCTGAGCATGCTGATGATGTACATCACGATTGCGCCGAACACCGACATGGTGATCATCGCGGCGGTCAGGGTCATGCCTTGCAGGTTGACCAGGCCGTCGCTGTAGATCGCCGCGATGCCGATCACGCCGCCGGCCAGAATCGCCCGGTGCGGGGTCTGGAAGCGCGACAGCTTGGCCAGGCTTTTCGGCAGGTAGCCGGCGCGGGCGAGGGCAAAGAACTGTCGCGAGTAGCCGAGGATGATCCCGTGGAAACTCGCCACCAGGCCGAACAGGCCGATCCACACCAGCATGTGCATCCACGAGGAGTTGTTGCCGACTACCGCTTTCATCGCCTGCGGCAGTGGATCGTTGATGTTCGACAGTTGACGCCAGTCGCCGACACCGCCGGCCATCACCATTACGCCGATGGCGAGGAACACCAGAGTCAGAATGCCGCTGACATAAGCCCTGGGAATCGTGCGTTTCGGATCCTTGGCTTCTTCGGCGGCCATGGCCGCGCCTTCGATGGCGAGGAAGAACCAGATGGCGAACGGAATCGCTGCGAAAATCCCGGGTATCGAACCCAGTGTGAACTCGTTGGCGCCGGACCAGCCATTGAGCACGAAATTGCTGAAGCTGAAGCCCGGTGCGACCACGCCCATGAACACCAGCAGCTCGGCGACCGCCAGCACGGTGACCACCAGCTCAAAAGTCGCGGCAATGCTGACACCGAGGATGTTCAGGGTCATGAACACGAAATACGCGCCGACCGCCGCGATTTTCGGGTCGAGTCCCGGATATTGCACGTTGAGGTAGGCACCGATGGCCATGGCAATCGCCGGTGGGGCAAAGACGAATTCGATCAGCGTGGCGATGCCGGCGATCAACCCGCCTTTTTCGCCGAACGCTCGGCGGCTGTAGGCAAACGGCCCACCTGCGTGGGGAATCGCGGTGGTCAGTTCGGTGAAACTGAAAATGAAGCAGGTGTACATGGTCGCGACCATCAGCGCCGTGACCAGAAATCCGAGGGTGCCGGCCGTGCCCCAGCCGTAACTCCAGCCGAAGTATTCGCCGGAAATCACCAGGCCGACGGCAATGCCCCAGAGGTGCAGGGTGCCGAGTGTGGGTTTGAGCTGTGTGGTGGAAGTCATAAGTCCTCTCTGTTTTTTTATTGTTCGATCTGTTGGACTTTCGGGTGCAGTGGTTGAGGTGGATGGATGCTGTTCACGCAGCGGCAGTTTTTGTGCAAAACCTGAATGACGGGTACGCAAGGGCCGTGCCAGAGCGGCCAGGCCATTGATGGTGTGTCAGACAGGACGCCTTCGCGAGCAGGCTCGCTCCCACAGTGGATTTGTGGCGAGCCTGTGTATGTGGTGCGACACGACTCCCCTGTGGGAGCGAGCCTGCTCGCGAAAGCGGTCGAAAGGGCGACACAGAAATATCTGTATCGCCCCCGGGTTTTAGAAGAAGCCCAACGGATTGATGTCGTAGCTCACCAGCAGGTTTTTCGTCTGTTGGTAGTGATCGAGCATCATCTTGTGGGTTTCACGGCCGACGCCGGACTTCTTGTACCCACCGAACGCGGCGTGCGCCGGGTACAGGTGGTAGCAGTTGGTCCATACGCGACCGGCCTTGATCGCGCGGCCCATGCGATAGGCGCGGTTGATGTCGCGGGTCCACAGGCCGGCACCGAGGCCGAACTCGGTGTCGTTGGCGATCGCCAGGGCTTCGGCTTCGTCCTTGAACGTGGTGATGCTCACCACCGGGCCGAAGATTTCTTCCTGGAACACGCGCATCTTATTGGTGCCCTTGAGCAGGGTCGGCTGGATGTAATAGCCGGTCGCCAGATTGCCCTCGAGTTTTTCCACCTGGCCGCCGGTCAGCAGCTCGGCGCCTTCGCCCTTGGCGATTTCCAGGTACGACAGGATCTTGTCGAATTGCTGCTCGGACGCCTGGGCGCCAACCATAGTGTCGGTGTCCAGCGGGTCGCCGCGTTTGATCTGGCTGACTTTCTTCATCACCGCTTGCATGAATTCGTCATAGATCGATTCCTGGACCAGGGCACGGGACGGGCAGGTGCAGACTTCGCCCTGATTGAAGAACGCCAGCACCAGACCTTCGGCAGCCTTCTCGATGAAGCTCGGCTCGGCCTGCATGATGTCTTCGAAGAAGATGTTCGGCGACTTGCCGCCCAGTTCCACGGTGGAAGGAATGATGTTCTCGGCGGCGCATTTCATGATGTGCGAGCCAACCGGGGTCGAGCCGGTGAAGGCGATCTTGGCGATGCGTTTGCTGGTGGCCAGTGCTTCGCCGGCTTCTTTGCCGAAGCCTTGCACCACGTTGAGCACGCCCGGTGGCAGCAGATCACCGATCAGCTCCATCAGCACGCAGATGCCCAACGGCGTCTGCTCGGCAGGTTTGAGCACCACGCAGTTGCCGGCGGCCAGTGCCGGGGCGAGTTTCCATGCGGCCATCAGCAGCGGGAAGTTCCACGGGATGATCTGGCCGACCACGCCCAGCGGTTCATGGATGTGATAGGCGACGGTGTTGCCGTCGATTTCGGCCGCGCTGCCTTCCTGGGCGCGCAGGCACCCGGCGAAGTAGCGGAAGTGGTCGGCCGCCAGCGGGATGTCGGCGTTGAGGGTTTCGCGGATGGCTTTGCCGTTGTCCCAGGTTTCGGTAATCGCCAGGGTTTCGAGGTTCTGTTCGATGCGGTCGGCAATTTTCAGCAGGATCAGCGAGCGCGCCTGCACCGAGGTCGCGCCCCACGCATCGGCAGCGGCGTGGGCGGCGTCCAGTGCCTTGTCGATGTCTTCGGCAGTGGAACGGGGGAATTCGGCAATCGGCTGGCCATTCACGGGCGAGGTATTGGTGAAGTACTGACCTTTGACAGGCGCGACGAACTCGCCGCCGATGTAGTTACCGTACTTGCTCTTGAACGAGACTTTGGCGCCTTCAGTACCGGGGTGAGCGTAACGCATGATGTTGTTCTCCTTGGCTTTGTACTTATTAGAGAAACGCGCAAGTGCGCTTGCTATAAGCGTAGAGCAAAGGTCGGGCCATTGCCGTGCAAGGCAGGCAAATCAAGGCTTTGCGTATTTTTTGTCGGACGGGCGGACGCAGCCTGTGATGGTTTCGGTACAGAGGGGGTGACAGTTTGTACCGCTTTTGGCACAGCCTGTGACCGGCTGGTCTTGCCAGCATTGCAATGCGTCGATGGCTGGAGGATGCTGACTGCCAATTGCCCAGATGCACCCTTGTGGTGAGGGGATTTATCCCCGATGGGTTGCGAAGCAGCCCCAATAAAAAATTGTGGCGACTCAGATTCACCGCGTATGCCGGATTTACGACTGCTGCGCAGCCGATCGGGGATAAATCCCCTCACCACAAGGTATGTGCCAGCCAATAAAGAGGCGGCACTGATCTCGGGGAGAATAATAAGAAATGCACGACAACCATTTGAGTCGCCATGCCCAGCAGGTTCTCACCGTCAGTCAGGGCAAACCGCACCTGCACGGGCCGGGTGCCGATCCGTCGATTGCCCGCTCGTGGCTGCGCTGTCTTGAGGACTACCACCTCGATCCGGCCCTGACCATGGCGCCTACGGTGCTCGAACACGGGCGCGTGCTTGAAAGCCGCGAGCGTCTGCAACAGGTGTTGCAGATTGCCGGCAATGAAATGAGCAGCCTGCATCAACAACTGTCCGGCGCCGGTCATGCGGTGCTGCTGACCGACGCGCGCGGGGTGATCCTCAACTGCGTCACCGCACCCGCCGAGCGCAAGATATTCGAACGCGCCGGGCTCTGGCTCGGCGCCGACTGGAGCGAAGCCTGCGAAGGCACCAACGGCATCGGCACTTGCCTGGTCGAGCGCCAGGCGCTGACCATCCACCAGGACGAACACTTCCGCGGCCGTCACACCGGCCTGACCTGCTCGGCGAGCCCGGTGTTCGACCCGCACGGCGAACTGCTGGCGGTGCTCGACGTCTCCTCGGCGCGCCACGACGTTTCGCGCCAGAGCCAGTTCCACACCATGGCGCTGGTCAATCTGTCGGCGAAGATGATCGAGAGCTGCTATTTCCTGCGCTGCTTCGATAACCAATGGCTGCTGCGTTTCCATCTTCAGGCCGAATCCGTCGGTTTGTTCAGCGAAGGGCTGCTGGCGTTTGACGGGGAAGGGCGGATCAGCGCGGTCAACCAGAGCGCGCTGAACCTGCTCGGGCATATTCGCGGTGGTTTGCTCGGCAAACCGGTGGAAGCGTTTTTCGATTGTTCGCTGGATGAGCTGCTCGGTCGTGCCAGCGCCAATGCCAGCGCCAGTTGGCCGCTGCGCACCCGCGATGGGCGGCATCTGTTTGCCTTGCTGCGTGGCGAGTCGCGCAAACCGGCGAAGATCATGCCGGCCCCGGTCGTGGCCAAAGCTCAGCCACTGGCGGGCATCTGCCTCGGTGACGCCGCGCTGCAAGCGGATTTTCGCAAGGCGCTGCGGGTATTCGAGCGCGACGTGCCGCTGCTGATCAATGGCGAAACCGGCTCCGGCAAGGAAGCCTTCGCCAAAGCTGTGCATCACGCCAGCCAGCGCGCCAACAAAGCCTTCGTCGCCCTCAACTGTGCGGCGATCCCCGAGAGCCTGATCGAGAGCGAACTGTTCGGTTATCGCGGTGGCAGTTTCACCGGCGCGCGCAAGGACGGCATGCGCGGCAAGTTGCAGCAGGCTGATGGCGGCACCTTGTTTCTCGATGAAATCGGTGACATGCCGCTGGCGTTGCAGACCCGGTTGTTGCGAGTGCTGGAAGACCGGCAAGTGGTGCCGATCGGCGGCGAGCCGGAGGCGGTCAACGTGCGGATCATCAGCGCCACGCACCGCCATCTGCTGGAGCGGGTCGAAGACGGCAGTTTCCGTGAAGACCTGTATTACCGGCTCAATGGCCTCGAAGTTGCGCTGCCGGCGCTGCGCGAACGCAGTGATAAATCGCAGTTGCTGGATTTCCTGCTGGCCGAGGAGGCCGGCGGCGAGACAATCGTGATTGACGAGGCGGCCCGTCAGGCGTTGCTGGCGTTCAACTGGCCGGGCAACGTGCGGCAGTTGCGCAATGTTCTGCGCACGCTGGCGGCGTTGTGCGATGAAGGGCGGATCGGGCTGGACGATTTGCCGGCGATGATTCGCCAGGCGCGACCGCCGTTGGAGCTGAGGGCGGCTGAGTCCGAGTATCCACTAGAGGACGCCGAGCGTTTGGCGTTGCTCACTGCGCTGGAGCAGACCCGTTGGCACATGACCCAGACTGCGCAGCAGCTCGGGGTCAGCCGCAACACCCTCTACAGAAAGCTGCGTAAACACGCGATCACCCGTTAAACCGCGCCGCACCGTTCGCGAGCAGGCTCGCTCCCACAGGGTTAGCGCCAATCTTGTGGGAGCGAGCCTGCTCGCGAAGGCGTCGGCAAAGGCGAAACACAAGGTGCGATTTCCCCCTCCCTGCGCTAACCTGCGGCCATGTTTTACGAGGTCGACTATGCACATTCATATTCTGGGTATCTGCGGGACTTTCATGGGCTCGATGGCGGTTCTGGCCAAAGAGCTGGGCCACCACGTGACCGGCTCCGACGCCAACGTCTATCCGCCGATGAGCACGCAGCTTGAGGCCCAGGGCATTCAACTGACCCAGGGCTACGACCCGGCCCAACTTGATCCGGCACCGGATCTGGTGGTGATCGGCAATGCCATGTCGCGCGGCAACCCGGCGGTGGAATATGTGCTGAACAAAGGCCTGCCGTACGTCTCCGGCCCGCAATGGCTGGCCGATCACGTGCTGCAAGGGCGCTGGGTGCTGGCGGTCGCCGGTACGCACGGCAAAACCACCACCAGCAGCATGCTCGCCTGGGTGCTGGAACACGCCGGCATGAGCCCGGGGTTCCTGATTGGCGGCGTGCCGCAGAATTTTTCGGTGTCGGCCCGTCTGGGCGGTACGCCGTTTTTCGTGATCGAGGCTGACGAATACGACAGTGCGTTCTTCGACAAGCGTTCGAAGTTTGTCCACTACCGTCCGCGCACTGCGATCCTCAATAACCTTGAGTTCGATCACGCGGACATCTTC
The DNA here is from genome assembly GCF_949768395.1 of Pseudomonas sp. IT-P260. Taxonomy (NCBI): domain Bacteria; kingdom Pseudomonadati; phylum Pseudomonadota; class Gammaproteobacteria; order Pseudomonadales; family Pseudomonadaceae; genus Pseudomonas; species Pseudomonas sp. IT-P260. Next base: position 92,918 of record NZ_CATKPO010000004.1, read on the forward strand.
CCCGATCTGCCGGCCATCGAGCGGCAGTTCCACCACTTGGTGCGGACCATTCCGAGTGAAGGTCTGGTGATTCACCCGACCACCGAACCGGCCTTGCAGCGCGTGATCGAAATGGGCTGCTGGACTCCGGTGCAAACCACCGGTGCCGGCGGTCAGTGGCAGGTCAAGTTGCTCAAGGACGACGGCTCGGCGTTCGAAGTGCTGTTCGAAGGTGAGTCCCAAGGCACCGTTGAATGGGAATTGACCGGTCAGCACAACGTCGCCAACGCCCTGGCTGCTCTTGCAGCGGCGCGGCATGTCGGTGTGGTGCCTGCGATGGGCATCGCCGGTTTGAGCGCGTTCAAGAACGTCAAGCGCCGAATGGAGAAGGTCGCCGAAGTGCGCGGCATCACCATCTATGACGACTTCGCCCACCACCCGACGGCCATCGCCACCACTCTCGATGGTTTGCGCAAGCGCATCGGCGACGCACCGCTGATCGCGATCATCGAACCGCGCTCCAACTCGATGAAGCTCGGCGCGCACCGTGACGGTCTACCGGACAGCGTGGTCGACGCCGATCAGGTGATCTGGTATGCCCCGGCCAACCTCGGTTGGGATCTGGGCGCCACCGCCGCGCTGTGCAGCGTGCCATCGATTGTCAGCGATTCGCTCGAAGGCATCATCGAACGGGTGAAGAGTCAGGCACAACCCGGCACCCACGTGGTGATCATGAGCAATGGCGGCTTCGGTGGCCTGCACGGCAAACTCGCCGAGGCCCTGAAATGAACACTTTTGCCCAGAGCGGCGGCCCGGAACGCATCACGCTGGCGATGACCGGCGCGTCCGGCGCGCAGTACGGTTTGCGCCTGCTCGATTGCCTGGTGCGGGAAGATCGCGAAGTGCACTTCCTGATCTCCAAGGCTGCGCAGTTGGTGATGGCCACCGAGACAGACGTCACGCTGCCGCCAAAACCGCAGATGATGCAGGCGTTCCTCACCGAGTACACCGGAGCGGCTGCCGGGCAGATCCGTGTGTACGGCAAGGAAGACTGGATGTCGCCGGTGGCCTCGGGCTCCGGCGCACCAGCGGCGATGGTGGTGGTGCCGTGTTCCACCGGTACCTTGTCGGCGATTGCGACGGGCGCGTGCAACAACCTGATCGAGCGCGCAGCGGACGTCACCTTGAAGGAGCGCCGCCAGTTGATCCTGGTGCCGCGCGAAGCGCCGTATTCGAGCATTCATCTGGAACACATGCTCAAGCTGTCGAACATGGGCGTGACCATCCTGCCAGCGTCGCCAGGCTTCTATCACCAGCCGCAGACCATCGACGACCTGATCGATTTCGTCGTCGCGCGGATTCTCAATCTGTTGGGCATTCCTCAGGACATGCTGCCGCGTTGGGGCGAGCATCATCTGAGCAGCGATGAATAAGCTGCTGACGATTGTGCTGGCGCTGCAACTGGCCGGCTGCGCCACTGCGCGCACACTGGATGCCGCCAAACCGGGGGCGCCGGTGGTGTATTCCGGGACGCGCCTGGACTTGTACGCGATGAATGGCGGGTGTTGCGCGATGGACCGCTTCGGGGCTGAAGCGCCGAGCTATCCGGGGGTGGACCTGCCGGCGAGTGCGTTGCTCGATACGCTGCTGTTGCCGTTGTCGTTGCTTACGGTAATTGGCGTGGGGTTTCAGGCGACGGGTGGATTGTAGGGGAGTGCTGCGCACTCCATTCGCGAGCAGGCTCGCTCCCACAGGAGAGCGCGGTGCAATTGTGGGAGCGAGCCTGCTCGCGAAAGCTTTCTTCCAGGCGCTATGGATTATTTGCCGAGCTTGCGCAGCTCATCCGACTCGACGATCCGCACCCCATCCTGTTCTTCCAGCGCCAGACGCCACATCGCCCGGGCCAGTTGGCAGGCTTCGATGCCGCGGTATTTACCGGGGATCAGTTTGGAAAACGGCGCGGCCAGCTGTTCGCCCAGGCGCGGTTCGGTGCGATCGCCCAGCAACAGCGATGGTCGGCAGATGGTCAGTTGCGGCCAGTCCTGCGCGCGCAATGCCTGCTCCATCTCGCCTTTGACCCGGTTGTAGAAAATCGATGATTTCGGATCGGCGCCCAGTGCACTGATTACGATCAGGTGCCGCGCGCCCATCTCCCGCGCGCGTTTGGCGAACGCCACCACCATGTCCAGATCCACCGCGCGGAACGCGGCTTCGGAGCCGGCCTGTTTGATGGTGGTGCCGAGGCAGCAGTAGGCGATATCGACGCGACCACTGAGTTGCGGCAGAAACGCCTGTGGGTCGCCCACCGGGTTTTCCAGGTGCGGATGCTCCGCCAATGGACGACGGGACGGGGCGAGCACGCGGGTGATCGTCGGCTCGTTGAGCAAACGGTCGAGCAGATGTTCACCGGTCAGTCCGGTGGCTCCGGCAAGCAATACGTGCTGAGGCGTCAAGTACATAGTGTTTCTCCCTTGATACTGTTCAGCTTAGTTGCTGTTTGTTGCTCCGTCGTTCAATGCAGCGCTTTGCAACGCTTTTCTCGCTTGCTGTTTGCGTAGCAGTTGCCAGTGCGACAGCACGGTTTTCGGTGCCCAGATCTGCGGTTCCGAGGCTTCGAAGTTGTCTGCCAGTTCGCGCTCGGCGACGGTGGCCTTGGCCAGTTTGAAGGCCTGCTCCAGATCGTCGGTCTGGTTCAGTGCCTGAGCGAACAAGGCATCGCCGAAGTAGGTGAAGTTGGCTTCTTCCGAGCAACCGAACGACACGCGATCGGCACGCGAGGCGGTCATGATCAGGGTGCGCTCATCTTTCAGCGCGGGGATGAAACCGCCGGAATAGCACGATGAAATCACGATCACCTTGTCGCGGTTTTTCAGTGGCGCGAGCACGGCGGCAAGTTCGTCGGCGGGCAAGTCGGCGAGCTCCATACGCGGTTGATCGAGTACCAGCTCGTGTTCGGCAGTGCCGTGGCTGGTCAGGTAGATGAAGATCAGGTCTTCCGGGCCGCTGCGTTCAGCGAGGGTCTGCGCGGCGCGGCGCAGGTTTTCGCGGGTGGCCATCGGCCGGTCGGCGAGATGCTCGCGGTGGTTGACCAGACGGATCTGGCCGTAAGCTCCGAAACGTGTGGTGAGCATGTTGGCGACGTAGTCGGACTCGCGCAGGAACACGCTTTGCTTGCCGTCGCCACCGAGGGTCAGGGTGTACAGCTCCACCGCCGGGGTCGAGGCGGGCACGGCGGCCAGCGCGTTATCGAGCAGGCGGCCCTGGGCCAGCAGGCCGAGTTCGAGGGTGTCGGGCAGCAGCTTGCCGTCGGCGTCACGCACGCGCTGGCCGTTGATCCAGGTGCCGCTGAGCACGGTGCCGTCGGTCAGCACCAGAGTGCCGCGTCCGGCGTAGCTGTCGCCGTCGAACCCGCCGATGTAAAAGCTGCCGTCAGACAGGTTCAAACGGCCCTGGCCGCTGAAGCGCCAGTCATTGAAATAGCCGATGTAGTGGCTGCCGTCGGCGCCGATCAATTCGCCCTTGCCGGTCAGCGCGCCTTCCTTGAACTGGCCGAGCCACACGTCGCCGTCGGCGTTTTCATAGCGGCCCTTGCCGTGCAGTTGGCTGTTCTTGAACCCGCCGACATAGATGTCGCCATCGGCGCTGTTGAAGGTGCCATTGCCTTCGAGCTGGCCGTTGACGAAATGGCCGCTGAAGGTGTTGCCGCTAGAGTCGCCGCGCTGGCCTTCGCCGTTGGGTTTGCCGTGGGCGAACTGGCCCTGATAGGAACTGCCGTCGTCCATTTCCAGACGACCCAGCCCGGAATACTGGTCAGCCTTGAACTCGCCACGGTAAGTCATGCCGTTTTCTTTCAGCGTGCCTTCGCCATCGCGTCGGCCCTGCTTGAAACCGCCGGTGTAACTGCTGGCGTTGGTGGTCAGACTGCCTTGGCCGTCGAACAGGCCCTGTTGGAACTGGCCGCGATAAACCTCGCCGTTGCTACCGTGCCATTCGCCCTGGCCATGCCATTGGCCCTTGTCGAACTGCCCGGCATACCAGCTGCCGTTAGGGTAGTCGACGCGGCCCTGGCCTTGCAGCAAGCCGTTGACCAGTTCACCGCGATAGCGTCCGCCGTCCGGCAGCCGTGCATCCGGGGGCAGCAGCGATTCGCCGTCGCCGCACGCGGTGAGCATCAGGGTCAGGGCAAGGGGTGCAAGAGAAGCGAGTGGGCGCATAGCGGGATCCGGGCAATTAGGCGACCGAGTATGCCGCAGCCATGTGACCTTATACAGCCGGGAAAACAGCGCGGATGCGAAACAGCGTGCGCTGTTTCGCATCCGGTGACTCAAACGAAGCAGAGCGACAGCGGTTCGGCGATATAGGCCGGTTTGTCCGAGCCTTCTATCTCAAGCGTCGCGGTGGCCTTGAGCAGCCATTGACCGGGTTTTTTCTCGGTCACTTCGGCCAGGTCGACTTTCAGGCGCACTTTTGAATTGACCTTCACCGGCTGGATGAAACGCACGCTGTCCAGGCCGTAATTGACCACCATCTTCAGGCCTTGCGGCAGCACGAGGATGTCTTCCATCAGTTTCGGGATCAGCGACAGCGACAGGAAACCGTGAGCAATGGTGCTGCCAAAAGGCGTTTGCGCGGCTTTGACCGGATCGACATGGATGAACTGATAATCCCCGGTGGCTTCGGCGAACAGGTTGATGCGCTCCTGATCGATGGTGAGCCATTCGGAACGTCCGAGTTCCTTGCCGACATAATCTTTGAGCTCTGCAACGGGAACATAGGGCATTGAGACTCTCCTTGGGTTCATCGGTTTTATAGTTTTTCAGGTGGGGGATTTGACCGCCCTGCGAACCACTGTAGATCATCATGGCGTTTTGCTCCGGTCAACCGACCATGCTTTTGGCGAATGCCGATCCATAGCGCCGCCGTGCTTATAATGCCGAGGACTTGCGGGGGGAGATGTCTGATGTTGTTACGTGGCCTGACCATGCTGGTGCTGTTTCAACTGCTCGGCACGGCACTCAACCATTTGCTGTTGCCGGTGCTGCCGGGGCCGATCATCGGTCTGTTGCTGTTGCTGGTGTTCCTGATCATTCGCGGTGAAGTCGGCGAGCCGCTGAACCTCGCCGCCGGCAGCCTGTTGCGTTATCTGCCGTTGCTGCTGGTGCCGCCGGCGGTGGGCGTGATGGTGTATGCGAGCGACATTGCCGCGGACTTCTGGGCGATTGTCGGCGCGCTGGTGCTGTCGTTGATCCTGTCGATGGCCTTCGCCGGGGTGCTGATGCAACGGCTGGTCAAGCGTCACGCACCGAACTCGGAGGACGCTTGATGCTCTTCGATTGGCAAGGTGCCTGGGCTTCGGTGATTCATCATCCGCTGTTCGGCATCGGCATCACCCTCGGTGCTTATCAATTGGTGTTGGCGGCGTTCGAGAAAACCCGCTGGATCTTTCTGCAACCGGTGCTGGTCTCGATGCTGTTGGTGATCGGCGTGCTGGTCGGCTGCGGCCTGACGTATGCCGAGTACCGCAAGAGCACCGAGATCCTCAGCATTCTGCTGGGCCCGGCGACGGTGGCGTTGGCGGTGCCGCTGTATCTGAACCTCAAGCGCATCCGCCAATTGTTCTGGCCGATTTTTACTACGCTGGTGATAGGCGGCGTGGTCGCCACGGGCATGGGCGTGTTGCTCGGCTGGTGGTTCGGTGCCGAGCACATGATTTTGATGACCATGGCACCAAAGTCGGTGACCTCGCCGATTGCGATGCTGGTGGCCGAGCAGATCGGTGGTGTCGCGGCGCTGGCGGCGGTGTTCGTGTTGATCACCGGGGTGATCGGCGCGATCTTCGGCCCGGCGTTGCTGACCCGGCTCGGCGTGCACAGTCCTGAAGCGCGCGGCATGGCGCTGGGCATGACCGCACACGCGGTCGGCACCTCGGTGGCGCTGCAGGAAAGCGATGAGTGCGGCGCCTTCGCGGCGCTGGCGATGAGTCTGATGGGCGTGGCCACGGCAGTGTTCCTGCCGTTGGCGGTGTCGATGGTGGTCTAAGGAAATGTCTATGAGTCTGCCGCTTTTTCCGCTGAACACAGTGCTGTTTCCCGGCTGCAACCTCGACTTGCAGATCTTCGAGGCGCGCTACCTGGACATGATCGGCCGCTGCATGAAACAGGGTGGCGGCTTTGGCGTAGTGTGCATCCTCGACGGCCACGAAGTCGGCGTCGCGCCCGAAGGCTTTGCCCTGGTCGGCTGCGAGGCGCGGATCACCGATTTTCAGCAACAGGACAACGGCCTGCTCGGGATCCGGGTGCAGGGCGGGCGGCGTTTTCAGGTGTTGCGCACAGAGGTGCAGCGCGATCAGTTGATCCTCGCCGACGTCGAATGGCTGGACGATGAACCGGAGCAACCGCTGCAGGACGAAGACGCCGATCTGGTGGCGCTGCTCAAGGCCTTGGCCGAGCACCCGATGGTCGAGGCGCTGAACATGGGCACCGAAGCGCTGGGGCAGCAGTCGCTGGCCAATCAGTTGGCGTATCTGTTGCCGTTCGCCGAAGAAGACAAGATCGACCTGCTGCAACTCGACGATCCGCAGCAGCGACTGGATGCGATCCAGGCGCTGCTCGATGAGCTGCAGGGCGAGCTGTTCGCCTGAGCGAAAAAGATCGCAGCCTGCGGGGGCTCCTACATGAGATTCATTTCATACCCGCGCCATCGTGCGCATGTGAAATCAAAACCCTGTAGGAGCTGCCGCAGGCTGCGATCTTTTGCTTCTCAATAAGCGTAACGCAACATCGTGTCCGGTAGATGCCGCAGAACGAACAGGCTGAACAGCACCAGCAGTGCCGGCAGAATCAGCCACCAGACCTTGAACGGCATGGCGTTGAGCGGCGCTTTGCGCTGACTCAGCCACAGGCCCGCCGCACACACGCATGCCGCCAGCATCGCACCCGCCAGAATATCTGTCGGCCAATGCGCGCCCAGATAGACTCGTGACAAAGCAATCGACAGCGCCGGAATGCAGCCGAGCAGCAGCCAGGTCAGGCGCATGCGCGGCGGTTGTCCGCGACCGGCGAGAACCGCCAGCACCAGAAACAGCGCAAACGAACCGGAGGCATGGCCGCTGGGCATGCTGTAGCTGGTCAGTGGATCGGTCAGCACCTCCGGGCGGACCCGGGCGAAAAACTGTTTGGTGACGGTGTTCAGTAGCGCGGTGCACAGCAGCGTGCCGCCGGCAAAGATTGCCTGACGCCATTGCCGGCACAGCAGCAACAGGCCGGTGAGCAGGGCGCTGAACATCAGCATGTTGCGGAATTCACCGATCAGGGTGAACGTCACCGCAATCTCGTCCAGCATCGGTTGGCGATGTTCCTGCACCAGGGTCATCACGCCCTGGTCGAGGGCGTGCAGATACGGATAGCCAATAAACAGGCCAATCAGAATCAACAGGCTCATGCTGCTGATCCAGATCGTCGCCCGGCGATGCTGGCGCAAGCTGCTGTTGACGCTCAGGCCGACCATCACTGCGATACTGGCGGCGACGATGCCGGCCTGCAGCCAGAAACCTTCCGGCAGCGGCAAGCGGATCGCCGCGCCGGTGGCCCAACCCGGCAACAGGTAGGCGACGCTCCAGCCGGCAGCGGCCAGCAAGCTGACGGCGGCGAAACGCGGGAAGGGCATGTCGCACATCCCGGCGACCATCGGCAGCATCGGCCGCAGCGGACCGATGAAGCGCCCGACCAGCAGACTGGCGATGCCGTAACGCTGGAAGTAGGTTTCAGCCCCGGCCATCCATTCCGGATGGTGGCGCAAACCCGGCAGGCGGCGGATGTTCTGGTGGAAGTGGCGGCCCAGGTAATACGACACCGCATCGCCCAGAATCCCGCCGAGGAAGCCCAGCAGCAGGGTTTCACTCAACGACAGTGCACCGCTGCCGGCCAGTACGGCGACGGCAAACAACAGCACGGTGCCAGGCACGATTATTCCGGCAATGGCCAGACACTCCACGAATGCGACGATAAACACCGCAGCGGCCAGCCACTGCGGATTGGCCGCCAGCCATCCGGTTACGCTATCGAGCCATGGGCCCATACACACAACTCCATTTTATTGATCACCTTATGTAGGAGCTGCCGAAGGCTGCGATTTTTTGATCTTGAGGCTTTAAAACAAAATCAAAAGATCGCAGCCTGCGGCAGCTCCTACACAGGTTTGTGTTTACAACAGGAAATAATCGCGCCCTTCGACCTGACCCCGGCGCAGCGGGTTCCGCGTACACCATTGCGCATAGCTGGCGTCGACGAAGCGATACATCAGGTGTTCGTCGCGGCCTTGGGGGATGCCCAGGCGTGTGGTCTGAATGATCTGCGTCGGCGCCGGGCCGGTGTCTTCCACCAGCAGCAGTTCATGGTCGAAACGCTTGGCGTCCCACATCGGCACTTTCAGCCCAAGCGCCTTGCACAGCAGTGTCTGCCCGGCGCAAAGCTTTTGCGAAGGACGCGGCCGGCCTTGGGCATCGGGATTGTTCAGCAGCATCTGCGCCAGACTCGCCGGTCCGCTGATTTCATCGACCCACGGGTAGGCGGACTTGATCAACACCGCATTGCCCGGCCCCTGGGCGCTGAAGTTCAGCGAATCGCCACCGCGGGCGTAATACATATAGATGTGCCCGCCATCCAGAAACAAAGCCTTACGCTTTTCCGTGTAACCGAGCGATGCATGACTGCCTTTTTCCGCGCAGTAATAGGCTTCGGTTTCGATGATCCGGGCGCTGAGCCACAGATCGCCGACCCGGTGGCGGATGACTTTGCCGAGCAGATCGCGGGCCAGCACTTGCGCGTCACGGTCGAAAAAAGTGTCCGGAAGGCCCAGTGGCAGGCGCTCGGCGGTGGCGCGAACGGTCAGGTTGGACATGGCAAACGGTGGTTATCCAGGCGAAGGAGGTCGCGATGATAACAATCCGCGGCTTAATTACGGCTGAACGTCGGCAAATTGCAGTCCATTTCGACCATCCGCCTGTCACCGCTGTTAGTCCCGGGACGCGACAGCTATAATCTGCCGCTTTCCTCTTTGCCAAGACCCCAGCAGACCATGACTGAGTCCGTTCTTGACTACATGACCCGATTGGGTCGCGCCGCCCGCGAAGCTTCCCGGGTCATCGGCCGTGCCAGCACCGCGCAGAAAAACCGCGCCCTGCAGGCTGCTGCCAATGCGCTGGACGCTGCGCGCGCCGAGCTGGCCGCAGCCAACGAACAGGATCTGGCCGCCGGTCGCGCCAATGGTCTGGAGCCAGCCTTGCTGGAACGTCTGGAACTGACTCCCGCGCGCATCGACGGCATGATCGTCGGCCTGCGCCAGGTGGCAGCACTGCCGGATCCGGTCGGTGCGATCCGTGACATGAGCTTCCGCCCGTCCGGCATTCAGGTCGGCAAGATGCGCGTGCCGCTGGGCGTGATCGGGATCATCTACGAATCCCGGCCCAACGTGACCATCGATGCCGCCAGCCTGTGCCTGAAGTCCGGTAACGCGACCATCCTGCGCGGTGGCTCCGAGGCGATTCACTCCAACCGGGCGATTGCCGCGTGCATCCAGCGCGGTCTGGCCGAGGCCGAATTGCCGGCAGCGGTGGTGCAAGTGGTCGAAACCACCGACCGCGCTGCCGTCGGCGCGATGATCACCATGCCCGAGTACGTCGACGTAATCGTGCCGCGCGGTGGCCGTGGCCTGATCGAGCGCATCAGCCGTGACGCCCGCGTGCCGGTGATCAAGCACCTGGACGGCATCTGCCACGTGTATGTCAGTGCCCATGCCGATCTGGCGAAAGCCCAGCGCATCGCCTTCAATGCCAAGACTTACCGTTATGGCATCTGTGGCGCGATGGAGACGCTGCTCGTCGATCAAAGTGTTGCCAAGGATTTCCTGCCGTCGATGGCAGCCCAGTTCCGCGAAAAAGGCGTCGAGCTGCGTGGCTGCGAACGCGCCCGGGCGATCATTGACGCGGTAGCGGCCAGCGAAGATGACTGGGGCACCGAGTATCTGGCGCCAATCCTGTCGATCCGCGTGGTCGACGGACTGGATCAGGCCATCGAACACATCAACCATTACGGCTCGCATCACACCGACTCGATCGTCAGCGAAAACCTCGCCGACACCCGGCGTTTCGTCGCGGAAGTCGACTCGGCGTCGGTGATGATCAACACCCCGACGTGCTTCGCCGATGGATTCGAATACGGATTGGGTGCCGAGATCGGCATTTCTACTGATAAGCTGCACGCCCGCGGCCCGGTGGGTCTCGAAGGGCTGACGTGCGAGAAGTACATCGTGGTCGGTGATGGCCAGTTGCGCGGCCAGGCGACGGTCTGACTTGACCGACCTCGACCTGACAGCGCCGCAGACCGGCAGCGAGTCTCGCCCGCAACGCATTGGCGTACTGGGCGGCACGTTCGACCCGGTGCACATCGGCCATTTGCGCAGTGCGCTGGAAGTCGCCGAAGCGCTGGCGCTTGATGAGTTGCGCATGATGCCCAGCGCCCGGCCGCCGCATCGCGATACGCCGCAAGTGTCGGCGCAGGATCGGCTGGCCATGGTTGAGTGCGCGGTGGCCGGAGTGCCGCCGCTGGTGGTGGACGCCCGCGAATTGCAGCGGGACAAACCGTCCTGGACCATCGATACCCTGGAGTTGATGCGTGCCGAAATGGCCGCCGAGACCCAGGTTTTTCTGCTTTTGGGCTGGGACGCATTTTGCGGCCTGCCCACTTGGCACCGCTGGGAGGAGTTGCTCCAGCATTGCCATATCCTGGTGCTACAGCGCCCGGACGCCGACAGCGAACCGCCGGATGCCTTGCGCAACCTGCTGGCAGCGCGTTCGGTGAGCGACCCGCTGGCCCTCAAAGGGCCGAGCGGACAGATTGCATTCGTCTGGCAGACACCGCTCGCGGTTTCCGCCACCCAGATCCGTCAACTGCTGGCCAGCGGTAAGTCGGTACGTTTCCTGGTGCCCGACGCGGTCCTGGCCTACATCGATGCGCACGGTCTGTACCGTGCGTCGAACTGAACAAGGCGTGCTTCACTGATACGAATCCACGTATCGCCAAGCCGCCGAATACATGAGCAAAACGAGTTTTATATGACCGACAAAGATGTAAGCAAAGTCAAGCGCAAAGGCACGTTCAAGAGCGCGCCGCTGCCGGAAGTCGCCAATACCAACGAGCCGCTCAAGGGCGACGAGCTGGTCAAGGTTGCCGTGGCAGCCCTGGAAGACGTCAAGGCACAAGACATCCAGATCATCGATGTTCGCGAAAAGCAGAGCATCACCGACTACATGATCATCGCCACTGGTACGTCCAATCGCCAGATCAATGCGATGCTGGACAAGGTCCGTGAAGAGGTCAAAAAGCAAGGCGCCAGGCCGCTGGGCGAAGAAGGCAAGGGCGACAGCGACTGGGTGCTGCTCGACCTCGACCTGGTGATCGTGCACATGATGACTGCCTCGGCACGTCAGTTCTACGACCTGGAGCGCCTGTGGGCCGGTGCCGAGCAAAGCCGTGCGGCAGACGCCAAGCACCACAGCCCGGAAAACACCCACGAGCATTTCACCAAGCTCAACAAAGACCAGCTGTAAGGGATTGCTGTGCGACTGCGACTGATCGCCGTCGGTTCACGCATGCCCAAGTGGGTGGAAGAAGGCTGGCATGAGTATGCCAAGCGTCTTCCGTCCGAGCTGGCGCTGGAACTGGTGGAAATTCCGCTCAATACCCGTGGCAAGAACGCCGACGTGGCCCGTTTCATCCGCCAGGAAGGCGAAGCCATGCTGGCCAAGGTCGGGCCGAACGAGCGGATCGTCACGCTGGAAGTGCACGGCAAGCCCTGGAGCACCGAGCAACTGGCGGTCGAACTCGACCGTTGGCGGCTGGATTCGCGCACGGTCAACTTCATGGTCGGTGGCCCCGAAGGGCTGGCGCCGGAAGTCTGCGCTCGCGCCGACCAGCGCTGGTCGTTGTCGCCGCTGACCTTGCCGCACCCGCTGGTGCGGATCCTGATCGGCGAACAGCTGTACCGTGCCTGGACCGTGCTGTCCGGTCACCCTTACCACAAGTAGTCCTGCCCTCATGTCTCAGCCGATCCGCATCAAGGACCACGAAAAGGACGCCCGCCTGGTGCGTAGCCGCGTCGTGTTCGGGGCTGTTGCGGTCATGCTGTTGATCGGCGTATTGATTGCGCGGCTGTACTACTTGCAGGTGATCCAGTACGAGTACCACTCGACACTCTCGGAAAACAACCGCGTCCATGTGCAGCCGATTCCGCCGACCCGTGGGTTGATCTTCGACCGCAACGGCGTGGTGGTGGCGGACAACCGTCCGAGCTTCAGCCTGAGCATGACCCGCGAGCGCTCCGGCGACTGGCAGCAAGTGCTCGACGTGATCGTCGAAGTGCTGCAGCTGACGCCCGAAGACCGGGTGATCTTCGAAAAACGCATGCGCCAGGGGCGCCGGCCGTTCGAGCCGGTGCCGATTCTGTTCGAGCTGACCGAAGAGCAGATTGCCCGGATCGCGGTGAACCAGTTCCGCCTGCCCGGGGTGGAAGTGGTCGCGCAGTTGGTGCGTCATTACCCGCAGGGCGCGCATTTTGCGCACTCGGTGGGTTACATGGGGCGCATCAACGAGAAAGAGCTGAAGACCCTCGACCCGGTCAACTACAGCGGCACCCATCACATCGGCAAGACCGGCATCGAGCGTTTCTACGAGCCGGAACTGCACGGGCAGGTGGGTTACGAGGAAGTCGAGACCAACGCCCGCGGCCGCGTGCTGCGCGTGCTCAAGCGGACCGATCCGATTCCCGGCAAGGACATCGTCCTGAGTCTGGACATCAAACTGCAGGAAGCGGCGGAAGCTGCACTGGGCGGGCGGCGCGGCGCGGTGGTGGCGCTCGATCCGAACACGGGCGAAGTATTGGCAATGGTCAGTCAGCCGAGTTTTGACCCGAACCTGTTCGTCACCGGCATCAGCTTCAAGGCCTATGCCGAGCTGCGCGATTCCATCGACCGGCCGCTGTTCAACCGGGTGCTGCGCGGTCTGTACCCGCCGGGTTCGACGATCAAGCCAGCGGTGGCGATTGCCGGTCTCGATGCCGGTGTGGTGACGGCGTCGAGCCGGGTGTTCGACCCCGGTTACTACATGCTGCCCAACTACGATCACAAGTACCGCAACTGGAACCGCACCGGTGACGGTTTCGTCGACCTCGACACGGCGATCATGCGTTCCAACGACACCTACTTCTATGACCTGGCGCACAAGCTGGGCATTGATCGGTTGTCGGCCTACATGAACAAGTTCGGCATCGGCCAGAAGGTCTCGCTGGACATGTTCGAAGAATCTCCCGGCCTGATGCCGTCCCGCGAGTGGAAGCGTGCGACGCGCAAACAGGCGTGGTTCCCGGGCGAAACCCTGATTCTGGGAATCGGCCAGGGCTACATGCAGTCCACGCCCTTGCAACTGGCGCAGGCCACGGCGCTGGTGGCCAACAAAGGCATCTGGAACCGGCCGCACCTGGCCAAGACCATCGAAGGTGCCAAACCGGTAGATGAAAACCCGATGCCGGATATCGTTCTGCGCGATCCGTCGGACTGGACCAAGGTCAACCACGGCATGCAGCAGGTGATGCACGGCGCCCGGGGTACTGCGCGCAAGGCGGCAATCGGTGCGCAATACCGCATCGCCGGCAAGTCCGGTACCGCTCAGGTGGTCGCGATCAAGCAAGGTGAAAAATACGACCGTTCCAAGGTTCAGGAACGCCACCGCGACCACGCCTTGTTCGTCGGTTTCGCTCCGGCCGACAATCCGAAAATCGTTGTTTCGGTGATGGTCGAGAACGGTGAGTCCGGCTCCGGTGTCGCCGCGCCGGTCGTGCGTCAGGTCATGGATGCCTGGCTTCTGGATCAGGAGGGTCGATTGAAGGCCGAATACGCCGGTCCTATCAGTGCGGAGGCTACGGCCCGTGATGAATAATTTTGATCGCATGCTCTCCAGTGAGGATGTGATGCGTCGTCGTGCGACGCTGCTGCAACGTCTGCATATCGATGGCCCGCTGTTGATCCTGCTGCTGATTCTCGCCGCGGGCAGTCTTTTCGTGCTGTATTCGGCGAGCGGCAAGAGCTGGGATCTGCTGGGCAAACAAGCCACTTCGTTTGGCATCGGCCTGGTGTCGATGATCGTCATCGCCCAGTTCGAACCGCGGTTCATGGCGCGTTGGGTGCCGCTCGGTTATGTGGTCGGCGTGGTGCTGCTGATGGTGGTGGACATCATGGGCCACAACGCCATGGGCGCGACGCGCTGGATCAACATCCCCGGGGTGATCCGCTTTCAGCCTTCGGAGTTCATGAAGATCCTGATGCCGGCGACGATTGCCTGGTATCTGTCCAAGCGCACGCTGCCGCCGCAGCTCAAGCACGTTGGTATCAGTCTGATGCTGATCGGTGTGCCGTTCATTCTGATCGTGCGCCAGCCTGACCTCGGGACGTCGCTGCTGATTCTGGCCGGCGGCGCGTTCGTGCTGTTCATGGGCGGGCTGCGCTGGCGCTGGATCCTCAGCGTGCTGGCTGCGGCCGTGCCGGTGGCGATCGCCATGTGGTTCTTCATCATGCACGACTACCAGAAGCAGCGGATCCTCACGTTCCTCGACCCGGAAAGCGATCCGCTGGGCACTGGCTGGAACATCATCCAGTCGAAAGCCGCGATCGGTTCCGGCGGCGTGTTCGGCAAGGGCTGGCTGCTGGGCACCCAGTCGCACCTCGACTTTCTGCCGGAGAGCCACACCGACTTCATCATCGCGGTACTCGGCGAAGAGTTTGGTCTTGTGGGCATCTGCGCGCTGCTGCTGATCTATCTGTTGCTGATCGGTCGCGGTCTGGTGATCACCGCCCAGGCGCAGACGCTGTTCGGCAAATTGCTCGCCGGCGCGCTGACCATGACGTTTTTTGTTTACGTTTTCGTCAACATCGGTATGGTCAGTGGCCTGTTGCCGGTGGTGGGGGTGCCGTTGCCCTTCATTAGCTACGGAGGAACTTCGCTGGTGACACTGCTGTCAGCGTTTGGGGTTTTGATGTCGATTCATACGCATCGCAAGTGGATCGCACAGGTTTGAATAAGGTGAAGAGTTCAATGCAAGTCATGCGCAGCTGGGCGACTCGTTACGCGCCGTGGGTCGGCCTGGTCGGCATCCTTGGCAGCGTGCAGCAAGCGCTGGCCGGCGATTACGAAGGCTCGCCACAGGTGGCCGAATTCGTCGGCGAAATGACCCGCGACTACGGTTTTGCCGGTGAGCAACTGATGGCGGTGTTTCGCGAGGCTCAGCGCAAGCAGGCGATTCTCGACGCCATCTCCAAACCCGCCGAGCGGGTCAAACAGTGGAAAGAATATCGCCCGATGTTCATCACCGACGCGCGCATCGCCCGTGGTGTGGACTTCTGGCGCCAGCACGAGGCCGTACTGGCCCGCGCCGAACAGGAATACGGCGTACCGGCACAAGTCATCGTGTCGATCATCGGCGTCGAGACCTTTTTCGGACGTAATACCGGCAATTACCGGGTGATTGATGCGTTGTCCACGCTCGGTTTCGACTATCCTCCCCGTGCCGAATTTTTCCGCAAGGAATTGCGTGAGTTCCTGCTGCTGGCCCGTGAAGAGCAGGTCGATCCATTGACCCTCAAGGGCTCGTACGCCGGGGCGATGGGCTTGCCGCAATTCATGCCGAGCAGCTTTCGCGCCTACGCGGTGGATTTTGACGGTGACGGTCACATCAATATCTGGACCAATCCGGACGATGCGATCGGCAGCGTGGCCAGCTATTTCAAGCGTCACGGCTGGGTCGCCGGGGAACCGGTGGTGAGCCGCGCTGACGTGCGCGGCGAGCAGGTCGACGAAGGTCTGACCACCGGCATCGAACCGACGAAAACGGTCGGAGAGTTGCGGGCGCTGGGCTGGTCAAGTCATGATGCGCTGCGCGATGATATGCCGGTTACTGCTTTTCGCCTCGAAGGCGACAACGGCCCTGAATACTGGATGGGCCTGAAGAATTTCTACGCGATCACGCGTTATAACCGCAGCGTGATGTACGCCATGGCCGTACATCAACTGTCTGAAGAGCTGGTAAAAGCACGGGGCGTCAAGTAATGCGGGCATTGCCTATCAATAAACCCCTGAAGCTGGTGGCATTCGCCGCATTGGCGGTGCTGGTCGCCAGCTGTTCGACCAGCCGCGCGCCAACCCAGAAGACCTCGTCCACCGCCGTGCGTGCACAGCCGGGGCTGGACATCAACCGCGCGCACAAAGACGGCGCGCCGTGGTGGGATGTCGATGTTTCGCGCATCCCCGACGCCACGCCGACCCTGCACACCGGTCCGTACAAGGCCAACCCGTACACCGTGCTGGGCAAGACCTATTTCCCGTTGCAGGAATCCAAGACCTACGTCGCCTCGGGCACCGCTTCCTGGTACGGCACCAAGTTCCACGGGCAGAACACCGCCAACGGCGAAGTGTATGACCTGTACGGCATGAGTGCCGCCCACAAGACTCTGCCACTGCCCAGTTACGTTCGGGTGACCAACCTGGACAACAACCGGAGCGTGATCCTGCGGGTCAACGATCGCGGGCCGTTCTATTCGGACCGGATCATCGACTTGTCCTACGCGGCCGCGAAGAAGCTCGGTTATGCCGAAATCGGCACCGCGCGGGTCAAGGTCGAGGGTATCGATCCGCAACAATGGTGGGCCGCCAAGGGCCGTCCGGCGCCGCTGATGCTCAACGAGCCGCCAGTCGCGCAGAATAGCGCCCCGGTGATCACGGCGTCGGCCGGTACCATCGAGCAGTGGACCCCGCCGCCGCAGCAACATGCCTCTGACACTGTCCCTGTACAGATCAGCGCAAAAAAAAACGCTTCTGCACCAGCGTCTGGCCAGTATCTGCAGGTGGGCGCGTTCGCCAACCCGGACGCTGCAGAACTCCTGAGGTCGAAGCTCAGCGGGATGGTGAGCGCTCCGGTGTTCATCAGCTCGATCGTGCGCAATCAGCAGACCCTGCACCGGGTACGCCTGGGGCCGATCGGTTCGCCGGGTGAGATCGCGCAGGTGCAGAACAGCGTGCGCCTGGCCAATCTCGGCTCGCCGAGCGTGGTCACCGAGTAAGAAACGTAGCACTTGATTGACGGTTCACTTGCGGTTTTGGGGGGTGAACCAGGTTGTTGGCTCGTCGAAGAACAAAAGCCCGGCAAGGGTGACTGGAGTGAGCAACTGAACACGCGATGGCCCGTTAGAAGGCTGTCTGAATAGTTTTGCCTTCGGGCAAGTTTCCATTAGCGATTTCGAGAGACGGATGAACATCACCACCTTTGCCAAACGCCTGTGTCTGCTAGTCCCGCTGCTCCTCTCGCCAGCCGCTTTCGCGGCCGAGATGATGCCGTCGCCACCTCAACTGGCTGCAAAAGCCTACGTGCTCATGGACGCCAGCAGCGGCAACGTGCTGGTGGAGAACAACGGTGACCAGCGTCTGCCGCCAGCCAGCCTGACCAAACTGATGACCGCGTACATCGCTACGCTGGAAATCCGTCGTGGCCAGATCGGTGAAAACGACCCGGTGACCGTCAGCGAAAACGCCTGGCGTACCGGCGGCTCGCGGATGTTCATCAAAGTCGGCTCGCAAGTGACCGTCAGCGACCTGCTGCACGGCATCATCATCCAGTCCGGCAACGACGCCAGCGTTGCGCTGTCCGAGCACATCGCCGGCAGCGAAGACGCGTTCGCCGACCTGATGAACAAGACGGTCGCCGATCTGGGCATGACCAACTCGCACTTCATGAACCCGACCGGCCTGCCGAACCCTGAGCATTACTCGTCGGCTCACGACATGGCGATCCTGGCGCGCGCGATCATCCACGAAGACCCGGCTCACTACGCGATCTACTCGCAGAAAGAGTTCTTCTGGAACGGCATCAAGCAGCCTAACCGCAACCTGCTGCTGTGGCGCGACAAGACCGTTGACGGTCTGAAAACCGGTCACACCGACGAAGCCGGCTACTGCATGGTGTCCTCGGCTGTGCGTGACGGCCAGCGTCTGATTGCTGTGGTGTTCGGTACCAACAGCGAAGTGGCCCGCGCCGCTGAAACCCAGAAGCTGCTGACCTACGGCTTCCGCTTCTTCGAAACCCAGACCTTCTATCAGAAGGGCACCGAACTGGCTCAGGCCCCGGTGTGGAAAGGCACCACCAGCCAGGTCAAGGCCGGCCTGGCTGAAGACCTGACCATGACCCTGCCAAAAGGCCAGCTGAAAAAACTCGCTGCCAGCATGACCATGAACCCGCAACTGACCGCGCCAATCGCCAAGGGCGACGTGATCGGTAAAGTCGAAGTGAAACTGGACGACAAGGTGGTGCACAGCGCCGACCTGATCGCTCTGGACGCTGTCGAGGAGGGTGGTATCTTCCGCCGCATGTGGGATAGCATCCGTCTATTCTTCTACGGCTTGTTCAACTGATTTGTGTTGACCTGCATGGCCCCGCCCCGATCCGGTGCGGGGCCATGTGCGTTACCACGGCTTGCGCTCTAGAGGCCGTTACGCCATGACCGATACCGAAGTAAAGGCGCCAAAGATCGAATTTCCGCAAACTGATTATCCGATTAAGGTGATCAGCGATACGGGCGTCGGCAACAAAGACAAGATCATCGACATCGTCAAGAAACACGCGACCATCAATGATGAGCGCATCGACGAGCGTCAAAGCAGCAACGGCAAGTACACCACCATCCAGTTGCACATCGTCGCGACAGATCAGGATCAGCTGTACAACATCAACAGCGAGCTGCGGGCTTCCGGTTTCGTGCACATGGTGTTGTGATGCCAGGCACGCTGGGCTTTCGCGAACTTGGCCAGATGGCTTACGAGCCGGTCTGGCATGCCATGCAACGCTTCACCAACGAACGCGGCAGCAATGCCGCCGACGAAATCTGGCTGGTCGAGCACCCCCCGGTGTTCACCCAGGGCCAGGCCGGCAAGGCCGAACACCTGCTGCTGCCGGGTGATATCCCGGTAGTACAGGTCGATCGCGGCGGGCAGGTGACTTATCATGGCCCGGGCCAGTTGGTCGCCTACCTGTTGCTGGATGTGCGCAAGCTGGGTTTCGGCGTACGTGATCTGGTCACGCGCATGGAACAGTGCCTGATCGAACTGCTGGCCAGCTACGGCGTCACCGCCGCCGCCAAGCCAGATGCTCCCGGCGTCTACGTCGACGGAGCGAAAATCGCTTCTCTGGGTTTGCGGATTCGCCACGGTTGCTCCTTTCATGGCCTGGCCTTGAACGTGGATATGAACCTGGAACCGTTTCGACGGATTAATCCCTGCGGCTATGCCGGGCTGGCGATGACCCAGCTGAGCGATCACGCAGGATCGATTGAATTTGCCGAGGTAAGTGCCCGGCTGCGCGCGCAGCTCGTCAAACACCTCGACTATGCTGAGCAGACGACCCTGACGGGCGGAATCGACTGATATGACTACTGATGCAGTGCAAACCATGATCCCGACGCTCGACGTGACCGAGCGCCCGGCCCCGCGTCCCAAGGTTGAAGCCGGCGTCAAGCTGCGCGGCGCCGAGAAGGTTGCACGCATCCCGGTAAAGATCATTCCGACCACCGAACTGCCGAAGAAGCCCGACTGGATTCGCGTACGCATCCCGGTTTCGCCGGAAGTCGACCGGATCAAGAGCCTGCTGCGCAAACACAAATTGCACAGCGTCTGTGAAGAAGCGTCCTGCCCGAACCTGGGCGAGTGCTTCTCCGGCGGCACTGCGACCTTCATGATCATGGGTGACATCTGCACCCGTCGCTGCCCGTTCTGCGACGTGGGTCATGGTCGTCCGAAGCCACTGGACGTCAACGAGCCGGAAAGCCTGGCCATCGCCATCGCCGACCTGAAACTCAAGTACGTGGTGATCACCTCGGTTGACCGCGACGACCTGCGTGACGGCGGTGCCCAGCACTTTGCCGACTGCATCCGCGAAATCCGCAAGCTGTCGCCGAACGTGCAGCTGGAAACCCTGGTCCCGGACTACCGTGGCCGCATGGACATCGCCCTGGAAATCACTGCCGCCGAGCCGCCGGATGTGTTCAACCACAACCTGGAAACCGTGCCGCGCCTGTACAAGGCTGCGCGTCCGGGTTCGGACTACCAGTGGTCGTTGACCCTGCTGCAGCGTTTCAAGCAGATGATGCCGCACATTCCGACCAAATCCGGCCTGATGCTGGGTCTGGGCGAGACCGACGAAGAAGTCATCGAAGTCATGAAGCGCATGCGCGAACACGACATCGACATGCTGACCCTCGGGCAGTACCTGCAACCGTCGCGCAGCCACTTGCCGGTGCAGCGTTTCGTGCACCCGGACACCTTCGCCTGGTTCGCCGAAGAAGGCTACAAAATGGGCTTCAAGAACGTTGCTTCCGGCCCGCTGGTACGTTCGTCGTATCACGCCGACGAGCAGGCGAAACTGGTCAAGGCCGAGCTGCTCGGTTCCTGATCCGGCGCTGAAGGCTTCACAAAATACCCGCTTCGGCGGGTATTTTTGTTTGGGTTGTTGAACACTGAACCTTGTGGCGAGGGAGCTTGCTCGCGCTGGGTTGCGAAGCGACCCCCAATATCTTTGGGACTGCTGCGCACTCCAGCGGGAGCAAGCTCCCTCGCCACAAGTCACGGGGCCACAGTGCCTCTTTTGTTTATCTCTGTTCCTGACTACTGTGTGCCCATGACTTTTCGCAGGGAGACCCATGGATGACCGTTCGACCGACTCACACCCTCGTTGCCCACAAACCTGTACCGGCACTGCCATCCGAAGGGCTGATTGGCGTGATCGCCCCCGCCGGGCCCTGTGCGCTGGACACCGAAAAAGCCGTGCAGTGGATGCGCGCCCGGGGTTACCGGTTGCGAGTATTTCCCGGTGTCTACGAAAAGGATGGCTATCTGGCCGGCAGCGATGACGTACGCCTCCATGACCTGCACGCGGCTTTCGCCGATTCCGAAGTCGACGCGATCATCTGCCTGCGTGGCGGCTACGGTACGCCGCGCCTGCTGGACCGGATCGATTACGACCTGCTGAGTCGTCACGCCAAGCCGTTTGTCGGCTACAGCGACATCACCGCGCTGCATCTGGCAATCAGTCGCTACGCCGGGTTCGTGACCTTCCACGGCCCGCTGCTCAACGCCGATCTGTTGGGCGACAAGGAACCACCGACCGTCACCTCATTCTTCGCCATGCTGCGCGGTCAGTTGAAGGCGGGCAGTGTGCTGAGCCATCCTGTGGCTTATCCGTTGACCACGGTCGAACCGGGCATCGCTCACGGGCGCTTGCTCGGCGGCAATCTGGCGATGATTGCCTCGACGCTGGGGACGCCTTATGAAATCGACGTGGAAGGGGTGATTCTGCTGATCGAGGACGTCAACGAGCCGCTGTATCGCATCGACCGTTTGCTCACGCAGATGCATCTGGCCGGCAAACTGGCCCGATTGCGCGGGGTGCTGGTCGGTGATGTGGCCGGGGTCGATATCGATGCGTTGAACCGCCTGCTCAAGCAGACGTTCGAGCCGTTGCGGATTCCGGTGCTGTCGGGGTGGCGCAGCGGGCATTGTGATCCGAACCTGACGCTGCCGATGGGGGCGCTGGTTCGCTTGGACGCAGGGAAGAAGGAATTGATGCTGGAGCAGGATGTGGTCACCCGATAATGCTCGGGTGACGCAAAAAGATCGCAGCCTTCGGCAGCTCCTACATTGGATTAGTGTTTACCCTGTAGGAGCTGCCGAAGGCTGCGATCTTTTGATTTTGCTTTATTGAGTACGCAGGCTCTCAAGCAACTTATGCGTCGGGTACCCATCCGCCGGCCAGCCAAACGCCTGCTGGGCACTGCGGATCGCCTTGCGCGTATTGGCGCCGATAATCCCGTCAGCCGTGCCTGCATCGTAATTACGCGCGCTCAGCAGGGTCTGCAATTCGATACGCTCGGTACGGCTCAGTGGCAGGTCATCTTTCGGCCATGTGCCGTTGATCAGGCCAGCGCCATTGAAGCGCTCGGACAACAGGCTTACCGCCAGTGCATAGGATGACGAGTTGTTGTACTTGAGGATCGCCCGGAAGTTGTCGAGGATCAGGAACGCCGGGCCACGATAACCGGCGGGTAGCAGCAGGGCGGCGGACAACTGTTCCGAGCCGGCCGGCGCCTGACTGCCATTGGGCAGACTCACGCCCAGTTGACGCCATTCGGCGACAGTTTTACGAATCGCGCCATCGGCCAGGGTGTAGTTGAAGCTGTTCGGCAATTGCACTTCGAAGCCCCACGGTTGGCCACGCTGCCAGCCGGAGCTTTGCAGGTAGTGCGCGGTAGAGGCCAGCGCATCGGCCGGGCTGCCCCAGATGTCGCGGCGACCGTCACCGTCGAAATCCACCGCGTGGGTGTTGTAGGTGGTCGGAATGAACTGGGTCTGGCCCATCGCACCGGCCCACGAGCCCAACATCTTCTCTGGGGTGATATCGCCCTGTTGCAGGATCTGCAGCGCCGCAATCAGTTGCGCATGAGCAAAGCCCGGACGACGACCTTCGTAGGCCAGGGTCGCCAGCGAGTTGATCACTGACTTGGTGCCCTGGAACTGGCCGAAATTGCTTTCCATGCCCCACACCGACACCAGTGCCTGACGATCGACGCCATATCGCTGTTCGATGCTTTGCAGAATGTCGGCGTACTGACTGATCAGCGCCTGGCCCTTGCGCACTCGCAGTGGCGAGAGGGCGCCGTCAAGGTATTCCCACACCGGACGTGAGAATTCCGGCTGACTGCGGTCGGCCTTGATCACGCTGGCATCGAAGCTGACATTGGCAAATGCGCGATCGAACAGCTCGGCGCGGATCCCGGCCGCCAAGGCATCCTTGCGGAAACTGGCCTGCCATTCGGCAAAGGTCTGGGTGGGCTGAAGATCAAGAGGGTCAGCGGACGGCACTACCGGCGGGATGATTGCCGGGGCTGTTGCGACAGGGGCGGCTTGGAGAGGTTGCGCATCGGCGGCGGTAGGTTTTTCCGCACAGGCGACAAGCAGAATGAAGCTGGAGGCAGCGATCAGTTGGCGAACGGGCCAACGACGGGAAAGACGAAAGGGCATGCACGGTTCCAGGGGATACGATTCAGGTACAGACCTTAACATGACCGGGGGGCACTGCGCTTCAGGCAGCCAGAAAGTAAGAAGCCTCCCAGCTGTCAGACTGGAAGGCTTCGCGGCGGTAGCTGCCTTTGCCCTTGGTCGGTCGTTCCTGGCGGCTGCGGAACAGGGGTTGGGCGACGATGGATTTGGCCTTGTTCGGGCCATGTTTTGATGGCTTTTTGCTCATGATGATGCTCTCGAGTGAGTGGTTTTGCGGGGGAAATAATCTGCCGATGTTGGACATCTGTCCAGTCCCTGATAGGTAGGAATGTTCTGACGCTTTCGCGAGCAGGCTCGCTCCCACATTTGGATTGCATTTCAATGTGGGAGCGAGCCTGCTCGCGAAGGGGCGTTATGCGGTATGACAGATTATTCGGCGGGCAGTGAAAGGCGTTGGCCCGACATCAACAACACCAATCGGCTCAGGCTCATCCATGGCGAACCGGCGGCCTGACCCTTGATTTGCGCATCGATGCGCTGCGCTTCGAGCAACAATTGCGCCCAGCGTGGCGCCGAGTAGCGTTGCAGGGCTTTGCTCATCAGTGGTTTGCGTTTGTCCCAGACCGGCGGTTTCGCCTGGCTGAAGCACTTGTCCAGCGGTGTGCCCTGGCTGTACTGCAGCGAGATATTGGCCAGCAGGCGCAACTCTCGCGCCAGCGCCCAGAGGATCACCGGTGGCTCGACGCCTTCGCCGCGCAGGCCTTCGAGCATGCGCAGGGCGTGGGCCGGTTCGCCGTTGAGTACGGCATCGGTCAGGCCGAACACGTCGAAGCGCGCACTGTCGGCCACCGCGGCCTGCACGGTTTCGACGGTGATCTGCCCACCTTCGGCCATCAGCTTGAGCTTTTCGATTTCCTGCGCGGCGGCGAGCAGGTTGCCCTCCACGCGTGCGGCAATCAGTTCGACCGCATCCTGACTGGCCGATAACCCGGCCTGGGAGAGACGCTGACGAATCCAGCTCGGCAGCTGATTGGCATCCACCGGCCAGATCTGAATGAACTGGGTCTGCTGACCTTCAACCAGCGCCTTGCCCCACTTGGTTTTCTGCGCACTGCCGTCGAGCTTGGGCAAGCTGATCAGCAGCACCGTGTCTTCAGCGGGGCGCGAGCAGTATTCGATCAGCGCGGCAGCGCCCTTGTCACCGGGCTTGCCCGAAGGCAGGCGCAGTTCCAGCAGGCGTTTTTCGGCGAACAGCGACATGCTGGCGCCGGCCTGCAACAAGGTACCCCAATCGAAATTGGCGTCGGCGGCGAACACCTGGCGTTCGTCGAAACCTTGCTGGCGGGCAGCACTGCGAATGGCGTCGGCGGCTTCCTGGCACAACAGCGGGTCATCGCCGCTGATGATATAGACGGGCGCGAGCGCGCCTTGCAGGTGTTTGCCGAGTTGAGCGGGAGCGAGCTTCATAAGAGAGGGCGTACGGGGCGCCTGAGCGCCCCGTACGTCTTACTGCTGCGGCAATTCGAGCGGCGACTGGCGCGGGGTTTCCGCTTCAGCCTTCTGTGCCGCCTTCAGCGCATCGGCTTCGGCCCGGGCACGGTCGTTGGCCGCTTGCTGCAATTGCTGCAGTTGGCCCGGCGTCAGCTGTTGCAGGCGCAGCATCATGCGTTGAACCAGTTCGCGACGGGTTTCGCGACGGGCGTCGTTGGCTTCCTGATCGGAGCCGACGAGGTTGTTGCCGTCGTGGATGAACACTTTCTGCACTTCAAGCTTGTCGCTCAGCAGGTTCAGATTGTGTTCGCCTACGATGTCGTAGTTCAGCACGGTGGTCACTTGGTACTCACCCGTACGACCGGCGCCGGCGTAGCTGAGGATGCGCTGGCTTTCCTGCTCGTCAGCCAGGTACAGCTTGTACGGTGCACCGTTGTAAACCTTGACGCCGCTGGACTCGAGCACCTGACGCAGTTGGGTGACGGTCTCGCCATAGGCGTTGCGGGCGCTCAGGTCGAGCTCCTTGATCGTCAGTTCATTGGTGCCGGTACCACGCAGCTGGAAACCGCAGGCGCTCAGCAGAACGGCGAGGCCCATCACCAGCAGATTGCGTTTGATCATTGTGTTGCTCCCCTTGAAACCATGTGGGCCGACCCTGCGGCCCGAAAGGTTTTACAGTGCGTCAGGCGAACCTGACGCCCAATCCAATTTAGCTGGCGACGATGTTGACCAGTTTCCCTGGTACAACGATCACTTTGCGAATGGTCAGACCGTCGACGAAACGCAGCACGTTTTCGTTGGCGCGGGCCGCCGCTTCAACTTCTTCGCGGGTGGCGCTGGCCGGCATTTCGATCTGGCCACGCAGCTTGCCGTTCACTTGAATGACCAGTTGCAGGCTGTCCTGTACCAGTGCGTTTTCATCGACCGCAGGCCAGCCGGCATCGATCACCGGGTCAGCATGGCCCAGTTGCTTCCACAGCTCATGGCTGATGTGCGGCGTGATCGGAGCCAGCAGCAGCGTCACGGCTTCCAGGCCTTCGTGAATCAGCGCGCGGTCCTGTTCGGTGCCTTGCGCGGCTTTTTCCAGCACGTTCATCAGCGTCATCACCTGAGCGATGGCGGTGTTGAATTTGTGGTTTTGGCCGACGTCGTGACTGGCCTGCTTGATGGCCAGGTGGATGGCGCGGCGCACGGCTTTCTGTTCGTCGTTGAGAGCGGCGACATCCAGTTTCCCCGGCAGGCCCTGGGTGACGTGGGTCTGCGCCAGACGCCAGACGCGCTTGAGGAAGCGGTGCGAGCCTTCAACGCCGGAGTCCGACCATTCGGCGCTCATGTCAGGCGGCGAAGCGAACATCATGAACAGGCGGCAAGTGTCGGCGCCGAACTGGTCGATCATCGACTGGGGGTCGACGCCGTTGTTCTTCGACTTGGCCATTTTCTCGGTGCCACCGATTTCCACCGGCAAGCCGTCGGATTTCAGTTTGGCGCTGATGACCTTGGCCTTGCTGTCACGCTCCAGTTCCACGTCCGCCGGGTTGAACCAGGTGTAGGCACCGTTGGCTTCGCGACGATAGTAAGTCTCGGCGATTACCATGCCCTGGGTCAGCAGGTTCTTGAACGGCTCGTTGGAGCTGACCAGACCTTCGTCACGCATCAGCTTGTGGAAGAAGCGTGCGTACAGCAGGTGGAGAATGGCGTGTTCGATACCGCCGATGTACTGATCCACCGGCAACCAGTGGTCGGCCGCGGATTTTTCCACCAGGCCACCTTCAAAGTGCGGCGAGGCGTAACGGGCGTAGTACCACGAGGACTCGACGAAGGTGTCCATGGTGTCGGTTTCACGCTTGGCAGGCTGGCCGCATTTCGGGCAGCTGCACTCGTAGAATTCCGGCATGCGCGCCAGTGGCGAACCGGCGCCGTCCGGCACCACGTCTTCTGGCAGGATCACCGGCAACTGGTCTTCCGGCACTGGCACGTCGCCACAGGTGGCGCAGTGGATGATCGGGATCGGGCAGCCCCAATAGCGCTGACGGCTGATGCCCCAGTCGCGCAGGCGGAACTGGGTGCGCGAGGCGCCGAGGTTTTTCTTGATCAGGGCGACTTCCATGGCGTCGAAGGCGCCGGTGAAGTCCAAGCCGTCGAACTCGCCGGAGTTGATCAGCGTGCCGTGCTCGCCGTAGGCGTCTTGCCACGGAGCCGGGTTGGTGTCGCCGGAGCTGGTGCGCACCACCGATTTCACCGGCAGGTTGTACTTGTGGGCGAATTCGAAATCGCGCTCGTCGTGCGCCGGCACCGCCATCACGGCACCGTCGCCGTAATGCATCAGCACGTAGTTGGCGACCCATACCGGGAGTTTTTCACCGGTCAGCGGGTGCTCGACGAACAGGCCGGTCGGCAGGCCTTTCTTCTCTTGAGTGGCGACGTCGGCTTCAGCGACGCTGCCGCCCTTGCATTCGGCGATGAACGCTTGCAATTCAGGGTTGTTCTGCGCAGCCTGGGTGGCCAGCGGGTGCTCGGCGGCCACGGCAACGTAAGTTGCGCCCATCAGGGTGTCCGGGCGGGTGGTAAAGACCTTGAGCGTGCCTGCTTCGCCGATCGAGTCGACGTTGTACGGGAATTGCACTTCCATGCCGCGGGATTTGCCGATCCAGTTGCGCTGCATGGTCTTGACCTGTTCCGGCCAGCCCGTCAGTTCGTCGAGGCTCTCCAGCAGCTCATCCGCGTAAGCGGTGATCTTGAAGTAGTACATCGGGATTTCGCGCTTTTCGATCAGCGCGCCGGAGCGCCAGCCGCGACCGTCGATCACCTGTTCGTTGGCCAGCACGGTCTGGTCGACCGGGTCCCAGTTCACGGTGCCGTTCTTGCGGTAGATCACGCCTTTTTCGAACAGGCGAGTGAACAGCCATTGTTCCCAGCGGTAGTAATCCGGCTTGCAGGTGGTCACTTCACGGGACCAGTCCACCGCCAGGCCCAGGCTGCGCAGCTGGGATTTCATGTAGGCGATGTTTTCGTAGGTCCACTTGGCGGGCGCCACGTTGTTTTTCATCGCGGCGTTTTCTGCCGGCATGCCGAAGGCGTCCCAACCCATCGGTTGCAGAACGTTCTTGCCTTGCATGCGCTGGTAGCGGGAGATCACGTCGCCGATGGTGTAGTTGCGCACGTGCCCCATGTGTAGCTTGCCGCTGGGGTAAGGGAACATCGACAGGCAGTAGTAGGTTTCCTTGCCTGGCTGTTCACTGACTTCAAAGGACTTTTGCTCGTCCCAGAACGACTGGGCGGCGGCTTCGATTTCACGGGGCTGATATTGTTCGTGCATGGCTACTTTTGTACTGGATAGGGGTGGCCTAATCCTCTTCAACGCGCCCTCCGGGGGATGCTCCGGACAGGCTGGAAGTGGAATGACAGGAAGCGCCGTAGCATACATGACCGCGCTTGGCCTAGGGAAACCCTGATTACAGCTGTCTGGCCCCCGAAAACCGTGGCGAGGGCCGTTGGTCGCGGCGTTCAGCCGGTTTGTGCAGCGAAGCTAAGCTCTTATTGGGGAGTGAGTCTTATCTTCAATGAGGTGAGGGATGGTGGAGCAACGGCAAAAAAACGTGACGAAACCCGAGTTGTACGAACGGTTGATGGATCGTCTGGGCATGGCGCTCGACGCTGCCAAAACCGCTGGCCGGCTGCGCGACGAGCGCCCCGTGGAACTGGAATTGCGTGGCTTGAGCCCCGCCGAGTTCAAACTGGTCAAGGCCTATCTGGATCGCAGTGAGCGTGAAGCGCATGGATACCTGTCGCAGGCAGTGAAACAGCTCGATGCAGCACATTCAGCCAAGGTCATCTGGCTCAAGGACAAGGCGCCCGGCAGAGACACCGTCAAGGTTCGTTCTGTACAGGCCAAGTAAACGCATGGCAGGTCAAATAACGGATCTTTTCCAACAGGATCCTACCTATCGGTTGTAACGCATCATTAACACTCTTAGGCTTCGGGCATCTCTGGAGATGCCCCGATGCCTTTTCGTTACTTCATCAAACAACTTCTGTTGCCGCCCGGCATTCTCTTGCTGCTGTTGCTGATCGCCTGGTGGCTGCGCCGTTCCCGGCCGCGACTGGCTGGCCTGTGCTTTGCCCTTGGCCTGGGTGGTTTCTGGCTCATGAGCTTGCCGGTGGTCGTGCAGTGGGGCGCCAAGGCACTGGAAGGTGAGCCGCCGCTGCCCCGTGATGCCTGGTCAATCCTGGCGCAGCGGGCCGATGCCATTGTGGTGCTGGGCTCCGGGCGCGAGCGCGGTGATCTGGCCTGGGGTGAGGATCAGCCGACTGGCGTGGGGCTGGAGCGTCAGCGCTATGCCGCGCGACTGGCCAAGGCCTCCGGGCTGCCGATTCTGACCAGCGGTGGCCTGCATTACGGCACGCCGCCGACCGAGGCGAAGCTGATGGCCGATTCGCTGCGCGATGACTTCGGCGTGACCACGCGCTGGCAGGAAGGCGAGAGTCGCACGACCTGGGAAAACGCCAAATTCAGCGCCGACATCTTGTTGCCCCAAGGCATAAAACGCGTGGTCGTGGTCACCCAGGCCTGGCATATGCCGCGTGCCGTGTGGTGTTTTCAGCAGGCAGGATTTGAAGTGGTGCCGGCGCCCGTAGGGTTTCTCGGGACCGATAATGCGCGACCGTTTGGTGGCTGGCTGCCGGAATTCAAGTCGATCTGGCAGAGCGGGCAATTGCTGAATGAGGCGGTGGGGCAGGTGGGGTATTCGCTTTTTTACCGCTGAAGATCAAAAGATCGCAGCCTGCGGCAGCTCCTACATGGGGATTCGTGTTTTCCCTGTAGGAGCTGCCGCAGGCTGCGATCTTTGCTTTTAAAGGGTCTTCGACATCCGGCTTGCCATCAGCGCCCAGCCAAACAGCAGCACACAGACGATGATCAGCGGCCACGAGCGCCATTGCAGGTACGGCGTCAGGTTGTGCATCGGCACCACTTCGCCATACAGAATGCCCTGCTCGAACTGCGGAATCTGCTCGGTGATTTGCCCGAACGGGTTGATCAGTCCGGTCACGCCATTGTTCGTAGCACGGATCATCCAGCGGCCCGCTTCAAGTGCGCGCATCTGCGCCATTTGCAGGTGCTGCAACGGGCCAATCGAGGTGCCGAACCAGGTGTCGTTGCTGATCGTCAGCAGCAAGTCGCTGCGTGCCGACAGACCGGCAGCGAACTCCGGGTACACCACTTCGTAGCAGATGAATGGCGCAATCTGATAACCCTTGGCCTGCAGCAGCGGCTGATCCGCCGGACCGCGAGCGAAGTCGGACATCGGCAAATCAAAGAACGCGATCAACCCGCGCAGCAGATCCTGCAACGGCACGTATTCGCCGAACGGCACCAATTTCTGCTTGAGGTAGGTACCATCGCCTTCGCCGACCACGGTAATGCCGTTGAAGAAGCGTTTTTCGTGACGAACCGTCTCGCGGATCGGTACGCCGGTGATCAACGCCGATTTACGCTCGGCGGCGAAGTTACCCATCATGTTCAGGTAGCCCTCGGCGGACTCCTTGAGCACCGGCACCGCGGTTTCCGGCCAGATCAGCAGGTCCACCGGTTTGGAGCGGAAACTCAGGTCGCGGTACAGCGCCAGTTGCGCGTTGAGCTGCGCAGGATCCCACTTCATGCTTTGTTCGACGTTGCCCTGAATCGCGGCAACGCTCAGTGCCGGACCCGACGGACTGGTCCAGGCGTGGCCCTTGAGCGCAATGCCCGCCACCCATGGCCCGACCAGCAACACCAGGCCTGCGGCGATAAAGCCCTTGCGACCGGATTGCAACAAACGGGGCGCGTTGTAGATCAGCGCAGCAGTCAGCGCCAGAACGAACGATACCAGCCACATGCCGCCGACCGGCGCGAGCCCGGCCAACGGGCCATCGAGCTGGCTGTAGCCGGAGTAGAGCCACGGGAAACCGGTGAGGAACCAGCCACGAAACGCTTCCTGGCCGACCCACAACGCAGCAAACGCCAAGGCATCGGCCAGCGGTGCTTCATTGCGGCGCAACCAGCGCGCCCAGACCCAGGCGGGCAGGGCGAAGAAGAACGCGATCGCTGCGGTGAACAGCAGCATCAGGAACCCGGCCAGCAGCACCGATGCGCCACCGAAATGGTGGATGCTGTAGTAGATCCAGCTGGTGCCGGCACCGAACAGGCCGAAACCGAAGCACCAGCCACGCCCCAGCGCCTGACGCGGTTTCAGCTCACGCAGGCCGGCGTAGAACAGGCCGACCGCGAGCAAAGCCAGCGGCCAGATGTTGAACGGGGCCAGGGCGAAGGTAGTGATTGCACCGGCCGCCACGGCCAGCAGGTTACCGGGCCAGCCGGGGCGGGTTGTCCAGCGCATTTCAGTCCTTAGATTTAACGAGCGATTGGCGTCAGTCGCAGCAAATGAATCCGACGGCTGTCGGCGTTCAGAATGCGGAAACGATAGGCGCCGATTTCAGTGATTTCATTACGTTTTGGCAAGTGCCCGAACGCGCTCATCACCAGACCGCCGACGGTGTCGAACTCGTCGTCGGAGAATTCGCTGTCGAAGAACTCGTTGAAGTTCTCGATCGGCGTCAGGGCCTTGATCAGGAAGTCACCGCTGGGCAGCGGCTTGATGTAGCTGTCTTCTTCGACGTCGTGCTCGTCTTCGATGTCGCCGACGATCTGTTCCAGCACGTCTTCGATCGTCACCAGACCGGCCACGCCGCCGTATTCGTCAATGACGATAGCCATGTGGTTGTGATTGGCGCGGAATTCACGTAGCAACACGTTCAGACGCTTGGACTCCGGCACGAAGGTGGCCGGGCGCAGCAGGTCCTTGATGTTGAAGCTGTCGCCGTTCTCCTTGAGGATCAGCGGCAGCAGGTCCTTGGCCAGCAACACGCCCATCACGTCGTCGTGGCTTTCGCCAATGACCGGGTAGCGCGAGTGCGCCGAGTCGAGCACGGCCGGAAGGAATTCACGAGGGGTCTGGGTCGCCTTGATGCTGATCATCTGCGAGCGCGGGACCATGATGTCGCGTACTTGCAGGTCAGCCACCTGAATGGCGCCTTCGACGATGGCCAGCGCTTCGCTGTCCAGCAGTTTGTTCTGATGTGCATCACGCAGCAGCTCAAGCAGCTCCTGACGGTTCTTCGGCTCGTGGGCAAAAGCCTGGGTCAGTTTACCCAGCCATGACTTCTGCCCGTTGCTCGATCGATCTTCGCTCATAGCGATTACTCTGAATCCTTTGTTGTAACGATAGGGGATGTTTCGGTTTCGTCGTCCGCGTACGGATCGGGATAGCCCAGTTCGGCAAGCAACTCGCGTTCCAGTGCTTCCATTTCTTCGGCTTCGTCGTCATCTATATGGTCGTAACCAAGCAGATGCAAGCAGCCGTGAATGACTAGATGTGCCCAATGGGCCTTGAGTTCCTTGCCTTGTTCGGCAGCTTCGCGTTCGACCACCGCCACGCAGATCACCAGATCGCCGAGCAGCGGGATGTCGAGGAATTCGTCCGGGACTTCCGCCGGGAACGACAGGACGTTGGTCGCGTAATCCTTGTGGCGCCAGGTGTGATTGAGTTCGCGGCCTTCTTCCTCGTCGACCAGGCGAATGGTCATTTCCGAGTCGGCGCTGCGCTGGCGCAGGGCCAGTTCGCACCATTGGCGGAACTCGGTTTCACTCGGGGCGTTCGCTTCGGTAGCGATTTGCAGATCCAGCTCAAGCATCGCGCGAGGTTTCCCTGGCGGCTTCGGCACGGGTCTCGAAGCGCTCGTAGGCCTCGACGATCCGCTGCACCAACGGGTGGCGCACGACGTCTTTGGGCTGGAAGTGGGTGAAGCTGATGCCCGGAACATCCTTGAGTACTTCGATCACATGATGCAGGCCGGACTTGGTGCCGCGCGGCAGGTCGACCTGGGTGATGTCACCAGTGATGACGGCGGTGGAGCCAAAGCCGATCCGGGTCAGGAACATTTTCATCTGCTCGACGGTGGTGTTCTGGCTTTCGTCGAGAATGATGAAGCTGTTGTTCAGCGTACGACCGCGCATGTACGCCAGTGGAGCGACTTCGATCACCTGACGTTCGATCAGCTTGGCCACGTATTCGAAGCCGAGCATCTCGTAGAGCGCGTCATAGAGCGGGCGCAGGTACGGGTCGATCTTCTGCGCCAGGTCACCGGGCAGGAAACCGAGCTTCTCACCGGCTTCAACCGCCGGACGCACCAGCAGGATGCGGCGGATCTGCTCGCGCTCCAGGGCATCAACGGCGCAAGCCACAGCCAGATAAGTCTTGCCGGTACCGGCCGGGCCGATGCCGAAGTTGATGTCGTTGCCGAGGATTTCCTTCACGTAGCGCAGCTGATTCAAGCCACGGGGGCGAATCATGCCTTTTTTAGTGCGCAGGGCGACGGAGGCTTCAGCGGGAGCGTGATTGTCCAGCTCGACGACGGCCGATTCCTGGAGGAACAGGTGCACCATGTCCGGCGACAGCTCGGTACCCTTGGTTTCGCGGTACAGGCGGCGCAGCAGGTTTTCCGCAGACGTGGTGTGCTTGGGGTCGCCGATCAGTTCGAACTGGTTTCCGCGGTTGCGGATCTCGATGGCCAGGCGCTGTTCGATCAAGCGCAGATGCTCGTCGAACTGCCCGCACAGATTGGCGAAGCGGCGAGCCTCAAAGGGCTCGAGGATAAAACGATGTGGTTCTATGGGTGCGTTCAAGGTCGTATTTAGCCGCCCTGGGGCAATTAAGATGAAATCAAGGATAACGCCAGTGGCGTGGGTGCGAAAGCTCTTATATGAACTCGCCCGATTCATGCCCCTGGCGCTGTACCTGTGGGAGCGAGCCTGCTCGCGAAGGCGGCGACACATTCAACATTGAGGTGTCTGACAGACCGCTTTCGCGAGCAGGCTCGCTCCCACAGGGATATGCGGTGTTATTGAATCAGCGAGCCGCGCAGCGAATGCGGTTGCGCCGCGTCGATGTGCACGTCGGCGAACTGGCCGATCAGGGTCGGATTATCGCAGCGGAAGTTGACGATACGATTATTCTCGGTGCGCCCTTGCAGCTCGCCCGGGTCTTTCTTCGAATAGTCGGTAACCAGAATGCGCTGGATCGAACCGACCATTTGTCGGCTGATCTCGAACCCCTGCTGATTCAAGCGATGCTGCAAGGCGTTCAGGCGTTCTTTCTTCAGCTCTTCCGGGGTGTCATCGGCCAGATCGGCCGCCGGCGTGCCCGGGCGCTGGCTGTAGACGAACGAATAGGAGAAGTCGAAGCCGACATCGGCAATCAGCTTCATGGTCTGTTCGAAGTCTTTCTCGGTCTCGCCCGGGAAACCAACGATGAAATCCGAACTGATGCAGATGCCCGGCACGGCAGCGCGCAATTTGCGCAGCTTGGACTTGTACTCCAGTGCGGTGTGGTTGCGCTTCATCGCGGCCAGAATTCGATCCGAGCCCGACTGCACCGGCAAGTGCAGGTGTTTGACCAGTTCCGGCACTTCGGCGTGTGCCTGGATCAGGCTGTCGGAGAACTCCAGCGGATGCGAAGTGGTATAGCGGATGCGGTCGATACCGTCGACGGCGGCGACCACGCGGATCAGCTCGGCCAGATCGGCCAGACGCCCATCGTGGGTCAGGCCGCGATAGCCGTTGACGTTCTGCCCTAACAGGGTCACTTCACGCACGCCGTTTTCGGCGAGGTGGATGATCTCGGCGATCACGTCATCGAACGGCCGGCTGACTTCTTCGCCGCGGGTGTAAGGCACCACGCAGAACGTGCAGTACTTGCTGCAGCCTTCCATCACCGACACGTAGGCGCTCGGGCCATCGATGCGCGGCTCGGGCAAGTGGTCGAATTTCTCGATTTCCGGAAACGAGACGTCGACTTGCGGCAGCTTGCTGCTGCGCGCGGCGTCGATCATTTCTGGCAGGCGGTGCAAGGTCTGCGGGCCGAACACCACGTCGACGTACGGGGCGCGATCACGGATCGCCGCGCCTTCCTGGCTGGCCACACAACCGCCGACGGCGATCACCATGTCCGGGTTGGCCAGTTTCAGTTCGCGCCAGCGGCCGAGCTGCGAGTACACCCGATCCTGAGCGCGCTCGCGGATCGAACAGGTGTTGAGCAGAATCACGTCGGCATCTTCAGCGCGCGCGGTGACTTCCAGAGCCTGATGTTCGCCCAGCAGATCGACCATGCGCGAGCTGTCGTACTCGTTCATCTGGCAACCGTGGGTTTCGATGTAAAGCTTCTTGGCCATGGAGTAGGGTCGTCACGTGATTCAAAGAACCCGGCATTATAGGGAACAAGCCCTCAGGTTCCTACCGCTGCGCGTCCGGTGGCTATGCTATAGTTTGCGCCCTCATTTTTATCCCCGATGTTATCCCCCCGCCATGACCAAACGCGAAGCTCCAATCTATAAGGTGATTTTCCTCAACCAGGGCCAGGTGTTCGAAATGTACGCCAAGCAGATCTATCAAAGTGATCTGTGGGGTTTTCTGGAAGTGGAAGAGTTCGTCTTTGGCGAGCGCACGCAAGTGGTGGTCGATCCGAGCGAAGAGAAGCTCAAGGCGCAGTTCGAAGGCGTGGTGCGCAGCTTTGTGCCGATGCATTCGATCGTGCGCATCGACGAGGTGGAACGTCTGGGCACCCCGAAAATCAGCGAAGCCCGCGGCGCGGTCGGCAATGTGATGCCGTTTCCGATGCCGATGCCTGAGAAGTAACAGCAGATTCTGGATAAGAATGAGTTTGTGGCGAGGGAGCTTGCTCCCGCTCGGCTGCGCAGCAGTCGCAATATCAGGCTCTGTGGTGTATCAGGAAAAAGTGCTTGCAGGGTTTAGGGCTGCTTCGCAACCCAGCGGGAGCAAGCTCCCTCGCCACAAAAGGTCTTATGGCAATGGCGAGAACGGCGTACGCCCATCGGCGTTCTGCAGTTCCATCAGGTATTTACGGAAAATTTGCCCCAGCACCTGGGTCGCGGTTTCGAGGTCTTCGCGGGACATTTTTTCGGAGACTTCGTCGGCGGTGTCCAGCGCATCTTCGGCGCCGTTGACCGCGGCCATCTTCAGCACGATGTACGCCTGAATGTTGTTGGCCTGCACGCCTTCGCCGTGGAAGAACATGGTGCCGAGCTTGAACTGCGCCTGAGCGTGGCCTTGCAACGAGGCCTTTTCGAAATAGCTCAGGGCTTGATTGAGATCGCGTGGCGCATTCTTGCCGTCGTAGTAGAACTCACCCAACTCGTATTGCGCTTGTGCATCCCCTTCGTCCGCCGCTTTCTGGCAGGCGGCCAGTGCCTGCGTGACGTCTTGCGGCTGGGTATTGAGGGTGCAGCGACCCATCGCCGGGATCAACAACGAGTTGCCGCCTGCTTGTGCATGCGCGAGCAGGGGCTGAAGGAGCAACAGGCAGCCCAAGGCAAGGGTGCGGCCGGTGCGGTTCATGGGAATCGACTTACCTCTGAAGGGCACGCGGACCCATCGAGGGATCCAATAAGCGCGCATTATGAAATAAGCAGGGCCAACCTTACAAAGTCTTTACTCGTTTTTCTGCTGCGCGGGGAATATATCGCCCACTTTCTTGCCGATTTTTAGCAGAGGCGTGGGAAAAACGGCTCGGGTGTAGGTAAAAGCTGACGCTGGCGATGGCCAACGTCAGCGGCACGGCGATTACTTCAGTGCGGCGAAGGCGCGCTCGGCAGCGTCCAGAGTGATTTTCAGCTCGGCTTCGCCGTGGGCGATCGAGGTGAAACCGGCTTCGAATGCGCTCGGCGCCAGGTACACGCCACCTTCGAGCATCAGGTGGAAGAAGCGACCGAACAGCGCAGCGTCGCTGGCCATCACGTCTTCAAAGGTGACGATGTCGTCGGCACCGCTGAAGTACAGGCCGAACATGCCACCCGCTTGCGTGGTGACGAACGGAATGCCCGCCGCATCGGCGCGTTGTTGCAGGCCATCGAGCAGGCGCGTGGTGTAATCGGTCAGCTCCGCGTGGAAGCCGGGACGGCTGATCAGGCGCAGGGTGGTCAAACCGGCAGCCATTGCCAGCGGGTTGCCCGACAGGGTGCCGGCCTGATACACCGGGCCCAGCGGCGCAATGCGCTGCATGATTTCGCGCTTGCCGCCGAAGCAGCCGACCGGCATGCCGCCGCCGATGATCTTGCCGAACGTGGTCAGATCCGGGGTTACGCCGTAGTACGCCTGGGCACCACCGAGGGCAACACGGAAACCGGTCATCACTTCGTCGAAAATCAGCACCACGCCATGCTTGTCGCACAGCGAACGCAGGCCTTCGAGAAAACCCGGTGCCGGCGGCACGCAGTTCATGTTGCCCGCCACTGGCTCGACGATGATGCAGGCGACATCCTGACCGACTTCGGCGAGCATCTTCTCAACCGCGTCGATGTCGTTGAACGGCAGGGTCAAGGTGTGTTTTGCAAACGCTGCCGGTACACCGGCGGAGCTCGGCACGCCTTGAGTCAGTGCGCCGGAACCGGCCTTGACCAGCAGGCTGTCGGAGTGGCCGTGGTAGCAACCTTCGAACTTGATGATGCTGTCACGACCGGTGTAACCACGGGCCAGACGGATTGCGCTCATGGTCGCTTCGGTGCCGGAGCTGACCATGCGCACCATGTCCATCGACGGCACCAGCGAGCAGACCAGATCCGCCATTTCGGTTTCCATCGCGGTCGGCGCGCCGTAGGACAGGCCGTGCTGCAGTTGATTGCGCACCGCGTCGAGCACGTCCGGGTGGC
This sequence comes from Pseudomonas sp. IT-P260, assembly GCF_949768395.1. Classification (NCBI taxonomy): domain Bacteria; kingdom Pseudomonadati; phylum Pseudomonadota; class Gammaproteobacteria; order Pseudomonadales; family Pseudomonadaceae; genus Pseudomonas; species Pseudomonas sp. IT-P260. The sequence continues at coordinate 130,285 of NZ_CATKPO010000004.1, forward strand.
TGTGGCCGAGGATCATCGGCCCCCACGAACCGACGTAATCCACATAACGCTTGTCGTCTTCGTCAGTGACGTAGGCGCCTTCGGCATGCTTGAAGAACAGCGGTGTGCCGCCCACGCTCTTGAACGCGCGAACCGGCGAGTTCACGCCACCGGGAATGTGTTTCTGGGCATTGGCAAACAGGGTTTCGGAACGAGACATGTTCGGGCTCTCAAATCAGATTTTCAGAAGTTCGTTGAAGGCGCGGGCGCGGCGGGTCACTTCGGCGGTGCTCTGGGCACCGAACAAGCCGTGGACCACCGCCAGCAGGTCGACACCGTGGGCCACCAGCGGCGCGGCGTTGTCGAGGGTGATGCCGCCAATCGCGCAGACCGGCAGATGCAGCTTGCGCTTGGCCTCGTCGAGCAGATCGAGGCTGCAGCTTGGCGCGCCGGGTTTGGTGCTGGAATTGAAGAAGCGACCGAAGGCGACATAACTCGCGCCTTCTTTGGCGGCTTGCTCGGCCAGTTCGAGTTGCGCGTGGCAGGTCGAACCGATGATGGCTTTGGAGCCGAGCAGCGCGCGGGTCGGAGACAACGGGCCGTCAGTCTGCCCCAGGTGCACGCCGACGTTGAGGCGCGCAGCCAGTTCGGCGTCATCGTTGATGATCAGTTGCGTCTTGTAACGCTCGCACAGATTGCGCAGGGCTTCGGCCTCGCGCAGACGGCGGGCCTCGTCGCTGCTTTTGTCGCGGTATTGCAGCAGGATGACGCCGCCTTCCAGCGCCGCCTCCACGTACGACAGAAACTTGCCCGCCAGCAACTGGCTGTCGGTGATGGCGTACAGGCCACGTAGTTTCATCAGGCAGACCTCACGACGTTACGAGCAAAAATCCAGCGGCAGGCGACGCGGCACGAACTGGCCTTTGCCCAGTTGTTCGGCATCGCGCAGGGTGCGCCAGGTGTAATCCAGTGCCGTGCGTACGGCGCTGGCGAGGTGTTCGCCCTGGGCCAGACGACCGGCGATAGCGCTGGCCAAGGTACAACCGGAACCGTGATAACTGCCTGGCAGACGCTGGCAATAGAAGGTTTCACGCAGGCCGTCACGGCCGTACAGGCGATTGTGGATTTCAGTTTCGTCGCCGTGGCCGCCGGTGATCAGCAGGTTTTTGACGAACGGCAGGAGTTTTTCCGCGCATTCGTCCGCGGTGCCTTCGGGCAGTTCAGCGAGGATCCGCGCTTCGGGCAGGTTGGGGGTGGCAATGATCGACAGTGGCAGCAGACGCTCGCGCATCGCGTAACCGACTTCATCCTTGCCCAGGCGTCCGCCGCCGCCGGCACGCAGCACCGGGTCGCAGACCACCGGCAGGTGCGGGTGCGCAGAAAGCAGTTCGACCACAGTGTCGACCATTTCCAGCGAACCGAGCATGCCCAGTTTGACCGCAGCGACTTCGGAGTCGTTGAGCACGGCATTGGCCTGGGCCAGTACCCACGCACGGTCGAGGACGCGGAAGTCAGTGACGTTGACGGTGTCTTGCACGGTCAGGGCGGTGACGGCCGGAGCCGCATGGCAACCCTGCGCAAGCAAGGCTTCGATATCTGCCTGCAAGCCGGCGCCACCACTGGGGTCGTGGCCGGAGAGACAGAGGACAACGGGGCGGGAGCTGTAGATATTCATGGTGCGCGAGCTTACCACCAAAGCTGAATTTGGGGTTCAGTCCTGAAAGCGTTTGCGAACAGATTGTCGGACAACTCTGCAGCTACCATTGTGGCGAGGGAGCTTGCTCCCGCTGCGTTGCGAAGCAGCCCCCTGCATTTATTCAGGCACAGCGCATTTACAGGTTTTACGACTGCTGCGCAGCCGAGCGGGAGCAAGCTCCCTCGCCACAAAAGCGGATCGCAATGATTGAGTTGACCAACTCAACAGCTCTAGTTCGCAGCTTTGCTCTGAAACGCCCGTTCTAGAGCCTTTGCAGGAAAAATTTCGATGGTGCTCAATGGCCATCAACGGCTATGCTAGTCTGGATCCAAACCAATAACAGGTAATACCGGTTTTACGTCTACTCAAAGGGAATGGGGGGCTTCCTGACACAACCGGACGAGCCACGCTGGGGCTTCAATGCGCTATTTGCTGATGTTGCTGTTCTGCTTGCCCCTTCTCGCAAGCGCCGTCGAGTTCGACGAAAATACCCAGAGCCTCCCGCTGGGCCGCTCCTTGCAGGTGTTCGAAGACCCAAGCGGTCAGGCGAACATCGCCGACGTTCGCGCTCAAGCGGCGGCGGGCAATTTCAAACCCCACGACAAAGCCACGCTCAATGCCGGTTACTCGCGCTCGGCGTTCTGGCTGAAGATCGACCTGCATTACCGTCCGAACAATCCGGCCGCGCAGCGCACCTGGCTGCTGGAGCTGGCGTATCCGCCGCTGGATCACCTCGACCTTTATATGGCCGATGCCAATGGCGACTACCGGCTGATCCGGCAGACCGGCGACGCCTTGCCGTTCGCCAGTCGCGAAATCCGGCAGAACAATTACCTGTTCGACCTGACCTTCGCCCCTGATCAGCAAAAAACCGTGTACCTGCGTCTGGCCAGTGAAGGTTCGATTCAGGCGCCGGTGACGTTATGGTCGAGCACCGCGTACCTCGAAGATCAGCCGGTGCGCCTGTATGTGCTGGGGATCATCTATGGCGTGCTGCTGGGGATGCTGGTCTACAACCTGTTCATCTACCTGAGCGTGCGCGACACCAGTTACCTCTATTACATCTTCTACATCGCCTCGTTCGGCCTTTATCAACTGTCGGTGAACGGCGCGGCGGTCGAGTATTTCTGGCCGGACAATCCGTGGTGGGCCAACGCCGCCACGCCGTTCTTCATCGGTTGCGCCGGGCTGTTCGGCAGCCAGTTCGCCCGCAGTTTCCTGCAGACCAGAACCCACAGCCGCTGGCTCGACTATCTGCTGATCGCTTTGATTGCGTTCGGTGCGCTGGTGGTCGGGCTGTCGCTGATGACCAGCTATGCGCTGTCGTTGCGCCTGGCGACCCTGTTGGCGCTGGTGTTCACCGTGGTGATCTTCGCCGCCGGGATTCTCGCCTGGTGGCGCGGCTTGCGGGTGGCGCGTTATTTCATCATTGCCTGGTCGGCGTTCCTGCTTGGCGGTATCGTCAATACCTTGATGGTGCTCGGCTTGCTGCCAAACGTGTTCCTGACCATGTACGCCAGTCAGATCGGCTCGGCGATCGAAGTTGCGCTGCTGTCGCTGGCACTGGCCGACCGCATCAACGCGATGCGCGAGCAACAGGCGCAGACCCTGTTCGACGCCGGGCAGAAACTCGAAGTGCTCAACCAGCAACTGGCGCACAGCAACAAGCTCAAGGATGAATTCCTCGCGACCCTGACCCACGAATTGCGCACGCCGATGAACGGCGTGATCGGTTCGCTGGAACTGATGCAGACCGTCGAACTGGAGCCTGAACTGGAGCAATACCAGCAAACCGCCGCCGGTTCTGCGCGGGACATGATGCGCATGGTCAATGGCATCCTCACCCTCACCGAATTGCAGGCCGGCAAGCTGAAAGCGACGCCGGGCAGCTTCAGCCTGCGTGCGGTGGTCGAGGCCTTGCGCGTGCAGTTCGACGGCAACGCGGCGAGCAAGTCGCTGGACTTCAAGGTCGAGGTGCTGCCGACCCTGCCGGATCGCTTGCACGGCGACAGTGCAAAACTGGCGCAGTGCCTGGAGTGCCTGCTGGACAACGCGATCAAGTTCACCCGGGTCGGTGGCCTGGCGCTGCGCGTCACCGGCAAGCAGGCGGCGGAAAACCGCTTGGCGCTGTCGTTTGCGGTGATCGACACCGGCATCGGTTTCACCGATCTGGGCGAGGCGACGCTGTATCAGCGCTTCTTCCAGCTCGACGGCTCGATGACCCGCGAATACGGTGGCCTGGGCGTGGGGCTGGCGATCTGTCGGCAACTGGTGGAACTGCTCGGCGGCAAGCTCACCCATCGTTCCGAGCCCGGGCGTGGCAGCCGTTTTCAGCTGGACGTCGAGTTCGAACTGCCGGCGGTCGAAGCGGCGCCGAGCCCGGCCCCGCTGCAGGAGCGGATCCGTGCGCCGCAGGACTGCACGGTATTGCTGGTCGACGACAACAGCGTCAACCAACTGGTGATGCGCGGCATGCTGCTCAAGCTCGGTTTCCGCGTGCGCACGGCGGACAACGGCGCGGCGGCACTCGATTGTCTGCAACGGGAAAACTTCGATGCGGTGCTGATCGATTGCCAGTTGCCCTCCCACGAAGGGGCGTCGCTGTGCTGCCAGATTCATGCGTTGCCCGGCTGCGCCAGTCTGCCGGTGTTCATGCTGGCGCAGGGCACGGATCGTGAGCATTGCGCGCCGGGTACGCGCATCGATTACCTGAACAAACCGGTGAAATTCGAAGACCTGCAGACGGCGCTGGAGCGTCGGGTGCTCAGCGCGTAACAGGGTGAAAGCGCCGACAGTTCGGCGCATATGACACTTTGATCAGCCACGGGCCGGTGCTTAACTGGATTCCTTGGCTGACCAAAGGAGCCCCGTCATGAACCTGCATCAGTTCGCCGAAACCCACGAAGTCACCAACCAGCCGCCATCGCTGGATGGCGCTAACCTGTACCGCATCGACCTGCCATTGCAGGAGTGGTCGCGCCGCTTTGGCGCCGGTTGGGCCGAGTCGCGGATCGATGCCTACGGTGCGCTGGCCGGCGGGCCGTTGATGGCGGCCGGGTTCCTTGCCAATCAGAACAAACCGGTATTCGTCAGCCATGACCGTTATGGCCATCGCATTGATCTGGTGGAGTTTCATCCGGCCTATCATGAGCTGATGCGCACTGCGATCGAACATGGCCTGACCTCATCACCCTGGACCCACCCGCAGGACGGCGCGCATGTCGCCCGCGCCTCGATGAGCTATCTGCACAGTCAGGCCGAGGCAGGCAGCGGTTGCCCGTTGACCATGACCTTCGCCAGCGTCCCGGCCATGCGCTTGCAGCCGGATCTGGCCGAACAGTGGCTGCCGAAAATCCTCGCCACCGAATACGACCCGCGCAACGTCGGCATGGCGCACAAGGCCGGCGTGACCATCGGCATGGCGATGACCGAGAAGCAGGGCGGCACCGATGTGCGGGCCAACACCACCAAGGCTTACCCGGTGGGCGCCAGTGGTCCGGGCCAGGCCTATGAATTGGTCGGGCACAAGTGGTTCTGCTCGGCGCCAATGTGCGATGCGTTTCTCACGCTGGCGCAAACCGACAAGGGTCTGACCTGCTTCCTGCTGCCGCGCCATCGTCCGGACGACACGCGCAATCAGTTCTACATCCAGCGTCTGAAAAACAAACTCGGCAACCAGTCCAACGCCTCCAGTGAAGTGGAGTTTCGCGGCGCGCTGGCATGGATGGTCGGCGAAGAAGGGCGCGGCGTACCGACCATCATCGAGATGGTGGCGATGACCCGTTTCGATTGCATGGTCGGCTCCAGCTCGCTGATGCGTCAGGCGCTGACTCAGGCCAGCCATCACTGCGCGCACCGTTCGGTCGGCGGCAAACTGCTCAGCGAGCAACCGTTGATGCAGAACGTGTTGGCCGATCTGGCGCTGGAAAGCGAGGCCGCACTGGCGCTGAGCCTGCGCATGGGCAAGGCGCTGGATCATCTGGATGATCGTCACGAAGCGCAATTCGCCCGTCTGGTGACGGCGGTGGGCAAATACTGGATCTGCAAACGTGCCCCCGCAATGATCAACGAAGCCGCCGAGTGCATGGGCGGCGCCGGGTATGTCGAGGAGAGCATCCTGCCACGGCTGTATCGCGAAGCGCCGGTCAACTCGACGTGGGAAGGCTCGGGCAATGTGCAGTGCCTCGACGTGCTGCGTGCACTGTCGAAAGAGCCGGGTGTACTCGATGTGCTGTTCAGCGAGTTGGGTGACGGGCACGGCGACAAGCGCCTGGCCGCGCATATCCAACAGTTGCAGGCGCAGTTCAAGGACACCAGCGATATTCAATACCGCGCGCGGCAACTGACTGAAGATATAGCGCTGGGGTTGCAAGCCAAGTTGTTGCTGGAGGCGGGGAATGCGGCGGTCAGTGATGCGTTTATTGCCAGCCGTCTGAACGGTGGCGGCCGGGTCTATGGCGCATTGCCGCGGGGCCTGGACGTCGAAGCCATCGTCACCCGCTCAACCCCGCAGGGTTTCTGACCCACCACGCATCCCCCTTGTGGGAGCGAGCCTGCTCGCGAAAGCGGTGTAGCAGTCGACATCTTTGTGAATGACCCACCGCATTCGCGAGCAGGCTCGCTCCCACAGGGGATCTCCATAGATGGGAAGATTTGGGTACAGCCACAACGCCACTGTTCCCGTGAGACCACGATGCAGGCAAGATGAAGCTCTGCAAGTCAGAACACAGGAAGCTGATCGTGACCGAAGCGTTTATTGTCGTTCAAACCGCCGAGCAAGCCGTGGATCGTCTGGCCGAGCTGCATGAGCGGGCCACCACTGCGCTGAACTCGGCGCTCAAGCGTTACCTCAAGGATCGCGTCGAGCCCGACGCCGAACAGCGCGCTCTGTTTCGTTACCCCGAACTGCGTCTGACCTACCTGTGTCAGGGCGAAGTCCCGCAGACCACCCGCGCCTATGCCAAGGTGCAACTGCCGGGCACTTACAGCGTCACCGTCACCCACCCCAAGGCGTTCCGCAAATACCTGCTGGAACAACTGGTGCCGTTGATGCACGACTTCACCGTGACCGTGGAAGTCGGCGTCAGTCAGCAGAACATTCCGTACCCGTACGTGGTCGAGCAGGGCGATGAACTGGCCGGCTCCGGCGTCACCGCTGCGGTGCTGGCGCGAGTGTTCCCGAGTACCGACCTGTCCGCCGCCACCGATGGCATCGCCGACGGCCTCTACGACTGGGAAAACACCGATCCGCTGCCGCTGGCGCTGTTCGACGCCGCGCGGGTCGATTTTTCGCTGCGTCGTCTGGTGCACTACACCGGCAGCGACTGGCGCCATGTGCAGCCGTGGATTCTGCTCACCAACTATCACCGCTACGTCGACCAGTTCATCGTCCATGGCCTGGAGCAACTGCGCACAGACCCGCGTTTCGTGCGCATGGTCCTGCCGGGCAACGTGATCATCGAGAAGGGCATGGATCACGGCGAAGCTTCGGCGATTGCCGCTGGTGTGGTCTGGCACCGCTACCAGATGCCGGCCTATCACCTGATCGCCAACGACGGCCATGGCGTGACCCTGGTCAACATCGGCGTCGGCCCGTCCAACGCCAAGAACATCACCGACCACCTGGCGGTGCTGCGTCCGCATTGCTGGCTGATGATCGGTCACTGCGGCGGCCTGCGTCAGTCGCAGACCATCGGCGACTACGTGCTGGCGCACGCCTACATGCGTCGCGACGGGATTCTCGATCGCGTGGTGCCACCGAACATTCCGATTCCGGCGCTGGCCGAAGTGCAACTGGCGCTGCAACAAGCCGCGGCCAATATCACCGGCGAGAAGGGCGAGGAGCTGAAAAAGCGTCTGCGCACCGGCACTGTGCTGACCTACGATGACCGTAACTGGGAATTGCGCTGGGCGCAGGAACGTCCGTTGATCAACCTGTCCCGCGCCGTGGCGGTGGACATGGAAAGCGGCACCATCGCCGCCCAGGGTTATCGCCTGCGGGTGCCTTACGGCACGTTGCTGTGCGTCTCGGATAAACCGCTGCACAGCGAAATCAAGCTGCCGGGTTCGGCCAACGCGTTCTACGAGCGTGCGGTCAGTCAGCACTTGAAGATCGGCATCGAGGCGGTGGATCTGCTGCGCACCGAACTCAATTCGCTGCACTCGCGCAAACTGCGCAGCTTCGACGAGCCGCCGTTCCGTTAACGGTTAGTCGTGGTCATTTGGCGGTCGGGGCACTAGCATTAGCAGCCCTGACCGTCAGATGTTCTTTTCGCCATGTCCCGTCCCCCGCGTCCTCCTTCCCGCCGCCCTGGCACGAAGCCTTCGCCCTCAGCTCCACGTCGTGTCGCCAAGGCGCCGCCGGCCGAGCCGAAGCTGATCCTGTTCAACAAACCGTTCGATGTCCTCACGCAATTCAGCGATGAAGGCGGGCGGGCGACGCTCAAGGATTTCATCGATGTGCCGGGCATTTATCCGGCGGGACGCCTGGATCGCGACAGTGAAGGTTTGTTGTTGCTGACTAATGACGGTCAGTTGCAGGCGCGGATCGCCGACCCGAAACACAAGTTGCCGAAGACGTACTGGGTGCAGGTCGAAGGCGAGCCGACGGCTGAACAACTGCAGCGTCTGCGCGACGGTGTCGAGCTGAACGACGGCATGACTCTGCCCGCCGAGGCGCGGCAACTGGATGAGCCTGAACTGTGGCCACGCAATCCGCCGGTACGCTTTCGCAAAAGCGTGCCGACCCGTTGGCTGGAGTTGGTGATTCGTGAAGGACGCAACCGTCAGGTGCGACGGATGACTGCCGCGGTGGGGCTGCCGACGTTGCGGCTGGTGCGGGTGCGGATTGGCGACTGGACGCTTGAAGGGCTCGATCAGGGCCAGTGGAAGGAAGTGCCGGCGCGGTTATAGAGCGCCGGATTCGATCAGGCCGATCACCACACTCTTGATGATGAACGCGGCCACGCCCAGACCCAGCACGAAGAACAGAATGAACGAGCCGAAGCGCCCGGCCTTGGACTTCTTCGCCAGATCCCAGACGATGAAACCCATGAAAATGATCAGGATGCTGACCAGGCCAGTCATCATCCACTCTTCGAATACTGCAGGATCCATCGGGCATCTCCGGCGCGCACAGGGCTGAAAAAGGGCTCGGCGATTATACGCCTGGGGTGGCTGGGGACGCATTGATCTGCGTCGGTGTGCCGAACCTCTATCATGCGTCCCGTGTAGGAGCTGCCGAAGGCTGCGATCTTTTGATCTTGAAAAGCAAAATCAAAAGATCGCAGCCTTCGGCAGCTCCTACAGGGGGAGTGCAGATTAGCTGCGCAGATGAGTCAGTGGCAGTTCAGTGCTGTTGAGCACCTGATTCAGCACAAAGCTCGAACGCACGCTGGTCACCCCTTCAATCCGGGTCAGGTGTCCCAGCAGCAGCTTCTGATAGTGATCCATGTCCGGCACCACCACTTTCAACTGATAGTCGGCATCCACACCCGTCACCAGGCTGCATTCCAGCACTTGCGGCAAGGTGCGGATCGCTGCTTCGAAGTTCTCGAAACGCTCCGGCGTGTGCCGGTCCATGCCGATCAGCACGTAGGCGGTCAGGCTCAGGCCGAGCATCTTGCGATCGAGCAGGGCGACCTGGCGCGAGATGTAACCGTCATCCTCCAGTTGTTTGACCCGGCGCGAGCAGGGCGAGGGCGACAGACCGATGCGCTCGGCCAGTTCCTGGTTGGAGATGCGGGCGTCGCGCTGCAATTCCGCCAAAATACTCAGGTCGTAACGGTCGAGTTTGCTCATGAATCAGTCCTTGGTTGTAACTATTGCGGCGGATTATCTATCCAGGGTTAAAAATTGCGCAAGCGGTGTTTATTTGAGCAATCTTCGCAATCATCTGTCGCGCGTTGCGGCCTATTCTTATCACCAGAATCACTGCTCGGTAACACAGTCCACTGCGGCCCGCCCAATCAGGCCCGCCGCGGCCGCCACCCCCACCGGGGATGGGCCGGCCCCCGAGCTGCACACTGTCCAGAAGACGGCGTGAGGTGAGCCGACGTCAAAAGCGTCGAGCCAGGACGAAGTTCTCTAAAGGGAGGCCGACGGGTCTCCCTTTTTCTTGTCTGCGATTTTTGTGCCTCGATGTACGGCTTCCCTCAATAAATAAGTTTCGTGACTGATAACCTGTCGCAGAACCCGGTGTGCGTATTCCCGGTCTTAGCTACAAGCCCTCTTAATACCCGCAGTGAGGAAAAGCATGAAGTCGCGCATCTGGCGTCTGGCCGGTGTTGGTTTGCTGTGTGTGAGCGTCGGCGCCCAAGCGCTGGCCGACGAGCCACAGAATCGTGGTCCCGAGAATAACGGGCACGGCGGTGAGCATCAGGGCAATCAGGGGCATGGCGGCGAGCGTCAGCCCCATGGGCAAAACAACCCGCCGCCGCAAAATCCGCCGCGGCCGCAGAACAGCGACATCATTCGCGGCGACAACAGCCGCCAATTCGAGCACAACGGCCAGCCTCACAATAACGGCCAATGGCAGAACCAGAACCGCGCGCCCAATCAGCCTGCACCGGTTCATCAGGCGCCACCGCCACCGGCGAACAACCTGCCGATCCAGCCACGTCCCGACACCGTGCGCCAGACTCAGGAACCGCGTCAGGGCTACTACCGCGACGAGCGTCCGCAGAATGGTTATCACAACCAGCAATGGCAAACCGGCAACCGGCCCGATGACAATCGCTGGCCGGGTCGCCCTGACGGGCATGGCAACGGTTGGGGCCCTGGCCCGCAATATCGCCCGGGGCATGTGATCGACCGTTTCCCGGATCGTGAATATCGCGTGCCGTATCGCGGTCAGGATTACTTCTATTCCGGCGGCTACTGGTATCGCCCGCAAGGCCCGCGCTACATCGTCGTGCAGCCGCCACGCGGGATTCGTATTCAGTACCTGCCGGACTACGCCCGTGAAGTGTGGATCGGCGGTGCGCTGCTGTTTCTCGCAGCCGGTTCCTACTATGCGTATCAGGAAGCCACCCAGGATTACGTCGTGGTCGAGCCACCGGTGCAGCAACCGCCGCAGCCGCAATCCCAGGGTTATGACGTCGAGGCGTATCCCGCTAACGGTCAGTCGCCGGAACAGGTGCAGCAGGACGGTTACCAGTGCTACCAGTACGCGGTGCAGCAAAGCGGTTTCGATCCACGTACCGCGACATACCAACCAGCGCCCGAAGTGGTGCAGGCCTACCGCCAGGCTCAGGGCAATTGCCTGAGCAGTCGCGGTTATCAGGTGTCTTACTGAAGTCGGGTCTGCGCCCGTTCAGTTTTGACCACTTCCTGCGGGTCGGCGTGCACCAGCACTTCGGCTCGCGGGTAGGCGGCGTGAATCGCATCCGCCGCCTGATCGCTGATGCCGTGGGCCACTGACAACGTCAGCTCTCCCGGCAACTCCAGATGCAACTGCACGAACCAGTGATTGCCCGAAATCCGCGTGCGCAGATCATGTGCACCCAGCACGCCGGGTACGCCGCAGGCCAGTTCGAGCATGTGCTGACTGACATCGGTCGGCAGCTCCTCATCCATCAGCACCGAAAAGCTTTCCCGGGCGATCTGGATCGCACTCCACAAAATGTACCCGGCAATCCCCAGACCGAACCATGCATCGAGCTGATGAAAGCCCATGCCGGCGAGAACCAGCGCGATCAGAATGCTGCCGTTGAGCAGCATGTCCGAGCGGTAGTGCAGCGAGTCGGCGCGCACGGCGTTGGAGCCGGTCTGCTTGATCACCCGATGTTGCAGTGTCAGCAACGCTGCGGTCAGCAACAGCGAGAAAACGATCACACCGATACTCAGCCACGGTGCGCCCAACGGCTCCGGTTGCTTGATGCGCTCATACGCCTGAAACGCAATCAGCACCGCACTGCCACCGATGAACAGCGCCTGCGCCATGCCCGCCAGCGATTCAGCCTTGCCGTGGCCGTAACGGTGATCGTCATCGGCCGGGCGCAGTGCGTAATGCACCGCCAGCAGATTGAGCAGCGAAGTGACGCCATCCAGCGCCGAGTCGGTGAGGCCGGCGAGCATGCTCACCGAACCGCTCAGCCACCAGGCGATAGCTTTGGCGATGATCAGCGTGCAGGCCACCGCCACCGAGGCGCGGGTTGCCAGCCGCAGCAGGCGGGCGTGTTCGGGGCTGGTGGTCATGAGTGCGGAAGTTCCTTATGGATCAGGCGGCGGGTTGCAGGCCGAACATGGCCAGTTGCTGGGTGCTGCCCTTGTGCTGGATCAGGCGTGGATCGTCCAGCGGCAGATTGCGGCCCAGTTCAGTTTCGAGAATAGCCTGCAACTTGAGGTTATCGACCTGGCCGTCCGGGCCGATCGCTTGTTTGAGTTTCGCCGGATCGACCTGCGCCGTGTGGCCCGGTTCGAAATAGATCGCGCCCGTGGTGAAGTCGACGGCAAAGGCGATCAGCCCGGGAATGACGTAGAACAGCAGGCCCACGGCGTCCAGTACGGCAATCGCCGGGTCAATCTTGCCGTCGATCTGACCGCGACGATCCGGATAGAAAATCGAACCGCAGGCCGTGAGTTGAGTGAACAGGGTGGCGACCAATACACCGCCGATCAGGCGAGAAGGTAAGCGCATGTGATGGATCTCCTGAGTCATCTAAAAACGAAGCAGCGTTGTGTGGAATTAAGACCCTGACAAACGCCTGGCAGTTCGCCGTTATACTCGCGCCTCTGTTTGGGAGCCAGCATGATTTCTTTGCCGATCGATGAAGTTTTACCCGCCCTGCGTGAAGCGTTGGCGACACGCGACGAAGCCGTGCTCGAAGCACCGCCCGGCGCCGGTAAAACCACCCGCGTGCCTTTGGCCTTGCTCAATGAAGTCTGGCTGGCCGGGCAGACCATTCTGATGCTCGAACCGCGCCGTCTCGCCGCGCGTGCAGCCGCAGAACGTCTGGCCAGCGAACTGGGCGAGAAGGTGGGCGAAACCGTCGGCTATCGCATCCGTCTCGACAGCAAGGTCGGCCCCGACACCCGCATCGAAGTGGTCACCGAAGGTATTCTCACCCGGCGTCTGCAGGATGATCCGGCGCTGGAAGGCGTCGGTCTGCTGATCTTCGACGAATTTCACGAACGCAGCCTTGATGCCGATCTGGCTTTGGCTCTGAGTTTGAACGGTCGTGAACTGTTCCGCGCTGAACAGCCGCTGAAGATTCTGCTGATGTCTGCCACGCTGGAGGGCGAGCGCCTGGCCGGGTTGCTGGATGACGCGCCGATCCTGCGCAGCGAAGGGCGCATGTACCCGGTGACGATGCGCTGGGGGCGGCCGTTCCAGCCTGGCGAATACATCGACCAGCGCGTGACCCAGACCATTCTCGAAGCCCTGCACGATGAAACCGGCAGCCTGCTGGTGTTCCTTCCGGGGCAGGCGGAAATCCGTCGTGTGCATCAGCAACTGAGCGATGCCATCGGTGAGCGTAAAGATGTCTTGCTCTGCCCGCTGCACGGCGAACTGGACCTCAACGCCCAGCGCGCCGCCATCGACCCGGCGCCGGCCGGCCAACGCAAAGTGGTGCTGGCGACCAACATTGCCGAAACCAGTCTGACCATCAATGGCGTGCGGGTGGTGATCGACGCCGGGCTGGCGCGGGTGCCGCGTTTCGACCCCGGCAGCGGCATGACCCGTCTCGATACGCAGCGTATTTCCAGGGCCAGCGCCACCCAGCGTGCGGGCCGGGCCGGACGTCTGGAACCGGGCGTGTGTTATCGCCTGTGGTCGCAGGATCAGCACGAGCAACTCGCCGCTTACGGCAGTGCGGAAATTCTGTCGGCGGATCTGGCGGGGCTGGCGCTGCAACTCGGACGCTGGGGCGTCACGCCGGGCGAACTGGTCTGGCTCGATATTCCGCCGGCAGCAGCCTATGCACAGGCGCAGGATTTGTTGCAGCGCCTGGGCGCACTTGAAGGCGAGGCGCTGACCGCCCACGGTCAGGCCATGGCTGAATTGCCGGCACATCCGCGCATCGCCCATCTGTTGCTGCGCGGCCAGGCACTGGGGCTGGCGCACATGGCCTGTTACGTCGCGGCACTGCTCGGCGAACGCGATATTTTGCGCGGCGCCGGGGCGGATCTGCACAGCCGCCTGGTGCTGCTCTCTGGCGAGGAGCGCGCATCGCGTGGTGCTCAAGGCGGCGTGCAACGTGCGCGGCAACTGGCGCGGCAGTATCGCGGTTACCTGCGCGGCAAGGCCACCGAGCCCGTCAGCGATCCCGATCATCCGCGCTGGCTTGGCGCATTGCTGGCGCTGGCCTATCCGGATCGCGTCGCCCAACAGCGGCGTGCCGGTGGCGCCGAATATCGGCTGGCCAATGGTCGCGCTGCGCTGTTCGCCGAAGCCGACAGCCTGATGAAGGAGGCGTGGATTGTGATCGCCGACCTCGGCAGTCGTCAGGGGCAGCGCGAGGAACGGATTTACCTGGCGGCGGATTTCGATCCGACGCTGTTCGACTCGGTGCTCGCCGAGCAAGTGCGTGCCGTCGATCAACTGGACTGGGACGAGCGCGAAGGCGTGCTGCGCGCCGAGCGTCAGCGCAAGGTTGGCGAACTGATCCTCAGCCGCGAACCGTTGACCGGGCTCGACGAAGCGGCGCGCAGTCAGGCGCTGGTCAATCTGGTACGGCGCAAAGGTCTGGAGTTGCTGCCGTGGACGCCGGAACTGCGTCAGTGGCAGGCGCGGGTCGCGTTGTTGCGGCAATTGGATCTGGCGACACAGGCCGACAGCCAATGGCCGGATGTCAGCGACGCGACGTTGCTCAAAACCCTGGAAGCATGGCTGATGCCCTATCTGGGCAAAGTCTCGCGACTGAGTCATTTCGCCAATCTGGACCTGTCGAGCATCGTGCGCAGTCTGCTGCCGTGGCCGTTGCCGCAGAAGCTTGATGAGCTGGCGCCACATCACATCAGTGTGCCGTCGGGGTCATCGATTCGTCTGGACTACAGCGAGTCGCCGCCGATTCTCGCGGTGCGTTTGCAAGAGCTGTTCGGCCTCGCCGAGACGCCGCGAATTGCCGGCGGGCGGCAAGTGGTCAAGCTCCACCTGCTGTCGCCGGCGCGGCGGCCGGTGCAGGTGACGCAGGATCTGGCCAACTTCTGGCGCAGCACCTATGCCGAGGTGAAAAAGGATCTGAAGGGGCGGTATCCGAAGCATTATTGGCCGGATGATCCGCTGGTGGCCGAGGCCACGGCGCGGATCAAACCGCGCAAGTGAGCCTTTGCCCGGGATTGATCAGGCCTCGCCGTAGAGGCTTTGCGCAGCACGGCGGCGGTGCTTGATGCTGTGGCAGACCCACACCAGCGTGATCCACAGCGGAATCGCGTAGACCGCCATCCGGTTAACGGGGTCCATCAGCATGACCGCCATGATGAACACCATGAAGGCCAGACAGACATAGTTACCGTAGGGGTACCACAGCGCCTTGAACCGTGGTGTCTGCCGGGTCTCGTTCAGGTGCCGACGAAATTTGCCGTGGGCCAGGCTGATCATCGCCCAGTTGATCAGCAGCGTCGCCACCACCAGCGAAAGCAGTATTTCGAGGGCCTGCTGCGGGATCACGTAGTTCAGCACCACCGCGATCAAGGTCACCGCAGCCGTTGCGAGGATCGAGCGCACAGGAACCCCGCGCGAGTCGATCTTGACCAGGCTTTGTGGCGCGTCACCCTGCCGGGCCAGACCGAGCAGGATCCGGCTGTTGCAGTAGGTGCCGCTGTTATAGACCGACAACGCCGCGGTAAGGACCACGAAGTTGAGAATGTGCGCGGCGGTATTGCTGTCGAGCATTGACCACACACGTACGAACGGGCTGCCGCTGTAGGTATCGCCAGAGGCATTGAGTGACGTCAGCAGGCTGTCCCACGGCATCAATGACAACAGCACGACGAGTACGCCGATGTAGAAAATCAGGATGCGGTAGATCACCTGATTGATTGCTTTGGGGATCACGCGACGAGGGTTTTGCGCTTCGGCGGCGGTAAAACCGAGCATTTCCAGCCCGCCAAAGGACAGCATGATAACCGCCATGGACATGGCCAGGCCGGCCATCCCGTGGGGGAAAAAGCCGCCGTGCTGCCACAGGTTACTCAGCGATGCCTGCGGCCCTCCGTTACCGCTGACCAGCAGGTAGCTGCCCATGGCGATCATCCCGATCACCGCCAACACCTTGATGATGGCGAACCAGAATTCCGCCTCGCCGAACACTTTGACGTTGATCAGGTTGAGCGCATTGATCAGCACAAAAAACACCGCAGCCGATACCCAGATCGGTATCTCGGGCCACCAGTAATGCACGTATTTGCCGACGGCTGTCAGCTCGGACATGCCGACCAGGGTGTACAGCATCCAGCAGTTCCATCCCGACAGGAAACCGGCGAATGCGCCCCAATACTTGTGGGCGAAATGGCTGAAAGAGCCGGCAACCGGCTCTTCAACGATCATCTCGCCCAGTTGTCGCATGATCATGAAGGCAATGAAACCGCAAATGGCGTAGCCGAGGATCATCGAGGGCCCGGCAGACTTGAGTGCGCCCGCCGAGCCCAGGAACAACCCCGTGCCAACGGCGCCTCCCAGTGCGATCAATTGGATGTGTCGATTTTTCAGGCTGCGTTGCAGTTGACTTGAGTGCGCATGGAGTCCGCTCATGAGAAAGGGTACTCGCAAGGTTGCTTGAGTGTTTGCAAGACACTTGCGCGGGGCGAGGCGGGCCGATGCAGTGACGCGACGGTGCCAACAGTGGGGGACGGGTAATTCTCCACAGTCATACGGATTCTGTTCCTTCAGATTATTTCTATTTTTATCAATCAGTTAGATCGACTTTTCAGCTTGGTTGCGCGCGATTTCGTGCGCGTCACACATAAAAATCTATTGGAAGAAACATATTTCTATCTGTTGAATTTGTAAATGGGGGATGGTATCTAATGCATCGCACAGGGACATGCCAACGATTCCAGGGACTGAGGAGTGATGACGGTGACGGGCTGCAATGCACTAGGGACATTCGATTTTGTGGTCGGCGCCGAGGCCGATCCGACAGGCTATTTTTCAGCGGCGGCGCAGGACATTCGGGCACAACTGCTGAGTGAAGGCGCGGTGCTCATTCGCGGTGCCACGCCGTGCAGGGATCCCGAGGTGTTTGAACGGGCCATCGGTGCGCTGGGTTTTCACACGCGCGATTACGTCGGCGGCAGCTCTCCACGCTCGACGATCCAGGGCAAGGTCATGGAAGCGACGCGCACCCCGCCCGACTGGTCGGTGATCCTTCATCAGGAAATGGCCTATGTAAAACATCCGCCCGAAATCATCGCTTTCGTGTGTGTCGAGCCTGCGGAGCGCGGCGGTGAATCCGTGGTCGGGGACATGCGCAAACTGGAACAGTTGATTGATCGCGCCACCCTGCAGCAACTGACCGATCGCGGGCTCAAGTTGCGCCGCACGCTGCCCGGCGAGGCGCGGGTGAATCTCAAGCCCGGGGTGAAAAAAAGCTGGCAGGAGACGTTCTCCACTTCCAGCACCGCCGAGGCAGAAGTGCTGTGCCGGGCGCGCGGTTGGGACTTCGAGTGGAGTGGCGGCGACCTGATCCTCTGGCAGGACTGTATCGCCCCGATGCGCCGACACCCGCGCAAAACGGCGGACATCTGGTGCAATCAGGCGCACTTCTGGGGCGCGGCCGCGATGATCGAATGGGCGCGTATCGACGGTCGTGAACGGGACGCCAGTGAATTGGCCGAGGCGCAGCGCAACACGCCGCAACTGTTGGAAGCCATGTGTTTCGGTGACGGCGAACCACTGCCGCAAGACCTGACGCTGGAGTTGTTCCACACCGTCAGACGTCTGGAACAGGATGTCGATCTGCGGGCGGGCGATATTTTGCTGCTCGACAATTTCCAGTATGCCCACGGCCGGCGCGCCTTTTCCGGCAACAGGACCATCAACGTGATCATCGCCGATTGGGCGGATGATCAGCCACACGTAGCTCAGGGATGAAAAGATGACGATTCAGGAAAGAAACTTCACGTCGGATAGCACGTTTGTACTGACCCCCGGCGTCGATGTCAGTCTCAAGGACTTGATCAGGTATTCCCGGCCCGGGGCAAAGGTGGTCGCTTCGCAAGCCACCCGGCAACGGGTTCAGGCATCGCGAGACGCCCTGGAAAATCTGGTTGCACAAGGCGCGGTGATATATGGGGTGAACACCGGGATGGGTGGTTTCGTTGACCATCTGGTGCCCATCGACAAAGCCCACGAGCTTCAATCGAACCTGATTCAGGGCGTCTCGACCAACGTTGCCGAGCGGTTCCCGGACAGTGTGGCGCGAGCCACCATGTTTGCGCGGATCATATCGCTGTCCCGTGGCAACTCGGCACTTTCGCTGGAGAATTTCGACCGCTATATCGCCATTTACAACGCCGGCCTGATCCCGGAAATCCCGAGCAAGGGCTCGTTGGGGACCAGTGGCGACCTGGGGCCGCTGGCGGCGGTTGCGCGGATGCTGACCGGGGACGGTCATGCCTACCTCGACGGTGCCCGGATTCCGGCGGCGCAAGCGCTCGAGCAATTGGGCCTGGCGCCGCTGCACCTGAGTTACAAGGAAGGGCTGGCGCTGATCAATGGCACCTCCTGCATGGTCGCGGTGGCGGCGATGAATGTGGTTGAAGCCCGGGAACTGCTCGAGCAATACACGTCGATCTCGGCCTTCTCGTTTGAAGCGCTGCAGGCTCGGGTGCGTCCTTTCCATCCGGATGTTCACCAGTTGAAACCGCACCTGGGCCAGCAAAAAATTGCCGAGGCCATCTGGGCCGATCTGCAAGGCTCGGAACTGGCGATTGACGATCTTGAACTCTCTTCGCAATTGAGCGCCCTGCGCACCGACCAGGTACGCCAGGAAGACATGCCCATCGAAGATGCCTATTCCATTCGCTGCACGCCGCAAATCCTCGGGCCGGTGCTGGAGACCATCGAATTTGTCGAGCGCGTGGTCGGCAACGAACTGAACTCGTCCAACGACAACCCGTTGATCACCCCTGAAAACGGCGAGGTTTTTCACAATGGCCATTTTCATGGGCAATACATCGCTTCGGCCATGGACTACCTGACGATTTCCATCATCACCCTGTGCAATCTTTCGGATCGGCGGATCGATCGCTTCCTGACCAAAGCCAACAGCAATGGCCTGCCGTCATTCCTGTGTGCGGAAAACGGTGGCCTGCGCTTTGGCCTCATGGGCGGGCAATTCATGTCGGCGTCGCTGACGGCAGAAAACCGTTCGCTGGCCACCCCCGTCTCGATCCAGACCCTGACCACCACCGGCGATTTCCAGGACGTGGTTTCCTTCGGCCTAGTCGCCGCGCGCCGGGTGACCGAAGTGCTGCAGAACACGCGTTACGTCCTCGCGTTTGAACTGATCTGTGCAGCCCAGGCCGCCGATATTCGCGGCAACGCCAGACTCGGGCCGAAGGGCCGCGCCTGGCATGCGCGGGTGCGTGAACACATTCCGTATCTGGATCGGGATGTGGCGTTGACGGCTTACCTGGAAGCGCTCGTTACCCAGGTACTGGGAGGGCACGGCCGATGAGTTCGTCGGGAAAGAGTGACCTGTTGGCAACAGCCATCACTGAGCCGGTCCGGCTGCATGCCAACGAAAATCCGCTGGGTGCATCGGGCCTGGCCCTGCAGCTGTGCGCCTCGATGCCGACGCTCCTCAGCGAATACCCCGAAGTCACTTACAAGTCTCTGCGCCTGGCAATCGGCGAGCGCTGGCGCGTTGATCCCGAGCGCGTCGTGGTGGGCGCGGGTTCGGACGAACTGATCGACATTGCGCTGCGTAGCCTGTTGAAGCCCGGCAGTCGCATCGTGACGCAGCAGCACTGCTTCAAGATGTACAAAATCCGGGCCGCGTTGCTGGGGGCCGACTACAGCGAGATGACCCCGGATGCCAGCGGCGACTATGAGGCGGCATTGCAACTTGCTCTTGAGCAAAAGCCCGACGTCGTGGTGCTGGTCAATCCGTCCAATCCATTGGGCGACTATCTGTTGCCCTCGCAGCTGTTATCGCTGGTGGCGCTGATTCCACCCGGCACGACCGTCATCATCGACGAAGCGTACGCAGAGTTTGCGCCGGATCGGGAAAACACGGCAGGCATTCAGATCGTCAACAGCCGGGAAAACGCGATATGCCTGCGCACGTTTTCCAAGGCCTACGGTATTGCCGGCCTGCGCCTTGGCTGGGCTTACGCGAGCGGCGATCAGGTGCCGGCGCTGCAAGCGCGGCGTGCGCCGTACAACGTCAGTTCGTTTTCCGCCCTGGCAGGCGAATACGTCCTGCAGGACGGCGATCATCTGGACAACACGGCGGCGTATTGTCAGGCGTGGGGGCAGGAGCTCGTGAGCCTGTTCAAGTCTCACGGCATTGAAGCCAGAAGCCGCTACGTCAATTTTGTTTTCGTCGAATGCGTCACCGCGCCACGCTGCCAGGATTTGCATCAGTATCTGGAGAGGGAAGGTTTCCTGACGTCCCGGTTGACCGACTATGGTCTTGAGACGTGTCTGCGAATCTCCTTCGGCAACCAGGCGCAGATGACTCGGTTGCGCGCTGTACTGAAGCAAAAACTGCAAACCATGGAACTTGCCTGAGGCCAGCAGGGCAGGGAGCCTTCGGCGATTGCCCAGGGCGTCCAGGGCAAGATCAGTGAAACCTTGACTGAGGTAAAAATGAGCCAGACGCTGACGTTGTTTCACGCTGAACCCTACTTGAAGCAACTGGACTGCCGAGTTGATCGACTGGAGCGCGACGACGCCGGTCTGCCTTTCGCACTCCTCGGCGAAACCGTGTTCTACCCCCAGGGAGGCGGGCAACTGGGCGATCGGGGGGTATTGAACATTCCGCTCGCGGGGGAGGGTGAGGCACTGCGCACGCTGGAGATCGTCGCGACGAAAAAACGGGACGATCAGATCAGGCATTACCTGAGCATTGACGACGAAACGTTCGCTGACCTGCAGACGCGGGTGAGCGACCGGCAGGCGACCGCCACGCTGGATTGGCCATTGCGATATCATCAGATGCGGGTTCATTCGGCGATGCATTTGATTCATTGCATGCTCGAGCGGACGCTCGGGCGAGCGATTGCGCATCCGGTTCGTTCGCCGCTGAGCGACGAGGGTGGCGAGAACCAATACGAGTTTGTCGGCGAGTTCGACGAAGACAGTCTGAGGCGCGCAACAGATGCCTTGAACGAGTTTTGCTCTGCAAGTCATGAGATTCGTACGGAAGCGGATACCCGCCAGGGACAGGGATTTCGTTGGTGGCAATGCGAAGACTGGTCAATCCCCTGTGGGGGCGTTCATGTGCGTAATACGCAAGAAATAGGCGTGGTGACTTCCAGTATGAAGATCAAGAAAAACACGACCAGAGTGCTTGTCACTCTGTCGGCAGAGGCGGAAGAGCTTGGATAGCAAACGTGCGTTTGGCGCATTTCTCATGCAGTTTCGAATCGACGCGGGGCATCTGAAGATCTCCACGTTTCTCGACGAGGTCAATATTCCGTTCTCGGCCAATTACTACCGCGACGTCGAGGCCGGAAGGAAATACCTGAGTATCGATGCTGCCGTCGAACTGCATGATCACCTTGGCATCGATGCGGCCAGCAAAGCCAGTTTTGATTATTTCTGGCACTACTTCAGGGATTTGTTGCCGGCGGACGTCCACGAAATGTTGTTCGGCAAAGGCGTCGAGGTGACCGATCTCTCTTCGCGCCTGGAACTGCGCGAACACGACTCCAGAATCTTGCGCCGGGCCCTGAGCCTGAGTCGCTACGAGCGTGAGTTCATTGTCACCGAAGAGGTGATCGCCGCGTTCGAGGCGCAGTTCGAACTGCTGCCATTGATGACGTATCTGTACATGGTCGACAGTGCCTCAGTGGCGGAGATTCAGCTGGTGTGCCAGCAGATCGGTCTGGCTTATGACCAGGACACTGAAGCGTTCCTGAACCTGGTCTCCAAGCCGCGCGCAACGCCGGATGACCCGTTTGTCCGGCATGCACCCACGTTGAGGATGCCCAGGACCGTGGATGCGTTGAAGTTGAAGGATCAGTTCCTGCGCCATGAAGTGGACCGGTCGCTGCTCAAGCCGGAGAAGAGCGAATACTTCGATGTTTCAGGCTCTTTCAAGTACAGCTCGATGGTGACACTCAAGGACGCCGAAATAGAACAGATTCAGGACCGTCTGGTGGACCTGTTCTCGGTCATCGAAGTGCATAACAAGTCTGGCCGTCAGCTGGAGGATTCAGGCGCACAGCCTTATTTCTTCGGGCTGGTGGTTTCCGGGCGTCCGGAGTACGACGGGCGCGCGGCCCGCGTCGGTGAAAAAGACGAGGAGTGAACAACTGCCGGGCGCTTCGCCGCTTCTGTGTGGCATGGCCCGGCAAAAAACCAACCGTTCACAGGAGTGCGCGGACAGTACAGAAAACGGGGCGCAGAACCGCAACCCGGCCGTCATCAGTCAGAACAGGGATGAGATGAATGAATGCTCCAGTCGTAGAAAAACTCCGTCAGTTATTCGGCGAACGCTTGAGGCTCGAACAGGGAATCCGGCAACAGTTCTGCCAGGCGCCTCCCGGCATCGAGCTGAGTCCCCCCGATGCGGTAGTGACCGTTCGCAGCGAAGACGAAATCATTCAGGTCGTGAAGCTTTGCCGTGAGTACGGTGTGGCGCTGATCCCGTCGGGTGCGCGTTCGTCCCTCGAAGGGCAGATCAATGCGCCACAGGGTGGCGTCTGCGTCGACTGCTCGGAAATGAACGCGATTGTCGATGTGAACGTCACCGACATGACCGCCACGGTTCAGCCGGGCGTTACCCGCGAGCAACTCAACAGCCACTTGCGTGAGACCGGACTGTTCTTTTCCGTCGATCCTGGCGCCAACGCTTCCATGGGCGGAATGGCGGCGACCCGTGCATCGGGGACCAACTCGGTGCGCTACGGGACCATGGCCGGGAATGTCAAAGCCGCACGCTGGATCATGGCGGACGGCTCGGTCGCCGCCATTGGTTCCCGCGCGCCCAAATCGGCTATGGGTCTGGATCTGCTGGCGATTGCCATCGGTTCAGAGGGCACTCTGGGCATCTTCAGCGAACTGCAAGTGCGCCTGCATCCGGTGCCCGAGGCCATCGTTGCCGGTGTCTGTTCATTCGATTCGGTGGATAACGCGGTACAGACGGTGGCCAGTGCCCTGGGCCAAGGACTCTCGATCGCCCGGATCGAGCTGCTGGATGCCACGGCGGTGCGTGCGTGCAATGCCTATTCTGCGGCACTGGGGCTGGTGGAAACGCCGCATCTGTTTCTGGAGTTTCACGGCGACCGGTCGACGGTCGCCAGCAGTGTCGAGCTGTTCAAGGATTGCGCCGGTGAGTACGGCGGGCAGGTCAGGATCTCCGAGCGCCTTGAAGAACGCACGGCCCTGTGGAAAGCCCGACATGACGCCTGGTGGGCCTTTCACGCTTTTTACAAAGGCCGCAAGGGGCTGGCCACCGATGTCTGCGTCCCGCTGTCCTGTCTGAGTGCCTGCATCAGCGCCACGGCCGCCGACATTGCTGCCTCCGGTCTTGATGCGCCGCTTATCGGCCATGTCGGTGACGGTAATTTTCACCTGCTGATCATGCTCGATGAAGGTGAAGACGAAAGTGCGGACATTCAGGCGTTCCTCAGCCGGCTGTCGAGTCGCGCGTTGTCGTTCGGCGGCACCGTCAGCGGCGAGCACGGGGTCGGGCAGGGAAAGCTGAAGTGGATGTCGGCGCAACACGGCGCAGCGCTGCAGTTCATGAGGGCCATCAAATCGGCCCTGGATCCGGACAACTTGTTCAACCCCGGCAAGATGTATCAATCGTTACGGGTTGACGCTCGATAACTGTCGATTTTTTGTTTTTAAGGATGGATGTGAAAGGTATGGATCATATTTTGATAGTGGGCATCAACAAGGTCTCCATCAAGTACGTGTGCGAGGCGATCCGCGGTGCGGGCTTCGAACCGATACTGTCCGTTGATCCCTCGGGTTTTCATGGCGCGGCGAAAAACGTGTTCGAAGGGGTCACCTGCATTCCTGCCTTTACCGACAGAGTCGCGCTGTCCGCTTACCTGAACGCCCATCCCGCACTGGTTGGCGTGATTCGCAGCATCACGACATTCTTTGACGAGTTGTTCCCGGTCGTATCCGCGATTGCCGAAGAATTCGGCTTCAAGGCGCCGCCCGAGGTGTTTGCCCGGCTGTCCTCCAAGGGCTTCGTCGGCCGCTTGATCCCGGAACATGTGCCCGCCGAGACCTGTGTGTCGCTGAGCGATGGCGACGTGGTCATTCCCTGGCTGACACCCGGGCAACAAAACGATGTGGTGCTCAAACCCTCGGTCGGCTCTGGCGCGGTGGCCACCACCCTGCTCTCGATTGCACCGGACGCTGACCCTGGCGCAGTAATCCGCGCCGCCATCCTGAACAGCGGAATCGACGACCCGCAAGACACTGCCTGGATTGTCCAGGCGCATTGCGCGGGTGATCTCGTCAGCCTGGAAGGCTTTGCCCAGGAGGGGCGGGTGGTCTTCCTCGGACTGTCCAGGCGCGACCGAGTGGGATTCACGGAAGTCGCCAACCAGTTCCCGGCCGACGCCCGCATGGCCTTGCCCGTGCGTGCGAAAATCGAGAAGGCGGTCCGCGATCTGATTGCCCGTTCAGGGTTCGACAATGGCTTCTTCCATTGCGAGTTCATTGCGAACGACGCCACGGCTTATCTGATCGATGCCAACATGGGGCGCCTGGGCGGCGCGAGCATCGTTGAACAGATTGCGCTGGCCTACGATCTGGCGCCAGCGACCGTCCTGCAGCACGTGGCGCTGCTGCCACTGGGCTTGCTGGAGGCTGCGCTTGAATACCAGCCGGTCGAATCTTGCCGCCAGACCCTGAGCTACTGGTACTGTCTGGATCACGAAGCCGTCGTGCATGACTGGGAGATTCCGCCGATGGCTTCCATTCACACGCCCATTGCCAACGTCGGCAGCGTGATCCAGCCCATCGGCACGTCCGACTACGCCTGGGTCGGCATGCTCACCGGCTATGCCGATGTCGTCGCGCGCGAGATTGGCCAGGTGCGTGTCCTGACCGATCGCGGCCCTAGAAGCCCGGTCTTCAAATGATTTACTTCGTCCGGTTTCTTTCGTCCGCGGCCTGGAGCTGTTTCTATCCGTTCATGGCTATTTGGCTCAATGCGTCCGTGGGCCTCAGTACCAATGCGGCGGGGGTCGTTGTCGGGTTCGCGATTGTCTCCAACCGCATCGGCGCATTGGCTTTTCAGGGCATGCTGGACAAGGTCGAGCGACGCCGGGAAATAGCCCTGGCCTTGTTCTGTGTGGCGGTGGCGGCGCTATTGATGCTGGTCACCGCCGCGATGGGCATTACCAACGTGTTGATCTGGGTCGTACTGGTTGTGGTGTTCGGTGTCTCCAATTCGATCGCCACGATCTCGCAGATTTCCTACATCGTGCAGTACTTTCGCGAGGGCGAGCACGAACGTGTGCTCTCTTACGAGAATGTTGCGGCGAACGCAGGGGCCGGGGTCGCGCCGTTCGTGGCGTCGTTGATTCTTGCCGGCACCGGTTACTGGTTTGTGGCCCTGCCGCTGTTGTTGGGCGTGCTGGCCACGGCTTCCACGCGGCTGATTCCGCAGGTGGCGCGTAGTGCAGGCGTGGCGTTTGCCGCGCGTGCTTCCACGCTGGGCGAAACCGAGGCATCGCCCAAGGTGGTGGCGTTCATGGCGATCAACTTTCTGACCATGATCGGCTATGCGCAGTTTTATTACGTGTTCCCTACCTATGCCACCGAGCGCTTTTCCAGTGAACTGGTCGGCGTGCTGTTTCTGGTGGCCAGCGGGATCATCATCTTCAGCCAGGTTTACGTGACCTCATTCGCGCAGCGTGTCTCACGATTGTGGCGGGTCATCGTTTCCAACCTGTTGATCGGCGCGGGCTGCCTGCTGTTGATCATTTCGTCACAGGCGCAGGCGATCCTGTTTGTCGTGGTGGTGTTTATCGTGATCGGCGAGATGATCTGCGGCCCGCTGTACCAGGCTCAGGCCGTGAAGATCTGGCGCGGGCGCAGTTCCGTGGCGATGGCCGTGCAGACCTGTGTCTGGGGCGCTGCCGAGGCTACCGCCGCCGTGCTCGGCCTGCTGGCAGTGGCCAACGAGCTGAGCTTCATGTCGTTTCTGTTGGGTTTTGCCGCCTGCGTCATCGCCGCCGTGGGCGCCTGGGTATCGATTGCGCTCAAACGCCCGTTGATCGGCATCGACGTGGAACAGCGGTCAGTCCCGGTTGCCTGATGGCTCGGTGCGGCAGGCAGCGGTCTTGGCGGTCAGCTGTTCGCGACAATAGTCGGCGAACAGCTGTGCCGGTTTGGTCAGTTGCCCGCGCTTGAGCCACGCGGCGACCAGACCTGAGCCGGTGACGTCTTCGACGATGTCCACGCACACCACTTTCTTGCCGTCATAGGTGCATTCCGAGTGGGGCCGGGTCACCAGGATCGAGAAACCGAAACCCTGCCCGACCATGCCCCTGACCATCTCGATCGACGGCGAGCTGAACTCGATGCGCGGGGTCAGGCCCAGTTCCTCGAACAGGCTGACGAAGTAGGTTCGGCTTGGCTGCACGTCGAGCAGAATCATCGGCTCCAGACACAGATCGCGCAGCGACACTTGCTTGTACTGGGCGAAACGGTGGTCAGCCGGTAATAGCGCATACGGCCGTTGCGCCGGCATCAGCGGCTCGGTCTGGATGGTGGCATCGAGTTCGTGTTCATAGAGGATCGCCAGGTCGAAACTGCCCGAGGTCAGGCCTTGCACCAGTTCCTGTTGCTCGCCGTCGCGGATGCGGATTTTCACGCCCGGATACAGCGCGGAAAACCCGGCGATCAATTGCGGCAGGTACAGCGGCGCGACGGTTTCGAAGCAGCCGATGTCGATCTGCCCGGCGACGATGTCGTTGTCGGCGAGGGCGTTCTGCTCGAACTCCCGGGCCATGCGCAACAGCTCCTGCGCCTTGCGAAAGAACCGTGCACCGCTCGGCGTCAGGGATACGCCCTGAGCGTGATGGCGGATCAGCAGCTGCACCGCGAAGCTGTCTTCCAGACCTTTGATCGCCGTAGAGATCGCCGGTTGTGCGATGTACAGCTTGCGCGAGGCTTCGGCAACGCTGCCGCATTCGACGGTGGTGATGAAGTATTTCAACTGACGCAAATTGTAGGCGGCCACGGCAAACCTCAGGACGAGCGGACTCGACTTCCAAGCAATTTGTGCGCCGCCGCGTCCGCTGCGCGACGTTGTTTTTATCCTTGAACCTTAGTCATCCACAGCGGTTTTGGGGAAACCGATTGAGCAGTTTTTTCATTGCCTGCGAAGACATTTTTACTAATTTTCGCCCGTCCGGGCCTGCGCCACCATCGACTGCACACTAACGTCCAAGGAGCATTCGACGTGTTCGAACTTGCAGAGTGGCAGCGCCAGGCCGGTGCCTTGAAGTTTCCCGATCGGGCCGTGATCAACGGCCAGCACTGCGCCGCGCAATCGGGGCAGACGTTCGCCGCGATCAACCCCGCCACCGGCCAGTTGCTGGCCAATGTCGCGGCCTGTGGCGAGGCGGATGTGGACGTGGCGGTGCGGAACGCGCGACACGTGTTCGAGGCCGGCAGCTGGGCGCAACGTCCGCCCGTCGAGCGCAAGCAAGTGCTGCTGCGCCTGGCCGAACTGTTGATGGAACATCGTCAGGAGCTGGCGCTGCTCGACTCGCTGAACATGGGCAAACCGGTGATGGACGCCTACAACATTGATGTGCCGGGCGCCGCCGGGGTGTTTCGCTGGTACGCCGAAAGCATCGACAAACTCTACGACCAGATCGCTCCCGGCGCCGTCAATGTGCTGGCGACCATCACCCGTGAAGCACTGGGTGTGGTGGCAGCGGTGGTGCCGTGGAATTTCCCGTTGGACATGGCCGCGTGGAAGCTTGCGCCAGCGCTGGCAGCGGGTAATTCGGTGATCCTCAAACCGGCCGAGCAATCACCGTTTTCGGCATTGCGTCTGGCGGAGCTGGCACTGGAAGCGGGTCTGCCACCGGGCGTGCTCAACGTGTTGCCGGGGCTTGGCGAGCAGACCGGCAAAGCCTTGGGCCTGCACGCGGATGTCGATTGTCTGGTGTTCACCGGCTCGACGCAGGTCGGCAAGTATTTCATGCAGTACTCGGCGCAATCCAACCTCAAACAAGTGTGGCTGGAGTGCGGCGGCAAGAGTGCCAATCTGGTGTTCGCCGATTGCCGGGATCTGGATCTGGCGGCGGAAAAAGCCGCGTTCGGGATCTTTTTCAATCAGGGCGAAGTGTGTTCGGCCAACTCGCGGCTGTTGGTCGAGCGTTCGATTCATGATGCGTTTGTCGAACGCCTCAAAGCCCAGGCCGAACGCTGGCTGCCGGGCGATCCGCTCGACCCGCAAAGCCGTGCCGGAGCGATCGTCGATCACCGGCAGACGGCGAGCATCATGCGCGCCATCCGCGAGGCCGGGCAGGCGGGTGCGAGCCTGGTGTGTGGCGGTCAGCAACGGCGCTTCAACGGCTCGGACAACTTCATCGAGCCGACGATCTTCACCGGCGTGAGTGCCGACATGGCGTTGTTTCGTGAAGAGGTGTTCGGCCCGGTGCTGGCGGTGGTGCCGTTCGATGATGAAGACGCGGCGGTGCGCCTGGCCAACGACAGTGTGTACGGGCTGGCGGCGTCGCTGTGGACCGATGATCTGCATCACGCACACCGCGTGGCGCGAAGGCTGCGGGCGGGCACGGTATCGGTGAATACCGTCGATGCGCTGGACGTGACCGTGCCGTTCGGCGGCGGCAGGCAATCGGGCTTCGGCCGCGACCTGTCGCTGCACTCGTTCGACAAATACACCCAGCTGAAAACCACCTGGTTTCAGTTGCGCTGATTGCGGTTGATTCAAAAGCAAAGATCGCAGCCTTCGGCAGCTCCTACACCGGGCGAACCTGAATCCTGTAGGAGCTGCCGAAGGCTGCGATCTTTTGCTTTTCAGGAATGTGCACCATCCCTGCTCAGGTCGCGCTTTTGCGGTGCACGCTAAGCAGTTTTTTCATCATTTGCTGCCAACAATTTCCTGATTTTCCTCAGCCCGCACATGGGCCACCATCGATCTTGCCAGCCCGGTGGTTCACGCCAGAGTCCAGCAGAGACCGCAGCGTGGATTCACATCATTGGTGCTGGCCGTACTGCCCATGACAAAACTAAATCAACAGCGTCGGGAGTGCTCCATGATCAAGTCCTTGTGTCTCCGTCTCACCCATCCACTGGCGATCACCGCCCTGGCGGCCACGGTCGCGACCGGCGCGCAGGCCGGTACCTTGTCCATCGGCCATACCACCTGGGTGGGTTATGGCACGCTGTATCTGGCTCAGGACCTGGGCTACTTCAAGGAAAATGGCCTGACTGTCGAGTTGCCGGTGGTCGAGGAAGCTTCGATGTACATGGCCGCCCAGGCCTCCGGACAACTCTCCGGTTCGGCCTCGACCATCGACGAAGTGCTCAAGTACCGGCCGCAGTTCTGCTTCAAAGCCGTGGCGGCGCTGGATGACAGCCATGGTGGCGACGGCGTGCTGGTGGGCAAGGACGTGAAGTCGTTGCAGGAACTCAAGGGCCAGGCCGTGGCCGTCAACGAAGGTTCGACCTCGCAGTTCTGGCTCTCCTATCTGCTGAAGAAGAACGGCATGAAAATGAGCGACATCACCGTGCAGAACATGACTGCCGACGATGCTGCCACCGCGTTCATTGCCGGTCGCGTGCCGGCGGCCGTGACTTGGGAACCGCACCTGTCGATGGTGCGCGACAAGCAGCAGGGCAAAGTGCTGATCGACAGCAGCAGCACGCCCGGGGTGATTGTCGATGTCGTGGCGCTCAACTGCACGGTGATCGAGAAGCAGCCCGAAGACGTCAAGGCGCTGGTCGCCGGTCTCTACAAAGCAGTGCAATACACCAAGGACCATCCACAGCAAGCCTACGAAATCATGGCCAAGGGCGTCGGCGGTTATCTGTCCGATCCGAAGGAACTGGCTGCTGCAGCGCAAGGCGTGCGTTTCTACGATCAGGCCATGAGCGAGAAGCTGCTGGGCAAACCGGGCGTGCCGGGTGACAGCGCACCGCTGATCAAACTGGCCAACGAAACCGCCAGCGAATTGCAGGGCAAGCCCTACAACGTCAGTAACGACGATCTGGTGGATAACCGTTTCGTCAGCCCGCTCTAGGAGACTGGTCATGTTCAAGCGTAATTCATGGCTGAGTCGCTGCATCACACCGAAGACCGGCTTGCCGGTGCCGGTGGTATGGAGCGCCAGTGGTCTGGCCTGGGTGTTGCTGGTCGGGCTGTGGGCCGGGCTGTCCTACGGCGGCATCGTCCCGGGGATGTTTCTGCCGACGCCCGGCGCGGTGGTTGAAGCCGCCGTGCGCCTGAGCCGCGACGGCACCCTTGGCACCCATGTGTGGGCCAGTGTCGAAGTGGTGATGGTCGGGTTCATCGTCTCGTCGCTGGTGGCGGTACCGCTGGGGTTGCTGATGGGCAGCTTTCGCATCGTCCAGGCGTTCCTCGAACCGCTGGTCAACTTCATCCGTTACCTGCCGGTGACCTCGTTCGTGCCACTGTTCATCCTGTGGATTGGCATCGGTCTGGAGCAGCGGGTATCGGTGATCATCTTCGGCGTGTTCTTCCAGCAACTGGTGATGATCGCGGATGTGTCCAAGGGCATCTCCAAGGACCTGATCAACGCCTCTTACACGCTCGGTTCCAACCGCCGCGACGCGGTGCTGCATGTGATCGCCCCGGCCTCGGTGCCCGGCGTGCTCGACACCTTGCGCGTGACCATGGGCTGGGCCTGGACCTATCTGGTGGTGGCCGAACTGGTCGCCGCGTCGAGTGGCCTCGGTTACCTGAGCCTGAAAGCCATGCGCGGTTTTCAGGTCGACGTGATTTTCCTCGCCATCGCGATCATCGGCCTGCTGGGGCTGGTCACCGATCAACTGTTCCGCTTTCTCCGCCTGAGGGTTGCCGCATGGGCTCAGTAACTGCCGCCAATCATCGCTTTACCGAATCGCGCGCTGCGGCGCCGCAAGCCGCCCCGCGCCTGCAAGTGGACAAGGTCAGCCTGCGCTACAAAAAGCCTGATGGCGGTACGTTCACGGCGCTGGAACAGGTGTCGTTCGAGGTGCCGGATCAGCAGTTCGCGGTGCTGGTCGGGCCGTCGGGTTGCGGCAAATCGAGCCTGTTGTACCTGACCGCCGGCCTCGCCGAGCCAACCTCCGGCGAGATCTACGTCGGTGGCCAGCAAGTGCAGGGCCCCGGTGCCGATCGCGGCATGGTGTTCCAGAGCTACACGCTGTTTCCGTGGCTGACGGTGCGGCAGAACGTCGAGTTCGGCCTCAAGCGGCGCGGCATGCCGGCGGCGCGGCGCAAGGAAATTGTCGATTACTACGTCAACGAAGTCGGGCTTGCCGGGTTTGCTGACAATTACGCCAAGCAACTCTCGGGCGGGATGATGCAGCGCGTGGCGATTGCCCGGGCGCTGGCCAACGACCCGCAGATTCTGCTGATGGACGAACCGTTCGGCGCCCTCGACAGCCAGACCCGTTTGCAGATGCAGCAGTTATTGTTGCGGGTGTGGGGCAACAGCAAGAAGACCGTGTTGTTCGTCACCCACGATATCGACGAGGCGATCCTGCTGGGCGACCGGGTCTATGTCATGGGCGCCAAACCGGGGCGGATCAAGCAGATCCTCGACGTGCCGATCGAGCGTCCGCGCTCACTGGACATGGTCATGGAGCGCTCGTTTATCGACATGAAACGGGAGATTTTCGGGTTGTTGCATGATGACCTGGAAGAAGTCCATTGATCACATGAGTCCCCTGTAGGAGCTGCCGCAGGCTGCGATCTTTTGATCTTGTCCTTAAAAAAGTCAAAAGATCGCAGCCTTCGGCAGCTCCTACAGCGGTAATTGGTGATCAAGGAGCAGCGGGCAGCAGAAACCGCGCAATCACCGGCAAATGATCGGAAATGCGCAAGGTATCGTCCTGGCGCACGTTCGCTTCGACCCGTTTGATTTTCGGGCTGTAGAACAGGTAGTCGACGGTGCGATCCGGACCGTTGAGGCCGGGGTCGTTGGGGTAGTGGGTCAGCCAGTGGGCGCGGTCGACGCCGCTGGCCTCGTTGTTGGTCGGGATCATCGGGTACTTGTCCCACAACAGATGCAGGGCGCTGTCGACGGAGTAGGGCGTGCGCTGTTCAGCGGGCAGGCGTTGATACTGGCCCAGCGGCAACAGGTTGAAGTCACCGCCGATCAGCCACGCCAGGCCTTGGCTCTCATACTTGTCGAGCACCTTGGCCACCGCCGTCACTTGCGCCTGCAAGGTCTCGTCGGGTTGGCTGGCGCGATCCAGATGGGTGTTGAATACCGTCAGTTGCCCGCCGTCACTCAGCGGCAGCTTGGTGGCGAGCAACGCATCCTTGGGTGCGAACTGTCGAGCGATGATATTCGCCGGCGGCACCGGTAATTGCAGGCGTTCGGCGTGTTCGATGCGGTAGCGGCTGAGGGTCGCCAATTGCCGGCCAACGCTGCCGAAAATGTGCGGGTCGGGAACGAAATCGGCCTTCCAGTCGAACGCGTGAGCGCTGCACGGGTAGAGGTCGGTGACACGCTCCTGCAGCAACTTGAGCTGGTTCTGGTAATCACTGGCCTTGGCGCCGTCATCCAGTTCCTGCAGCAGCACCACGTCGGGCTGCTCGTCCCGGATCACCCGCGCCACCTCGTCGAGGCTGAAGGCCATGTCTTCCGGGGTTGGCGCTTCGTCGGTGCCTTGGGCGAGGTCGTTCCAGAACACGTAGCGCTTGCCCGCCAGGTACTGCACGTTCCAGGTCATGACTTTCAGTGCCTGCCCGGGCACCAGTGTCGGTGGGGTGCCGGTGCAGGTGACCGGCAAGGTTTCGCGCGCGCCGGGGCGCCAGGTCAGGCTGTAGATCAGCCCGCCGATCAGGGCGATGGCGAGCACGATCAACAATAGGGAGTAGCGCAGCAGACGGGGCATGGCTCGGCTTATCGCGTTACAAAAGTGCTTGCGAGCATACCCGACCGCAGACGCTTGGCCCAAGTCTCCTGAAGTCAGACTGCTCCGCTACGTTTGTCAGGCAATTCGCTGATCAGCATGAACAGGCGGAACAGCACCACGCTGGTGAACAGCTGCAGGAAGCTGTGCGCACTGTCGATCAGTAGCGCGATCAGCGGATTCTGTGGGTCGGGGTAGGCCGCCAGGGTTGCTCCCTTGAGCAGCCACAACGGCCCCATCACGCAGAGAATGCACAGCAGAATGCGCCAGAAATGCCCACGGGTCAGACGCAGGCTTTCCTTCATCGCCTGCAGCGGTCCCATGCCACGCAGCACCAGCAGGTACTCACCAAATGCGAGCATGACCATCAGCATCAAGCCTGGCAGGAAGTACAACGACAGCCCCAACAGAATCAACAGGGTATTGAGCGCCGTGAGCAGGGCGAAGCGCGGCCACAGACGCGCGGACATCGCCAGCAGGTCGACGGTGCGCGGGGCTTCGCCACGGGTGCGGGCGTCGAGGAACAGGATCAGCGCGGCGGTGTACAGCGGATACACCAGCAGACCGACCACCACGCTGGCGGCGGAGAAACTGTCGGGGTCGGTGACGTGATCCACCACTTGCTGCAGCGCCGCCTCGAAGATCACCAGCGGCAGGCACAGCTGCACGATGCTGCCCAGGTGGCGTTTGAAAAAATACAGAGAGTCGCGCAGTACATCGAAGGCATTCATCAGTCGGTATCGCAGGTGGAAAACAGTGGCTCACTTTAACCGATGATGCGTGGGCCGACACAAACGTAAACATTCGGTAAAGGTCGTTGAAACATCCTGTCACTGCCTCCATTACAGAGGTGCGCCATGTCCGCAGTGGGCACGGGCAACGTTATCCCCGGCAATCTACGAGGTCGCCATGAACAGCGAAGAGCAAACCCTGATCGATGGACTGTTTTCCCGGCTGCAACAGGCCGAAACGGAGGCAGCCCCGCGCGACGCCCAGGCCGAGGCGCGGATCAAGGAACACCTGACCCGCCAGCCGGCGGCAGGTTATTTCATGACCCAGGCGATTCTGGTGCAAGAGGCGGCGATCAAGAGCCTCGACGAACAGAACAAGCTGCTGACCCAGCAAGTCCAGCAATTGCAGGCTGAACTGCAAGCGGCCAAGGCTCAGAGTGCGGCCCCGGCGCCAAGCGGCGGTGGCGGTTTCCTGTCGAGCATCTTCGGCGGCAGCAGCTCGCGTCCGGCGCCGACCCAGAGCGCTCCGGCTTCCACCGGCGGCTGGCGTGAACCGGCACCGCAACAGAACTACGCTGCGCCGGCGCCACAACAGAACTATGCCGCACCACCGCCCAACTACGCGCAGCAGGCCGCCCCGGCTGCGGGCAGCAGCTTCCTCGGCGGCGCCCTGAAAACCGCCGCTGGCGTGGCCGGTGGCGTGATGCTGGCACAGGGCATCAGCAGCCTGTTCCATCACAACCAGCAGCCTGAAGAAATCGTTGAAGTGATCAAGGAAGAGCCGGCGCAGGTGGCCGATCAGAGCGGCAATGACTGGGGCAATGACCAGCGTGTGGCCGATAACGGTTTCTCTGGCAATGACCAGGGCGGGTTTACCGACACGGACTACAGCGATGACAGCTCGTCGTTTTTCGATGACGACGATTCGTTTGTCTGACTGATCAGCCGCCAGTATCAAACCTGTGGTGAGGGGATTTATCCCCGATGGAGTGCGCAGCAGTCCCATTTTCGGGGCCGCTGCGCTGCCCATCGGGGATAAATCCCCTCGCCACAGTCCACCATCCGTCTGGAGTGGTGGGTCGATTATTCGCGCCACCTTCCTGTGGACTGGCATACTGAGCGCCTTTTTCGGGCCAGGCGCCTGATCCCGCTTCGTGCGCTATGCGCTCACAGGAATCCCGGTGAAAAAAATCGCAGTGTTCGCCGACGTGCAGAACCTCTACTACACCGTGCGTCAGGCCTATGGTTGCCATTTCAACTACGCCGCGCTGTGGGCGGATGTGAGCAAGCACGGGCAGATCGTCGAGGCCTATGCTTACGCCATCGACCGTGGCGACAGCAAGCAGCAGCAGTTCCAGCAGATTCTGCGCAACCTCGGCTTCACCGTGAAACTCAAACCCTACATCCAGCGCAGCGATGGCTCGGCCAAGGGCGACTGGGACGTGGGCATCACCCTCGACATCATGGACGCCGCCGACCACGTCGACGAAATCGTTCTGGCCTCCGGTGACGGCGACTTCGACATGCTGCTCGAACGCATCATCAGCAAGCACGGTGTACAGGCAGTCGCCTACGGCGTGCCCGGCTTGACTGCCAACTCGCTGATCCGCGCCGCCAGCCGTTACGTGCCGATCGAAGGCGCGTTGTTGCTGAAGAATTAAGCTGAAGAATTGATTTGAACGGAGTTGAACCCGGTTTGGAACGCATTGCAGTCATCGACTTTGAAACCACCGGCCTGTCGCCGAACAGCAGCTGTCGCGCCACGGAAATCGCCGTGGTCATGCTGGAAAACGGCCGTATCGTCGAGCGTTACCAGAGCCTGATGAATGCCGGTGTGCGCGTCCCTGCGTTCATCGAGCAACTGACCGGCATCAGCAACGCCATGCTGCGTACTGCGCCTGCGGCGGAGCGGGTGATGGAAGAGGTCAACGAATTCGTCGGCTGCACCCCGCTGGTGGCGCACAACGCTTCGTTCGACCAGAAATTCTGGGACTTTGAACTGGGACGGATCAAACGCACCCGTCTGCAGAACTTCGCCTGTTCACTGCTGCTGGCCCGGCGCCTGATGCCCGCGGCACCCAATCACAAGCTCGGTACGCTCACTGCATTTGCGCGCCTGCCGCACACCGGCCAGGCGCACCGGGCCATGGCGGATGCCGAGATGGCGGCCAACCTGATGGCGCATCTGGCGCAAGAACTGCGGCACAAGCATGGGGTGCGTGAGCTGAACCATGACCTGCTGTGCAAACTGCAGAAAGTCCCGGCGGCCAAAGTCAGCGAACACTTGCAGCGCTACCGCTGATCCCGAAGTCACCACAAATCCCCTGTAGGAGCTGCCGAAGGCTGCGATCTTTTGATCTTGCTTTTAAAAGTCAAAAGATCGCAGCCTTCGGCAGCTCCTACAGGGGGCGTTTCGGTGGGGCTGATTATTTGCCGTTGGCTTCTATATGGCTCAGCGGCACGCGCTTCTCGATTGCGCTGGACAACACGATCGAGGTCTTGCTGAAGCCAAACTTCGCCACGTGATTGATCAGTTCCTCCAGTTCGGTCATCGAGCCCACCGCGCCCTTCATCATCACGCATGGATCGCCGGTCACACGGAAGCATTCGGTCAGTTGCGGGATTTTCACCAGTTCGTCGTAGACCTTCTGGCTGCCGTTCTGGTGCAGGCGCAACTCGATCATGCACTGGATCGGCAAACCGATTTTCGACAGGTCGATGTTCGCCTGATACCCGGTGATCACGCCGGACGCCTCAAGCTTGGCCACCCGTTCGGCGACTGCCGGGGCGGACAGGTTCACCTTGCGCGCCAGATCGGCGTAGGACGCGCGACCGTTTTCCAACAGGGCGCTGAGCAGCATGCGGTCGTATTTGTCCAAGGCCGGACTCCTGAAAATGCCAGACTTTCGAAATCACGGCTTATCCCGTCGATCTCCGTTGTTTCAAAAGTGTACCGGCGCGATAAACAGGTTTTGTAACTTATTTTTGCTCACGGGCCTTTCTAGAATAATCCTCACCCTGCCTCTGACTGTCGAGCTGCCCATGCCTGCCTTGCGCCGTTTTTCCTTGCCGTTGATCGCCGCGTTTTTCGCGCTGTATGTGATTTGGGGATCGACCTATCTGGTAATCCGCCTCGGCGTCGAATACTGGCCGCCGCTGATGCTCGGCGGGGTGCGCTTCGTGATTGCCGGCAGCCTGATGTACGCCTTCCTGCGCTGGCGTGGCGCGCCGGCGCCGACCTGGGTGCAGTGGAAAGCGGCGGGGATCATCGGGATTCTGTTGCTCAGTTTCGGTAACGGCGCGGTCAGTGTCGCCGAGCACACGGGTGTGGCGTCCGGCGTGGCGGCACTGGCAGTGGCGACCGTGCCGTTGTTTACGTTGTTGTGCGGCTATTTCTGGGGCGCGCGTAATACGCGGCTGGAGTGGGCCGGGGTGGCGTTGGGGATCGTCGGCATTGCCATGCTCAACATGGGTTCCAACCTGCAATCGAGTCCGCTGGGCGCGGCGCTGTTGATTTTTGCGGCGGCGACCTGGGCCTTCGGCTCGGTGTGGAGCAAACACCTGCCGTTGCCGCAAGGGGCGATGGCCAGTGCCGTGGAGATGCTGGTGGGCGGCGTGGTCCTGCTGATCGGCAGCGCAGTGAGCGGCGAGCACCTGCAAGCCTTGCCACCGGTGGAAGGCTGGCTGGCCCTGGGGTATCTGATCTTCTTCGGCTCGATCATCGCCTTCAATTCCTACATGTACCTGCTCAAGCACGTGCGTCCGGCGGCGGCCACCAGTTACGCCTACGTCAACCCGGCGGTGGCGGTGTTGCTGGGGATCGTGTTTGTCGGCGAGACCATCGGCATGGAAGAAGCGCTGGCGATGCTGGTGATCATCAGTGCCGTGGTGCTGATCGGTCTGCCGCAATGGCGGCGGCCGGCGCAGCCGCTGGTCGTGGAGCCGCCGAAGACCGCCGTTCCAGCAGAACCGCGTGTGAATTAGGGTAAACTGCGCGCCATTGCACACTCGTGTCGCACAATTGCGCTGAATTTTCCTACGGTACTCCCATGACTTTCGCCACCCTTGGCCTGATCGAACCCTTGCTGCGCTCCCTTGAGAAGCTCGGCTACCAGACTCCAACGCCGGTCCAGGCGCAAGCCATTCCGGCCGTGCTGGCCGGTCGCGACCTGATGGCTGCGGCCCAGACCGGTACCGGCAAGACCGCCGGTTTCGCCTTGCCGCTGCTGCAGTTGCTGGCCATGGAAGGGCCGAAAGTCACCGCCAACTCGGTGCGTGCGCTGATCCTGGTGCCGACCCGCGAGCTGGCCGAGCAGGTGCACGAATCGGTGCGCCAGTACGCGGAAAACCTGCCGTTGCGCACCTACGCGGTGTATGGCGGTGTCAGCATCAACCCGCAGATGATGAAACTGCGCGGCGGCGTCGACCTGCTGGTGGCAACCCCGGGCCGTCTGCTCGACCTGTTCCGCCAGAACGCGTTGAAATTCAATCAGCTGCAAACCCTGGTGCTCGACGAAGCCGACCGCATGCTCGATCTGGGCTTTTCCGAAGAGCTGGCGAACATCTATCGCGCGCTGCCGAAGAAGCGCCAGACGCTGCTGTTCTCCGCGACCTTCTCCGATGACATCCGCCTGCTGGCCGGGCAGATGCTCAACGATCCGCTGAGCATCGAAGTCAGCCCGCGCAACGTCGCAGCCAACACCGTCAAGCAGTGGGTGGTGACGGTGGACAAGAAGCGCAAGCCGGAACTGTTCGTGCACCTGATGCGCAAGAACAAGTGGAAGCAGGTGCTGGTGTTCGCCAAGACCCGCAACGGCGTGGATGCGCTGGTGGAAAAACTCCAGGGCCTCGGTGTAAACGCCGACGGCATCCACGGCGACAAGCCGCAGGCGACCCGTCAGCGTGCGCTGGATCGTTTCAAACTCAGTGAAGTGCAGATTCTGGTGGCGACTGACGTCGCGGCTCGGGGTCTGGACATCGAAGATTTGCCGCTGGTGGTCAATTTCGACCTGCCGATCGTGGCCGAGGATTACATCCATCGCATCGGTCGTACCGGCCGTGCCGGTGCAACGGGCGAGGCGATCTCGCTGGTGTGTGCCGATGAAGTGAACATGCTCTCGGCAATCGAGATGCTCACCCGTCAGACCTTGAAGCGCCAGAACGAGCCGGACTTCGAACCTGAGCACCGTGTGCCGGAGACCGATGCCAGCGGTCAGGTGATCAAGAAGCCGAAGAAACCGAAAAAGCCGAAGACCTCCGGTGGCGGTGGCGGCAAACGCAATCTGGGCAAGTGGGTCGACAGTGGCGACACCCAGGCGCCGGAGCCGTCGATCAAGCCTGTGCGTAAAGTGCCGGTGTTCAATACCGGGCCGCGCAAGCGCAAGCCTTGATGTGATGCGGCGTCTGTAAGGACGCCTTCGCGAGCAGGCTCGCTCCCACAAGGGATCTCCTTGTTACTGGAGATCA
This sequence comes from Pseudomonas sp. IT-P260, assembly GCF_949768395.1. Classification (NCBI taxonomy): domain Bacteria; kingdom Pseudomonadati; phylum Pseudomonadota; class Gammaproteobacteria; order Pseudomonadales; family Pseudomonadaceae; genus Pseudomonas; species Pseudomonas sp. IT-P260. Next base: position 169,373 of record NZ_CATKPO010000004.1, read on the forward strand.
GTGTGGGAGCGAGCCTGCTCGCGAAGGACGCACCTCGGTCTTCAACCTTTGCGCTGCAACCACTGCATGACACCCAATCCTGCAGCACGCCCGCTGGCAAAACACCCCGTCAGCAAATAGCCACCTGTCGGCGCTTCCCAATCGAGCATTTCCCCCGCACAGAACACTCCCGGCAACGCCTTGAGCATCAAACGTTCATCCAGCGCTTCGAACGTCACGCCACCGGCACTGCTGATCGCTTCGTCCAGCGGACGGGTTTTCACCAGGGTCAACGGTAACGCCTTGATCGCCCGCGCCAGCAGCGCCGGATCATCGAAGGTTGCCGCGCCACTCAGCTCGCGCAACAACGCCGCTTTCACCCCATCAATCCCGACCTGACTGTGCAGATGCTTGGCCATCGAGCGCGAGCCGCGCGGTTTGCCCAACGCTGCCTGCAATTTATCCACAGGGCGGCCGGGCAGCAGATCGATGTGCACCGTGGCTGAACCGTGGGCGTTGATTGCCTCGCGAATCGGTGCCGATAGCGCGTAGATCAGGCTGCCTTCAACCCCGGTCGCGGTGATCACACATTCGCCCAAGCGCGGCACGTCGTCGTTCAAACCGATGGCGACATTTTTCAGCGGTGCGCCGGCGAATTTGCTGACAAGCAATTCGCTCCAGCCCTGCACCTCGAAGCCGCAATTGCTCGGCTGCAACGGCGCCAGTCCTACGCCTTTTTGTTCCAGCGGCAGCATCCACGCGCCATCCGAACCCAGCCGCGACCAGCTGCCACCGCCGAGGGCGAGCAGGGTGGCGTCGGGTTTGACGGTGATTTCGCCATCGGGGCTGGCAATGCGCAGAGCGCCGTGTGCATCCCAGCCGAGCCAGCGATGGCGGGTGTGGATAACCACGCCACTGTCGCGCAGGCGCTTGAGCCAGGCGCGCAGCAACGGCGCGGCTTTCATGTCGGTGGGGAATACCCGGCCGGAGCTGCCGATGAAGGTCTCGATGCCCAGCTCATGAATCCAGCGGCACAGCGCGTCGGCGTCGAAGCCGCGCAGCAAGGGCGCGATCTGCGGTGCGCGTTCGGCGTAGCGCGCGAGGAACGCCGGGTAAGGTTCGGAATGGGTGATGTTCATGCCGCCGACCCCGGCCAGCAGGAACTTGCGCCCCACCGAGGGCATGCCGTCGTACAGATCGACACGCACGCCGGCCTGGCTCAGCACTTCGGCGGCCATCAGGCCGGCGGGGCCACCGCCGATGATGGCGACGTGAGCGGGGGGGGAGGCGGAGGTCTGGGTCATGGCGTGCGCTGCGGTATGGCGGGATGAGGCGCGCATTCTAACAGCGCAGATCGATGTGGGAGATCTCTGTGGGAGCGAGCCTGCTCGCGAAAGCGGTGGGTCAGTTACCTTCTAAGTCGAATGTGCCGAAGTCTTCGCGAGCAGGCTCGCTCCCACAGGGAGATCATGTGGATTAGGTGGCTGGTCAAAAAACAACCATCGCGCTGTACGCCTTGTTCGCTCTGGCGTGTAGTCCCTTTCGCTCAGGTTATCCACAGGCCGTTCCACAGCCATTGTGGGTAACGCAGCACAGCTTAATGACAACCGTGTGACGTCCAGACCCGTTGCGCGCTGTGATGCAGGATGCCGTGGCGGCGGGCGAGGGCGTGGCGATCCTTGCTGTAGCCACCGCCGATCACGCCGACTACCGGGATGTCGCGGCCCAGGCAATGGCGCATCACGCTTTCATCGCGGGCGGCGACGCCTTCGTCTGTCAGCTGCAGATAACCGAGGGCGTCGTCCTTGTGCACATCGACCCCGGCGTCGTACAGCACCAGGTCCGGTTGATACAGCGGCAGCAGGTAGTTGAGCGTTTCATCCACCACCCTCAGGTAGTCGCCATCGCCCATGCCTTTAGGCAGCGGAATGTCCCAATCGCTTTCGGCCTTGCGTGCAGGAAAATTCTTTTCACAGTGCAGGGAAACGGTGATCGCCTCCGGCGTGTCGTGGAGGATGCGTGCGGTGCCGTCACCCTGATGCACGTCGCAATCAAAGATCAGCACCCGGTTCACCCGGCCGCTTTGCAGCAGGTAATGGCTGATGATCGCCAGGTCATTGAAAATGCAGAAGCCGGCCGGGTAATCGTAGTGGGCGTGATGGGTGCCGCCGGCGAGGTGACAGGCCAGACCATGCTCCAGGGCTTTTTCTGCCGCCAGAATTGAACCGCCGACCGCCCGCACCGTACGCCGCGCCAGCGCTTCGTTCCAGGGCAAGCCAAGGCGCCGCTGGTCTTCGCGGGACAACTCGCCGCTCATGTAGCGTTCGATATAGCGACGGTCATGGGCCAGGGCGAGGATGTCGTTGGGGCAGATCTCCGGGCGCAGCAGGTCGGCGTCGCGGGTCAGGCCGCTGTCGACCAGGTGGTCGCGCAGCAAACGGAACTTGTCCATCGGAAAGCGGTGATCCGCCGGAAACTCGGGACTGTAGTCTTCGTGGTAGATCAACGGCAGTGGCATGGCGACTTCATGTAGGAACGATGGAAAGAGTGAACGATCCTACCAGCGATGTAGACTTGCGGCATGGAAACGGAGGGGCATGATGGAGCCGATACTGCAACTGGAAAGTGCGCGATTGCTGATGCGCCAATGGCAGGACGAGGATTTGCCGGCATTTGCGGCGATGTGTGCCGATCCGCAGGTCATGCGTTACTTTCCACAGCCCTTGAGCCGCCTGGAAAGTGCTTCGCTCATTGGTCGGGTGCGCGGCCATTTTGCCGAACACGGCTTCGGATTATGGGCGCTGGAGCGCAAGGACAGCGGCGAGTTCATCGGTTTCACCGGTCTGGGTGTGGTCGGTTTCGATGCCCCGTTCACGCCAGCGGTGGAAATCGGCTGGCGCCTGGCCCGCGAGCATTGGGGGCTGGGCTATGCCAGCGAAGCGGCATGGACCGCTCTGCGTTGCGGCTTTGACCGGTTGTCGCTGAAGGAAATCGTGTCCTTCACCGCCCAGAGCAATCTGCCCTCGGAGAAAGTCATGCAAGCGATTGGCATGCAGCACGATCCGGCCGATGATTTCGATCACCCCAAAATTGCCGTCGATCACCCGTTACGCCGGCATGTGTTGTACCGGATTACCAGGGAGCAATGGCTGCAAACCCTGCATGGCTAAGCCGACACGGACGTTTACAATGGCGCGACAATGGCTCGCGCCAGAACCTGAATGGGCCGCCGCAGCCAAGACTGCGCGGCATAGCGTTGTGTGAGGAGAGTCTGAATGAGCCAAGTGTTGGAAGATCTGGTCGACCTGCTGACCCTGGAGCCGATCGAGGAAAACCTGTTCCGTGGCCGCAGCCAGGACCTGGGTTTCCGTCAGTTGTTCGGTGGGCAGGTGCTCGGCCAGTCGCTGTCGGCGGCCAGTCAGACGGTTGAAGAGGCGCGCCATGTGCATTCGATGCACGGTTATTTCCTGCGCCCCGGCGACGCCAAATTGCCAGTGGTGTACTCGGTGGATCGCGTGCGTGATGGCGGCAGCTTCAGCACCCGGCGGGTTACGGCGATCCAGAAGGGCCACCCGATTTTTACCTGCAGCGCGTCGTTTCAGTACGACGAGGCAGGCTTCGAGCACCAGAGCCAGATGCCGGTGGTGGTCGGCCCGGAAAACCTGCCGTCGGAGCTGGAACTGACCCAGCAGCGCGCGCACCTGATTCCCGAGCACATGCGCGAAAAATTGCTCTGCCCGAAACCGATCGAAGTGCGCCCGGTCACTGAAAAAGACCCGTACAACCCGCAGCCGGCCGATCCGGTGAAGTACGTGTGGTTCCGTGCTGATGGCGCGCTGGCGGATATTCCGGCGCTGCACAAATACCTGCTGGCCTACGCCTCGGACTTCGGTCTGCTGACCACTTCGATGCTGCCCCACGGCAAGTCGGTCTGGCAGAAAGACATGCAGGTCGCCAGCCTCGATCACGCACTGTGGTTCCACAATGATCTGCGCGCCGACGACTGGCTGCTCTACGCGATGGACAGCCCGTGGGCCGGTAATTCCCGTGGGTTCTCCCGTGGCAGCGTGTACAACCGCGCCGGGCAACTGGTGGCGTCGGTGACCCAGGAAGGCCTGATTCGTCACCGCAAGGACTGGGCATGAGCCTGAGCGATGTGAAGCACTGGGTGTTCGACATGGACGGCACGCTGACGATCGCCGTGCATGACTTTGCGGCGATCCGCGTGGCGCTGGCGATTCCGCCCGAGGACGACATTCTCACCCACCTCGCGGCGCTGCCGGCCGACGAAGCGGCGGCGAAACATGCCTGGCTGCTGGAGCATGAGCGCGATCTGGCGCTGGGTTCGAAACCGGCTGCCGGTGCGGTGGAGTTGGTGCGCGATCTGCACGGGCGGGGCTATCGCCTGGGCATCCTGACGCGCAACGCGCGGGAGCTGGCGCATGTGACGCTCGAAGCGATTGGCCTGGCCGACTGTTTCGCTGTGGAAGATGTGCTGGGCCGCGATGAAGCACCGCCCAAGCCACATCCCGGCGGGTTGCTGAAACTGGCCGAGGCCTGGAACGTGCCGGCGCGCGAAATGGTGATGGTCGGGGATTACCGCTTTGATCTGGATTGCGGGCGGGCGGCCGGGGCGCGGACGGTGCTGGTGAATCTGCCGGACAACCCGTGGCCGGAGCTGACGGACTGGCATGCGCAGGATTGTGTCGAGTTGCGGCGGATGCTTTCGGTCTGAGATTCATGTTGTCAGAAGGGGCGCCTTTGCGAGCAGGCTCGCTCCCACATTAGATCTTCGGTGCACAGAGATTTTGTGTAATGCATCAATCCAATGTGGGAGCGAGCCTGCTCGCGAAGAGGCCAGAACGGCCAGCGCAAGAATTACTGATCAAACAGCGCTTTCTGCCCCTCCGGCGACGTCAACATCCCATCGCCGTTATGCCCGACCCCGGGCACTTCAACCAGCCGCTGATTCACCCCTTCCGGATGCCGGCGCAGCAGGTAGCCGAAAAACAGTTTGCCGCGTTCCAGTCGATACGCGCCCTGGGCTTCGGCGGCGCAGCTCTTGTCCAGCGCCGGATGCTGCGGGTCGATGTCCTGCTGACCGAGCAGATAAATCACCTCGCGCTTGATGTAACGGCTTTCAAGCTGCAACGGCGTTTGCCCGCCGGCGTATACCGGCATGTCGCTCAGACCGTACTTCCAGCGATTAAACCCAAGGCACTGTGCGTGATCGAAGGCCACCGGCCGCTGTTCGTTGAAATACGCGTATGACGACGGGTTGGCCACCACGTACCGCAGGCGAATGCTGTTGGCCGTAAGCGCCGGTTGGTCCTTGGCCAGCAGGGCATAACGCTGCACCACTTGGCCGCCACCGGAATGGCCGAAAATCACAATCTGTTTCACATCCGGAAACTGCTTGCGGTCGCTGACCCGGGCGACGATTTCATCCAGTGCGGCGTAGGAACTCAGCGGATTCGGCCCTGTGGATAACCCGCCGCCCATCCACTCGTTGCCTTTCCAGCGCAGCAACGTGTTAGGCAGCGAGTACAGGGCGACGTCGCTTTCATTGAGAAACTGCGGCGCGATCACCAGCGTGTGCGTAGTTTGTCCGGCCAATTCCGTGGCGTGCTCGGCACTCTTGCGGTAGGTTTCGGCGTTGCGCAGACGGCCGTGAATGACGATCAGCACCCGCTCGATTTTTTCCGGTGCGGGGCTGATGCCCACGGCCATTTCGCCGGCCTTGAGTTGCAGACGCCCGGAGCTGATGGCATCGACGCCCGCCGCGTGTGCGCTGCCGCCGATGATCAGTAACGCCAAAAGCCATTTGTGCATTTACAGGTTTTTCGCCGCGAAGGTATCGCACTGGCCGACCTGGCCCTGGGCGAATCCGGTTTTGAACCAGCGCACCCTTTGCGCTGACGTGCCATGGGTAAACGAGTCCGGCACCACACGGCCCTGACCCTGTTGTTGCAGGCGATCATCACCGATGGCGTTGGCCGCGTTCAAGGCCTCTTCAACGTCACCCGGTTCCAGCCAGTTCAGGCGCTGCTGCGCATGGTAGGCCCAGACGCCGGCCAGGCAGTCAGCCTGCAATTCCTGACGCACCAGCAAACCGCCGTCGCCCTGCATCTGCCGCCCCTGCTGCCGGGCCGCCTGAATTTTCGCCGAGACGCCGAGCAGCGTCTGCACATGGTGGCCGATTTCGTGCGCGATCACGTAGGCCTGGGCGAAGTCGCCGGCAGCCTTGAAGCGCTGGGCCATTTCCTGGAAGAAGGCCATGTCCAGATAGACTTTCTGATCCGTCGGGCAATAGAACGGGCCGGTCGCCGAAGTCGCCAGCCCGCAGGCGGAATTCACCCGGTTGCTGAACAGCACCAAAGTCGGGTCCTTATATTGGCGGCCGGCCTGCTGGAAAATCGCGCCCCAGGTGTCTTCGGTATCGCCGAGGATCGAACGCACGAATTCGGCCTGCTGGTCGTTGGCCGGTGGCGCCTGACGGGTTTGCGTCGAGGCCGGTGCCGATTGTTCGGTCATTTGCCCGGTGAGCTGGCCGAGGATCTGCAGCGGGTCCTGCCCGGTGATCCAGCCGATGCCGACGATCAGCAGGATCGCCCCGAGGCTCAGGCCTTTGCCACCACCGAAACGCATGCCGCCGCCACCGCCGCTATCATCGCCACGGGCATCGACGACGTTGTCACTGCGTCGGCCTTTTTTCCATAGCATGTGGGAATCCTCTATCTGTACGTGGTGATGAGTGTTGCTGGTGTGTGAGTGTGGCGCCAGTCCGGTCGTCCGTCCATTGGCGCACACGCAAACAGGCCCGGCCTCGGGTGACGAGGGCGGGCCTGTTATTGACGAGCGTGTGGGCGACTAATTCAATCCGTTGGCGGATTTCTCTCAGCGCACTGTGCGTCAGCGATCGAAGGCGTCCCACACCGGGGCGAAATCCGGGCTGACCTGACGCTGATTCTTCGGCAGCGCGGCGATCAGTGCGCGGTCTTCAGCGTCCAGCTCAACCTGCAGCGCAGCCAGGTTCGCCAGTTGATTGGCCCGGCTGCTGGCTTTGGGAATCGCCGCGACGTTGGGCTGATCGAGCAGCCATTTCAGCGCCACCTGAGTCGGCTGAACGCCGTGTTTTTTCGCGATCTGCTGAATCTGCGCGATGTCCGAGACCTTGTTGCGCGCCAATGGCGTGTAGGCCGTCAGTGCCAGATCGTGTTGGCGCGCGTAGTCGAGCAGGGCGTTTTGTCCGAGCAAGACGTGGTACTCGACCTGGATCGCTGACAGAGGGATGCCGTATTCCTCGACGACTTTGCGCAGCAGCGGCAGCGGAAAATTCGCCACGCCGATGTGGCGAGCCAGACCTTGCTCCTTGAAGGATGCGAGGGTTTCAAGCGTGCGCGGCAAGTCCCAGTCAGCGCTCGGCCAATGGATCATGAACAGGTCGACATACTCGCTGCGCAAAGCCTTGAGGCTTCGCTCCATCGAGTGGCGCATGGCGTCGGGTTGCAACTGGTCCCACCAGACCTTGGTGGTGACATGAATCTGCTCGCGGGGTGTCGGTGTGTTCGCCAACGCTTGTCCGACTGCGTCTTCGTTGTTGTAGGCCGCTGCCGTGTCGATATGCCGATAACCGATTTCCAGCGCTTGCTCGACGGCACGGGTGCATTCGTCGCCGAGCATCGGCCAGGTGCCGAGGCCGAGTTTCGGCATGTTCAAACCCTGGGCGTTAACGATGTGCTGCATGGTCGATCTCCTGTTCGAAAGCAGTGATGCCGGCGATATGCCGGGCGGCGATGTAGCCGAACGTCAGCGCCGGGCCGAGGTTGATCCCGCCTGCCGGATAGTGCCCGCCCATGATGCTGGCCATGTCGCCACCGGCGGCGTAGAGCCCGGCGATGGGCCGGGCATGGGCGTCGAGCACTTGCGCCTGCGGGTTGACCTTGAGCCCGGCAAAGGTGCCGAAGCAGCCCGGTTGGACTTTCACGGCATAGAAAGGGCCGGCCTCTATTGGGGCAACGCAAGGGTTGGGAAGGTTCGCCGGATCGCCCTGTTTGCGGTTGTAGGGCGTTGCGCCGCGACCGAACGACGGGTCCTCGCCGTGGCGTGCATGGCGGTTGTAGTCCTCCACCGTCTGGCGCAACCCGCTGGGGTCGATGCCGCAGGCGCTGGCCAATTCTTCAAGAGTGTTGCCGGTTTTCAGATAGCCGCTGCGGATAAATCCTGACAGCGGAACGGGAAAGGGCCGCGACATGCCCAGGCCATAACGCCGTTGAAAGGCGCGGCTGCAGATCAGCCACGAGGCGACTTCCTCGCCTTCCGGGGTGGCGGCAACCATGGCGCTGACGTAGTCGAAGTAACCATTGGCTTCATTGACGAAACGCTGGCCGTTGCGCAGTACGCCGATGATTCCCGGTTTGCCGCGTTCGATGATGTGCGGGAAATGGCCGATGCTGCCGTCGGCATGGGGCACTTGCGAGACCGGCGCCCAGGCCACGGGCGACGCCACGTCGGTGTTGACCGTGGCACCGACGCTTTCGCCCAGACGCAGGCCATCGCCGTTGACCGCCAGCGGTGGCAGTGCCCAGTGTTCATGACCTGTGGGCGTGCGCGGAAACAAGGCCTTGCGCCGCTCGATGTCATTGGCGAACCCGCCGGCGGCCAGCACCACGGCTTTGCGTGCATGGACGCGGATCGGGCCTTTTGCGCTGTTGACCACGGCGCCGCAAACCCTTGATTCATCGCGCAGCAGTTCGCTCACCGGCGCCGACTCCCATAACAGGACGCCAAGGTCCTCGGCGGATTTCGCCAGCCTTGCGACCAGCGCCACACCGTTGACCAGTTGCATGGCCCGGCCGTGTACCGCCAGATCCAGCAAGTGTCGGGTAAAACGACGGGTTACATGCCAAGCCGCTTTCAGCGAACGGGTGAGATTGAGGAACGCCGAAAGGTCGGCGCCGGCCATGATCGGCATGCCCATGAAGGACGTTTCGCGCATCGTTGTACGCAGGCGCTTGAGCAGGCGTCCGACTTGTCGTCCGTCGTAAGGCGCCGCGATGACCGAGCGCCCGCCCGTGCCAGCGCCCGGCGTATCGCCATGGATGTCGGCGATGGCGTTGCCGTCGGCAAATTGCAAAGCGCTGTGCTGTTCGAAAAACGCGACCATGTGTGGTCCGGCAGTGAGGAAGGCGTCGACCATGGCCGGGTCGTAATGCTCGCCGAGTTCGTGGCGCAGGTACGTGCGCGGTTGCTCGATGTCTTCGACGATGCCGGCGCGTCGCGCCAATGGATTGCACGGTACCCACGCCCAGCCGCCGGACCACGCCGTGGCACCACCGAACAGCGGATCCTTTTCAACCACGATGACTTTCAGACCGTGCCAGGCGGCAGTGACCGCCGTGGATAAACCGGCAGCGCCGGAGCCGACGACCAGCACGTCGCAGTCGATTTCGGGAAGTTCGGCAGGCATCAAACAAAGCTCCGCAACTGGATTTTATTGGAATTAGATTCCAGAAATTAGCGAATGAAGCGCATCTGCCACAAGACCTGTTTCCGTAAAGTGGGCGGTTATCGCACTGCCGGTTCCGGATTTCGCTTTGTCTCGGATGTCTTTTAGAATCGGCGAAATTTCATTTGGATCTTCCCATGGCCGGCAGTCAGATCGAACGGGTTTTCAGTGTGCTGGAAAGCCTCACCAGTGAGCCGCGCGGGCTGCCGATGCAGACCCTGGCCGAGCAGCTCGACATCCCGAAAAGTGCCACTCACCGTATGCTCGCCGAGCTGATTCGGCTGGGTTACGTACGGCAGAATGCAGACACTCTGCGCTATCACTTGTCGACCAAACTGGTGGCGATGGGGTTTCAGTATCTGGCGAGCAGCGGTGCCGACATCGTGCAACCGGTGCTGGATCGACTGGCGCAGGAAACCGGTGAGCTGGTGCGTCTGGGAGTGATCGATGGCGAGCGCCAGACCTGGATCGCCAAGGCGCAGGGCGCACGGACGGGCCTGCGTTATGACCCGGACATGGGCCGCGACGCGCCGTTGTTCTACACCGCCTCCGGGCACGCGTGGCTGGCCTGCATGAGCGACGCCGAAGCCTTGTCGCTGGTCGAGCGCCAGGGTGCGGAAGTGCCAGTGGGCATTGGGCCGAATGCGCCGCGCTCCAATATCGAATTGCTGGAGCGCCTGCGGCTGGCGCGGGAGCAGGGTTATGCCTGCGTCGAGGAAAGTTCGGCGGTGGGCACTTCGGCGATTGCTGCGGTGGTCAAGCACCCCGTTGACAGCCGGGTGATCGGCGTACTGAGCATCGCCGGGCCAAGCGCGCGGATGCCTGGCGCACGGCTGCATGAACTGGCGCCGTTGCTGATGAAGTTCACCGAGGAGTTGTCGGCGGCGAGCCTGGCGTCTGAATTGTTTGTCTGACCCGCGCCGATCTTTGTAGGAGCTGCCGCAGGCTGCGATCTTTTGACTTTGTTTTTCAGATCAAGAGCAAAAGATCGCAGCCGGCGGCAGCTCCTACAGGTTGAGCGTCGTGTACGAAGTTGTGCGTTGTTCGCACGGAATTTCCATTAGCGGGTGTTTGATTCTGGAACGCAGTTCTAAATTGTTGCTGGAGTGACACTTCCAACAACAATCACAAGAGGATCGCGCCTTGACTCCGCCCCTTCGTATCGCCCTGATCGGCGCCGGCAACATGGGCCAGCAGCATTACCAGCACTTGCAAACCCTCGATGAAGCCCGCTTGTGTGCAGTGGCCGATCCCGGCCCGCAGGCTCCCGCCCTGGCGGCGCAGTGGGGCGTGGCGTATTTCGCCGATCACCGGCAGATGCTGGAGCAGGTGAGGCCCGATGCGGTGATCGTGGCTAATCCGAATAATCAGCACGTCAGCACGGCGCTGGATTGCCTCGCCGCCGGGGTTGCGGTGCTGCTGGAGAAACCGGTGGGCGTGCATCTGGATGAGGCACGCGAACTGGTGGCGGCAGTCAAACGCAGCGGCGTGCCGGTGCTGGTCGGCCATCATCGGCGGCACAATCCGTTGATCGTGCGTGCCCACCAATTGCTGCGCAGCGGCGCGCTCGGGCGGCTGACCACGGTTACCGCACTGTTCCAGGTGCGCAAACCCGACCGTTATTTCGAGGTCCCGTGGCGCCGTGAGCCGGGCGCGGGCCTGTTGCTGACCAACCTGATTCACGACCTCGATCTGCTGCGTCACCTGTGCGGGGAGGTGCAGTCGGTGCAGGCCGTCACCGACAACGCGGTGCGGGGTTTTGCCAACGAAGACAGCGTCGCGGTGTTACTGCAATTTGCCGGCGGTGCACTGGGCACGCTGAGCGGTTCCGATGCGGTCGCCGCGCCGTGGAGCTGGGAGCTGAACTCCGCAGAGAACCCGGTTTACCCGCGTCAGGCCGATCAGCCGTGTTATTTGCTGGCGGGCACTGCCGGAGCGTTAAGCATTCCGCAACTCAAGCGTTGGCATTACGCTGCCGATCAAGTCGATGCCGGTTGGCACGAACCGCTGATCGCGCTGCAAGAACCGTGTGAGGGCGGGGACGCGTTGCGTTTGCAGCTGCAACATTTTGTGCAGGTCGCGCGGCGTGAAGTCGAACCCTTGGTCAGTGCCGCCGATGCCGCGCGAACCCTGGCGCTGGTCGAGGCGATTCGCGAGGCGGCGGCCAGTGGCCGTGCCTGTTCCCCGGCAGCGGTCGAGGCGTGAGCATGAACGAACGAATCCTGTCCCTGGCCAGTCTCACCGTACTCGAGTTGTCGCCACCGCAAATGATCGAGGTCGCGGTGCGTGCGGGTTACAGCCATGTCGGCCTGCGCCTGGAACCGGCGACGCCTGAGGAATATCACTTTCCATTGGTGGCCGATGGCGGTTTACGGCGTCAGACGTTGGCGCGTTTGCGCGACACTGGCATCGCTGTGCTTGATGTGGAAATCCTGCGTCTGAAACCGCAAACCGTGGTCGCCGATTTCGACAAGCTGCTGGCCGTCGGCGCGGAGTTTGGCGCCAGTGAATTACTCGTCGCCGGCAATGATCCTGACGAGCAACGGCTCACCGACAACTTTGCCGCGCTGTGTGATCTGGCGGCGCCTTACGGTTTGCATCCGCATCTGGAGTTCATGCCCTGGACCGATGCGTGCAACCTCGAACAGGCGTTGCGCATTGTTGCCAATGCCGACCGGGAAAATGCCGCGGTGCTGGTCGATGCCTTTCATTTCGATCGCTCCGGCTCACGGCTGGAGGATCTGGCCAGCGTTGCGCCCGCGCGCCTGCGTTATGCGCAATTGTGTGATGTGGCGGGACCGAGACCGGCGGACATGGCCGAGATCTTGCGTCAGGCGCGCAACGAACGGCGGTTTCCCGGCGAGGGCGATTGTGATTTGCACGGTTTGTTGCGCAGTCTGCCAGCTAATATTCCCCTGAGCCTGGAGATCCCCACGGTAAAACTGCTGGAGCAGGGCGTCAGCGGATTGCAACGAGCGCAGATGGCGCTCGACAGGACGCGGGAATTGTTGGCGCAGTTATAAGTCAGTTTTTGTGGCGGGGCGCCAGCGTCCCCGCCACTGTTCATTTTTCCTTCAGAGATATCCAATGACCGTCAGCACCCCGCTCTCCGGTGTCAACCAACCCTTCAAGGGGATCCTGCTGATTGTCGTGGCGACTTTCCTGTTCTCCAGCCACGATGCGCTGTCGAAATACCTCTCGGGTTTCTACCCGATCGTCATGGTGGTATGGGCGCGGTATCTGGTGCACACCTTGCTGATGGCGGGAATTTTCCTGCCGCAATCAGGGCTGCGTGTGCTGCGCACCAAACGGCCGTTGTGGCAGTTGGCGCGGGCGCTGTGCCTGCTCGGCACCAGTCTGTTTTTCACCACGGCGCTGCTGTACATCCCGTTGGCCGAGGCCACGGCGGTCAACTTTCTTGCGCCGGTGCTGGTGACGGCATTGTCGGTGCCGTTGCTCAAGGAACGGGTAACGCGCGGGCAATGGATTGCGGTGATCTGTGGATTCATCGGCGTGCTGATCATCGTTCACCCGGGCGGTGAATTGTTCACTCCGGCGGTGCTGCTGCCGTTCTGCTCGGCGTTGTTTTTCTGCTTCTATCAACTGCTGACGCGCAAGCTCAGTGAGGTCGATAGTCCGACCACCAGCAACTTCTTTGCCGGTCTGTGCAACACCTTGGTGATGAGTGCGCTGGTGCCGTTCTTCTGGCAGGTGCCGACGTTGACGCACGCCGTGTTGATGCTGGCGCTGGGCAGTTGCGGGATGACCGCGCACCTGTTTCTGACCCAGGCGTTTCGGCACGCCGCGCCGGCATTGCTGGCGCCGTTCGGTTACTGCCAGATCGTGTTTGCCGGGCTGTTGGGCTGGGTGGTGTTCAATCACACGCCGAGCCTGTTGACGGTGATCGGCATTGTGGTGATCTGTTGCAGCGGCCTGGCGGCGGCGTGGCAGCAGAGCCGTCGATGAAGGATCCACAAATCCCTGTGTAGGAGCTGCGGCACGCTGCGATCTTTTGATCTTCAAAATCAGGATCAAAAGATCGCAGCCTGCGGCAGCTCCTACAGGTTCATCCGCAAACTATGGAAGAACACGATCAAATGTAGGAGCTGCCGAAGCTGCGATCTTTTG
>NZ_CATKPO010000005.1:0-144451 GCF_949768395.1 Pseudomonas sp. IT-P260
AGCTCGCTCCCACGTAGGATTTTGGGGGTTATTCAAGGCGCGCCAGGCGCTCTTCCAGTGCGGCAATCCGTGCTTCCAGCTCTTCGATGCGCTCGACGGAAACGCCGCTGGTCGCGCGCTCCCCAGGATTCTGCCGCGCCGCCAGGATCGCCTCGATGTCCGCCGGATCGCCCAGTGCATGGGTGTAGCGGTCTTCGCGTTGTCCGGCCTGACGCGGGATCAACACCGCCAGCCCACGGGCGATCAGGCGTTCAAGTTGATGCACCACCTGCTCGGCATCTTCGAAATCATGCATGCGGCCGCTGCGGGTCAGCAACTCATTCACTGTCTGCGGACCACGCAGGAACATCAAACCGGTGAGAATCACCTGGGCCGGCACCAGCTCCAGCGCCTTGTCGAGCTTATGCTCCCAGCGATCAGCGCGACTGCCCATGACCAGTTTGGTGTAACCGTGGCTTTCCAGCGCCCGCAGACTCTGGCCGACCTGGCCCTGAGTCAGGTTCATCACTGGCTCGCGACTGGTCTTCTGATTGCAGGCCAGCACCAATGCATTGAGGGTCAACGGATAGGTTTCCGGGCTGGTGGCCTGTTTTTCGATCAACGAACCCAGAATGCGGATTTCCGTGGCGTTGAGCCGTGGTTCGTCGGTGGTGGTTGCAAGTTCGGTGGTCATCGCGCGTTCCCTCAGCAGTCGAAGGCGCCTAGCCTAATCCTTGGCTAACAAAAGGCAAGCCGTGTGGTCATCAAGCATGGCTATAATCGCCTCCACGTTCCACCCAGCCACCACACGAGACTGCCATGACCATTTCCCTTTACGCCGCATCCGTCCCGGTTTTTCAACAAATGCTCAACGCCCTGAGCGATGTCCTGAAAAAGGCTGAAGCCCACGCCACCGAGAAAAACATCGACCCGAACGCCTTCCTGCAAGCGCGCCTGTACCCGGACATGTTCCCGCTGGTGCGTCAGGTGCAGATCGCCGTCGACTTCGCCAAGGGCGTTTCCTCGCGTCTGGCCGAAGTCGAAATCCCGAAGTATGACGACACTGAAACCACGTTCGCCGAACTGCAGGCGCTGATCGCCAAGGTGCTGGCCTACATCGGCGAGATCAAGCCGGAGCAGATCAACGGCAAGGAAGGCATCGAGATCGTGACCCGTCCGGGCACGCCGAAAGAGAAGCGCTTCAGCGGTCAGGCTTACCTGCTGAGCTACGGTCTGCCGCAGTTCTTCTTCCACGTCACCACCACCTACGCGCTGCTGCGCCACAACGGTGTTGAAGTGGGTAAACGCGATTACATGGGCGCGTACTAAAACACCCAGCTACAAAAAAGCCCGCCAAGGTTCACACCTTGGCGGGCTTTTTATTGGATAAAGCAAAAGATCGCAGCCTGCGGCAGCTCCTACAGGGAAACGCATTCCTCATGTAGGAGCTGCCGCAGGCTGCGATCTTTTGATCTTTTGATCTTTAGACTGAGCGCTGAACTTTCGCCTCTTCACCCAAGCAAGCCGCGGCAGTAAACAGCACATCAGTGGACGAATTCAGCGCTGTTTCCGCCGAGTCCTGCAGCACACCAATGATGAAACCCACCGCCACCACCTGCATGGCAATCTCGCTGGGAATGCCGAACAGGCTGCACGCCAGCGGAATCAGCAGCAGCGAGCCACCGGCCACGCCCGAGGCGCCACAGGCACAGATCGCCGCGACGACGCTGAGCAGGATCGCGGTCGGGATGTCCACGGCAATCCCCAGCGTGTGCACGGCAGCCAGGGTCAGCACGGTGATGGTGATCGCTGCGCCAGCCATGTTGATGGTCGCACCCAGCGGGATCGATACCGAGTAAGTGTCTTCATGCAGGCCCAGGCGCTTGCTCAGTTCCAGGTTGACCGGAATGTTCGCTGCCGAACTGCGGGTGAAGAAGGCAGTGATGCCGCTTTCGCGCAGGCACTTGAGGGTCAGCGGGTACGGGTTGCGGCGCAGCTTCCAGAACACAATCAGCGGGTTCATCACCAGCGCCACAAACAGCATGCAGCCCAACAGCACGGC
Source organism: Pseudomonas sp. IT-P260 (assembly GCF_949768395.1). Taxonomy (NCBI): domain Bacteria; kingdom Pseudomonadati; phylum Pseudomonadota; class Gammaproteobacteria; order Pseudomonadales; family Pseudomonadaceae; genus Pseudomonas; species Pseudomonas sp. IT-P260. The sequence goes on from NZ_CATKPO010000005.1 coordinate 2,042, forward strand.
CAGCAGATGCGCATAACCGATCAGCGCGCCGAAGCCCGAGGTGGCGAGGGTAGACGCCACCAGACCGAAAATGCCCAGTGGGGCGAAACGAATCACTACGCGCACGATCACGGTCACGCCGTTGGACAGGTCGCCCAGCACCTCGCGCGTGGTGTCGCCGGCATGGCGAATCGCGACACCCATGCCGATCGCCCAGGCCAGAATGCCGATGAAGTTGGCATTCATCAGCGCGCTGACCGGGTTGTCGACCACGCTCAACAGCAGGCTTTGCAGCACTTCGGCAATGCCGCCCGGCGCGGTGACTGCCACATTGTCGGTGGACAGCACCAGATGCGAGGGAAACGCCATGCTGGCAACCACCGCGACCACGGCTGCGGCGAAAGTGCCGAGCAGGTACAGGAACAGGATGGGTCTGATGTGGGTTTCCTGACCGTGCTTGTGGTTGGCAATCGACGCCATTACCAGTACGAACACCAGAATCGGCGCCACGGCTTTCAGCGCCGAGACAAATACTTTGCCGATGAACGCCGAGCCTTTTGCCGCTTCCGGGGCGAACAACGCCAGAGCGATACCGGCGATCAGGCCGATCAGGATCTGCGTGACCAGACTGAGGTTTTTCAGGCGTTGCAGTACAGAAGGGGATGAAGCGGTCATAACGGCATCTCTGATTTTTTATAGGGTGCAAGGTTGCGTGAAACCGGTGATACATCAAGGGGGCAGGTCACCGGCACGAACCGAAAGGGCTGACGCGCGATCAACGCTGTTAAACGGGGCGCTGAACAGGGTGTACGTTTTTCAGGGCGCGGACTTTATCACAGCGTAGGCGTTATCCTTCAGGCCTGTGACGATCTGCCACCGGATTGATCGCCAAGTCGGCAGGTTTATGCAAGTCACTGCTGAAACACTCTGTTAAGATTCGCCATCCTCATTTTAATCGTTGCCAGCGGGCCTTCCGGTCATCGCTGGTGTCGTCGTTTTGCTGGAGTTGCTCATGCTGTTGCCCATTCTTCTGTTGTCCGCTGCCGGATTCACGGTGCTGACCACGGAATTCGTCATCGTCGGCCTGTTGCCGGCCATTGCCCGAGACTTGGCGGTTACCATTCCTCAGGCCGGCCTGCTGGTGACGCTATTCGCTTTCACGGTGGCGATGTTCGGCCCGTTTTTGACCGCCTATTTCGCCCGCTTCGAGCGGCGCAAGTTGTTCATCACCATCCTGATCATGTTCGGCCTGGCCAACACCGTTGCCGCGCTGGCGCCGAACATCTGGGTCATGGCCATTGCGCGCTTGATCCCGGCCCTCGGCCTGCCGGTGTTCTGGGCCTTGGCCAGCGAGACAGCGGTGGACATCGTCGGCCCGGATCACGCCGGCCGCGCGATTGCCAAGATCGGCTTCGGCATTGTTTGCGCGACGGTGTTCGGCATTCCGGTGGGCACGTTGATTTCCGATGCGTTCGGCTGGCGCAGTGCGTTCGCGATTCTGGCGGTGATCGCTTTTGCCAAGGCCTTGCTGCTGTTTGTTTATCTGCCGAAAACCAGCCTGCATCAGCATCAGGTCAGCTTCAGCTCGCAATTCAAGATCCTGCGCAGCCCGCTGATGCTCGGCCATGTGCTGTTGTCGATCCTGGTGTTCAGCGGCATGTTCACCGCCTACACCTATCTGGCCGACATTCTCGAGCGTCTGGCGGGTTTTAACGGCACCGTGGTTGGCTGGTGCCTGATGGGCTTCGGTGCGGTCGGGCTGATCGGCAACTCGCTGGGCGGGCGTGCAGTGGATCGTCATCCGTTGGGGGCGTCCGTGCTGTTCTGCGCGTTCATGATTGCCGGCATGGTCTCGCTGGTGCCGAATATTCACTCGACGCTGGGCCTGGCGGTGGCCATGGGCATCTGGGGAATCACCCAGGCGGCGCTGTTTCTGGTCAGCCATGTGCGCCTGATGAAAGCCGCGCCGCAAGCGCCTGCGTTTGCCGCGTCGCTGAACATCGCCGGCGCCAACCTCGGTATTGGCCTGGGCGCGATGATCGGCGGGCGGGTGATCGACAGTGCTGGCCTGAGCTTTCTCGGCTTCGCCGCTGCCGGATTCATTCTGTTGTCGGTATTCCTCGCCATGGTCTTGATGACGCTCAAGCCGCGCGAAGACTGCGCCCAGACCTCATAACGCGGTAAACAGCTCGCGTCGGGCACCTTCGGTAATCGCCACGATGCCGGGGTGCTTGACCTTGCGTTCCACGGAAATGGCATAGAACGACTCGGTCACCGCGTCGGTCTGGCCAATCACCTCGACGCCGTACTGGCGTTTGACTTCATCGGCAATCACGCTCGGACCGATGAAAATCCCGCTGCCCGATTGGCCGAAGGCCTGCATCAGGGCGCTGTCATCGAATTCCCCAACGATTTGTGGCTGGATCTGCTGTTCGGCAAACCAGCGCTGCAAACGGCTGCGCACCACGGTTTCCGCGCCGGGAATCAGCAAAGGTGCGCCGTTGAGGCTGCGCGGAAAGTCCTGCCCGTATTGCGCCGCCAATTGCGCGGTGGCGAAAAAACTGATCCCGCATTCGCCGAGTTTCTGGCTGTAGCCCTTGATGTCGAGGTGCGACGGCATCGGGCTGTCGGAAATCACCAGATCCAGACGCTGGATGGCCAGGTCCGCCAACAGGCGTTCGAGTTTGTCTTCGCGGCAGGTGATGCGCAGCGGTTCGTGCAACTCCATGGTCGGCGCGATCAGCCGATAGACGATGGACTTGGGCACCACGTCGGCCACGCCGACGCGAAACAGGATCTGCTGTTCGTTGGGCTGGGCACGCAGCATCAACTCCAGTTCGCCGCCCAACTGGAACATCTGCTCGGCGTAGGGCAGGGCCTGGCGTCCGGCTTCGGTCAGTTCCAGCTGGCGGCCGACCCGTTGAAACAGTTCGATACCGTAGGTTTGTTCGAGCAGCGAAATCTGCCCGCTGATGGTTTGCGGTGTGAGGTTGAGTTGCTCGCAGGCACGCACGATGCTGCCGGTTTTGGCGACCACCCAGAAGTAATGCAGTTGTCGGTAATTCAGCACTCTAAGGTTACCCCCCCCTGTAGGAGCTGCCGCAGGCTGCGATCTTTTGATCTTGCTTTAAAAAATCAAAAGATCGCAGCCTTCGGCAGCTTCTACACTGATGGTCATAGTTCGTTAAAGCCGAAGTATAGCCGCTAAAAATACGAATTTTCCTGAAGTGTTTGTCTCCCTAGAATGCCCAGCCATCGACGGGTGGTCTGTGACCCTGTCTGTTCATTCGAAGGAAGTCTCATGAAATACACAATCCCTGCATTGATGTTTACGTCTTTACTGCTCATGGCCGGTTGCGATCAGGCCGAGAAAAGTGCCCAGCAATTGATGGGCAAGGCCGCTGAAAGCGCCAAACAGGCGATCGACGATACGCACAAAGCTGCTGAACAAGCGCTCAGCGACGCCACGGGCGGCTTGATCGAGAAAAAAGAAGCACCGGAAAAAGACGCGGAAAAATCCGAATCTTCCTCCAAGACCATCTAAACCGTCACACAAGAGTCAGGACTGACCCATGGAATATCTGTTAGAACTCGCCGCCAGCCCCGCCGCCTGGGTTGCTTTGGCCACACTGGTGGTGATGGAAATCGTGCTCGGCATCGATAACCTGATCTTTATTTCGATCCTGACCAACAAGTTGCCTGTGCAGCATCGGCAGAAGGCGCGCCGCATCGGTATCGGCATGGCGCTGATCCTGCGTCTGGCCCTGTTGAGCACCATCGCTTTCATCGTGCAGTTGACCGAACCTGTAATCGAAATCATGGGCCAGGCGTTCTCCTGGAAAGACATGATCCTGATTGCCGGTGGTCTGTTCCTGGTGTGGAAAGCCACGACCGAGATCCATCACAGCATGGACCCGGCCCCGGAAGACCCGAAAACGGCGACTTCGACCGTGACCCTGGGCTTCGCTGCCGCAATCGGTCAGATCCTGATGCTGGACATGGTGTTCTCCATCGACAGCATCATTACTGCGGTGGGCATGACTGAACACTTGCCGATCATGGTGATCGCGGTGGTGGTCTCGGTAATGGTGATGCTGTTCGCAGCGGAGCCGCTGGCCAAGTTCATCAACGACAACCCGACAGTGGTGATGCTGGCCCTGGGCTTCCTGATCATGATCGGCATGACGCTGATCGCCGAAGGCTTCGGTGCCCATGTACCGAAAGGTTATGTGTACGCGGCCATGGCCTTCTCGGCAGCGATTGAAGTGCTGAACATGATGTCGCGCCGGGCGAAGCAGAAGAAGCTGGCTCAGCAGGCTTAATCTGCAGCAAACCAAAAGGCCGGCTGGACTCATCGAGTTCAGCCGGCCTTTTTGCTTATGCCTCATGCCATACGGCTTGTGCCTTATGTAGGAGCTGCCGAAGGCTGCGATCTTTTGATTTTTTAGAGCAAGACTCAAAAGATCGCAGCCTTCGGCAGCTCCTGCAGAGGTTTTATATCAACTGACCTGTCAGTGCGCAGTCGCGTGGCGGTGCTTTTCTGGCTTGTGATTCGGGGTCGAATCGACCGGATGATGATGGCGTCGCGCAATGCGCAGCACGCCCCACAGCATGGCGCTGGCAACGGCCAGCCAGCCGGCTATCAACATTACGATGGTCATGGTCAGGCTCATCGGTGCCTCCTCTTTGCCCTGCGTCGGGCACACACTTTTTCAATTCGCTCTGTTTCAGTGACAGTCTAGACAATGGGGTGTTTCAGACTATTGACCAAAGGTCGGTGATGACCAATCAGTTCGCTCTATGCAATCGATCGGTCTGCGGTTTAAGGCTATACCGCAGCCGTGCGTCGCCCTATGATCGCAGGCGTTGCCGGAACACGATGACCGGCGTCTGATCAGAGAGTGACAATGGTGCAGGTATTGACTCGATTGCGAGGGGCGTTGCTGGTGGCCGGTTGCGCGGCTGTATTGGCGGGGTGTGCGGGCACTGTCGCGCCGCAGGTCAAGCGCCTGCCGGAGCGGGTCGAACTCAGCGGTACGTTCTATCGCGGTGAAGCCAATCAGAGTGGTCCGCAAGTGCTGGCCAGTCTGTTGTCGCAGCAGGGCATCATGATCACGCCGGGGCTGCTGGAAAAACCGTTGCAGCTGCCGGGTGCACAGGATCAGTTGCAGCAGAATCTGCAGAACCTGGCCCGCGATTACGGCATGGTGGTCTATCCGCTGGACAAGAACCTGCCAGCCTTGCTCACCCAGGTCGCGGCCGGATATCCGGTGATGGTGCGCTTTAGCGAAGGCTCGGCGTTCTGGGCTGAACCGCGTTACGCCATTCTTTCCGGTTACGACCGCTTGAAACAGAAAGTATTGTTGCGCGCCGGAATGAATCGCCGCGAACTCATGAGTTTCAGTTCCTTCGAGTCGGCGTTCGAAAAGTCGGGCGGTTGGGCCGTGCTGATCCAAAAGCCCTCGCAGATTCCCGCCGAGGTTGATCGTCAGCGCTGGCTAAAGGCGGCCGATGAGTTGGCGCAGGCCGGGCAGGAACGTGAAGCGGAGCAAGCCAAAAAGGCTCTGGCTGCACATTAAGTCTCCGTTCGTCATTTGCCGGGCACCCTCACGCCCGGCACGCCTCTTAACGATAGAGCCCGAATGTGCGGGTGAATCAGGAGGCGAGCATGGCAGATTCCCCATCCCCGAAAGGCCCACACTCAAGCGAGCATTCGTCCGGTCATGATCTGGGTTTCGATCCGGATTCCCCGGATCTCGACGACCCGCAGGTTGATCCGGTCGGCCCTGCCAAGGCGCCGAAGGACGTGGAAACCGGCGAAGACAGCAAGCGTCCGGCCAAGCCTTACGATCCGTTGGCTGACCTGAAACCCTAAGTGAGGTGCGTATGAGTACCGATTCCAGCTTTGACGATAAAAAACCGGACAGCGTGCCGACCACGCCTGAGGATGACGTAGACCCGGTACTGGATCCGGACAGCCCGCTGCGTGATCCATTGGCCCGGCCTAATGTGCTGACCCCGGAGCAGCATCGCGACCCGAGTGCCGGTGACGGCATTCCCGATGACGAACAGATGCCGCTGCCCAATGACTGAGACGCAGGCATTAAAAAGCCCCGAAATGTCGGGGCTTTTTTTGTTTCGCGAACTACTTGGAGGCTTCGACCACGCCGCTCTGGCGCGCCTTGAGGTTTTTCTCGGCCTTGTATTGTTGGGCCACTGCCGGGACGTTGGTGCTGCGACCGGTTTCCATCCAGCTGCGGATACGGCTGGCATCGGCGAAGTGTGTGTACTTGCCGAACGCATCGAGAATCACCAGGGCAACCGGGCGGTTGCTCATCCGTGTCACCAGCACCAGGCAATGACCCGCCGGGTTGGTGAAGCCGGTTTTAGTGATTTTGATGTCCCAGTCGGCCTTGTTCACCAAGTGATCGGTGTTGCGGAAGCCCAAGGTGTAGTTGGGTTTACGGAACGACACCGTTTTTTCCTTGGTGGTCGTCAGTTCAGTGAGGATCGGGTGCTTGCTCGCGGCCACCAACAGTTTGCTCAGATCGCGGGCGGTGGAAACGTTACGTTCCGACAAGCCGGTCGGTTCGACATAGTGGGTGTTGGTCATGCCCAGTGCCTTGGCCTTGGCATTCATCGCCGCGATGAAGGCTGCATAACCGCCAGGGTAGTGATGCGCAAGGCTGGCGGCTGCACGGTTTTCCGAGGACATCAGGGCAATCAGCAACATTTCCCGGCGCGGCAGTTCGCTCTTCAGTTTGACTCGGGAGAACACGCCTTTCATTTCCGGCGTGTGGCTGATGTCGACGTCGATCCATTCGTCCATGTTCTGGTGCGCTTCAACGACCACCAGCCCGGTCATCAGCTTACTGACCGACGCGATGGGTACGATCACGTCCGGGTTGCTCGAATAGATGACTTTATTGGTCTGCAAATCCATGAGCAGGGCGCTGCCGGAGGCGATCTTCAGTTGCGAAGCATCGCGTGGCGCAGCAGTGGTTTCGGCGGCGTTGACGGTTGGCGTGACGAATGTGCCTGAAAAAGCAAAAACCAGGCTCAGGATCGAAAGACGAATTTTCACGCGGGCGAACTCATAAAGGTTGGATATTCCGTTAGTTTGTAACGGGTTATTTCTTCAAAGCGTCGCATTCTAGGAGTATGGCTGAAGATCTGTCGATGGTTGTTTGAATGACCTGAAAATCTCGTGAAAAGGCCTGTAAAAAGAGGGGTTTCCGGCGAACGGTTAGTGTTTTTTCTCAGATACAAAAAACCCCGCACAAAGCGGGGTTCTTTTATCGCGGAAAAACCTCTCAGGCGTGCAGGGTTTCTGCCGCGTAGAGGGTGTTTTCCAGCAGGCAGGCGCGGGTCATCGGGCCAACACCGCCCGGCACCGGAGTGATCCAGCCGGCGCGGGGCAGAGCGGTTTCGTACACCACGTCACCGACCAGCTTGCCATCGTCCTGACGGTTGATGCCGACGTCGATAACGATCGCGCCTTCCTTGATCCACTCGCCCTTGACCAGGCCCGGCTTGCCGGCGGCGACCACCACCAGATCGGCGCGACCGACGTGGCCGGCCAGATCCTTGGTAAAGCGGTGGGTGACGGTCACGGTGCAACCGGCCAGCAGCAGTTCCATTGCCATCGGGCGCCCGACGATGTTGGAGGCACCCACCACTACCGCGTCCAGGCCATAAAGGTCCACCCCCGTGCTTTCCAGCAAGGTCATGATGCCTTTCGGAGTGCACGGACGCAGCAGCGGGATGCGCTGGGCCAGGCGGCCGACGTTATAAGGATGAAAGCCATCGACGTCTTTGTCCGGGCGGATGCGCTCCAGCAATTTGGACGCGTCCAGATGCTCGGGCAGGGGCAGTTGCAGCAGCACGCCGTCGATGGCCGGGTCGTCGTTGAGGCGATCGATCAGATCGGTCAGCGCTTCTTGAGTGGTGTCGGAGGGCAGGTCGTAGGCTTGAGAGAGGAAGCCTACCTCTTCACAGTCTTTACGCTTGTGCGAGACATAAACCTGAGAGGCAGGATCGCTGCCGACCAGGATCACCGCGAGGCCGGGAGTGCGCAGGCCTTGCTGGCGACGCTCGGCAACTCGTTGGGCGATCTGCTGGCGCAGGCTGGCGGCGATCGATTTGCCGTCGATTAGTTGTGCAGTCATTGCGCGTGATTAACCATCGAGAGGGGAAAAAAAGAGAACGCATTCTCGCATGTCAGACGGTGAGGGCAAAGGCGCTTGGTCAGCAAATTCCCCTAACTCCTTTAATTAAATGAATTTTTTTCAAAAAGGATTTGACGACCTTGGGAGCGCTCTATACTATTCGTCGCACTTGTCGGGCACAGCCTAGCACTGGTTAAGAAGGTTGAGCGGAATTAGCGTTCTGCGAGGCTGGAAAGCATTTAGTTTGTAGTCCTCCAAGAGTACAGATTAATAAGGCGCCCGTAGCTCAGCTGGATAGAGCATCCGCCTTCTAAGCGGATGGTCGCAGGTTCGAGTCCTGCCGGGTGCGCCATTAGGCAGCTTTGGCACAAGTAGCGCGATATGGTGGGCGTAGCTCAGTTGGTAGAGCACGGGATTGTGACTCCCGTTGTCGTGGGTTCGATCCCCATCGTCCACCCCATATTTCGAAAGGCGCCAGATGTAACAGTCTGGCGCCTTTGCTTTAAAAGCTTCATCTGCGGATGTGGTGGAATTGGTAGACACACTGGATTTAGGTTCCAGCGCCGCGAGGCGTAAGAGTTCGAGTCTCTTCATCCGCACCAATTAAAGCTTCATTCTTGCCGCAGGCCTGATGAAGTTCAGCAAAGAAGTTGAATGGCTTTTTTGTGACGCAATATGGTGGGCGTAGCTCAGTTGGTAGAGCACGGGATTGTGACTCCCGTTGTCGTGGGTTCGATCCCCATCGTCCACCCCATATTTCGAAAGGCGCCAGATTTAACAGTCTGGCGCCTTTTTTGTTTTACGGTTTGTGGTTTGTTGTGCTGGGTTTCAGGTCGAAGGGCAGGGCGTTTCGTCGTGTTTACGGGCTTGCAGCCTGCGTGTCGACCACCGGCCATGTTCGCTGGATCGGCCGTCAGGGAGATGGCTCGCAGTCTCTTCTATATATAGAAGCGGTTGAAGCAGAGCCCTGGCGTGATGGTCTTTATTCGTCTTCGGGGTGGAATGCATTGCTGCATTCACACCTATAAATGGCCTGCTGTTTTTTTACCCGTTTTCAGTAGGGTGACTTCTTGAGTTTGACCCACTAGAATGCATGCCCTTGATTCTGGGGTCGGAAACGGCCGGCTAACGTCTGTGCAACGAGGAATATCCATGCAAGTTTCTGTTGAAAATACTACTGCTCTTGAGCGCCGCATGAGCGTCACCGTGCCGGCTGAGCGCATTGAGAGCCAGGTCAACAAGCGTCTGCAGCAGACTGCCCAAAAGGCCAAGATTGCTGGCTTCCGTCCAGGCAAAGTGCCAATGAGCGAAATCAAGCGCCGTTTCGGTGCTGACGCTCGTCAGGAAGCTGTTGGTGATGTCATCCAGTCCTCCTTCTATGAAGCCGTGGTTGAGCAGAAGCTGAACCCTGCCGGTTCGCCTTCGATCGAGCCGAAGTCGCTGGAAGCTGGCAAGGACCTGGAATACGTTGCCGTATTCGAAGTGTTCCCTGAGTTCACCGTTGCCGGTTTCGACGGCATCACTGTCGAGCGCCTGAGCGCTGACGTGGCTGACGCTGATCTGGACAAGATGCTGGACATCCTGCGCAAGCAGAACACCCGTTTTGAAGTGGCCGATCGCGCTGCCCAGAACGAAGACCAGCTGAACATCGATTTCGTTGGCAAGGTTGACGGCGAAGCATTCGCCGGCGGCTCCGCCAAGGGTACTCAGCTGGTGCTGGGTTCCGGTCGCATGATTCCGGGCTTCGAAGAAGGCCTGGTTGGCGCCAAGGCGGGCGAAGAGCGCGTTCTGAACCTGACCTTCCCTGAGGACTATCAGAACCTGGACCTGGCCGGCAAAACCGCCGAGTTCACCGTGACTGTAAACACCGTGTCCGAGCCTAAGCTGCCAGAGCTGAACGAAGAGTTCTTCGCTCAATTCGGCATCAAGGAAAGCGGCATCGACGGTTTCCGCGCCGAAGTTCGCAAGAACATGGAGCGTGAGCTGCGTCAGGCCATCAAGTCCAAGGTAAAAAATCAGGTAATGGACGGTCTGCTGGCCACCAACCCGATCGAAGTGCCTAAGGCTCTGCTGTCCAACGAAGTTGACCGTCTGCGCGTGCAGGCTGTTCAACAGTTCGGTGGCAACATCAAGCCTGATCAACTGCCGGCCGAGCTGTTCGAAGAGCAAGCCAAGCGCCGTGTAGTGCTGGGTCTGATCGTGGCTGAAGTGGTCAAGCAATTCGACCTGAAGCCTGACGAAGCCCGCGTTCGTGAAATGATTCAGGAAATGGCTTCGGCTTACCAGGAACCTGAGCAGGTTGTGTCCTGGTACTACAAGAACGAGCAGCAACTGAACGAAGTCCGTTCGGTTGTGCTGGAAGAACAAGTTGTGGATACTGTTCTGCAGAAAGCTAGCGTGACCGACAAATCGGTCTCTTACGAAGAAGCGGTCAAGCCGGTAGAAGCTCCAAAAGCCGACTGATTGTTTTTGCGTTAAGAAGTACACACATAAGCCAGCCTTCGAGCTGGCTTATGCGTATTCAAGACATAACTATTTGGGAGTGACTGCAGAGCATGTTCCGTAATTCGTATATTCAGCAGAACTCTGATATCCAGGCCGCCGGCGGCCTGGTCCCGATGGTTGTCGAGCAATCTGCTCGTGGCGAGCGCGCCTATGACATCTACTCGCGCCTTCTGAAGGAGCGCGTAATCTTTCTGGTGGGTCCTGTAGAGGACTACATGGCCAACCTGATCTGTGCGCAATTGCTGTTCCTTGAAGCGGAAAACCCGGACAAGGACATCCATCTCTATATCAACTCCCCGGGCGGTTCGGTGACAGCGGGCATGTCGATCTACGACACCATGCAGTTCATCAAGCCAAACGTATCGACGACGTGCATTGGTCAGGCGTGCAGCATGGGTGCATTCCTGCTGACGGCCGGTGCTCCAGGCAAGCGGTTCTGCCTGCCGAATTCGCGTGTGATGATTCACCAGCCGCTGGGCGGTTTCCAGGGCCAGGCCTCGGATATCGAAATCCATGCCAAGGAAATCCTCTTCATCCGCGAGCGTCTGAACACGCTGATGGCCAAGCACAGCGGTCGTACGCTTGAAGAAATCGAGCGCGATACCAACCGCGACAACTTCATGAGTGCAGAAGCTGCGAAGGAATACGGTCTGATCGACGAAGTCATCAACCAGCGTCCTGCGTAAAATAAGCAGCTCAAAATAAGGTGGGTCGGCAGGTCCGACCACCAGCGGGCTTGAAAAAGCCCGCAATAGCCTTCATCTTGTGTTGCAAGCCTATCGGATTTGGATCGAACGAATGACTGACACCCGCAACGGCGAGGACAACGGCAAGCTGCTCTATTGCTCCTTCTGTGGCAAAAGCCAGCATGAAGTACGCAAATTGATTGCCGGCCCCTCGGTCTTTATCTGCGACGAGTGCGTCGACTTGTGCAATGACATCATCCGCGAGGAGGTGCAGGAAGCACAGGCCGAAAGCAGCGCGCATAAATTGCCTTCGCCTAAAGAAATCAGCGGCATCCTTGACCAGTATGTAATCGGTCAGGAGCGTGCGAAAAAGGTTCTGGCCGTAGCGGTGTACAACCACTACAAGCGTCTGAACCAGCGTGACAAGAAGGCTGACGACGTCGAACTCGGCAAGAGCAACATCCTGCTGATCGGCCCGACAGGCTCTGGTAAAACCCTGCTGGCCGAAACACTGGCCCGCCTGCTGAACGTTCCGTTCACCATCGCCGACGCCACCACCCTCACCGAGGCTGGCTACGTAGGTGAAGATGTCGAGAACATCATTCAGAAACTGCTGCAAAAGTGTGATTACGACGTGGAAAAGGCCCAGATGGGCATTGTCTACATCGACGAAATCGACAAGATTTCCCGCAAGTCCGACAACCCGTCGATCACCCGCGATGTTTCGGGTGAAGGCGTGCAACAGGCCTTGCTCAAGTTGATCGAAGGCACGGTTGCTTCCGTTCCGCCGCAAGGTGGCCGCAAGCATCCGCAGCAGGAATTCCTGCAGGTCGACACCCGTAACATCCTGTTCATCTGCGGTGGTGCGTTCTCCGGTCTGGAAAAGGTTATTCAAAACCGCTCCACCAAGGGCGGCATCGGGTTCAACGCAGAAGTGCGCAGCAAGGAAGAAGGCAAGAAAGTCGGTGAATCCCTGCGTGAAGTCGAGCCTGACGATCTGGTCAAGTTCGGTTTGATCCCGGAATTCGTCGGTCGTCTGCCGGTGCTTGCGACGCTGGACGAGCTCGACGAGGCTGCGCTGATGCAGATCCTCACCGAGCCGAAAAATGCTCTGACCAAGCAGTATGCCAAGCTGTTCGAGATGGAAGGCGTGGATCTGGAATTCCGGACCGACGCACTGAAATCGGTCGCCAAGCGTGCTCTGGAGCGTAAAACCGGTGCCCGTGGCCTGCGGTCGATTCTCGAAGGTGTGCTGCTCGACACGATGTACGAAATCCCTTCGCAGTCTGAAGTGAGCAAAGTCGTCATCGATGAAAGCGTGATTGAAGGCAAGTCCAAGCCACTGTATATCTACGAAAACAGTGAGCCGACGGCCAAGGCAGCGCCGGACGCGTAAGTGTCCATACTGCCGGAACAAAGAAGGGGCCTTCGGGCCTCTTTTTTTTTATGTCGTTTTTTACATCCGCTTTGCGCTTGTTTTTTTTCAAGGCAGCCCCCATCTTGGTTTCAAGCTTAATTCCATCTGATTACGGCCATATGGCCGCCGTAGAGGCGAAATCATGAAGACAACCATCGAATTGCCTCTCCTGCCATTGCGTGATGTCGTGGTTTATCCGCACATGGTTATCCCGCTGTTCGTGGGGCGCGAGAAATCCATCGAAGCCCTCGAGGCCGCGATGACGGGCGACAAGCAGATCCTGCTGCTGGCCCAGAGAAACCCGGCTGACGATGATCCCGGTGAAGACGCTCTCTATCGCGTAGGTACGATTGCAACGGTGCTGCAGCTGCTGAAGCTGCCAGACGGCACCGTCAAGGTTCTGGTCGAAGGTGAGCAGCGCGGTGCTGTAGAGCGCTTCAGCGAAGTCGACGGGCATTGCCGTGCCGAAGTCTCGCTGATCGACGAAGTCGACGCCGCCGAGCGCGAATCGGAAGTTTTCGTGCGCAGCCTGCTGTCGCAGTTCGAACAATATGTGCAGTTGGGCAAGAAAGTCCCGGCTGAAGTCCTGTCGTCGCTCAACAGCATTGATGAGCCGGGGCGTCTGGTCGACACCATGGCCGCGCACATGGCGCTGAAAATCGAGCAGAAGCAGGAAATCCTCGAAATCATCGACCTGTCAGCCCGTGTCGAGCACGTGCTCGCCTTGCTGGATGCTGAGATCGATCTGCTGCAAGTCGAAAAACGCATTCGCGGCCGCGTCAAAAAGCAAATGGAGCGCAGCCAGCGCGAGTACTACCTGAATGAGCAGATGAAAGCCATTCAGAAAGAGCTGGGTGACGGTGACGAAGGTCACAACGAAATCGAAGAGCTGAAAAAGCGCATCGATGCGGCCGGCCTGCCGAAGGATGCCCTGGCCAAAGCCACTGCCGAGCTGAACAAGCTCAAGCAGATGTCGCCGATGTCCGCTGAAGCCACCGTGGTGCGCTCCTACATCGACTGGCTGGTGCAGGTGCCGTGGAAGGCGCAGAGCAAGGTACGCCTCGACCTGGCGCGTGCGGAAGACATTCTCGATGCCGATCATTACGGCCTTGAAGAGGTCAAGGAACGCATCCTTGAATACCTCGCCGTGCAAAAACGTGTGAAGAAGATCCGTGGCCCGGTGTTGTGCCTGGTCGGTCCTCCTGGCGTGGGTAAAACCTCGCTGGCGGAGTCGATTGCACACGCCACTAACCGCAAATTCGTGCGGATGGCCCTGGGTGGCGTGCGTGACGAGGCGGAAATTCGTGGTCATCGCCGGACTTACATCGGTTCGATGCCGGGAAGATTGATTCAAAAGATGACAAAAGTGGGCGTGCGCAACCCGCTGTTCCTGCTCGATGAAATCGACAAAATGGGCAGCGACATGCGCGGCGACCCGGCGTCGGCGTTGCTGGAAGTGCTCGATCCGGAGCAGAACCACAACTTCAACGATCACTACCTGGAAGTCGATTACGACTTGTCCGATGTGATGTTCCTGTGCACCTCGAACTCGATGAACATCCCGCCAGCACTGCTGGACCGGATGGAAGTCATTCGTCTGCCGGGTTACACCGAAGACGAAAAGATCAACATCGCCGTCAAGTACCTGTCGCCGAAGCAGGTCGCCGCCAACGGTCTGAAGAAGGGTGAGCTGGAGTTCGACGAGGAAGCGATCCGCGACATCATCCGTTACTACACCCGGGAAGCCGGTGTGCGTGGCCTCGAACGTCAGATCGCCAAGGTCTGCCGCAAGGCTGTGAAAGAGCATGCGCTGGAAAAACGCTTCTCGGTAAAAGTGACAGCTGATCTGCTGGAGCATTTCCTGGGTGTACGTAAATTCCGCTACGGTCTGGCCGAGCAGCAGGATCAGATCGGTCAGGTGACTGGCCTGGCGTGGACGCAGGTGGGCGGCGAATTGCTGACCATCGAAGCGGCTGTGGTTCCGGGCAAAGGTCAACTGATCAAGACCGGTTCGTTGGGCGATGTAATGGTCGAATCGATCACTGCAGCCCTGACTGTTGTGCGCAGCCGTGCCAAGAGTCTGGGCATTCCGCTGGACTTCCACGAGAAGCGCGACACCCACATTCACATGCCGGAAGGCGCGACGCCGAAAGACGGTCCAAGCGCGGGTGTAGGCATGTGCACGGCATTGGTATCGGCATTGACCGGGATTCCGGTGCGCGCCGATGTCGCCATGACTGGCGAAATCACCCTGCGTGGTCAAGTGCTGGCAATCGGTGGTCTGAAGGAAAAACTGCTCGCCGCTCACCGCGGTGGAATCAAGATTGTGATTATTCCGGAAGAGAACGTGCGCGATCTGAAGGAGATTCCTGACAATATCAAGCAGGATCTGCAGATTAAACCGGTTAAATGGATTGACGAGGTCCTGCAAATTGCGCTGCAATACGCGCCGGAGCCCTTGCCGGATGTGGCTCCGGAGATAGTTTCCAAGGACGAAAAACGTGAGTCTGATTCAAAGGAAAGAATTAGCACGCATTAATACGTTTTTGCCTGGGGGGCTTCCTTGACAGCTTTTTAGAGCCCTTGTTATAAAGCGGCTCTTAAGTGTCTGTAGGCCATTCAGCACTCGTTTTTGCTTTCACCAAAAAACTTAGAATCATCTCAAAATAGATATAAGGGGACTTAGAGTGAACAAGTCGGAACTGATTGATGCTATCGCTGCATCCGCTGATATCCCGAAAGCTGCTGCTGGCCGTGCGCTGGACGCTGTTATCGAATCCGTCACTGGCGCTCTGAAGGCCGGCGACTCCGTTGTTCTGGTTGGTTTCGGCACTTTCTCCGTGACTGATCGTCCAGCTCGCGTTGGTCGTAACCCACAGACCGGCAAGACGCTGCAAATCGCTGCTGCTAAAAAGCCAGGTTTCAAAGCCGGTAAAGCACTGAAAGAAGCTGTTAACTAAGTTAGTTTGTTTCAGGTTTTTACCCATCCGGGTCGGGGTCATGCCTGACTTGGCAGCGGAGCGGTAGAGCAGGTCGCTGGAACAGCTGCCTGTAACGCCGGGATCGAGGGTTCGAGCCCTGTCCGCTCCGCCAGTTACGAGAAGGCGCATCCTCGGATGCGCCTTTCTTCTATCCGGATTCTACCCACGCTCCACGGTTGCCAAATTTTTGAAGTTCAACCGTTTCTGGGGGACGCATGCTGCAGAATATCAGGGACAATTCACAAGGCTGGATTGCCAAGACCATTATCGGGGTCATCGTTGCACTGATGGCTCTGACCGGTTTCGACGCTATTTTCAAGGCCACGACGCACACCAACGATGCGGCCAAGGTCAATGGTGAAGAAATCAGCCAGAACGAGCTGAGCCAGGCCGTTGACATGCAACGCCGTCAGCTGATGCAACAGCTGGGCAAGGATTTCGATGCTTCCTTGCTTGACGAAAAAATGCTCCGCGAGTCGGCTCTCAAGGGGCTGATCGATCGCAAGCTGCTGTTGCAAGGCGCAGAACAATCGAAATTCGCTTTCTCCGAAGGTGCACTGGATCAGGTGATCCTGCAGACCCCTGAATTCCAGGTGGACGGCAAGTTCAGCTCCGAGCGCTTTGATCAGGTGATCCGTCAACTGGGCTATACCCGCATGCAATTCCGCCAGATGCTGGCTCAGGAAATGCTGATCGGTCAGTTGCGTGCCGGTGTTGCCGGCAGCGGTTTCGTCACCGACGCTGAAGTGCTGGCATTCGCCCGTCTGGAAAAGCAGACCCGCGATTTCGCTTCGCTGAACGTCAAGGCCGATCCGGCCGCGGTCAAGCTGACCGACGATGAGGTCAAGGCTTACTACGACGAGCACGCCAAGGAGTTCATGACCCCTGAGCAAGTGGTCGTCGATTATGTCGAGCTGAAGAAGTCTTCGTTCTTCGACCAGGTTGCGGTCAAGGACGAAGACCTGCAGGCGGCGTATCAGAAAGAGATCGCCAACCTGTCGGAACAGCGTCGTGCGGCGCACATCCTGATCGAAGTCAACGACAAGACCACCGACGCTCAGGCCAAGGCCAAGATCGAAGAAGTCCAGGCGCGTCTGGCCAAGGGCGAAAAATTCGAAGCGCTGGCCAAGGAGTTCTCGCAGGATCCGGGTTCGGCCAACAATGGCGGTGATCTCGGTTTCGCCGGTCCTGGTGTCTATGACCCAGCCTTCGAAAAAGCCCTGTACGCGTTGAACAAGGATCAGGTGTCCGAGCCGGTGCGTACCGACTTCGGTTACCACCTGATCAAGCTGCTGGGTGTTGAAGCGCCGGAAGTTCCGACCCTGGCCAGCCTGAAAGACAAGCTGACCCGCGAGCTGAAGACTCAACAGGTCGAGCAGCGTTTTGTCGAGGCGACCAAGCAACTGGAAGACTCGGCGTTCGAAGCGTCTGACCTGGCCCAGCCAGCGGCAGATCTGAAACTGACTGTGCACACCTCCAAGCCGTTCGGCCGTGAAGGTGGCGAAGGCATTGCGGCCAACCGTGCTGTGGTGAGCGCTGCATTCAGCCAGGAAGTGCTGGAAGAAAACGCCAACAGCACCGGCATCGAGCTGGACCCGGAAACCGTGGTCGTGCTGCGTGCCAAAGAACACCTGAAGCCTGAGCAGTTGCCTCTGGAAGCCGTCAATACGGCGATTCGCGCGCAGTTGACCAAAGAGCATGCCAGTGCTGCGGCCAAGACCAAGGCTGACCAGCTGATCGCCAGTCTGCGCGATGGCAAGACTCCGCTGGACAAGGCTGTCGAGGGGCAGAACTGGAAGGTTGTCACGGCGGCCACTCGCGCTCAGGAAGGGGTTGATCCGACTGTGCTGCAGGCGTTGTTCCGTATGCCGAAACCGGCGGCCAAGGGCAAGCCGACGTTCAGCAGCGTGACCTTGCAGGACGGTAGCCTGATGATCGTGCGCCTGGACGGTGTGAATGAAGCAGTAGCGCCGACTGATGAAGAGAAGGCGCAGTACCGTCGTTTCCTGGCTTCGCGTGAAGGTCAGCAGGATTTCGCGGCGTTCCGTAAGCAGTTGGAGAGTCAGGCGGACATCAAGCGGTATTGATGGTTGACTGAGTGGTAACTGGAAAGCCCCGATCTTATGGTCGGGGTTTTTTTTGGGGCTTGGGTTTTGAGCTTGGCGGCCTTCGGGCCGACCATGCTCTTGTGGATTGGGTGAATATCCGTTGCTTCGGGTGTGGCTTCTGGCGGTCTCGCTCTTACAGCGAGTCACCTTTTCCAGACGCCGAAAAGGTAACCCAAAAGGCTTGGCCCCGGCGTTCGGCCCTCGCCGTGGCTCGGGTGCCTTCGTTACGGGATTCATCCGGGGGCATCGCCTCCGGTTTGCTTCGCTGCACCTCCTCTCGATGTGTTTGGCTTCGCCAAACGTCGCTGCGCTCCTTCCCCCGGATAAACCCCTCCACTCAGCCTGCCGATGGGGCTGGCACGGCAAGATCAAGAGCTGCAGCCGAGCTAACGCTCATCCTGTGTAGGAGTTGCCGAAGGCTCGGGCCGCGTTCGGACGATCTTTTGATCTTGTGGGAGCTGGCTTGCCAGCGATGGCGGCCTGACAGGCGACCAATCTCTGCCTGCCCACCTCAATCCCTGTGGGAGCGAGCCTGCTCGCGAAGGCGGTCGATCGGTCAACCAATCCGCGACAGGCAAACCCATCACCTCACCCCCGCGAACCCATGACCTCGCGCAATGAGCGCCGCATACAAGGTCAAAACCAGCAACCCCACAACAATCCACGGAAAACCCCCAACCCCCAGACTCCCCAGCAGCAAACCACCCGCCAAACCACCCCCGGCAATCCCGACATTCCACAGGGTCACCAGCATCGACTGCGCCGTATCGGCAGCCTCTCCAGCGGTTTTCGCCGAGGCAGTCTGCAGCAGCGAAGGCATCGCACCAAACGCCAGGCCCCACACGGCGACGGCGAGGTAGACCACGGTCGCCGATTCCCGCCACAGGCCCAAGGCGATGGCGGAGAGCATGAACAGCAGCGTGCTGATCAGCATCAGTTCGCGCAGCCAGTGATCGATCAGGCTGCCGACGATCCACAGGCTCAGCACTGAGGCCAGGCCGAACACCAGCAGCACCCGGTCGATATCGCTGGCCAGTCCCGACGGTTGCAGGAATGGCGCGATGTAGGTGTACAGCAGGTTGTGGGCGATCACGTAGGTCAAGGTCACGAACAACACCGAGCGTACGCCAGGCAGGGTGAAGACCTGACGCAGAGGCAGGCGTTTTCCTGTGTGTTCTCCGGCAAAGTCCGGCACTTGCCAGCGCACCCAGATCACCAGCAACAGCGTCAGCGCAGTCATGATGGCGAAGCTCAGGCGCCAGCCGACCAGCGTGCCGAGTAGCGTGCCGGCCGGGATGCCCAGCGAGAGTGCCAGCGGCGCGCCAAGCATGGCGACGGTGATCGCGCGGCCTTGCAGGTGTGGGGCAACCATGCGGCTGGCGTAGCCTGCCAGCAACGCCCACAGCAGCCCGGCAAATATCCCGGCGAGCAAGCGTGCGGTCAAAGTCAGCCAGTACCATTCCGACACGGCGGTGATGCTGTTGGCGATGGCGAAGCCGCCGATAGCTGACAGCAGCAATGGCCGACGACGCCAGCTGCGGGTGACGATGGTCAGCGGGATGGCGGCGAGCATCGAGCCAATCGCGTACAGGGTGACCAGTTGCCCGATCAGTGCCTGGGAGACATTCAGCCCCGCGCTCATTTGTGGCAGCAGGCCGGCGGGCATGGCTTCGGTCAGCACCGTGATGAAACCGGCGGTGGCCAGGGCCAGCAGGGCGCCGAGGGGCAATCGTTCGGGGGTGTCGACTGGCTGAGTGAGGGCCGAGGTCAGTTGTGCGTCGTTCATGAGTCAGCGTCCATGTGCCGAAGTGGGTGAAGGCCATAGGCTAGGGCGCTGCGCATTGGAGAAAAATGGGTTACGGTTCCGAACATATCGGACATGGATGTCGTGAATTGGAGGGGTGGAATGGACAGTCTGGGCAGTATTTCGGTGTTTGTTCAAGTCGCCGAGACCCGCAGTTTTACCGAGGCTGGGCGGCTGCAGGGCGTGTCGGCTTCAGCGGTGGGCAAAAGTATCGCCCGGCTGGAGGCGCGATTGGGCGTGCGGCTGTTTCATCGCACCACCCGCAGCATCACCCTGACCAGCGAGGGCGCGCTGTTTCTTGCACGCTGTCGCAAAATTCTTGCCGAGGTGGAAGCCGCCGAGTTCGAACTCTGCGATTCCGCATCACAACCCCATGGCAAACTGCGCATCAGCCTGCCGCAGGTGCACGGGCTGGTAATGCCGGTGATGAATGAGTTCATGGCGCTGTACCCGCAGATCGAGCTGGATCTGGACCTGACCGATCGCATGGTCGACGTGGTCGAGGAGGGCTTTGATGCGGTGATTCGTACCGGTCAACCACGAGATTCACGGCTGATGGCGCGGCCCTTGGGCGAGTTTCACATGGTGCTGGTGGCGAGCCCGTTGTATCTGCGGGAGCACGGCGTGCCGCAAATCCCCGCCGATCTGGCGGAGCACGCCTGCTTGCGGCACACCTTTCATGCCACTGGCAAGCTGGAGCCATGGCCATTGATTGGCGAGGAGGGCGCGCCGGAGCCGAGCTTGCCGGCGCGGCTGGTCACCACCTCCATCGAAGCCGTCAATCATGCGGCCCTGGCAGGGATGGGTATCGCCTGCCTGCCGGATTTCATGACCCATGAGGATGTGGCGCAGGGGCGCTTGCAGCGAGTGCTGGATGCGCATCTGCAACATGTCGGTCAGTTCTGGGTGTTGTGGCCGTCCAGCCGCCATGCCACGGCCAAATTGCGCGTCTTCATCGATCACTTGGCGCTGCGACTTTTTCCGGTAAACAAGGGTCAATAGGGTTGTAACGGCTTTAAGACACAATCCATGCGCCGCAGGGCCAAGTTCTGTTGCACAATACGCCCCGGACTGTTTTTCCTCAGGATGTTCAATGTTGATTTCAATTCCCATGCGTGTCTTTGGGTTGGCGCTGTTGTTGACCGCTGTCGCTGGCTGTTCGAAGGACAAGCCGATCTATGAGCATGAGAACTTCGATGATTCCGGCACGTTCTCGCGCAATTATCCGGTGGCCGACACTGCGAGTTGCGAGGCGGCCCGTCGTGCGTTGCTCAGCCAGGGCTACATCATCACCAGCAGTGACCCGAAACTGGTCAGTGGCCACAAGAGTTTCCAGCAGACCGGGGAAACCCACCTGGAAATCAGTTTCAACGTGGTGTGTACCGAAGACGGCAGTTCCAAACACCATGCCACGGTGTTCGCCAATGCCTTGCAGGATCGCTACGCGTTGAAGAAGACCAACAACTCTGCCAGCCTCGGGGTCGGCGTGTTGGGTTCGGTGTCGATGCCGATCGGCTCGTCCGATGATTCGATGGTCAAGGTGGCCAGTGAGACCGTGACGTCGCAGAAGTTCTACGAGCGTTTCTTCACCCTGGTTGAGCTGTTTTTGCCAGCCGATGCGAAGAAAGCCGCGCACATCGAAGAAAAACCCAAGACTGATCTGGGTGTCCCGGAGCCGAAGCCTGCGGCTGTAGCGCCGACAACACCTGCCCCGGCAGTCGAGACAGCGCCAGCGCCACCGCCAGCCGGCATTGTCGAGCCAGCCCAGACCATGACGCCGGCCACTCCGGCGGTGACGCCTGCGCCGGCCACGGTTGCTCCGACGCCAGCGGGTTCCGAACCTGTGGTGCCGCCTGCGGAGTCCGCGCCGATCACCCCGGCACCGAGTGCAGATCCTGCACCGGCTGCCGAAACGATCACGCCGCCGGCCAACCCGACCAATATCCCGCCGCCATCGGAGCCGATTCCGGCGATGCAGTGAGCCGCGCGGGGCTCTGCTGTGGGAGCGGGGGGGCCCGCTCCCACATTTGTGTTGTGGCGCACTCAAATTCCGTTACATTCCCCCGACAAAATTCCAGCGATAAATTCCTGACCACCTGCTACGTTTTATTCATGAAGGCGGGGTGTCACTTTCCCTTCATACGGGCACGATACGCTCGAGGCACTGGTCACTTGACCGGGCTGTTTTTTTAGCGGGCAGTAGGGGGATGAGACGATGGACGATTATCAAGAAGAACTGCTCGAATACCACGCGTATGAACTCGATCAGCCAGAACCGGCCGAAGACGCCACCGAGTTGTAAGGCGTCAGGCGGTTTTGCGGTGACTGCGGCGAAACTCGCCGGGGGTCTGGCCGCTCCAGCGTTTGAAGGCGCGTTGAAACGCCTCGGCTGAAGCAAAGCCCAGCAGATAGGCGATCTCGCCGAACGCCAGTTCGGTGTCGCGGATGTAGGTCATTGCCAGGTCGCGGCGGGTGTCGTTGAGTATGGCGCGAAACTGTGTGCCTTCCTCGGCCAGTTTGCGCCGCAAGGTCCAGGTCGGCAGCTTCAGGCGCGCCGCCACTTCTTCCAGGTCGGGTTCCCGGCCACCATTGAGCAACGGCCCCAACAGCTGAGTGATGCGTTCGCGCAGGCTGCGGGTGCGGGTCA
This sequence comes from Pseudomonas sp. IT-P260, assembly GCF_949768395.1. Taxonomy (NCBI): domain Bacteria; kingdom Pseudomonadati; phylum Pseudomonadota; class Gammaproteobacteria; order Pseudomonadales; family Pseudomonadaceae; genus Pseudomonas; species Pseudomonas sp. IT-P260. The sequence goes on from NZ_CATKPO010000005.1 coordinate 24,337, forward strand.
ATTGCTCCAGTTCCCGTTCACACAACACAAGCAAGTGTTTCCAGGTGCTTGGGCAGTGTTCCGGGTTGCGCAAAGCGAGGCTGGCGAGGCTCAAGCGCAGTTGATTGCGTTCGGCGCCGAACTGGATCGGGCAATCGCCCAGCACGCTGTAGGCGTCGCGATAGTCCGGCGCGTCAAATTCGATGTCGATGCGCTCGGCGCGCAAAGGCTCGCGGCTGACGCTGGACAGCTGATGCAGCCAGCCGGCGATGATCGAATCCACCACAAAGCGGTTATAAGCGTTGTACGGGCTGATCGAATAGAAGCGCAGCCACGCGCCATGGGCATCCTCGTGAAAGCTCGACTGCCCGCGATAGTTGGAACCGTACAGTGGCTCGAAACGGATCAGGCAGCGGGCCGCTTCGCGCACGGTCGGTGCCTGTGCAGCGGTGACCCCGGCGAGCCCGGCCTGACTCAAGCGGCTGAGTTGGCCCATGCTCAGGCCCAGCGCCGGATCGCCGGTCAACTGGATCGCGCTGTGCCCCAGCCGCATGTAACGCGGGATCGACAGTCGCGCGCCGGCTTCGGCCAATCGCGCGGCATCCAGGCCATATTGTTCGAGCAGCGGTTGCGGCTCGACGCCGTGGCTGCGCACGGCATCAGCCAGGCTGTGCACGAAGCCTACCGACAGATCCCCAAGGCGCATCGGCAGCGGTTTCATGGCTTACAACCAGATGTTCAGCAGACGCGCGCCACGGGCTTCGCCATCGGCGAATTGCTGGCCGTTGCTGCTGAGGAAGCTTTGCCCCGAGCCGGGCTTGTCCCAGAACTGCCCACGCAGGAACACGCTCATGCCGGCGATCGCACGGCTGCTCGGCGGCTGTGCGGTGAGCGTCAGGCGATGCCAGGCCTGACCTTCACTGATTTCCCCGGGCTTGAGGCTGACCGACCCCGGTGTACTTGAGCCCTTATAACCGGCCCACGGCTGATTCCACGCACCGTGACCCACGACGAAGGCCGGCACCGCTACCAGTTGCGCGCCTTGTTCGTCGAGTTGGCGATAGTTGTCCGGGTACCAGCTGTCGCTGCCGATCAGCACGCCCAGGCGTCCGGCCGGCGTGTCGACCACGTTGATCGTGTGGGCGTCTTCGCCCTCGATTACATCGCGCTGTTCGAAGATCGGGTGCATCTGCCGCTGGGGCTGGCCCAGCGGAACACCATCACGGCCAAACACCACGCTACTGTTGAACAGCGCGCCGCTACCGGGCTTGAGCTGGCCATCACGAATGCTGGGTTCGGGCAGGACGATGGAGCCGGCCACCAGCGTCACGTGGAATTCCTTGGCCAGCCCACCAAACAGTGCCTGGTAATCCTTGGCCATGGCTTTGGACTTCATCCGCAAGTGCGCGTCGTCGAGGCGATTGTCGCCCTTGGCAGTAAGCCAGGCGCGGGCGAACAGCAACGGATTGCTCGCCGCCAGCCAATTCATCGCTTCGACAAGGGTCGGCGCCTGATACAGCTCGTCTTTCTCGCCGCTGATCATCAGCCAGGTACCGACATGCTCGGGCAGCACCACCACGGTTTTTTCGTTCAGCAGCCCCTGATCCTGCGCTTGCTGCAGATAAGCCGCGAGTTTGCGGTGCAGGCGCTCCGGGCTTTGGTAGTCGGTGGGGAACAGTTCCGGCTGGATACCCAGCAAGTTGCCACGGTCGCCGGGCGTGCCCTGATCGACTGCCAGTTTGATGCGCAGATCCGACAGGTAATGTCCCGCCGGCCGGTCCGCCGCCCACATGGCGTAGGTGGTGAGGGCGGCAACGATGGCCATGGAGAAAAACAGGTACAGAAGTTTGCGCATGAAAACCAACAACAACCGGATACAGGGTGTGGCGACTAGGGTAGGGCGCATGCCTGCGCTTGCCAAGGGGCGCTGCGCATTTGGATCAATAAGTTGTCAGTTTCGGTCATTGAGTGACAGCAGTGCGACTCTTAGTCTGTCGAACATGACTGACGGGGGACGCAGAGCTCCCGCAATTTCCGTGATCGCTCGTTGTGGAGTTACCGATGACCGCCGCTCATTACCCGCACCTGTTGGCCCCGCTGGACCTGGGATTCACCACGCTGCGCAACCGCACCCTGATGGGCTCGATGCACACTGGCCTTGAAGAGAAACCGGGTGGCTTCGAACGCATGGCCGCGTACTTCGCCGAACGTGCTCGTGGCGGCGTCGGCCTGATGGTCACCGGCGGTATCGGCCCGAACGACGAGGGTGGCGTGTACTCCGGCGCAGCCAAGCTGACCACCGAGGAAGAAGCGCTCAAGCACCGCGTCGTCACCCGCGCGGTGCACGAGGCGGGTGGCAAGATCTGCATGCAGATCCTTCACGCCGGGCGTTATGCCTACAGTCCGAAACAGGTTGCGCCAAGCGCGATTCAGGCGCCGATCAACCCGTTCAAGCCCAAAGAACTGGACGAGGAGGGCATCGAAAAGCAGATCAGCGACTTCGTCACCTGCTCGGTACTGGCGCAGACGGCCGAGTACGATGGCGTGGAAATCATGGGCTCGGAAGGTTACTTCATTAACCAGTTCCTCGCCGCGCACACCAACCACCGTACCGACCGCTGGGGTGGCAGCTACGAAAACCGCATGCGTCTGCCGGTGGAAATCGTCCGTCGGGTGCGTGAAGCGGTCGGCCCGAACTTCATCATCATTTTCCGTTTGTCGATGCTCGATCTGGTCGAGGGCGGCAGCACCTGGGAAGAGATCGTGACCCTGGCCAAAGCCATCGAGCAGGCCGGCGCGACCCTCATCAACACCGGCATCGGCTGGCACGAAGCGCGGATCCCGACCATCGCCACCAAGGTGCCGCGCGCGGCGTTCAGCAAGGTCACCGCCAAGCTGCGCGGGTCGGTGAACATTCCGCTGATCACCACCAACCGTATCAACACCCCGGAAATCGCCGAGCAGATCCTCGCCGAAGGCGATGCCGACATGGTCTCGATGGCGCGGCCGTTCCTCGCCGATCCGGACTTCGTCAACAAGGCCGCTGAAGGCCGTGCCGACGAAATCAACACCTGCATCGGTTGCAACCAGGCGTGCCTCGATCACACCTTTGGCGGCAAGCTCACCAGTTGCCTGGTCAATCCGCGTGCCTGCCATGAAACCGAGCTCAACTATCTGCCGGTACAGCAGATCAAGAAGATCGCTGTGGTCGGTGCCGGTCCTGCCGGTCTGTCCGCCGCGACCGTGGCCGCCGAGCGCGGACATCAGGTGACGTTATTCGATTCGGCCAGCGAAATTGGCGGCCAGTTCAACATCGCCAAGCGGGTGCCGGGCAAGGAAGAGTTCTTCGAAACCCTGCGCTACTTCAAGCGCAAGCTGCAGACGACGAATGTCGAGGTGTGCCTGAACACCCGCGTCGACGTGGCGAAACTGGTTGAAGGTGGTTACGACGACATCATCCTCGCCACCGGCATCGCGCCGCGTGTGCCGGCAATTCCTGGCGTCGACAACGCCAAGGTGCTGAGTTACCTGGACGTGATCCTTGAGCGCAAACCGGTGGGCAAGCGCGTGGCGGTGATCGGCGCGGGCGGCATCGGTTTCGATGTCTCGGAATTCCTTGTGCACCAAGGCGTGGCCACCAGTCTGGATCGCACCGCGTTCTGGAAAGAGTGGGGCATCGACACGAACCTGGAAGCGCGCGGTGGCGTGGCCGGGATCAAGGCCGCGCCGCACGCACCGGCCCGTGAAGTGTTCCTGTTGCAGCGCAAGAAATCCAAGGTCGGTGATGGTCTGGGCAAGACCACCGGCTGGATTCACCGCACCGGTCTGAAGAACAAGCAGGTGCAGATGCTCAACAGCGTCGAATACCTGAAGATCGACGACGAAGGCCTGCACATCCGCATCGGCGAAACCGGCGAGCCGCAAGTGCTGGCGGTGGACAACATCGTGATCTGCGCCGGCCAGGATCCACTGCGGGACCTTCAGGAAGGTCTGGTCGCGGCGGGGCAGAACGTGCACCTGATCGGTGGTGCCGATGTCGCGGCTGAGCTGGATGCCAAGCGCGCGATCAACCAGGGTTCGCGCCTGGCGGCTGAGATCTAAGCCCCATCGTTTGACCTGTGGGAGCGAGCCTGCTCGCGAAAACGGAGTGTCAGCCAATACACATGTCGACTGACACGACGCCTTCGCGAGCAGGCTCGCTCCCACAGGGATTGTGTTGTTTACAGACGCAGTGAACAACATCGAACCAATGCAGGCGCGAGCCTGCTCGCGATGGCTGCTTATCAGCGACTAGAATGCGGGCCTCAGCCCAGAACGATCAGTCGCCCATGCTTCTTCCTCCCGCCCACTGGCTGCCCCAAGCCTCCCTCGAATTGCTTGAACTCGACTGGCTCACCCGCGCCGGAATCGAGGTCGCGATCCTGCGTCTGGACCAGATCGACCCGCTGATCAGCGGCAACAAATGGTTCAAACTCGTCGAGCATCTCAAGGCCGCCGACCGCGCTGGCGCGCAGGGCGTCATCAGCCTCGGTGGTGCGCATTCCAATCATCTGCATGCGCTCGCGGCGGCGGGCAAGCGTCTTGGCTTCGAAACGGTTGGCCTGTTGCGCGGCCATCCGCAACAAACGCCCACTGTGACGGACTTGAAAGCGTTCGGCATGCAGCTGCACTGGCTCGGTTACGGCGGCTATCGGGCGCGGCATGAACCGGGGTTCTGGGAGCCGTGGCGGGCGCAGTATCCAGATTTTCATGCGGTGCCGGAAGGCGGTGGCGGATTGGCGGGCGCATTGGGCTGCAAGGTGTTGAAGGAGCAGGTGATCGCGCAACTGGGCAACCTGGGCTGGAGCAATTATCACGGCTGGTGGCTGGCCTGCGGCACCGGGACGACGCTGGCAGGGCTGGTGCTCGTCGAGGCCGGTGCGCATCCGGTGTATGGCGCACTGGCGGTGCCCGAAGATCATGGCGTGGCGCCGCAGGTGGAGGCGATTATGCAGGAGGCAGGTGTCGCTGCTGCCGACTACGAGCTGCTCGACGCCAGTCGCGGTGGCTTCGCCAAGGTTGACACGCAGCTACTTGCATTCATCGAGAGCATTGAACGCTGTAGCGGTGTTGCGCTGGAGCCGCTGTACACCGGCAAGGCGTTGCTGGCGCTCAAGGAGCGGATCGAGGCGGGCGGATTCGCGTCAGGTACACGGTTGATCTTCGTGCACACGGGTGGGTTGCAAGGGCGGCGAGGATTCACCACAGGATGAATGAGTAACCCTGTGGTGAGGGGATTTATCCCCGATGGGCTGCGCAGCGGCCCCTCATTGAGCACGCATTGAGTCTGATCCACCGCGTGCACAGGTTCTGGGCCGCTTCGCAGCCCATCGGGGATGAATCCCCTCACCACAATGGTCAAAACCGGGCCTCAGCGTGGCGCGCGCTTGGGCATCATCCGCAACAAGGTGTTATCACCCACCACATAATGGTGATACAGCCCCGCGAGCGCATGCAGGCCGATCAGCCAATAGCCGATGTTGCCGATCAGTACGTGCCAGTGCTCCACCTGTTTGGCCAATGCCTTGTCTTCGTGGACCAGCAACGGCAGATCGAAGCCGTAGAACATCACTTGGTGCCCCTCGGCGCTGGTGATCAGCCAGCCGAGGATCGGCATGCTGATCATGAACAGGTACAACAGCCAGTGCATCACCCGCGCCAGCAGGGTTTGCCACTGCGGCGAGGCCGGGAAGATTTTCGGTGCCGGGCCGATGCTGCGGGCCACCAGGCGAAACCACACCAGCACGAACACGGTCAGGCCGAGCATGTAATGCACTTCACGAATCAGCGAGCGGCCGCCGCTGCCCTTGGGAAAGATCCCGCGCAACTCCATGCTGGCATAGACCAGGATCAACAGGATCAGCATCAGCCAATGCAGCAGCACGGACACGGTGCTGTAGCGCGATTCGGAACTTGTCCACGGCATACGGTATTCCTCTTGATTCAGGATTCCAGCGTGCCGTTTCTCCGACGGCATGCGTTAACTGTAAACGCCCTTGAGCATTTCTGCCTGAGCGCAGCAGAAGTTTTTTCATGTGCCTTGGTGTTGGTGCTTTTAGTGTCTGTGGCCTGATTTTAGTTGCTCGGGTGTAACCGGTTGTTGTTTATATTTTGAATCTGTAGTGAGTTTGATTGGCCGTGTTGAAGGGGTTAGTGTTGCGGTCAGTTGTTACTTTTAAGTTGGTTGATTTAACAAGTGGCGTATCAACGCCAGGGTATGTTCATAAAGGGATTTAAAGATGGCTTTCAGTATTCTTCTGGACCGTAAACAGACTAAAAACACTGTGAAAAAAGCGATGGCAAAACCACCGGTATCTCGACCGAAGCCCGTGCTCACCAAACCGCCAGTGAAGCCCCCCACCAAACCTGGGGTCAAGCCCCCCGTAGTACCGGTCAAGCCTGCCCCGGTCAAGCCGCCGGTCAACCCCCCCGCAAAACCATCGGTCAAACAGCCGGTAAAGCCTCCAGTCAAGCCGGTTTCGCCAGGCATCACTGCCCCCGTCAAGCCTGTATCGCCTGGGGGCAAGCCGCCCGTGAACGCCCGTCCGCCCATGCCTTGGCCTACTTTGAACATCAATATTGATCCCGTGGCACTGATCAATCTGGTGAACGCCTTGGGCAGTATTCGCAAGCCTGACGGGTCGACTACTTTAATCGATGGCAGCGTCGTCAATGCCGAGCAGGATAGAGTCACCCGACCGGACGGCATCATTCAACATGCTGACGGCAGGGTAGAACATCTCGATGGACGTATCGTCTGGCCGGATGAGACTGTTCAATATCCGGACGGTCGTGTCGTCTGGGCTGACGGCACCGAACTGTTCGCGGACGGTTCGGTTCGTAATGCGAGCGGATTGAAATATGACGCAGAGGGCAATCTTGTTGCTGAGTGATAGTTGCTGTTTAGATGTTGTTGGAGCGTCTGGGATTAATAAGCAGGTGTCGGGCTGAGCCTATAAAGTGAGTCAAATAAGAAACCGCCAGCTGTTTGTCAGCTGGCGGTTTCTTATACTGCTTTAACTGTTTTGCGGCATCTCGCCGTTGGCCAGACGCTTGTTGATGTCGGCAATCACTTCCGGCAGGTCGCTGATGGTGTCGATCATGTAGTGCGGACGGGAATCGGCGAACAATGCGTGGATGCGTTTGCGTTCGCTGGCCAGTTCGTCGCTGCCCAGCGCACGGTAGCCGGCGTAGTCCAGGCCCAGTGCGTTGCCCGAACAGATCAGCGCCACCGTCCACATCCCGGCGCGACGACCTTCGAGAATGCCCGGCACGGTGTCGTCGATCTTCACGCAGGCCGCGACGTCATCGATGCCCAGCGCAATCACGTTGGCCAGCGCCTGAGCCGGCCATGGGCGACCGTTCGGCACTTCGTCGGTGGCGACCACGTGGTCGGCAACGTAGCCGTTGGTGGCAGCCAGCGCCACGACCTTGTCCATCACCTGTTTCGGGTAACCGGAGCAGGAACCGATCTTGATCCCTTGCTGACGCAGGTGGGCGATGGTTTCCAGTGCGCCGGGAATCAGCGCCGAGTGTTCGGCGATCTTTTCTATCTGCAGCGGCATGAAGCGATTGTAGATGGCGGTCACGTCATCGTCGGTCGGGGTGCGGCCGAATGCTTTGCGATAGCGTTCGGCGACCTGCGGCTGATCGCACAGGGTGCGGATGTGGTCCCATTTGCCCATGCCCATCGGGCCACGGGCTTCGTCGATGGACACCTGAACGTCGAACTCGGCGAAGGCTTCGACGAAGATCTGCGTTGGCGCGAACGAGCCGAAATCGACCACGGTGCCGGCCCAGTCGAGGATCGCGGCTTGCAGCTTGCTTGGGTTTACGTAGTTCATGGCAATAAGAATCCTGTGTTGGCAATGCAATTCAAAACTGTGGGAGCGAGCCTGCTCGCGAAGGCGTCGTGTCAGTCGACATCAATGTTGAATGTGTGACCGTTTTCGCGAGCAGGCTCGCTCCCACAGGGGATTTGTGTTTGGGCTTAGATCTCCAGCACTTCCATTTCGCGCAGCACTTCGCCCACTGCCGCCACGGCCTGGCGCATTTCATCCGGGCTGACGTGGCCGATGCAGCCGACGCGGAAGGTTTCCACCTGGGTCAGCTTGCCGGGGTAGAGGATGTAACCCTTGGCCTTGACCCGTTCGTAGAAGTCCTTGAACTGGTAGCGCGGGTCTTGCGGGGCATGGAAGGTGGCGATGATCGGGGCCTGGATCGCCGCCGGCAGGAAGCTGCGCAGGCCGAGTTTGCCCATCTCGTCCATCAGTGCCTGACAGTTGGCGGCGTAGCGCGCATGGCGAGCGGGCAGGCCACCTTCTTCGTTGTATTGCAGCAACGCTTCGTGCAGCGCCGCGACCACGTGGGTCGGCGGGGTGAAACGCCATTGACCGGTCTTCTGCATATAGGTGTGCTGGTCATACAGGTCCATCGCCAGCGAGTGCGAGTTGCCAGCGGCTGCGGCCAGCGATTCCTTGCGAGCGAAGACAAAACCCATCCCTGGTACGCCTTCCAGGCACTTGCCCGAGGCGGCGATCAGAGCATCGAACGGGACTTTTTGCGCATCCACCGGCAGCGCACCGAACGAGCTCATGGCGTCGATGATCAGGCGCTTGCCGTGCTGCTGCACGACGTCAGCGATTTCCGGCAGCGGGTTGAGGATGCCGGTGCTGGTTTCGCAGTGGATCAGCGCGACATGGGTGATGTCGCCATCGGCGCGCAGCAGGCGGTCGACGTCGGCGGCGGTGGTCGGTTCGTCTTCGGCGGTTTCGAAGGTGCTGAACGAGCGGCCGAGCACTTCGCAGATTTTCGCCAGACGCTTGCCGTAGGCGCCGTTGATCAGCACCAGTACCTTGCCGTCACGTGGCACCAGGGTGCCGATGGCGGCTTCGACGGCAAAGGTGCCGCTGCCCTGCAATGGCACGCAATGGTGAGTGGCGGCGCCGTTGAGGATCGCCAGCAATTGCTCGCAGAGGCTGGCGGTCAGTTGATTGAAGCGGTCATCCCATGACCCCCAATCGACCAGCATTGCCTGGCGGGTGCGGGCCGAGGTGGTCAACGGGCCGGGAGTGAGCAGGATGGGTGCGGCAGTACTCATTCGTGTGTCCTCGCGATAGCGCTGTGGGATGAAGCTACGGGGCATACGTTGCAATTCGCCGAGTCATCAATCAAATTGTTTGTTGTTATGCCAGTCATCAGTGAGGGTTATCCATGAATCTGTTCCAACTGCGCGCTTTCGACGCCGTGGCCCGGGAAGGCAGCTTCACCCGCGCCGCCGCGCGCCTGTTCATCAGCCAGCCAGCGGTGACCGGGCACATCAAGGCGCTGGAGGAGCATTACCAGATCACTTTGTTGCGCCGCACCGCGCGCCGGGTGGAGCTGACCGAGGAGGGCACCAAACTGGCGGCGATCACCCGCGCCATGTTCGGCCTGGCCGAAGAAGCGCAGACCCTGCTCGAGGCCAACCGTCAGTTGCTCACCGGGCGTCTGGAAGTGGCGGCGGACGGTCCGCACATGGTCATGCCGATGCTTGCAAGCCTGCGCGCGCGGTATCCGGGGATCACGGTGAATCTGCGTCTGGGCAATGCCCAGGAAACCCTCGCCGCGCTGTTATCGGAACACGCGGACGTGGCGGTGCTGACCGAGGTCGAACCGCGCAAGGGCCTGCATCTGCAAGCCTTGAGCGAATCGCGGATCTGCGCGCTGGTGCCCGCCGGGCATGCGTGGGCGCAGCGTAGCGGCGAGGTGCGGCTCAAGGAGCTGGATCAGGTGATCATGGTGTTGCGCGAGCCGAGTTCGATCACCCGGCGCACCTTCGATCAGGCCTGCAATCAGGCGGCGGTGCATCCGCGAGTGTTGCTGGAGCTGGACAGTCGCGAGGCGGTGACCGAGGCGGTGGCGGCGGAGCTGGGGGTGGGCGTGGTGTCGTCGGTAGAGGTCAGTCATGACCCGCGGGTGGTGGCGCTGCCGATTGTCGGGGACGGGCTGGTGAACCGGCACATGATCGGCTGCATGGAGCGGCGGCGGGAGTTGCGCCTGATTCAGGCGTTCTTCGCTCTGGCGCCGGCCTGATACCCCGAGTTATGGCCCTTCGCGAGCAGGCTCGCTCCCACATTGGAATGCATTTCAACTGTGGGAGCGAGCCTGCTCGCGAAGGGGCCAGACCGGTTTACACCAGGCTCTCGCGCACCATATCGAGAAACGTTGCCACCACCCGCCGCGAACTCTGCTCGCGCAAGCACACCAGAGTCTCGGTCAAACGCCGGGTGCAGTCGGTGATCGGCAACGCACACACCCGCGAATCCGCGCCGAACTCTGCCGCTGAAACAACCCCCACACCAATTCCCACCACCACCGCCTCGCGCGCCGCTTCCCGGCCTTCGACCTGAATTGCCGGACGAATGCGAAACCCGGCGCCGGCCATTTCTTCTTCCAGGGTCTGCCGGGTCACCGAGCCGTGCTCGCGCAGCACCAGCGGCGTGTCATCCAGATCCGCCAGGCAGATCGACTCACGCTCTGCCCACGGATGATGGCGCGAAACGAACGCCACCATCGGGTCATTGCGCAGCGGCACGCACAGCAGACGTTCGTCGCTGACATCACGCCCGAGCAGCGCCAGATCGGCCTGATAGTTGAACAGGCGAAACAGCGATTCATCGGTGTTGCCGGTCTCGATCTTCACGCTGATCCCCGGGTAGCGCTCGCAGAACCGCGCAATCAGCGGCAGCACGTGTACCGGGGCATCCACCGCCAGAATCAAGCTGCCGGTCTGCAGCGCCTGAGATTCCTGCAGCAGCTCCTGGGCTTCAGCCTCAATCACAAACAGCCGCTGGGTGATCGCCAGCAGGCGCTCGCCCAGATCGGTCAGGCGCACCGAACGCTTGTTGCGATGAAACAGCAACACACCGAAGCGCTCTTCCAGTTTGCGCACTTGGTCGGAAATCGCCGGTTGCGTGAGAAAAAGCCGTTCGGCCGCTTTAGTGAAGCTTCCGTGTACAGCCACGGCGTGAAAGGCTTTGAGCTGGGCGTGGGACACCGACATGCAGCCTCCAATAACAAGCTGAGCTTATGTGTGAAATACGATAAATCGATTTTATTTATTAAACAGTAATTGCTTTGATCCGCTCACGCCATCGCTGACTGCCCGCTCGGACAGCAACGCTGGCGATGAGCCTGTGCGTGCAATAACAGGACTCATCTGACCGCTATCGCCATAGGGACGGGGCGCTGGCGCAGTGCTCAACAATAAAAAACACAGGCGTTTACTTAACGATTCTGCCGGCACACTCACACCCTGAGGTCAGAACCACAATGAACAAGCACATCGGCACCCTTGCGCGTTGGCGCATGCAGATTTTCGCTATCACCTGGCTCGCGTACGCCGCTTTCTACTTCACCCGCAAAGCGTTTTCCGTGGCCAAACTGGGCATCGCGGAAGACCCGACCTTCATGCTCGACAAGATGGCCATGGCCAACCTCGATGCGATCTATCTGGCGGCCTACGCCATCGGCCAATTCACCTGGGGCATGCTCGCCGACCGCTTCGGCCCAAGGGTCGTGGTGCTCGGCGGGCTGTTGATTTCCGCCGCGGCGGCGTTAGTGATGGGCAGTTTTGCCACGCTACCGATCTTCGCCACTTGCATGCTGATTCAGGGCCTGGCGCAGTCCACCGGCTGGTCGGGATTGTGCAAGAACCTCGGCAGTTTCTTCCCGGCGCAGCAGCGCGGGCGGGTGCTCGGATTGTGGAGCTCCTGCTATGCGTTCGGCGGTCTGGTAGCCTCGCCGTTCGCCGGCTGGTGGGCGTATACGCTGATCGGCACCTGGCACGCAGCGTTCATATCCAGCGCCGCGGTGGTCGCGGCGGTGGCGCTGTTGTTCTTCATTTTTCAGCGCAACAAACCGGAAGACGTCGGCCTGCCGGCCGTGGAGCCGGAGCCGGAACTCAGTGCAGAAGAAACCGAGGCCAACAGTAAGCTCAGCGTCTGGGAGCCGTTGAAGGAAATCCTGCGCAACCGCACGGTGCTGGTCTTGGGCCTGGCGTATTTCATGTTGAAACCGGCGCGTTACGCGATTCTGTTGTGGGGCCCGGTGATCGTCTTCGAGCAGATGCCGAGTGTCGGCAAGGTCGGCGCGGCAATCATTCCCACCTCGTTTGAACTGGCCGGTCTGCTCGGGCCGATCATGATCGGCCTGGCCTCGGACAAGCTGTTCGGCGCCCGGCGCATGCCGGCCTGTGTCCTCAGTCTGCTGGCCCTGACCGTGACCCTGGCGTTGTTCATGGGCGCGTTGCACACCGGCAGCGTGATGCTGGTGGTGGCGCTGCTGTTTGTCATGGGCCTGACCCTGTACGGACCGGATTCGATGATCAGCGGCGCCGCAGCCATCGACTTCGGCAAGGCCAAGGCCGGCGCCACGGCGGCCGGTTTCGTCAACGGTTGCGGTTCGGTTGGCGCGGTGCTCGGCGGATTGCTGCCGGGTTACTTCGATTCGGTGACGGTGTTCATTGTCTTCGCCGGCTGCGCCTTGTTCTCGGCGCTGGTGCTGATTCCGCACTGGAACAGCCGCCCGGTCGGGGTGATGGAACCGCGCGCGTCCATTCCCAATTGCCCGTTGACCATCAAACCCCTGCGTAACTGAAAACCCTTGCCTCGCGGCCTGCTGCGGTGCTCGCGGCAGGCTGTGTCGTGGCCATCTGACTGGAGAATCCCATGCGACCTTTTTGGCTCGAGCAAGCCTTGCAGGCCGACCCATCCCCGACGTGCCCGCCGCTGCAAGGTGAAGTGCGCACCGACGTGTGCATCGTCGGCGGTGGCTACACCGGGTTGTGGACGGCGATCATGCTCAAGCAGCAGAACCCTGAGCTCGACGTGCTGATGATCGAAGCCGACATCTGCGGCGCCGGTGCCAGTGGGCGCAACGGTGGTTGTGCGCTGTCGTGGTCGGCCAAGTATTTCACCCTCGAGCGCCTGTTCGGTGTCGAGGAGGCAGTGCGCCTGGTCAAGGAATCCGAGCGCAGTATCCACGCCATCGGCGAGTTCTGCGAACAGTACGGCGTCGATGCCGATTACCGCCTCGACGGCACGTTGTACACCGCCACCAACAAGGCGCAGGTCGGTTCGACCGACGCCGTGATCGCGGCGCTGGAGCGTAACGGCATCAACTCGTTCACCCAGCGGCCGGTGGCCGACGTACAGCGTATGGCCGGTTCCAGCCAACATCTGGAAGGCTGGTTCTCGCCGGCAGCCGCCAGTGTGCAACCGGGCAAACTGGTGCGCGGGTTGCGCCGGGTGGCGTTGCAACTGGGCGTGAAGATCCACGAAAACACCGCGATGACCGGTCTGGAAGAGGGCCGCCCGGCGCGAATCCACACCGCCCATGGTTGCGTGATTGCCGACCGCGTGGTGCTGGCGATGAACGCGTGGATGGCCCGTGCGTTCCCACAATTCGAACGCAGCGTGGCGATCGTTTCCAGCGACATGCTGATCACCGAACCGCGCCCGGATCTGCTGCAGGACATCGGTTTGACCAGTGGCGTCACTGTGCTCGACTCGCGGATTTTCGTGCACTACTACCACAACACGCCGGACGGACGGATCATGCTTGGCAAGGGTGGCAACACGTTTGCATTTGGCGGGCGGATGCTGCCGGTGTTCGATCAGCCATCGCCCTATGCGGATTTGCTCAAGCGCAGCCTTGGGGCGTTTTTTCCGGCGTTTTCCGAGGTCAAGGTGGATGCGACCTGGAACGGGCCGTCGGATCGTTCGGTGACCGGGTTGCCGTTTTTTGGGCAGATGAGTGCCAGTGGCAATGTGTTTTATGGTTTTGGTTATTCCGGCAGTGGCGTCGGGCCGTGTCACATGGGCGGGCAGATTCTTGCCTCGCTGGTGCAGGGGCTCGATAACCCGTGGACCCGTTCGCCCTTGGTGAACGGGCCGTTGGGGTATTTTCCGCCGGAGCCGATTCGGTATCTGGGGTCATTGATGGTGCGTAATGCGATTCGGCGCAAGGAGCGGGCTGAGGATCATGGGCGGCGGCCGCGGCATCTGGATGTGCGGTTGGCGAAGTTTGCGGCGGCGGCGGGGAAGGCTGACAAGGGGTGATTGGTGGCTGGCGAGCGCTGCGTTCTTTTGGGTTACCGAGTACATATCCGTTTCTGCGGTAACGGCTTCTTATGGTTTCGCTCTTACAGCGACTCACTTTTCCAGACGCCGAAAAGTAAGCAAAAGGCTTGGCCCCGGCGTTCGGCCCTCGCTTAGGCTCGGGTTCCTTCGTTGCGGGGTTCATCCGGGGGCATCGCCTCCGGTTTGCTTCGCTGCACCTCCTCTCGATGTGTTCGACTGCGTCGAACGGTCGCTGCGCTCCCACCCCCGGATAAACCCCTCCACTCAGCCTGCCGATGGGGCCGGCACGGCAAGATCAAGAGCTGCAGCCGAGCTAACGCTCATCCTGTTGAGTGGTGAAAAGCATGCGGTCTGACTGGACTGCTTTGCTTTTCTGTGGAAGCGAGTCTGCCAGCGAAGGCGGCCTGACAACCGACCAATTTCCAACTGAATACACTCATTCCCACTGTGGGAGCTGGCTTGCCAGCGATGGCGGCCTGACAGCCGACCAATTTCCAACTGAACACACCCAATCCACCTGTGGGAGCTGGCTTGCCAGCGAAGGCGGCCTGACAGCCGACCAATTTCCAACTGAATACACTCATTCCCACTGTGGGAGCTGGCTTGCCAGCGAAGGCGGCCTGACAGCCGACCAATCTCCCACTGCCCACACCCAATCCACCTGTGGGAGCTGGCTTGCCAGCGATGGTGGCCTGTCAGCCGACCAGTCTCCAGCTGCTAACACCCATTCCCACTGTGGGAGCGAGCCTGCTCGCGAAAGACGGCCTTACAGCCGACCAATCTCCCACTGCCCACACCCAATCCACCTGTGGGAGCTGGCTTGCCAGCGATGGCGGCCTGACGGCCAACCACTTTCCGGCAGCTGTACTCAATTCCAATGTCTGCGGTGCTTACGGATCGGCCCCGTGGAGCAGCCAGTCGAGCAACAGGCTGTCGTCGCGCGGTGGTGGCGTTTCGTTCGGTGGCGCCGGGCGTGGATGGGCGAGGCAGAGGATCGGTCGATCCGGGTCGCTGTCGAGGAAGCTCACCCACACCTCACTGCCGGCGCGGGGCAGTTGGTGGAGGGCGAGCCGGCCGGCGCCGGTCAGCGCGATCGGCAGCCACAGGCATGCAGACTCGGGTATCTGCGTCGGCCACAGACTGACGCCGATGCGCCCGCGATCATCCAGTGGCGCTGGCTGGCCAGGCGATCCCAGCACTCGTGCCTGGTGATAGCCGCCGATGTTCGGGCGCGGCTGCGCCAGGGGCGGGCGAAAGTCGCTCGACCAGGGCAGGGCGCTGAAGTCGTTTCGGTAATCATGCACCTCGGTTGTCGGATCAAGGATCGAAGGGTGCCGGCCTTGATGGTGCAGTTCGGTGATCAGCCATTGCTCGTTGAACGCATTGATCGGGTGTTCGCTGATCTGCAGCAGATGCCCGCTGCGCAACGCGCTGCAATCGCCGGATCCGCGAATCGTGCGCGACTGGCAGCGCTGGCGCTGCAGATGACGCCGGCTGCGTTGTTCGGTGTGACGCTGGTCGCTCGACAGGTTCAGCGGTGTGGGCGCAGGCACGGGGTGGTTGGCCGCGTCGGCGCTGATGACTGCCTGGCCCCGATTGCGAATGCCGGGCGCGGCCATGACCGGTGTCGCGTCATGGCGCTGTAACAGCGTGCTGATGCGCGGTGAGGGCGTGTCGTCGGTCACGGCAAACGGCACTGCCAGCGGTGTTTGTGGCAGGCTCAGGTTGTCATCGGCAAATACCACCACATGCCCGTCCGGGCGATGTTCGAAGTGATAGTGAATGCCTTCCTCCTCACACAGACGGTGAAGGAAGGCCAGGTCGCTTTCCTCGTATTGCAGGCAAAATTCCCGTGGTGGGTAATGGCCGACGCTCATTTCGATCCGGTAACTGTCGGCTGGCAGCTCATGCTCTTCGAGCAGTTGCGCAAGGATCGCCGGCACGCTCGCTTGCACGAAGACCCGACGCTGCGGTGACTGCGCCAGACGTTGCAGGTGCGGCACCAGCGTCAATCGGTAGCCAATGCGGTGGCTGGCGCGATGCTCACAACTGACACTGTGGATCAGGCCGTGAATGCCGTGAGCGTCGCCCAGGCGCAGGAACGCCGGTTGTCGCAGCAGGCTGCCCGGCGCCAAGGCCGGGGCCAGGGCGATCACTTCAATCTCGAAACGAAACGGCTGATTGAGTGCTTCCTTGCCACTGAAACACAGGACCGGCAGGCACAGTGGGCCATCGGTCAGGGTCAGGGTGAACGGGCTTTGCTGGTCATTGAGCATTCATACGGGCTCTGTCGGGCAATACGGACGGCAGAGGGTACGAAAACGCGAGCATTAATGGTCGTGGCTGGTGGGCTTTTCAGAATCGCCCTACAAGTCGCGGTGAAGATGTCGATTCAACAAAGAATTTTTTTGGTCGATTGCCGACTTTAGGCCGTATAAACTTGGCGCCACGCGTCGGCCAATAGATGTCTCGGCGCCACAGATCAAGAGAGTGAGTAATGGGCGCACAGTGGAAGGTTAAACACAAAGAAGCGGCAGCCAACGCCAAGGGCAAGATCTTCGGCAAACTGGTGAAAGAGATCACCATCGCTGCCCGCAACGGTGCCGATACCGCCACCAACGCACACCTGCGTCTGGTGGTCGAACAGGCCAAGAAAGCCTCGATGCCCAAGGAAACCCTGGACCGCGCCATCAAGAAAGGCGCTGGCTTGCTGGGCGAAACCGTGCAGTACCACCGTGTGACGTACGAAGGTTTCGCGCCGCACCAGGTTCCGTTGATCGTCGAGTGTGTGACCGACAACATCAACCGCACCGTCGCGGAAATCCGCGTGGCGTTCCGCAAGGGCCAACTGGGAGCATCCGGTTCCGTGGCCTGGGACTTCAACCATGTCGGCATGATCGAAGCTTCGCCGGACACCCCGGACGCCGACCCGGAAATGGCCGCGATCGAGGCCGGTGCCCAGGACTTCGAGCCGGGTGAAGAGGGCGCGACCCTGTTCCTGACCGATCCGACCGACCTTGATGCCGTCCAGAAAGCCCTGCCTGAGCAAGGTTTCACGGTGTTGTCGGCGAAACTCGGCTATCAGCCGAAGAATCCGGTCAGCGGCCTGAGTGCCGAGCAGATGGCTGAAGTTGAAGCGTTCCTGGAAGGCCTCGACAACCACGATGACGTGCAGGACATGTTTGTCGGCCTGGCGGGCTAAGATCAAAAGATCGCAGCCTGCGGCAGCTCCTACAGGTGTACACATAACCCTGTAGGAGCTGCCGCAGGCTGCGATCTTTTTGTCAGTGTGTGTGCAATACCTGAATCACTTCGCCAAACCCCGGTCGCGCCAGCACATCCGGCTGACAGCAACGCTGTTCCAGCGCTTGCAGCACTTCGCGCCGCTCGGCACTCAGCCCTGAGTCGATGCGCGCCAGCAATTCCCCCAGCAAAACCCCGAACGCCCGCACTTCGATGCGTTGCAGCGCGCGGGTTTCCAGATTGTCCGTGGTGGCATGGAATGATGCCGCGCCGAAATCCCCCAGCAAGCAGTCGCCCTGATCGTTCAACAGAATGTTGTGTCCGTAGAGGTCGCCGTGGGTGATGCCGTGTTGATGCAAGTGTTCGGCTGCCGAAGCGATGCCCTTGGCAATGTTCAGCGCCACTTCGGCACTGAAGCGGCAGTCCTCGGCATACACATCCCGCGAGCAGCTCGCCAGGCTCGGCAACGCCGCCAGATTGCGAAAGCTCGGGTCGATCAGTTGCATCACCAACCCGTGTTGCCCGTCAGGGTGACCGTGAACACGGCCTTCCACGCGGATCAGGTTCGGGTGCAGGCCGGCGGTGATGCAGGCGTTCATCTCGTGCAGCGGCGAACCGTCGCTGGTCATCTCGCCTTTGTACAGCTTCACCGCGACCGGCACTGACGAGTCTGCGCTACGTTGCCACTGTGCCCGAAAAATCACCCCGGAAGCGCCTTCGCCCAAACGCTGTTGCAGACGCAGCGTCGACCAGTCGATCTGCGGCGTAGCCTCCAGCGCGGCGGCGTCGGCTTCGGTTTCCAGCGGATTGCCGGCATACGCCAGCCAGGTCAGGCTCGGCAGGGTCAGCAGCCACTGCGGCAGTTCACGCAACTGGTTGGCCGCGATGCGGATCAGCTCCAGACGGTGGCACTGGCTCATCGACGCCGGCAGCGCTTGCAGGCGATTGCCGGCCAGCAGCAACTTTTGCAGGTGCGGGCGCTCGCCCAGTTCGCTGGGCAGGGTGTCGATGCAGTTGTCGGTCAGGATCAACCAGCGCAGCAGCGGCGGCAATGCAGCGCCCGGCACGTGGCGGATGCGGTTGGCCTTGAAGCCGATCATCGTCAGCGCTGCACATTGGCCGACGCACTCCGGCACCTCGGTAAAGTGGTTGTCCGAGCAGAACAGAATGCGCATGCGGGTCAGCCGATGCAGGTCGTCCGGCAGGCTGCTCAAGGCATTGCCGCTGAGATTGAGCACCTCCAGCGTATCGGCCAGCTCGAAAATTTCCCGGGGAAACTCGGTCAGGCCGCAGGACAGGTCCAGCCGGGTAATGCCCGACAACTCGCCGGCGCGCAATTGAGCAAGGGTGTGCATGTGCAGGTTCACTATCAAATGAAGAAGCGCCGGGCGCTCGGAATGGGCGACATGATAACGGCAAAGCCTGGGTTTGCATTGATCTGACCTGCAAGCCCCTCTAATTCCCGTGGGAGCGAGACTGCTCGCGAAGGCGGAGTGTCAGTTGGCGAAATACTGACTGACAAGACGCATTCGCGAGCAGGCTCGCTCCCACAAGGGACTTGAGTGGGTCAGTGGATTTCCTGCAATTGCCCCAGACGGCTGCGGGTGCGGGCCAGATCGATGGCGTTGCCGCTCAGGGTCTCGCGCAACGGCAAGCGGCTGAGCAGGGTCAGGTGTTTGTCCTGGTCGTAAAGCACGTCGATCAGGTTGATGAAGCGCTGTTGCGCGGCGATCGAGCGTTCGTCCAGTTCCGGCAGGTCGTCGATGATCCACTGGTCGAAACGCCGACACAGTTCCAGATAATCCATCACCGCCGTCGGTTGCTCGCACAAATCGTTGAAGCTGAAAGCCACCCGGCGACCCTCGCACAGGCGTGCCTGAATGTGGCGGCTGCCCACCGGCAGAGCCATGGCTGGCGCACCCTCGGGCGGCAGATTCAGCGCCTGGCGCTGGGGCGCTGTGGCCGGCCACACATAATGGCCTTGAGTGAAGACCTGGTGCGCATGATTGCTCGCCTGACTGCGGTAATCGTGGGGGCCGCCGACCTCCATCACGTGCATGCGTGCGTTGATCAAGTCGATCACCGGTTTGAAACGCGCGTGATAGAGCGGGTTAGGCAGCAAGCCCTCCGGCGGATAGTTGGAGGTCACCAGCAACACAATGCCGCGCTGAAACAAGGCGTTGAACAGCCGGGTGATGAGCATGGCATCGCCGATGTCATGCACATGAAACTCGTCGAAACACAGCACCCGGCAGTCGTGTAACAGTTCATCGAGGGTGACGCCGAGGGCATCGTCCTGTTCGCGATGCTCGAACATGCCCTGATGCAATCGGGCGAAGAATTCATGGAAATGCACGCGCTGTTTCTGCGCGGTGGGCAGGGCCTGAAAAAAGCCTTCGAGCAGCCAGCTCTTGCCGCGTCCGACCGCACCATGCAGGTACAGACTCGGCGGCGTTTGCGGCCTGGCACCGAACAACAGGCTGGCTTGTTGTGCCATGCAATCGATCACCCGCTGCTGGCTGTGGCTGAGGGTGTAACCCTGGCTGTGAGCCTTGTGCCGGAAGTATTCGTGGATCGAGCGGGCAGTGGCGTCATGCCCGGCACTGGCTGGCCGGCCCTTGGCGAACCAGCGGCGCAGCGCCGACCAGCGTTGGGTCAGTGGCGATCGTTTGGGCGCTCGAGAGGGCACAGTGCAGTCACTCCGTAGTCATCAGGCCGGCGCCCGGGAGCGCGGCGCCGTAGTGTAACCAGAGGCGGCGTCAGGCTCCATGGCGGCTTGTCGACAATGGGCGATTACTGAACAACATTGTGTGGAACGTACAGCTATTTGCAGCGATGTAATTCGTTGTATTGCCAACCTTTCGAAACATATCCCGGAAGATCCATGGATCCAATCGACTGGCGGATTCGTCGACTGTTGCTAACCTGAAACACAGTAACGTCATCCGAATGTTCCCTGCCAAGGAATGGGACCGTGATTGCACGTGTGATGGTGGGCCTGCTCGGGGTGCTTGGGAGCGCGGTATATGCGGCGGATCTTCAGGTTGAAGTCCGCGTTGACGTGATGCGTGGTTGCCAATTGATCGGCCAGCAGCGCGAGTCGGGTATCGAACAACTGGGCGTGCTGGATTTCGGCAACACCGCGCGCCTCGATGATCCGGCCGGGCCCTTGGGCGCGGCGCTGACCAACCACCGGTTGCCACGCCTGGAGTGCAACCCCGACACACCTTATCAGTTGCGTGTCGACGGTGGCCTGCACGGCGGCGTCGGTGAGGTTCGCTACATGGCGGGAGCGGCCGGGAGCAAGCCGATTCCGTACCACCTGTTTCAGGACGCGGCGCGCCGGGTGCCGTTGATGGTGAACGTGCCGGTCAGCGGTCGGGTGCCGGACAGCGGCACCGTGGAGCTGCCGCTGTATGCGCGGATCGAGCGTCTGGCCCAGATGCCACAGGTCGGGCGTTATTCGGATCTGGTGAAGGTCACCGTGACCTGGTGAGTGCAGGATTTCAGGCAATCCGCTGGAGGCGGGCTGCGCAGGGAAGGGGCGTTCAATGCTGAACGCGGGAGACGCAAGCATCCTGAAGGAGTAGGGACGGACGCAATGACAGGCAAGCACTGGATGGTCATCGCCACGGGTACGCTGCTGTTGCTTGCTGACGACGCACAGGCGGCGATCAGCGGGCAGATCAACGCGCGACTGATCCTGATCGCCGGGTGCGAAGTCACCAACAGCGCCACCCCGGCGATCCCGGTGAGCAATCTGGGCACCCTTGATTTCGGTCAGCAGGGGCCGACCTGGACTTCGCCCATCAAGGCCAGTCTCGACGGCGATAGCAGCGGCAAGCTGAATGTGGCCTGCAATCCCTCGGTCACCGGTTTCACGGTCACCATCGACGGCGGCACCCACGGCGACGGTACCACCCGCCGCCTGAGCAACGGACGCCAGACCCTGCCTTATCAACTGTTCCTGGATGCCTCCGGCAGCCAACGCTACAGCATCGGCCAACAACACAATTTCGCTGTCACCAGCGGTGCGCAGATACCGATTCCGGTCTTTGGCACGGTGGTGGCGAATACCCGCGCGGTACCGGCAGGTGTCTATACCGACACGCTGACGGTGACGCTCGACTGGTAACCCGTAGAGGACGGACACCATGCGCACGTTTGCATCAAGGATAGGTTTGTCGTTGCTCGGCCTGACGCTGGTTTCCAGTGCCCACGCCGCCACCACGGTCACCGGCCAGATCACCGCCAGCCTGACCCTGATCAGCAGTTGTCAGGTCAATGGCGCCGGTGGCTCCACCGGGCTGAACTTCGGTGCGCTGAACTTCGGTACTGCCAACAGCCTGTTTACCACCGCCAGCGGGCAAGTGTTGGGCGGTGGTGGCGGGGCGCTGTCGATTCTTTGCTCGAGCGGCACCACGCCGGTGGTCAAGGTGCGCGCCGGCGCCCACGACGGTCAATCGCCGGGCGGCGCACGTGCGTTGTACGACGGTGTCGCCAACTACGTGCCGTACGATTTCTATACCGATGCCGGGCATTCGCAGCTGCTGCCGATTGACGGCACGATCAACCTGGCGACCAGCACCGGCGTGGCGCAGACGGTGAATATCTATGGTCAGGCGGTGGGCAAGGCCGGTTTGCCGGCGGGCACGTACACCGACACCGTCGCTGTCGAACTGACGTTCTGATGCCATGCGCCGCCAAGGCTGTGCCGCGCTGCTCCTGCTCTGTGCGGGCAGTGTGCCGCTGCCACTGGGGGCCGCCACCAGCCAGAGCTTTCAGGTCAGCGCCACCATCACCCCGGGGTGCCTGGTGGTGGGCGGTGTCTCGAATTACGGTGGGCTGAATTTCGGTACGAGTTCGGCTCTGGGCACCGGCACGGTGCAAGTGGCGCTGACCGGTGGCGTGCAGTTGCAATGCACACCGGGCGTGACGCTGAACATGAGCGTCGATGGCGGCCAGTACAACAGCAGTGGTCGGCATATGCAGCTCAACAGCGGCAGTGCGCGGGTGGCGTACGCGCTGTTTCGCGATGCGGCTTACAGCCAGAGCCTGGGCATCAGTCAGAGCGTGGCGGTGGCTTACAGCGATGCGAACAACATCAGCCTGCCGATTTACGGGCAGGTGCAGTTGCCGGGCAATCAGCCTGGGGGGACGTACAGCGACGTGTTGCAGGTGCAACTGTCGTGGTGAGGCGACGTTTGAATGGCCGACAAGGAGCAGGTTCATGGGGGCAGTGACTTCACGGCATTCGGTTGCGCAGCGCGTGTTGCTGGCGCTGATGATGCTTGGGGCTGGCAATGCGCAGGCCGCCAGTTCGGTGCTGATCTGGCCGATCGATCCGGTGCTGGAGGCCGATCAACAGGCCAGTGCGTTGTGGCTGGAGAACCGCGGCACGGAAACCGCCAACCTGCAGATCCGTGTGTTCGGCTGGAGCCAGAGCGGCTTTGAAGAGCAATACCAGAACCAGCGCGACGTGATCGGCAGCCCGCCGGTGGCGAAGATCGAACCGGGCCAGAAACAACTGGTGCGCCTGACCCGAACCAAGGATGTGCCGCCGGGACAGGAACTGGCTTACCGGATCATCATCGACGAAATCCCTGGCGCTCAGCCACCGGCTGCCGAGGGCGGCAAAACGGCGGCGGCGATTCGCTTCCAGATGCGTTATTCGGTGCCGCTGTTTGCCTACGGCGCGGGGCTGTGGAGCAAGGAGGACAGCACGCGGCCGCGCGATCCCAAAGGCGTGGGGCTGCCGCAATTGAGCTGGCGCACGGTGGCGGTGGATGGCCGGCCGTATGTCGAAGTGCGCAATCAGGGCGCAGTGCATGCGCGGCTGACTGACGTGGCGATCAAACAGGGCGGGCAAAGCAAGCCGTTGGCCGAGGGCCTGTTGGGTTACGTGCTGCCGGGGGCGGTGATGCGCTGGCCGGCACCGGGCCCCTTGGCGAGCGAGTCGGCGCTGCAGGTGCGGGTCAATGGCGGGGCGCAGGTGCAGAGCATTGCGCCGGAGCGCTGAAAAAGGAGCCATGCCGAGTGGACTTTAGTGGCGAGGGAGCTTGCTCCCGCTGGGTTGCGAAGCAGCCCCAAGCCGTGTCAGGTAGTCCGCTCAAACAGTTCTGACGACGGCTGCGCCGCCGAGCGGGAGCAAGCTCCCTCGCCACAATGATTACATCGTGTCGTCAAAATTCCAGAGAAAGATAACTGGCTTTGGCAATAGTGGCATCAGGAGGATTCAGTCCATTGACGGACGTAAAACGTGTATGAGCTCAGGATGGGCTCGTCGTATTCAGCGTCCGTTGTGGCTGATGACTGGCGCGTGGTGCCTGATGGTCGTGCAACCCACCGGGGCCGGCGAATTGCCGCCGCCTCCCAGCGGCATGGAGGCCGGCAGTGATGCACAGTTGTTTCTGGAGTTGGTGGTCAATCAGATGAACACCGGGCGGGTGGTGGCGGTACAGCAGCGTGACGGGCATCTGTTTCTGCCGGCCAGCGCATTACGCGAAACCGGGATGAAACTGCCTGACGGTAGTGCTGACGAAGTCGATCTTGACGGCCTGCCGGGACTGCACAGCGAGTACGACAGTGTCGGTCAGCGCCTGCTGCTGGATGTTCCGCCGCAGTGGCTGCCGGACCAGTTCATCGGCAATCGCGAGAACTATCCGCGCACTCCGGCGCTGAGCAGCTTCGGTGCGCTGTTCAATTATGACCTGTACCTCAACGATACCGACGACGCCGGCACCTATCTGGCGGCCTGGAACGAGCTGCGGCTGTTCGACGGCTGGGGCACCCTGTCCAACACCGGGCAGTACCGGCGCACCTTGTCCGGCGATTCGCTCAGTACGCTGGACAACGGCTATCTGCGCTACGACACCACCTGGCGTTACTCGGATGACGAGCGAATGCTCACCTACGAAGGCGGCGACGTGATCAGCGGCGCCTTGCCCTGGAGCAACTCGGTGCGTCTGGGCGGTGTGCAGTTCTCGCGGGACTTTGCCGTGCGTCCGGATCTGGTGACCTATCCCTTGCCGCAGTTCGCCGGGGAAGCGGCGGTGCCGTCCTCGGTAGATCTGTTTATCAACGGCTACAAGTCCAGCAGCAACGACCTGCAACCGGGGCCGTATACCCTGACCAACATTCCGTTCATCAACGGCGCCGGGGAGGCGGTGGTGGTGACCACCGATGCGCTGGGGCGGCAAGTGTCGACGACGGTGCCGTTCTATGTCACCAGCAGTTTGCTGCAAAAAGGCCTGAGCGATTTTTCCGTGGCTGCCGGTACGTTGCGCCGCGATTATGGTTTGAAGGACTTCAGCTACGGCACCGGTGTCACCTCTGGCAGCCTGCGCTACGGCGTAAGTGACAGCTTTACTCTGGAAAGCCATGCCGAAGCGGCGGATTCGCTGACCCTCGGCGGCATCGGCGGCAACCTGCGCCTGGGCAATTTCGGCGTGCTCAACAGCGCCATCAGTCAGAGCCGTTTCGAAGGCGAGGGGGGCAACCAGTTCAGCCTCGGTTATCAGTACAGCAGCCAGCGCTACAGTTTTTCCTGGCAACGCTTGCAACGCCGCGACCAATACGCCGACCTGAGTGTGATCGACACGCCTTACATCAGCCTCAGCCGGCGCAGCGAGCAGGCGACCCTGAGTGTCAACCTCGACCGTTGGGGCAGCCTCGGTGCCGGCTATTTCGACGTGCGCGCGGCGGACGATTCGCGCACGCGCCTGCTCAACCTGAGCTGGAGCAAGCCGTTGTGGCGCAACAGCAGCTTCTATCTGTCAGCCAACCGCGAGATCGGCGACAGCCACTGGGCGGTGCAGGCGCAACTGGTGATTCCGTTCGATCTGCGCGGCAGCCTGGCGATCAGCAGCGAGCGCAGCAAGACCGGGCAGAGTCAGCAGCGGGTCAATTACAGTCGTTCGGTGCCGACCGAGGGCGGGGTCGGATTCAATCTGGGTTACGCCGAGGGTGATGGCCCCGATTATCGTCAGGCCGACCTGACCTGGCGTCTGCAATCGGTGCAATTGCAGGCCGGGGTCTACGGCACTTCAGACGCCGAAACCCGTTGGGCTGATGCCAGTGGCTCGCTGGTGTGGATGGATCGCCAGGTGTTCGCGGCCAATCGTATCGACGATGCATTTGTGGTGGTCAGTACCGACGGCTTTGCCGACATTCCAGTGCGCTACGAAAACCAACAGGTCGGTCAAACCGACAAGAACGGCCATCTGCTGGTGCCTTGGAGCAGCGCCTATTACCGCGGCAAATATGAAATCGATCCGCTGAACCTGCCGGCCAACGTG
The DNA here is from genome assembly GCF_949768395.1 of Pseudomonas sp. IT-P260. Classification (NCBI taxonomy): domain Bacteria; kingdom Pseudomonadati; phylum Pseudomonadota; class Gammaproteobacteria; order Pseudomonadales; family Pseudomonadaceae; genus Pseudomonas; species Pseudomonas sp. IT-P260. The sequence goes on from NZ_CATKPO010000005.1 coordinate 50,018, forward strand.
CGCAGCCCCAACGTCGAGCAGCGCATCGCCGTGCGCCGGGGCAGCGGTTATTTGCTGGAGTTTCCACTGAGTCGGGTGATCGCTGCGAGTATCGTGCTGGTGGACGCGCAGCAACGTGAACTGCCGTTGGGCGCGGGCGTGTTGCACGAGCAAAGCGGGGCGCACACGGTGGTTGGCTGGGATGGCCTGGTCTACCTGGAAAACCTGCAGGCACAGAACTCGTTGTTGGTGACGCTGGCGGACGGCAAGACCTGCAAGACGCAATTCGACGTGGATATGCAGCAAAGCCAAGTGCCGCTGATCGGCCCGTTGGTGTGCCAATGAACGCGGCGCGGATTTGCCTGTGTCTGGCGCTACTGCTGCCTGGGGCGGCACAGGCCTTGTGTTCGGTGGTCAATACCACTGCGGCGGCGTTCGGTTCGATCAGTTCGATTGCCGTGCGCACCACGACGCAGCCCAGTTCCACGCTTAACGCCGGGTTGAGTTGTACGGGTTCGCTGCTGACCCTGCTGACCAGCAATGATCACTTTTACGCCACCATCACCTCGACCCAGAGCGGCTTGCTCGGGCCGACCGGCGATGTCATCGGCTACACGATCTACGCCAACAATAGCACCAGCTACCCGGTGACCCGCGGCACCGCCTTCGACTTCGCCCGCAATGGCATCATCGACGCCTTGGGCCTGCTCAACGGCACCACCCCGAAAACCGTGCCGCTGTACCTGAGCACGACTATTGGCAGCAACGTTGCCGCCGGGGTCTACACGGAAACCCTGAGTATTTTCTGGAACTGGAATTACTGCTCCGGGATCGGTGCCGGCAGTATTTGCCTGGGGCGCGACATCAACAGCGGTACGGCGACGTTGACAGTGAACCTGACCGTGTCCAACGACTGCACGATTACCGCGCCAAACATTGCCTTTGGCAGCGCGCCGGTGATCAGCGCCTTTACTCCGGTGACCGGGCAGACGATCAATCTGGCCTGCACCAAGGGCAGCGCCTACACCGTCGGTTTGAGCGACGGGCAGAACCCGGCCAGTGTCGGCGGCCGGCGGCGGATGATTTCCGGGAGCAACTATCTGGCCTACGACATCTTCAAAAGCGCCGGGACTACTCGTTGGGGCAGTGTCGGCAGTGCGCGCCGGTCGAGCACTGACGCCGAGGTCAATCCAGGAAATGGTCTGGGCACCGGGAGCCAGATCTTCAATTACAACGCGAAAATCTACACCGACCAGACCACGCCGCCGGCGGGGACTTACCTGGACAATGTGGTGCTCGACGTGGGTTTCTGACCCAACACAGTCCCCTGTAGGAGCTGCGGCACGCTGCGATCTTTTGATTTTTAACATCAAGGTCAAAAGATCGCAGCGTGCCGCAGCTCCTACAGTGGGGCTTTCAGAATTGTATTGATTGTTTCAATTGCTGCGCCGCCGGCGAGTCTGTCGGGCTGACCATCGCATAATTGTACCCGCCGCCGGACCAGTAATCGGCCTGCAGATCGCCGTCGCTGCGGCTGCCGCGTGGCAGAAAGGTGTTTTTCGGCCCCGGTGGCCGCACGTAGAAACTGACCTTGTGACCGCTGCGATCCTCATACATCACCATCGCCGCCGGACCTTCGTCGGTGCTGAGCAGACGGCCGCTGACCGGTTCGAAGCCGGCGGATTTCAGATCCGGCAAGCGACTGGCCTGAGTGAAATAGCGGTCGAGCCAATGCTGCATGTCGCCGTCAGTGTCGACTTTGTAGTCTGCCGGCAATATTCCCTGCTGTGCAATCAGTCGATAGGCCTGCAAGGCGTCGGTCATCGGCAACATCGAAGACCTCACGAGGGTCATTTCCCGCGCCTGCCAGCCACTGAAACCACCGAGGCCGACCGCGATCAGCAACACTGCAGCGCTGGCCAGGTGACGCCGTGATTGACGCTTGAGACGCTGGCGAATCTGCGCGGGATCCAACTGCGGATTCGTCGGTTGTTGCAACGCACCGCCCAGCGCAGCGCGCAATTGTTGGGCATCCTGCTGCCAGGCGCGAACCTGTGCGGCGGTGTCCGGATGATTGGCCAGCCAGGCGTCGAGGACGCGCCGGTCGGCTTCGTTGAGTTGGTGATCGACGTACGCGTGCAGGTCGCGTTCGCTGGGGGGCATGCTGATCATTTGAGTATCCGCAAGGAAGGGCTGCTGATTTCGCCGTCGCTGAGCTGGCGCAAGGCCTGACGAGCGCGGGACAGACGCGACATCACCGTGCCGCTGGGGACGTTAAGGATTTGCGCGACTTCCTTGTAGCTCAAGCCTTCCACCGAAACCATCAACAGCAGGGCTCGCTGTTCATCAGGCAGGCGATCGAAGGCTTGCAGGGTCGATTGGGCGATCACCGTGCGCTCGGTCGAGGGCTCGGCGTCATCGCGACCGGTGAAGAATTCGAGCATCCGCGCATAACGACGGGAGCGCCGATGGGCGTCGAGAAACTGCCGATAGAGGATTGCGAACAGCCATGCACGCACGTCGCCCTCGGCGCGTTTGCTGCTCCAGCCGGACAAGGCCCGTTCAAGGCTGGCTTGCACCAGATCGTCGGCGCTGCTGCTGTTGCGGGTCAACGACACGGCAAAGCGGCGCAATCTGGGAATGATTTCTCTCAACTGTTCGTCGATTTCGCTCATGAGTTTCTGCCAGTCACTACGCTGTGGACTAGGGAGACGTCCGCCGTTCGAGGTTATTCCACGTTCGGAAAAATAAATACCGGGCCATGGAATAAATCCCGCTGGGGTGCGTCTTGCTGATTCTTCCTACTTGTGGCCGATGGCCCTGGAGTTATTCATGGTTGATCGCACTTCACCGCCGGGCAGGCCGTCGCGCCCACCCTTGAGTGCCGCGAGCACAGTGTTGCGTCTGACGGCGATTGCCGTGGTGGTTGCCGCTGTCGCCGGGGCGTTTGCCTACGTGCACGGTAACCTTGACCCACAACGTCTGACGCCCAAGGCGCTGGTCGATGTGCTGGAGAAAAACAACGGCGTGCATCCCGGGTTCCGTCGCAACCACGCCAAAGGCGTATGCGTGATCGGGCATTTCGAGAGCAGCGGCGAGGCGCGGGCGTTTTCTGCCGCGCAGGTGTTCAACGAGGCGCGGACTCCGGTGGTCGGGCGCTTCGCATTGCCGGCGGGCAATCCCTACGCCCCGGACAGCAGCGTGCCGATTCGCAGTCTGGCGCTGCGTTTCAGTCAGGCCAACGGTCAGCAATGGCGCACCGGGATGAACAGCATGCCGGTGTTCCCGGTCGGCACGCCCGAAGCGTTCTATCAATTGCAGCAGGCGCAGTCGCCGGATCCGGTCACGGGCAAACCGGACCCGTCGAAGGTGCCGGCATTCTTCGCCGCGCACCCGGAAGCCGTGCCGTTCCTGACGTGGGTGAAGACCGCCAAACCCTCGGCCAGCTATGCCACCGAAACCTACAACAGCGTGAATGCGTTCTATCTGGTCAGCGCCAGTGGGCAGAAGCAGGCGGTGCGCTGGAGCGTCACGCCACTGGCGCGCGATGCCGCCGGAGCAACAGCGCCGGAGGGCGCGGATTTTCTGGAAAAGGATTTGGTGCAGCGACTGGCCGAAGGGCCGTTGCGCTGGCAGTTGAACATCACCTTGGCCAACCCCGGTGACCCAGTGAACGATGCAAGCAAAACCTGGCCCGACGGCCGCAAAGTCATCAACGCCGGCACGCTGGTACTGGAGAAGACCCAGCCGCAGCTCAGCGGTGAATGCCGTGACATCAATTACGATCCGCTGGTGCTGCCTGCCGGTATCGAAGGCTCCGATGACCCGTTGCTCGCTGCGCGTTCCGCCGGTTACGCCGATTCCTACCTGCGGCGTACCAGTGAAGTCAGCCAATTGCCCGCCGCCAGACAGGAGGCTCGCCCATGAGCACGCAACCGACTCATTTCGCGCTGTTGGCGCGGCTGCTGCACTGGCTGATGGCGGTCATGATCATTGCCATGTTGTTCATTGGCGCCGGCATGGTCACTTCGGTTTCACAGCGGCATGAATGGCTGATTCACCTGCATAAACCGCTGGGGATTGCGATTCTGCTGCTGGTGGTCGTGCGCCTGTTGGTGCGCTTTTCCACCCGACAGCCACCGCTGCCAGCGGATCTGCCGGGTTGGCAGGTGATGGCAGCCAAGGCGTCGCATGTGTTGTTGTACGCGTTGATGCTGGTGCTGCCTTTGCTCGGTTGGGCGATGGTCAGTGCGTCGGGGGAGCCGGTGATGCTCAGTAGTACCTTGCAGTTGCCGTCGATCCTGCCGGCCGATGCGCAGGTGTTTGCCGTGTTGCGCAAGGCGCATGGTTATCTGGCGTACCTGTTGTTCCTGACCGTCCTGTTACACCTGGCGGCGGCGCTGTACCACGGTTGGGTGCGCCGCGACGAAGTGCTCGACAGCATGTTGCGCGGTCGCCAGCGTAATTAACCGGCCTGTGTGGCGCACCGCTGCGGCGCGCCACTTTTCAGGGTCAGCCACCAGTAACCCAGCGCCAGCGCATTGATAGCGGCGCCGAGCAGGCACACGCCGCTCCAGCCGGCCCACGCGTATGTCGCCGTGGAAAGGATTGAACCCACGGCACTGCCAATCGAATAGAACAGCATGTAGCCGGCAGTGAGGCGGCTTTGCGCTTCGGGGCGCACGCTGTAGATCATGCTCTGGCTGGTGACGTGTACGGCCTGCAAGCCCAGATCCAGAGTGATCACCCCCAGCAACAGCGCCCACAGTGAGGACTGGGTGAGGGCGATCGGCAGCCACGAGGCGAGCATCAGCAGCAGCGACACACCACTGACCCATTGGCCCAGACCGCGATCGGCGAGATGTCCGGCGCGTGCTGCAGCCAGTGCCCCGGCGGCGCCGGCCAGTCCGAACAGGCCGATTTCGCTGTGGGACAACGACAGCGGCGGGGCGGCCAGCGGCAGTACCATCGGCGTCCACAGGACCATGGCGCTGGCGAAGGTCAGCAGGGCGAGGATTGCCCGTTGGCGCAGCACCGGCTCTTGTTTGAACAGGCGGAACACCGAGACGATCAGCGCGCCGTAAGCGCTGGACGGTTGCGCGGACTCACGCCTGGGCAGGACGCGCAACAGTAGTAGCGCCATCAGCAGCGTCAGCCCCGCCGACAACAGATAAATCGCCCGCCAGCCGGCCAGATCAGCCATGGCACCGGCCACGGTACGGGCCAGCAGAATACCGACGACGATGCCGCTGGTGACCACGCCGACCACTCGACCGCGTTGCGCCGGGATGGCCAATGTCGCGGCGTAGGCCACCAGCACTTGCGTCACCACCGCGAGCAAACCGGTCAACGACATGCCGAGCAGCAGCCACAGACTGTTGGGTGCCAGCGCAATCATCAGCAGGGCGACTGCCGAGAGCAGGGTCTGGGTGACGATCAGTCGGCGTCGGTTGAGCAGATCGCCGAGAGGAACCAGCAATACCAGACCGATGCCATAGCCGATCTGCGTCAGGGTAATGACGATGCCGATGGTTGCCGGTGACATGGCGAAGGCCTCGGCCATGGCGTCCAGTAGCGGTTGCGCGTAATACACGTTGCCCACGGCCAGACCACAGGCAATGGCAAACAGCAGCACCACGCTGCTTTTGAGCGGTTGAGGTTGCATGCCCTGATTCCTTTTCGGGTTTCAAATTAAAACCCGAATCAAAGTAAGCATTCTGGTTTTAATTTGCAACCTTGTCGGTCATGGCATTTGATCGCGCAAAAAAAAGATCGCAGACAATGCTGCGATCTTTGGGTGGAGCGGGGAGGAATCAGCGCAGGGTGTCGACCATGTCGGCGATGGTGGTCAGCACGTCTTTGCCCAACTGTTTCGAGCGTTTGCCCGACCAGCCCGTTTCTTTGTTCGGATGATCGTCGTGATCCTTGAACGGCATTTCCAGGGTCAGCGACAGGCAGTCGTATTTCTGACCGACCGCGTTGCAGGCCAGCGTCATGTTGGCCTGGCCCGGTTCGTCGCGGGTGTAGCCGAACTGGGTCTGGAAGTCCTTGGTGGTGTGCTTGAGGTGCGTGCGGAAATGCTCTTCGAGCTGCTCGATGCGCGGCGTGTAACCCGGATTGCCTTCACAACCGGCGGTGAACACGTGGGGGATTTCCTCGTCACCGTGTACGTCCAGGAACAGATCGACGCCATACTTTTCCATCTGCTGTTGTACGAAAAGTACCTCGGGGCTGACGTCCTGACTGGCGCTCTGCCAGGCGCGGTTCAAATCCTGGCCCATGGCGTTGGTGCGCAGGTGACCGTGGAAGGCGCCGTCCGGGTTCATGTTCGGCACCAGATACAAATCGGCGCTGGCCAGCAGTCTGTTCAGCACCGGATCGTCGTGGCGTTCCAGGCGCTCGATCACGCCTTCCATGAACCATTCGGCCATGTGCTCGCCCGGGTGCTGTTGCGCGATGATCCAGATTTTGCGCTGGCTCTCGGCACCGCTGCCCTTGCGCAGTAACTGAATGTCACGCCCTTCGACGCTCTTGCCGGTGGCCAGCAGTTCGGTGCCGGCCTTGGTCAGCGCCTGCTCGATCAACCAGTCATGACGACCGCGGCTGTAGGGTTCGAAGTAGGCGAACCAGGCGTGGGTTTGCTCGGCTTCAAGGCAAAAGCGCAGGCTGTCACCTTCGAAACTGGTGGGAATGCGGAACCAGTTGACGTGGTCGTAGGAAGCGACAGCCTGATAGCCGGTCCAGGCCTTGTTGTAGGAGGATTGGCTGGCGTTGACCAGGCGAAACCAGTGCTCTTGATGAACATGCAGGCCGCTGGCCTTGAAGTGGAACCACTGAAAATGCGCGCTGCGGGTATCCGGGCGGATGGCCAGAACCGGGTTGAGCGGATTGGAGATGTCGATGACTTGGATGTTGCCGCTGTCGAAGTTGGCGCTGATGTCGAACGAAGATTTGGCCACGGTCATAATCGATTCCTGAATATGATTTTTATGGCGGCTACTTTACACGCAAGGCTGAGGTGAAACCGAGGGAAATTGCGGCTTGCGGTAGGGGGGCGTCTTCCGTGACGCGCAAGCAGCTTAGAGACTGTGCGATTGATTCTCAAGTGCTAATTGTCATTGGTTTGCCCCAATCTGGCCGGGCCAAGCTTGCCAAGCGATATTCTTTTGATATTATCCGCGCCATCGAATTTGCTGCACCCAAAGACTTCATTAGCCTGAAGCCATAAGCCCGAAAAACGGGCAAAAAAAGACCCGGCAAAAAGCCGGGTCAAAAACCGTGATTAGCCTGATGAGGAGATAGTCCAGAAGACCGACCTAAGGTCTCTGGTCCATCGACTGATCTCGCGACCAGCTGCTTGCAATAATAATCATTATCATTTGCAAGTCAAACGTTTTTATCTGCGCGATTGGAAAATTCTTTCCTGTCCGCTCACTTCCCGTGTTCGTCAGAGCTGCTCGCCATCAATCGAATGGTCGACCATCGCTCGCGCCATATCCACCATATGCACCACCGAAAAGGCCAGGTCACGGCTTGCGCCCTGCAGGTTTTCGGCTGCCTTGAAGGCGGTGGCCGCTGCGCAACGCAACAGATCCGACGCATGCACCAGCGCCTCCTCGCCGCTCAGATGGCGTTTCACATCAAAAAAACGCTCATCGACCTCGGGTTCTGACACAGCTGGTTTCAAGTAATAGTCCAGCGCTCGCTGCGCTGCTGCGTTGCCTTGAGGGGAGGTAAGCGTGGTGTCCATTTGCAGATCGGGCAAGTCTTTGCTGCTGATATTCATGGTGAAGGGTCACTCCTTGTTCGATTGGAAGTCCGTGCTTTCAGGATAGTACGATGCGTAGTTGTGACCAGAATTTAAATACTACAATATGTGTTTTGCCGGCCGAAGGCGGGGCAAGTAAGGTGCCGCACATGGATAAATGGATTGAGTTGGTCAAGGCCAAGATGAGTGAACTCAAAATCACTCAAACAGAGCTCGGAGAGCGCGTCGGCATGTCCCAGGGCGGCATCGGCCATTGGCTGAACAAACGCCGCGAACCGGGCATCACCCAAATGAACCGCGTGTTGCAGGCGCTGGGCATGGACTTCCTCGAAGTCGTGCTGGTGATCCGTGAACCGCAGGAAGCGGCGGATGACGAAATGCCATTGGCACAGAAGTACAACCCGTACTTCCGCTACCCGGTCAGTGACTGGTCCACCTCGTGCGAAATCCGCGAGAGTGCAGCCACAACCTATGCTCCGACGCAGGACAAGCAGCGCTTCGAACTGACGGATTATCACGCCCGTGGTGCGGCGTTCTGGCTGACGGTGGCGGGGGATTCCATGACCGCACCGACCGGCCAGAGCATTGCCGAGGGCATGCTGATTCTGGTTGACCCGGAGGTGGAAGCGCTGCCAGGCAAACTGGTGATCGCCCAGTGGCAAGGCTGCGATGAAGCGATCTTTCGCAAGCTGGACGAAGAGGGCGGCCAGCGTTATCTGGTACCGCTCAATCCGACCTGGCCCAAAGCCTTGTTCACCGATGAGTGTCGAATCATCGGTGTAGTGGTTCAGGCCACAGCGCGTTTCTAGTCAGATCGATCCTCGCTCGGCGCAGGATCGATCCTCTGGCTACACGGCTTCCAGTTCAACCAAAGCGCTGCCTTCGCTGACCATTTCGCCTTCCTGGCAATACAGCGCTTTGATCACTCCCGCATGGGGCGCGCGAATGCTGTGCTCCATCTTCATCGCCTCCAGCACCACCAGTTGCGCACCGGCCTCGACCGATTGCCCGGCCTCCACCAACACCCGCACGATGCTGCCGTTCATGGGCGCAGTCAGACCGCCCTGATGGCTGTGGCTGGCGTCGACGGCGCTGATCGGGTCATACGTCTGAATACGCCGTAACTCGCCGTCCCATTGCAGGTACAGCGAATCGCCCTGGCGAATGGCGCGCAAGGTGCGGCGCACGCCGTCGCGCTCGACCACCAGCGCTTCATCGGACAGCGTAGCGTTGCTGGCGCTATTCAGCGTCAGTGCCCGATCCTGACCCTCGCAGCTCAAGTGCAGAGTGATTTCCGCCGGCAGGCCCGCGCGCAAACCTCGGTTCAAGGCCCACGGCGACCCCGGATCATCTTCCCGAACAGCGCTCGGCAAACCCTGTGCGAAAGCCTGTGCTGCGGTCTGCCAGAATTCATCGCTCAGTTCACCCGGAGCAGGTAGCAGCGTTTCCTGATAACGCGGAATAAACCCGGTATCCAGCTCCGCAGCAGCAAACGCTGGATGCGCGATGATCCGCCGCAGGAAGTTGATGTTGGTCTTCAAACCGCCGATCGCGAACTCGTCGAGCATGCTCAACAGCCGCAACCGCGCCTGCTCGCGATCCTCGCCCCAGGCGATCAGCTTGCCGAGCATCGGGTCGTAGAACGGCGAAATTTCATCGCCTTGCTCGACACCGCTATCGACCCGACGCCCCGGTCCGGCGGCCGATTCACGGTAAAGCTCCAGACGCCCGGTAGCCGGCAGGAAATCATTCGACGGGTCTTCGGCATACAGGCGCACTTCAATCGCATGGCCATTGAGCGGCACTTGATCCTGGGTGATCGGCAACGCTTCGCCGCGAGCCACACGGATCTGCCACGCCACCAGATCGAGTCCGGTGATCGCTTCGGTGACCGGGTGCTCGACTTGCAGGCGCGTGTTCATCTCCATGAAGAAAAATTCGCCACGCGCATCCAGCAGGAACTCCACGGTCCCCGCGCCGACGTAACCGATCGCCTGCGCCGAACGCACCGCCGCTTCGCCCATGGCGCGGCGCAGCTCCGGGGTCAGGCCCGGGGCCGGGGCTTCTTCGACGACTTTCTGGTGCCGGCGTTGAATCGAACAATCACGCTCGTTGAGGTACAGGCAGTTGCCATGCTGATCGGCGAACACCTGAATTTCCACGTGGCGCGGTTTGAGCAGGTATTTCTCCACCAGCATTCGCGAATCGCCGAATGACGACTGCGCCTCACGCTGCGCCGAGGCCAGGGCTTCGGCCAATTGGCTGACGTCCTCGACCACTTTCATGCCTTTGCCACCGCCACCGGCCGTGGCCTTGAGCAGCACCGGATAGCCAATACGTGCGCAGGCATCGCGGAAGGTATCGAGATCCTGCGCCTCGCCGTGATAGCCCGGCACCAGCGGCACACCGGCGGTTTCCATCAACGCCTTGGCCGCCGATTTGCTGCCCATCGCGTCGATGGCCGAGGCGGGTGGACCGAGGAAAATCAGCCCGGCTTGTTCAATGGCGCGGGCAAAGCCGGCATTCTCCGACAGAAAGCCATAACCCGGATGAATCGCCTGCGCGCCGCTGGCCTTGGCCGCCGCGATCAGTTTGTCGATTTGCAAATAGCTGTCAGCGGCTTTGCTGCCACCGAGATCAACGCGGACATCCGCTTCCCGGGTGTGCCGCGCTTCGCGGTCGGTGGCGCTGTGCACGGCGACGGTGGTCAGGCCCAGCGCCTTGGCGGTACGCATGACCCGGCAAGCGATTTCGCCACGGTTGGCCACCAGCAGGGTGGTGAGAACAGGTGCGCTCATCAACGCGGCTCCTTGGGGGTGGTTGTAGCTTGCCAGCTTGGCGGACGTTTTTGCAGAAAGGCGCGCAAGCCTTCCTGGCCTTCAGGGCTGACGCGGATACGTGCGATAGCGTTTTCGGTGTAACGGCGCAGCGCCGGGGTCAGCGCGCCGTTACCGACTTCGCGCAGCAGATCCTTGCTGGCGCGCATCGCGGCGGGACTGTTGAGCAGCAGGTTGTCGATCCATTGTTCGACCGCTTGATCAAGCTCGGCGGCCGGGTAGCTCTCGGACAACAAACCGATTTCCCGCGCACGCTGCCCGCCGAAACGTTCAGCGGTCAGGGCGTAGCGACGCGCAGCCCGTTCGCCGATGGCCTGCACCACGAACGGACTGATCACCGCCGGGGCCAGGCCGATGCGCACTTCCGACAGACAGAACTGCGCGTCATCGCTGCCAATCGCCATGTCGCAGCAACTGATCAGACCCAACGCGCCACCGAACGCCGCCCCTTGCACCACGGCCAAGGTCGGGATTTTCAGCTTGGCGAGGTTGTACATCAGCTCCGCCAGTTCCCGGGCGTCGTCGAGGTTGGTGTGGTAATCGAGCTCGGCCGATTGCTGCATCCACGCCAGATCGGCGCCGGCGCTGAAATGCTTGCCACGCCCGCGCACCAGCAGGAAACGCAGGCTGGCATCGCTGGCCACCTTGTCCAGCGCCAGAATCAGTTCGCGGATCATTTCGGCGTTGAACGCGTTGTTCTTTTCCGCACGGTTGAGCCACAGGGTGGCAAAGCCCCGTGGGTCGTTGTGCAGTTCGAGGGTGTTGAAGTCGCTCATATTCTTCCGTCTCCACGGTTCTTGTGGGAGCGAGCCTGCTCGCGAAAGCGGTGTATCAGTCGAAGTATCCGGAGCTGACAGACCGTCTTCGTGAGCAGGCTCGTTCCCACAAAAAGCATCACATCCGGAACACGCCGAAGCGGCTCGGTTCGATAGGCGCGTTCAACGACGCGGACAAGGCCAGAGCCAGCACGTCACGAGTCTGCGCCGGGTCGATGACGCCGTCGTCCCACAGTCGTGCGCTGGAATAGTAAGGGTGACCCTGCTCTTCGTATTGGTCGAGGATCGGTTGCTTGATCTCGGCTTCCTGTTCCGCACTGAAGGCCTGCCCGCTGCGCTCGGCCTGCTCGCGTTTGACCTGCACCAGCACGCCCGCGGCTTGTTCGGCGCCCATCACGCCGATGCGCGCATTCGGCCACATCCACAGGAAGCGCGGATCGTAAGCGCGCCCGCACATGCCGTAGTTACCGGCGCCGAAGCTGCCGCCGATGATCACGGTGAATTTCGGCACCTTGGCGCAGGCCACCGCCGTTACCAGCTTCGCGCCGTGCTTGGCGATGCCGCCGGCCTCGTATTTCTGCCCGACCATGAAGCCGGTGATGTTCTGCAGGAACAGCAGCGGAATGCCGCGCTGGCAGGCCAGTTCGATGAAGTGCGCGCCTTTTTGCGCGGCTTCGGCAAAGAGAATGCCGTTGTTGGCGAGGATCGCGATCGGGTAGCCGTGCAGGTGAGCGAAGCCGCACACCAGCGTGGTGCCGAACAGCGCCTTGAATTCATCGAACACCGATCCGTCGACCAGTCGCGCAATCACTTCGCGCACGTCGAACGGCTGTTTGGCGTCGGCGGAAACCACACCGTACAACTCATCGCTGGCGTACAGAGGCGCAATCGGCGTGTGCTGCTGCACTTCACCGAGCTTGCGCCAGTTGAGGTTGGCGACACTTCGGCGAGCGAGGGCGAGGGCGTGTTCGTCGCTCTCGGCGTAATGGTCGGCGACCCCGGAAATCTTGCAGTGCACATCGGCTCCGCCAAGGTCTTCAGCGCTGACCACTTCTCCGGTCGCGGCTTTCACCAGCGGCGGGCCGGCGAGGAAGATGGTTGCCTGGTTGCGCACCATGATCGCTTCGTCCGCCATCGCCGGCACATAGGCGCCGCCAGCGGTGCACGAGCCCATGACCACGGCGATCTGCGGAATGCCCATCGCGCTCATGTTGGCCTGGTTGAAGAAGATCCGGCCGAAGTGCTCGCGATCCGGGAACACCTCGTCCTGACGTGGCAGGTTGGCGCCGCCCGAGTCCACCAGATAGATGCACGGCAAGCGGTTCTGCTGGGCGATGGTCTGCGCGCGCAGGTGTTTCTTCACGGTCAGCGGGTAGTACGAACCACCTTTCACGGTCGCGTCGTTGGCGACGATCATGCACTCAACGCCTTCGACCCGGCCGATCCCGGCAATCACGCCGGCGGCGGGAACGTCTTCGCCATACACCGCGTGCGCGGCGAGCTGGCTGATTTCCAGAAACGGCGAGCCCGGATCGAGCAGGCGGTTGATGCGTTCGCGCGGCAGCAATTTACCGCGCGAGGTGTGACGTTCCTGGGCTTTCGCGCCGCCGCCCTGCGCCACTTGGGCGAGCAGGGTATGCAGGGCGTCGACCTGTTCGAGCATCGCCGCGCTGTTGGCGGCGAACTCCGCTGAACGGGGATTGAGCTGGGTATGCAGGATAGCCATGGACAGCTCCGTTTTAGCGGGTTTCGTTGAACAGTTCGCGGCCGATCAGCATGCGCCGGATCTCACTGGTGCCAGCGCCGATTTCGTAGAGCTTGGCATCACGCAGCAGGCGCCCGGCCGGGAATTCGTTGATGTAGCCGTTGCCGCCGAGAATCTGGATCGCGTCGAGGGCCATTTGTGTCGCGCGTTCGGCGGTGTAGAGGATCACGCCGGCGGCGTCCTTGCGCGTGGTTTCGCCGCGCTCGCAGGCCTGGGCCACTGCATACAGGTAGGCGCGACTGGCGTTGAGCTGGGTGTACATGTCGGCGACTTTGCCCTGGATCAGCTGGAATTCGCCAATGCTCTGACCGAACTGCTTGCGGTCGTGGATGTACGGCACGATCAGGTCCATGCACGACTGCATGATCCCGGTCGGGCCGCCGGACAGCACGACGCGCTCGTAATCGAGGCCACTCATCAGCACTTTCACGCCACCGTTGAGCACGCCGAGGATGTTTTCTTCCGGCACTTCGACGTCATCGAAAAACAGCTCGCAAGTGTTGGAGCCGCGCATGCCGAGCTTGTCGAACTTGTTGCTGCGGCTGAAGCCTTTCCAGTCGCGTTCGACGATGAATGCAGTGATACCGTGCGGCCCTTTTTCCAGGTCGGTCTTGGCGTAGATCACGTAGGTGTTGGCGTCAGGGCCGTTGGTGATCCAGGTCTTGCTGCCGTTGAGCACGAAGCGGTCGCCGCGTTTATCGGCACGCAGTTTCATCGAGACCACGTCGGAACCGGCGTTCGGCTCGCTCATGGCGAGGGCGCCGACATGTTCGCCGCTGATCAGCTTGGGCAGGTATTTGCTTTTTTGTTCGTGGTTGCCGTTGCGGTTGATCTGGTTGACGCAAAGGTTGGAATGCGCGCCGTAGGACAGCGCCACCGAGGCCGAACCGCGGCTGATTTCTTCCATCGCCACCACATGCGCCAGGTAACCCAGACCTGCACCGCCGTACTCTTCCGGCACGGTGATGCCCAGCAGGCCCATGTCGCCGAACTTGCGCCACATATCGGCCGGAAACAGATTGTCGTGGTCGATCTGCGCGGCGCGTGGGGCGATCTGATCGGCGACGAAGGACTGAACCTGATCGCGCAGCATGTCGATGGTTTCACCGAGGGCGAAGTTCAGGGATGGGTAGCTCATGGGTCACCTTTTGGCTTTTTTGTAGGGTGGGGAGGGCAGTCGAACGGCTCTCACCTTTACGTTAACGTAAGCCTGCGCTGGTTGGCTGTCAATCACCCTTTACGTTAACGTCAACTTGAGCGAGAGTAAGGGCATCTCAGGATTGAAAGCGGACTGCTTTTTTATGGGCGCGAGCTTGCGTGGCGAGGGGATTTATCCCCGATGGTTGGCGAAGCCGACCCAAAACCTGCGAATGCGGTTCGACAGGAAAAGCTGAGGGTACGCTTCGCACACCATCGGGGATAAACCCCCTCGCCACAAAGGCCACCCGCAAAAAAGTGAGCTCCAGTAAACCCACTAATAAAGACAATAGGGGTCGTCATGGATCAACCCAGTGCAAACCCGCAGCGCAGCTACACCCGTGGTTCCCAGAGCAAAACCTTGCTGGCGATGACCATCGGGCAGAAGTTCGACGAGACCGTCGCGCAGTACCCGGACGGCGAGGCGCTGGTGGTGCGCCACCAGCAGTTGCGTTACACCTGGCGGCAACTGGCCGACGCGGTGGACGTGCATGCCAGAGCGCTGCTGGCGTTGGGGTTGCAGGCCGGCGACCGGCTCGGCATCTGGGCGCCGAACTGCGCGCAGTGGTGCATCACACAGTTCGCCACCGCGAAGCTCGGCGTGATCCTGGTCAACATCAACCCGGCCTACCGCAGCTCCGAACTCGAATACGTACTCAAGCAATCCGGTTGTCAGTGGCTGGTCTGTGCGGGAGCGTTCAAGAGCTCCAACTATCACGGCATGTTGCAAGGCTTGCTGCCAGAACTGGCCGAGCAATCCATCGGCGAACTGCGCAGCGAGCGCCTGCCGGAATTGCGCGGGTTGATCAGCCTTGATGCACAGCCGCCTTCGGGTTTTCTCCCGTGGTCGCAACTGGCAGATCTGGCCGCCAGTGTCTCTGCAGAACAATTGCGTGAACGCAGCGACAGCCTGCACTTCGACCAACCCGTCAACATCCAGTACACCTCCGGCACCACCGGTTTCCCCAAGGGCGCGACCCTCAGTCACTACAACATCCTCAACAACGGTTACATGGTCGGCGAGAGCATCGGTCTGACCCCGGACGATCGCCTGGTGATCCCGGTGCCGCTGTATCACTGCTTCGGCATGGTCATGGGTAACCTCGGCTGCATCACTCACGCCAGTACGATGATTTACCCCAATGACGCGTTCGATCCGCTACTGACCCTGCAAACCGTCGCTGAAGAACAAGCCACCGGGTTGTACGGCGTGCCGACCATGTTCATCGCCATGCTCGATCAGCCGCAGCGCGCCGAGTTCGATCTGTCGACCCTGCGCACCGGGATCATGGCCGGTGCCACCTGCCCGATCGAAGTGATGCGGCGGGTCATCAGTGAGATGCACATGAGCGAAGTGCAGATTGCCTACGGCATGACCGAAACCAGCCCGGTGTCCCTGCAGACCGGGCCAAACGATGAGCTGGAACTGCGCGTGACCACCGTCGGTCGTACCCAGCCGCAACTGGAAAGCAAGATCATCGACGAGGCGGGCAACCTGGTGCCGCGCGGCACCATCGGTGAGCTGTGCACCCGCGGTTACAGTGTGATGCTCGGTTACTGGAGCAACCCGCAAGCCACGGCCGAAGCCATCGACGAGGCGGGCTGGATGCACACCGGCGATCTGGCGAGCATGAACGATGAGGGTTACGTGAACATCGCCGGGCGTAACAAGGACATGATCATTCGCGGTGGCGAGAACGTTTATCCGCGCGAGCTGGAAGAGTTTTTCTTCACCCACCCGGCGGTGGCGGACGTACAAGTGATCGGCATTCCGTGCTTGCGTTACGGCGAGGAGATTGTCGCCTGGATCAAGTTCCACCCCGGCCACAATGCCACCGAACAAGAGCTGCAAGCGTGGTGCAAGGAGCGCATCGCGCACTTCAAAACACCGCGTCATTTCAAGTTCGTCGAAGAGTTTCCGATGACGGTGACGGGCAAGATCCAGAAATTCCGGATGCGCGAGATCAGTATCGAAGAGTTAAAAACAATCGAACGGTAACCACCATCCCTGTGGGAGCTGGCAAGCCAGCTCCCACAGGGATGTTCGGGAATTCGGGATTTGCAGAAAGCACAAAGGGGAGCCGAAGCTCCCCTTTAATTTTGTCGTCGCGTGCTCTTTTTTATTATTGAGGGGCGGTCTGTTGTTGTTTTTGGCAACCGTGGCCCTTTACCGCTGTTTTTGGCGACCCCCATCCGGGGTCAAGAGCAAACGTATTTTTTTGAGCGCTGATCTGCTTTCTCGTTAAACGATCCAACCGATTCGGGCGCTACCTGAAGGTAGTTTTATTGTTCTCTGCCCGGTTGCGGGTCATTCCGAGGAACACCCTGAAAAGCACACCTTCTCCAAAAAAATCTGTTAGCTGCGTCTCTGCCGTGTTGTTTTTGTTATGTCAGAGTCGGTACGTCTTATTTTTATTGGTTTGCTGCTTTTTATTCTTGTTATGCCATAGAGATAGCAGAAGCCGTGCCAACTTTTTAAAACCCTTTTAAATCAATGACTTGGGATTTTTGAAGGATTTTTCCTTCAGGCAAAACCAGACAATTTGTTTCCGTGTTACTCGACTATGCCCACGTTTCAGACACCGCGGTAACACCTTCGCCCTCACTGGGCGTTACGGGCCTTGGCCACACGCGAACCGCTCGGGCGACCGAGCACCGCACTGATCTGCTGACCCGCGGCGATCAAGGCGTCGAGATCGATACCGGTCTTGATACCCAGGCCGTTGAGCAGGTACACCACGTCTTCGGTGGCGACGTTACCGCTCGCGCCTTTGGCGTACGGGCAGCCGCCGAGGCCGGCGATTGAGCTGTCGAACACCGCAATGCCTTCCAGCAGACTGGCATAGATGTTGGACATCGCCTGGCCGTAGGTGTCGTGGAAGTGCCCGGCGAGTTTGTCCCGTGGGACTTGCGCCGAAACCACTTCGAACAGCCGCCGCGTGGCGCCGGCAGTACCGGTGCCAATGGTGTCGCCGAGGGACACTTCGTAGCAGCCCATCGCGTACAGTTCGCGCGCAACCATCGCCACTTGTTCCGGCGCGACCTCGCCTTCATAAGGGCAACCCAGCACGCAGGACACGTAACCGCGCACGGTAACGCCATGCTGTTTCGCCGATTCCATGATCGGTGCGAAGCGCGCCAGGCTTTCGCTGATCGAGCAATTGATGTTGCGCTGCGAGAATGCCTCGGACGCCGCAGCGAACACCGCGACTTCTTTCACACCGGCAGCCAGCGCGTCTTCAAAGCCGCGCAGGTTCGGCGCCAGTGCGCCGTAGGTCACGCCGGGTTTGCGCTGGATCTGCGCGAACACCTCGGCGGAACCGGCCATCTGCGGCACCCACTTGGGCGAAACGAAACTGCCGACTTCGATGTAGCCAAGACCGGCGGCGCTCAGGGCGTCGACCAGTTGTACCTTGTCAGCCACGCTGATCGGTTGAGCTTCGTTCTGCAGACCATCGCGCGGGCCGACTTCGATCAGGCGTACTTGGGAGGGGAGGGGCATGGGGTTGACCTGTAATTATCTGAAGACTGCGGATGCCCCCTTGTGGGAGCGAGCTTGCTCGCGAAAGCGGTGGATCAGTCGACGAAAGATTTGAGTCGGACCGTATTCGCGAGCGAGCTCGCTCCCACAGGGGATAGGTTTTTTCCGTTAAATAGCCTGCTGGCCCTTGAGCGTCTGTTCCAACGCCTGCACGCAGCGTTCTTCCGCGGTGTCGAGTTCCAGCTTCATCTGTTCGATGTCGAGCAACTGCTGCTCGAGCTGTTCGCGGCGCTCGCTGATTTTCGCCAGCATGCTGTTGAGCTGTTTGGTGTTGCCGCTGGACGGGTCGTAAAGTTCGATCAACTCGCGGCATTCGGCGAGCGAGAAACCAATGCGCTTGCCGCGCAGGATCAGCTTCAGACTGACCTTGTCGCGGGGTGAATAGATGCGTTCCTGGCCACGGCGCTCAGGGCTGAGCAGGCCTTGCTCTTCATAAAAGCGGATCGCCCGGGTGGTGATGTCCAGCTCGCGGGCGAGGTCGGAAATGCTGTAGGTCTGGCTGCTCATGAAAGCGCTCGAAAGAAGGTCTTGGCGCTAAGCTAATGGCGAGTTGACGTTTACGTCAAGGTTCAAAATGTGTGGCGCTAGCGCTGGCCTCTTCGCGAGCAGGCTCGCTCCCACAGGATCAGTGGCGTGCACAAGTCCATGTGGGAGCGAGCCTGCTCGCGAAGAACGAAAACGCGGTAGCCAGCCTTACACCTTATCGAGCTTCTTCTCCTGCGCCGCCACTTGCTGGCACAACTCGATGATCTGCTCGCGCATCCAGCGGTTGGCTGGGTCTTGGTCGGTGCTCTCATGCCAGTAAAGGTGAGTCTCCACCGGCGGCACATCGTTGACTGGAAGGTTGAACGCATGCAAATCGTTGCGCCGGGCAAAACGCTCGGGCACGGTCATGACCATATCGGTCTGCTGCATGACCTGCGATGCCATCAAATAATGCTGCGAGCGCAGGGCGATCTTGCGCTGAATGCCCATTTTCCCCAGGGACAGATCGACATAGCCCAGACCGCTGCGGCGACTGGAGATGTGGATATGCGTCAGCGACAGGTAATCGTCGAGGCTGAGTTTTTCCTTGCCCGCCAGCGGATGGCCCTTGCGCATCGCACAGACGTAACGGTCTTCCATCAGCTTGACGTGACGCACTTGCGGATCGGTATTGAGTGGCGCGTCGACGGCGAAATCCAGACGTCCGGCCGCCAGTTCCTTGGTGGTTTCACGGCGTTTGGACAGGAAGCTCTCGATGATCACCGTCGGCGCCAGACGCCGCAAACGCTGGAACAGCGGCGGCAGAATCACCGCCTCCGTCAGGTCGGTCATGCTGATGCGGTAAGTCTTCACCGCCTGCGCCGGGTTGAAAATTCGGCTCTCTTGGACCGACACCCGCAGTAACGACAGCGCGTTGCGCACCGGGCCGATGATGTTCTGCGCCATCGGCGTCGGCACCATGCCCTGAGCGGTGCGCACGAACAGCGGGTCATTGAAGGTTTCGCGCAACCGCGCCAGTGCGTTGGATACCGCCGGCTGGGTGATGCCGACAATCTGCCCGGCGCGGGTCAGGTTGGCTTCGGTGTAGATCGCGTCGAAGACGATGAAAAGGTTGAGGTCGACCTTACTCAGATTCATTACGCGGCTTCTCTTGTTCTAGGGGCTGACGATCAGCGGATCATATATCGGTGATGAATGTTTATACACGCCGAGAATAGGCTAGGTAAATTATCAGCGCTGTTCTAGCATCGATTGCATGATCTGAACAACCTCTGCCCATAGAAGGTAATTGCTCATGGATTTCGCTTATTCGCCCAAGGTGCAAGAACTGCGTGAGCGCGTGACCGCGTTCATGGACACTTACGTTTACCCGGCCGAAGCCGTGTTCGAACGCCAGGTTGCCGAGGGCGATCGCTGGCAGCCGACCGCGATCATGGAAGAACTCAAAGCCAAGGCTAAAGCCGAAGGTCTGTGGAACCTGTTCCTGCCGGAGTCGGAACTTGGCGCCGGCCTGACCAACCTGGAATACGCACCGCTGGCCGAGATCATGGGCCGTTCGCTGCTCGGGCCGGAGCCGTTCAACTGCTCGGCGCCGGACACCGGCAACATGGAAGTGCTGGTGCGCTACGCCAACGAAGAACAGAAACAGCGCTGGCTCGAACCGCTGCTGCGCGGCGAGATCCGCTCGGCGTTCGCCATGACCGAACCGGACGTGGCCTCGTCTGACGCGACCAACATGGCCGCCCGTGCCGTGCGTGATGGCGACGAGTGGGTGATCAACGGCAAGAAGTGGTGGACCTCCGGCGCTTGTGATCCGCGTTGCAAGATCCTGATCTTCATGGGCCTGAGCAACCCCGACGCACCGCGCCATGCCCAGCACTCGATGATCCTCGTGCCGGTCGACACCCCCGGAGTGAAAATCGTCCGTCCGCTGCCGGTGTTCGGTTACGACGATGCACCGCACGGCCACGCCGAAGTGCTGTTCGACAACGTGCGCGTGCCGTACGAAAACGTCCTGCTCGGTGAGGGACGAGGCTTCGAAATCGCTCAGGGTCGCCTTGGCCCGGGCCGGATTCACCACTGCATGCGTTCGATCGGCATGGCCGAGCGCGCACTGGAATTGATGTGCAAACGTTCGGTGAGCCGCACCGCGTTCGGCAAGCCGTTGGCGCGTCTGGGCGGCAACATCGACAAGATTGCCGACTCGCGGATGGAAATCGACATGGCGCGCCTGCTGACCCTGAAAGCCGCGTACATGATGGACACCGTCGGTAACAAGGTGGCGAAGAGCGAGATCGCGCAGATCAAGGTTGTCGCGCCGAATGTCGCGCTGCGGGTGATCGACCGGGCGATCCAGATCCATGGCGGGGCCGGGGTGTCGAACGATTTCCCGCTGGCCTATATGTACGCCATGCAGCGCACCCTGCGCCTGGCCGATGGCCCGGACGAAGTGCACCGCGCAGCGATCGGCAAGTTCGAGATCGGCAAGTATGTGCCGAAGGAGATGCTGCGCACGGGTGGTTAATGAAATTGCGCCAGTACAGGGATGTAACTGGCGCAATGTTCTTGAGAGTCAAAAACGCTGTCAGCGCTGTATGCCGTAGAGCACCGAGTTCGAAGGTGTTGAGGATTTCCCTGCGATGATGAAGCGCTCAGGTTGCATCACGATATCGTAGGGAATTCCGGTAAGTCCCCTGGACCAGCCGTTATTGCCAAAACGGGTATCGAACGAACCGTCTTCATTCAGTCTTCCCCAAAACATTTGCAGCGGAGAACTTACGTCCCAACCCGCAGCAATGATTTTTCCGTCTTCAGGTTGTACGGCCACTGCGGATAACGTCCCATTGTAAGACGCGACTTCAATCAGAACTTCCTTGCCGCCATTAAATGTCGGGTCGGGACGACCGTCCGTTTCAAAACGCATTATCAATGCTTGGTAATTTCCGATGCGTCCTGCACACAGCAGTTTGCCGTCCGGGAGGGCGATAAGCTTTTGAAGGTCGTACGAACCGCCTTCAGGTCCTAGAGATACAAGTCCGTCATCACCGAAAGTCTTGTCCAGTTTGCCATTGCTCAAGTAACGCGTCAGGACGATACGCGAGCCCGCTGGCAGTTTCACGTAGTTGGCACCCACAACGATCTTGTCATCCGGTTGAATGGCGATACTCACCATGCGGTTGATGTCGTTTCCCCAGTTGATATTGATGTGGCCTTGGTCGCCAAAGCTTGTGTCGAGGCTGCCGTCTGCATGAAAACAGGTCAACTGACCCTTGTCGTGCATCAGGTTGTCCTTGGTTCGCTGGCTGAGGATCAGGATCCGTCCATCTTCAAGCACACCTCCATCGCTGGGGTCGCCGTTGGAGGATATGGCCGGGCGAGGTACCAGAACAGGTTGGAACACCAGATCCGGACTTCCGTTCTCGTTTAGCCGCTTGGCGGCAGGTGTTCCCTCGGCGCCTGTCAGTGCATCGCCGAAGATCGTTATTTTTTTGTCGCGCGCCACCAGACGAACGGGTTCGGAATTTTGATTCTCTTTGAACTGCCCGATGACCATGCCTTCGTTGCCGAAGGAGGTGTCGGGCTGTCCGTCTGGGAATATTCGGTGGATGTGATAAGAATTCTGAGTGTGTACTGCGTAGACCAGATTTCCGTCGAGTTGATCGACTACGCAGTAGGTGACTGCGTTTGTCGGGCCAAAAATGATCCCGTTTGTACCGAAGCCTGTGTCCAGATCGCCAGGTTTTTTTGGCATCGAGCTTTCAGTGTTCATGACTTATCCTTGAATATCACCCTTGGCACTGACGGCACCTGCTTGGCGGGTTTTAACAGGTCAGTAAGTGATGCCGATTTTAGGCACGAAGCAATCGCTCACACACCTGTCAACTCTGACAGTATGCGGGGGCCGTTGGACAGGTCTGAGACCGTCAATAAACCCAAACCTCAACCCGCCGATTCTTGATCCTGCCTTCATCCGCACTGTTCGCCGCCACCGGCATCAGCGCGCCAAAACCGCGCACCTCGCGCATCACCACGCCGTTCTTCACCAACTCGCGACGCACCGCCATCGCCCGCAGTTTCGACAGCAGGTCGGCGCGTGCCGGGTCATCTTTCTCGTCGCCAAACCCCACCAGCGTCACCGCGCGCTCGGTCTTGTCGTGGCGCTTTATATAGTCGAGCACCCGCGCCAGGTCCTGCCGCGCCTTGTTGTCGAGGCTGGCGCTGCCTTCCTCGAAACGGAAGTTCACCGTCAGACGCTGGGCGTGGCGGCTGAGGGATTGATAACCCTCGGGCATCAGCGCATTCGGGGTGACGGTCATGGCGTGCACGGTCTGGCTGATGAAACCGGTGGCCGCGACAAGCTTCTGGCCCTGTGGGCTTTGCGCAAACGCCACCAGTGCCGATGCCCACGGATTCTGGTTGCTGGGCGGCAGATAAAAGAACAGGCGCCGCGACAGCGGATAGTCCTCGGTGGCAATCAGGCTGTTGAGCGGCAACATCGACTGCGATGCGCCGTCAGCGATGGCCACGGCTTTGGCCTGGCGCACATACGGCAGGCCGATGAAACCGATACCCTGCGGATCGCGGCTCACCGCATCGGACAATTGCTCGCTGGATTCGAAGCGTTTTGCACTGGAACTCAGGTGTTTCCCACGGCGACCCAGTACCAGTTCCTTGAACGTGTCGTAGGTGCCGGACTGATCATCCCGTGCATATAGATGAATCGATCCGCCGTGCCCGCCGAGGTCTTCCCAGGTTTTCACCTCACCGCTGAAGATCCGCGCCAGTTGCTCGGTGTCCAGTTGCTGCAGGGGGTTGCCGGGGTGAAGGATGATCGCCAGGCCGTCGATGGCGATCACTTGCTCGGCCTCAGCGCTTTTCAGGTCGCCGAGCGTTTGCAGGTCGAGCAGTTCGCTGTCCTTGATCGGGCGTGAGGAGGCGGCGAGGTCGGCGCTGGCGGTTTTCAGTGCGGTGAACCCGGTGCTGGAACCGTGGGCGGCGACTTCAATCACCACCCGTTGGCCTTGCGCAGTTTGAGCCACGATGTGTTGTTCGTTGGCGTTGTCGGGGTTTTCGCGGTGAATCTTCAGCAGACCCTGCTCTTGCAGAAAACCTTCGACCAGCGCCGGGCCGAGATCGGCGCCGATGGTGTTGGAACCCTGAATGCGCAATGCCGGGCCGTTTTCGGGGGCGGGCAGGGTGGCGGCACTGACCGTCAGCCATGCACTCGACAGAAAAGCGAACAGAACACGCAGGGTCATGCCGGCACCGAATCAGGCCAAGGGGATTGCCGGGGAGATTAAGTCAGGTGCATGACCAAAACATGACAGGGATCCAATGTAGGAGTGAGTCTGTGGTGAGGGGATTTATCCCCGATGGGCTGCGAAGCGGCCCCGGTTGTACCTGACAAATCGACATGCCGGTTTTGGGGGGGCGGTTTCGCCAACCATCGGGGATCAATCCCCTCACCACAGGCTCACTCCTACAGGGAAAAGCGTTGTGAATCAGCTCAACTCAAGCCAGATCGGCGCATGATCCGACGGCTTTTCCATGCCGCGCAGTTCGTAGTCCACGCCCGCATCCTTGACCCGTGGCAGCAAGCCATGGGAGGCGAGGATCACGTCGATGCGCAGGCCACGTTTCGGTTCATCCTCAAACCCGCGGCTGCGGTAGTCGAACCAGCTGAACATGTCGGTCACGTCCGGGTTGAGGTGGCGGAAGCTGTCAGTCAGGCCCCAGTTTTTCAGGCGGGCCATCCATTCACGTTCTTCCGGCAGGAAGCTGCATTTGCCGGTTTTCAGCCAGCGCTTCATGTTGTCCGGGCCGATGCCGATGTCGCTGTCCTCCGGGGAAATGTTCACATCGCCCATCACCACCAGCGGCTGTTCGTTGTGGAACTGGCTTTCCAGCAGGGTTTGCAGGTCGCTGTAGAAGCGTTGCTTGGCCGGGAATTTGGTTGGATGGTCGCGGCTTTCGCCCTGCGGGAAGTAGCCGTTCATGATGGTCACCGGCACGCCATTGGCGTCGGCGAAGGTGCCCCAGATGAAGCGCCGCTGGGCGTCTTCTTCATCGCTGGCGAAGCCTTTGTGAATCGCGATCGGCTCACTGCGCGAAAGCAGGGCAACGCCGTAATGGCCTTTCTGACCGTGGAAATAAACGTGATAACCCAGCGCACGCACTTCTTCCAGCGGGAACTGGTCGTCGTGGACCTTGGTTTCCTGCAGGCCGATCACGTCCGGCTGATGCTTTTCGATCAGCGCTGCCAGCTGATGCGGACGGGCGCGCAGTCCGTTGATGTTGAAGGAAACGATCTTCATGGTCGGCAGTCCTGGCAAAAGGGCGATGCTAGCTGACATGTGGGATGGGGGCCAGTGTGGGGTGGGAGAAATCATTTTCATCTGTGGGATGTGTAGTGCCTGGACGAGCGACTTCGCGAGCAGGCTCGCTCCCACGGGGGCATTCATTCAAATGTGGGAGCGAGCCTGCTCGCGAAGAGGCCCGCGCAGTCGATGAAGATCCCGAGTTGGTCTATACCTGTGGGGAACTGCGCCACCTGCAACAGGTTCGTACCAACAAGAGCGCAGTCATTCGCGCTGCGCCCCGGGGGAGAATCACCGCCATGCCTGAAACCCAGACTGCCATCGCCGACATCCACATGCTCGACCGCGGTTACTCGCGCGAAGCCCGATCGTTGCTGTATCAGGCCTACCGCCACGAGCCGACCTTCGGTTACTTGTTCGAGGCCGAGCGGCCGGGCTACGAGCAGCGCGTGCGGGCCACGGTGCGTGAGCTGGTCAAGCAGCATTTTCTGCAGGACCTGCCGGCCATCGGTCTGCTGGTCAACGACCGCCTGATCGGGATTGCCCTGATTGCGCCGCCGCAACGGCGTCTGGGGATCACCGAGAGCTGGGCGTGGCGCCTGCGCATGGTGCTCAGCACCGGTTTCCGTTGCACCCGGCGTTATCTGGCCTATCACGATGCGGTGGCGGCGTGCGTGCCCAGCGACTCGGTGCACATGTTGCCGCTGCTGGGAATCCACCCGCAGTTTCAAGGTAAACATTTCGGTGAGCAGTTGCTGACGGCGGTGCACAACTGGTGCGCGGTGGACGAAACCTCGCAAGGCGTCGTACTCGACACCGGCAACCCGCGTTACCTGGAATTCTATAAACGCCAGGGCTACGAAGAGATTGGCGAAGTGGCCGTCGGCCCGGTGCGCGAACATGTATTTTTCCACGCCAATCCGCAGGTGTTACAAACTGCAACAGCATAGCAATCGAACTTCTTCGGAAATTTCCTGTTCTATCACGCTCCCAAGCCCGTGATAGCATCCGCGCCTATGAAGTTTCCAGGAAGATTTACCAGTGGCGTGCTCCTGCTGTTAACCAGCTGCGCGGCGCTGGCGCAAAGTGAATTGGACGTGCGGATCAAACCGTCCAACGACGAACTCAAGGCCAATATAGAAGGCTATATCGGCAGCCTCGGCGATCGTGACGAGCAAGCCTTGCTGCGCTTCAGTCGCGGGGCCGAGGAGCAGGCGCGCAAAGCCGCGCAAGCCTTGGGTTATTACCAGCCGCAGATCGACAGCGATGTGAAGGGCGGTGATAAACCGCGCCTGGTGCTGAACATCGATCCTGGCGAGCCTATTCGTCTGCGCAATGTGACCATCCGCGTCGACGGGCCTGCTGCCTCCCTCAAATCCTTTCGTGTGCCGAGCAGTGACACGCTCAAGTCCGGCGCCGTGCTCAACCATGGGCGTTATGAAGACGCCAAACGCCTGATCCAGAACCAGGCCTCGCGCTTCGGCTTTTTCAGTGGCCATTTCACCAGCCAGAAACTTTTGGTCGACCCGCGTGCCGGGGTGGCCGACGTTGAATTGATCTACGACAGCGGCCCGCGTTATGCGCTGGGCAGCGTCAGTTTCGAGGGCGACACGCCGTTCGACGAAGACCTGCTGCAACGCATGGTGCCGTTCAAGGCTGGCGATCCGTATGACTCCGAGCTGATCGCCGAACTCAACCGCGACTTGCAATCGAGCGGCTATTTCGAAGGCGTGCGCGTCGATGCGGCGCCGACGGCGGCGAAAAACGACGTGATCCCGGTCGACGTCAAACTCGACACGCGCAAGCCACGCACCATGGGCCTGGGCCTCGGTTATTCGACCGACGTCGGCCCACGGATCAAGGCCAACTGGACGCGCCACTGGGTCAACCCGCAGGGCGACAGTTACGGCTGGGAGGCCGAGTTGTCGGCGCCACGGCAGAACGTCGGGTTGTTCTACGACATCCCGCTCGACCCACCGCTGACCGACAAACTGCGCTGGGCCGGTGGTTATCAATTTGAAAACATCGACGGCTCGGACACCCTGAGCAAGCTGCTGACCTTCGGCCCGGAATGGCACAGCAAGTTGCCCAGCGGCTGGCAGCGAGTGATCTCGCTGAAATGGCAGCGCGAAGAATATGAACTCGGCGACGACTCCGGCCTGAGCACCTTGTTGATGCCTGGCATCAGCTATTCGTACCTGAAAAGCGACAACCGCATCGACCCGCACAACGGTTACCGCCTGACCTTCGAAAGCAAAGTGGCGAAGGAGGGCCTCGGTTCGGACAACAACCTTTTATATGGCACGGCGTTGATCAAAGGCCTGACCACGGTGTTCGACAACCACCGCTTCCTCGGTCGGGTGCAGGTCGGCGGCAGCGCCACCAACGGTTACAACTCGGTACCGCCGTCGCTGCGTTTCTTCGCCGGTGGCGATCAGAGCGTGCGCGGTTACGACTACCAGAGTCTGTCTCCGGAAAACTCCGATGGCGACCGCATCGGTGGACGCTACATGGTCGCCGGCAGCGTCGAGTACCAGTATTCGATTGCCGAGAAATGGCGGGTCGCGACTTTCGTCGACCAGGGCAACTCCTTCAACAAACTCGAACTGCCGAACCTCAAGACCGGGGTCGGTATCGGTGTGCGCTGGGTCTCGCCGGTGGGGCCGATCCGCCTCGACCTGGCCCACGCGCTGGACGACGACGGCGGCATCCGGCTGCACTTTTCCATGGGGCCTGAGCTGTGAAGCGTGGTTTGAAAATATCGGCACTGGCGTTGTTGGCGCTGGTGCTGTTGGTTGTATTGAGCATCGCCACTCTACTCGGGACGCAAGCAGGCAGCCGTTGGGCGCTGAGCCTGGTGCCGGGTTTGAGCGTGGAGAATTTCCAGGGTCGTCTCGGTGGCCAATGGAGCGCCGATCATCTGCTGTGGCAGCAGGACAGCAGTCGCGTCGAGCTGAACAAGGCAATCTTCGCCTGGTCGCCGCTGTGCCTGACGCGTATGACCCTGTGCATCGAACAGCTCAAGGCTGATCAGGTCATCCTGCAATTCCCGCCGAGTGAGGAAACCACCGACAGCGGCCCGATTCAACTGCCGGATCTGCAATTGCCGGTGGCCATCGAACTGGGCGACGTGCAGGTTGGCAGCCTGCTGTTCAACGGCAGCGAACAGCTCAAGGGCTTGCAATTGGCGGCGCACTGGACCGCCAAAGGCCTGCAGATCGACAGCGTGAAATTGCAGCGCGACGACCTCAGCCTGAACCTCTCCGGCCTGCTGCAACCGACCGGCAACTGGCCGCTGAACATTGTTGGCGACTTGACCCTGCCGTCACCGGGCACCGGCCCCTGGACGCTGGCGCTGAAGGTTGACGGCGATCTGCTGAAAACCCTCAATCTGCACGCCGATAGCCACGGCTACCTCGACGGCCAGTTGAGCGGCGAACTGCAACCGCTGGCAGAAAACCTGCCGGCCAAGGTGCGCATCACCTCCGAGGCGTTCAAACCCAGCGCCGATCTGCCGGACACCCTGCAACTCAATCAACTGGTTTTGACCGGCGAAGGTGACCTGAAAAACGGTTACCAGTTAAACGGCAATGCCACGCTGCCCGCCGATAAAGGCCCGGTGGCGCTGCTGCTCAAAGGCAAGGTCGACGCCAGTGGCGCGCAGATTGCCGGCCTCGACCTGACGGCTAACGACAAACAAAGCCTCAAACTCACCGGCAGTGTTGACTGGAGCAAAGGCCTCACGGCGCAAGCCAACATCAACTGGCAGGACTTTCCGTGGCATCGGCTCTATAACGAAATCGACGAGCCACAAGTCGCCTTGCGCACCTTCACTGGCGAAGTCTCCTACACCGACGGTCAATACATCGGTAACTTCGCCGCCGCACTGGACGGTCCGGCGGGCGCATTCAGCCTCAGCAGTCCGTTCAGCGGCAGCCTGAAACAGATCGCCTTGCCGCAATTGAAGATGGAAGCCGGGCAGGGCAAGGCTGAAGGGCATGTGAATGTGCAGTTCGCCGATGGCATCGCCTGGGACACCGCGCTGGAGCTCTCGGCGCTGAACCCGGCGTACTGGGTCGCGGAACTGCCTGGCACCCTGGCCGGGCCGCTGAAAAGCCAAGGCGAGATGAAGAACGAACGCCTGAGCCTCACCGCCGACCTCGACCTCAAGGGCAAACTGCGCGGGCAACCGGCCGTCCTCCAGGCCAAGGCTGACGGTGCCGGTGAGCAATGGAACCTCAACGCCCTGCAAATCCGCCTCGGCGACAACAGCATCAGCGGCAAGGGCAGCCTGCTACAGAAACTCACCGGGCAGATCGACATCAAGCTGACGCGCCTGGCCCAGCTCTGGCCGCAGTTGCGCGGGCAGGTCACGGGGCTGGTCAATGTCGCCGGTACGCTGAAGGCACCGCAAGGCAAGCTAGGCTTGCAAGGTTCGCAACTGGCGTTTCAGGACAATCGTCTGCAAAGCCTCAATCTCGACGCCACGCTCGACAGTGCGCAACGGGCAAAGATCGACCTCAAGGGCAGCGGCATTCAGGCCGGTGACACCAACCTCGGTGTGTTGACCGCCAGCGCCCAAGGCGACATCAAGCACCAGAAACTCAACCTCGACCTGCTCGGGCCGAAGCTGAAACTGGCCCTCGGTCTGGACGGCAATCTGGATCAGGGCAACTGGCGCGGACGTTTGGCCAGTGGCGACATTCAGGCCGGCGGCCAGGATTGGAAACTGCAGAACCCGGCCAGACTCGAACGCCTCGCTGACGGCAGGATCAACTTCGGCGCGCATTGCTGGATGTCCGGCAATGCCAGCCTGTGCGGCGAAGATCAGCGCCTGCTGCCGGAGCCGAAACTGCGTTACCACCTCAAGCAGTTCCCGATCGAAAGCCTCGCGCAATGGTTGCCGAAAGACTTTGCCTGGCAGGGCAAGCTCAACGCCGATCTGCAACTGGACCTGCCAGCCAGCGGCCCGAACGGCGTGGTCAGCATCGACGCCAGCGGCGGCACCTTGCGCATGAAGGAAAAGGATCAGTGGCTGGACTTCCCGTACCAGACCCTGAAGCTCACCAGCAAACTCACACCCAAGCGCGTGGACACCGAACTCAACTTCGTCGGCGGCAAACTCGGTGAGTTGATGGTGCAGGCGCAGCTCAATCCGCTGCCGAAAAACAAACCGTTGAGCGGCTCTTTCCGCCTGAGCGGACTGGACCTGTCGGTGGCGCGGCCGTTTGTGCCGATGGTCGAAAAACTCACCGGACGCCTCAACGGCAGCGGCACGATTTCCGGCGGGCTGCTGGCGCCGCTGGTCAACGGCACGGTCAAACTCAGTGACGGTGAAGTGTCCGGCGCCGAGCTGCCGATGGAGCTCAAGGACCTGCAACTGCAAGCGGTGATTGCCGGGGAATCGGTACGGCTGGACGGCGGCTGGAAAAGCGGCCAGACCGGCCAGGGCAGCCTCAACGGCAATGTCGCCTGGGGGCAGGCGCTGATGGTTGATCTGGCGCTCAAGGGCACGCAACTGCCAGTCACTGTCGAGCCATACGCTAAACTCGAAGTGGCGCCGGACCTGAAGATTTCCATGGCCGGCGACGAGCTGAAAATTGCCGGCAAGGTCCAGGTGCCCAGAGGCGAAATCACTGTGCGCGAACTGCCGCCATCGACGGTGAAAGTCTCCGATGACACGATCATCGTCGGGGCACAGACCGAAGAGGGCAAACCGCCGCTGGCCATGAAGATGGACATCGACGTGGTGGTCGGCGAAGACAAACTGAGCTTCGCCGGGTTCGGCCTGACCGCCAACCTGCAAGGTCACGTGCACATCGGCGACAACATGGACACCCGTGGCGAGCTGTGGCTCAACGACGGTCGTTACCGCGCCTACGGCCAGCGCCTGAACGTGCGCCGTGCGCGACTTTTGTTTGCCGGCCCGATCGATCAGCCGTATCTGGACATCGAAGCGATCCGCCAGACCGACGACGTGATTGCCGGTATTCGCCTGAGCGGCAGCGCCGAGCAACCGACCACGCAAATCTTCTCCGAACCGGCGATGAGTCAGGAACAGGCCTTGTCCTACCTGGTACTGGGGCGTCCGCTGAGCACCAACGGCGAAGACAACAACATGCTCGCGCAAGCAGCATTGGGGCTGGGCTTGATGGGCAGTTCCGGGGTCACCAGCGGCCTGGCCAAGGACCTGGGGATTCAGGATTTCCAGCTCGACACCCAAGGCAGCGGCAACACCACCAGCGTGGTCGCCAGCGGCAACATCTCCGAGAAGCTCAGTTTGCGTTACGGTGTTGGCGTGTTCGAGCCGGCCAACACCATTGCGCTGCGCTACAAGCTGAGCAAGAAGGTCTATGTCGAAGCGGCCAGTGGCGTGGCGAGTTCGCTGGATATTTTCTACAAGCGCGATTTCTAGAGCGCACCTGTTTATTTGAACCAAGGCGCGGCCTTCGCGAGCAGGCTCACTCCCACAGGGGATTTCCATCAGACGCGAAATTTGCGTCGCGCGGAGATCCTGTGGGAGCGAGCTTGCTCGCGGAGGCGTCCGCCTGTGCAACACAAAAACCCAGTCCGTTGGTCAACTAATTACAAAGCAACCTAACTATTGCGTTGACATTCGCTGCCTAGGCAGTAACATCTCGACATACATTCACTGCCTAGGCAGTTATTAGGTGAGCACATGAAGCATTTCACCCCGGACGAATTCAAACATTGCCATCTCGGCCTGTTGCTGGGCCGCGCCGCGTTGCTCAAGGACCGGATCATCGACACCCACATGGAACCCCACGGCATCACCGCCGCGCAGTTCAAGGTGTTGATCATCATGGCCCAGTACGGCGTCGACACGCCGGCCGAGCTGTGCCGGCACCTGTCGCTGGACAGCGGTTCGATGACGCGCATGCTCGATCGTCTGGAGCAGAAAGGCTTCCTGGTTCGCCAACGCAGCGAAGGCGATCGCCGTCAGGTGCAGCTCAAGCTCACCGAGCAGGGCCAGCAACTGGCCGATCGCCTGCCCTATATCGGCGCCGATGCGATGAATGAACTGGCCGGCGCCATCTCTCGCGAAGAGCTGAAAACCCTGGAATACATCCTCAAGAAAATCCTGCTGGCAGCCGGTGACCCGATCACTATCCAGCGCTTAGGTGAACATAATGAGCGGTAAAACCTTGCGCAGCAGCCTGACCCTGCTGCTGTCGGCGATGATCCTCGCCGGTTGCGCCAACTACAGCGGCCTCGACACTCAAGGCCAACGCCTTGATGCGAAAAGCCTCAACGCCAGCCAATCCCTCAACGGCGTGACCCTGTCGCCGGCCGCCTGGCCGAAAAGCGACTGGTGGACCAGCCTCGGCGATCCACAACTCGACGGGCTGATCCGCGAAGCGCTGCACGACAGCCCGGACATGCAGATCGCTGCCGCCCGCGCGCATCAGGCCAGCGCCGCCGCGTATGCCGCCGATGCCGAACGCTATCCGACCCTCGACGCCAGCGCCGGCATCAGCCGTTCACGCCTGGCCAAGGATCAGGACCCGCGAGGGCAGGGCGATGCCTACGCGACGGTGCGTAACGTCAGCGCCGGCTTCAACTACAACTTCGACCTGTGGGGCGGCCAGCGTGATGCCTGGGAAGCTGCACTCGGTCAGGCCCGCGCCGCTGAAGTCGATCGTCAGGCAGCGCAATTGACTCTTGCTGCCGATGTGGCCCGCGCCTACAGCGATCTGGGTCAGGCGCACATCGTCTACGACCTGGCCAGCGACGATCTCAAGCGCACCAAACAGATGCTCGATCTGAGCCAGCGTCGCTTGAGTGCCGGTATCGACAGCCAGTACCAGTTCCAGCAAACCCAAAGCCTTGAGGCCAGCTCCGAAGCCAGCCTGATCGACGCGGAAAAACGCTTGAACAGCGCGAAAATCGCCTTGGCCGTGTTGCTCGGCAAAGGCCCGGATCGCGGCAATGAAATTGCTCGGCCGAAAGTCTTGCAAGCCAGCGCCGTGGCGGTGCCGTCGGTGCTGCCGGCGGAGCTGCTGGGTCGGCGTCCGGATCTGGTCGCTGCGCGTTGGCGCGTGGAGGCTGCGAGCAAGGACATCGACTCGGCGAAAACCCGCTTTTATCCCAACTTGAACCTCACGGCCTCGGCCGGTGCCGAATCTTTGTTGGGTGACGCGATGTTCGGGTCGGCCAGTCGTTTCTTCAGCATCGCCCCGACCATTTCGGTGCCGATCTTCGACGGCGGGCGCCTGCGCGCCAACCTCGATGCGCGTGACGCCGATTACGATCTGGCAGTGGCGCAGTACAACAAAAGCCTGGTGAAAGCCCTGGGTGATGTCAGCGACACGATCAACCAGTTGCGTGACATCGGCCGGCAGATCGGCGCGCAACAACACGCTACCGAGATTGCCCAGGATTCTTACAACACCGTCGTCCAGCGTTACGGTTCCGGCATCGGCAACTACCTGGACGTGCTCAGCATCGAGCAGCAACTGCTGCAGGCCCAGCGTCAGCTGGCCAACCTCAATGCCGAGCAGATCGACCTGTCGATTCAACTGATGCAAGCGCTGGGCGGCGGCTTTCAGGGTGAAACCCTGACCGCAGCCAACGCCACCCCAGCCACGTCGCACAACTAATTCAGGTATTTGTCATGGCCACTGCCGAAAACACCCAAACTCAAGCCAACACGCCCGACACTGGCAATCCACGCAAGCGCAAATTCATGCTGCTGGTGCTGGCCATCGTGGTCCTGCTCGCCGGGGCTGGCGTCTGGGCGTATCACGAATTCATCGGGCGCTTCAACGAGAGCACCGACGACGCCTACGTCAACGGCAACGTCGTTGAGATCACGCCGCTGGTGACCGGCACCGTGGTCAGCATCGGCGCCGACGATGGCGATCTGGTTCACGAAGGGCAGGTGCTGATCAACTTCGACCCGAACGACGCTGAAGTCGGCCTGCAAAGTGCCCAGGCGAAACTGGCGCGCACCGTGCGTCAGGTGCGCGGGCTGTACAGCAACGTCGATGGCATGAAAGCCCAGGTCAACGCGCAACAGGCCGAAGTGCAGAAGGCCCAGGACAACTACAACCGTCGGAAAAACCTCGCTGCTGGCGGGGCGATTTCCCAGGAAGAGCTGTCCCACGCTCGCGACGACCTGACCTCGGCGCAAAACGCCCTGGCCAACGCCAAGCAGCAACTGAAAACCACCAGCGCGCTGGTCGATGACACCGTGGTCTCGTCGCATCCGGACGTGATGCAGGCCGCTGCTGAACTGCGTCAGGCTTACCTGACCAACGCCCGCAGCACCCTGATCGCGCCGGTTACCGGTTACGTCGCCAAGCGCACTGTGCAGCTCGGTCAGCGCGTACAGCCGGGCACCGCACTGATGGCGGTGATTCCGCTGGATCAACTGTGGATCGACGCCAACTTCAAGGAAACCCAACTGCGTGACATGCGCATTGGTCAACCGGTGGACATCGAGTCCGACATCTACGGCAGCAGCGTGAAATACAGCGGCACCGTCGACAGCCTCGGCGCCGGTACCGGCAGCGCGTTCGCTCTGTTGCCAGCGCAGAACGCCACCGGTAACTGGATCAAGATCGTGCAGCGTGTGCCGGTGCGGATTCACATCAACGCCAAAGAACTGGCCAAGCACCCGCTGCGGGTCGGGCTGTCGACCAACGTTGAAGTGAACCTGCACGACCAGAGCGGTCCGGTGCTGGCCCAGCAACCGCCGCAAAAGGCCTCCTTCAGCACTAACGTCTACGACCGCCAACTGGCTGAAGCCGACGCGATGATTGCGCAACTGATCCACGACAACAGCGCTGCGGTGAGCAAGACCGCGCAACGCTGAATCTTTCCCCTGTGGGAGCGAGCCTGCTCGCGAAAGCGGTGTGTCAGACAACTTCTATGTTGAATGTCAGTCAGCATTCGCGAGCAGGCTCGCTCCCACAAGGGCTGCTGTGTCTGTAACAGACAAGGCGTCAACCCGGTTTCATAGGATTCACAATGAGCAATAACGCCTCTTTCACGCCGCCCAGCCTGTTGCTCAGCACCATTGGCCTGTCGCTGGCGACGTTCATGCAAGTGCTCGACACCACCATCGCCAACGTGGCGCTGCCGACGATCTCCGGCAACCTCGGCGTGAGTTCGGAGCAGGGCACCTGGGTGATCACCTCGTTTGCCGTAAGCAACGCCATCGCGCTGCCGCTGACCGGCTGGCTCAGTCGGCGTTTTGGCGAGGTGAAGCTGTTTTTGTGGGCCACCATTCTGTTCGTGCTGGCCTCGTTTCTCTGCGGTATCTCGACGTCGATGCCGGAACTGATCGGCTTTCGCGTGCTGCAAGGCCTAGTGGCCGGCCCGCTGTACCCAATGACGCAGACGTTGTTGATTGCCGTGTATCCGCCCGCGAGGCGCGGCATGGCTCTGGCATTGCTGGCGATGGTCACGGTGGTCGCGCCGATTGCCGGGCCTATTCTCGGTGGCTGGATCACGGACAGCTACAGCTGGCCGTGGATCTTCTTCATCAACGTACCGATCGGCATCTTTGCGGTGATGGTGGTGCGTTCGCAGCTGGCCAAGCGTCCGGTGGAAACCAGTCGGCAGCCGATGGACTACGTCGGTCTGATCACGCTGATCATCGGCGTCGGCGCGTTGCAGGTCATCCTCGACAAGGGCAATGACCTGGACTGGTTCGAGTCGAACTTCATCATCATCGGCGCGGCGATTTCGCTGATCGCCCTGGCGGTGTTCGTCATCTGGGAAATGACCGACCAGCACCCGGTGGTCAACCTGCGCCTGTTCGCCCATCGCAACTTCCGCATCGGTACGCTGGTGCTGGTGCTGGGTTACGCCGGGTTCTTCGGCATCAACCTGATCCTGCCGCAGTGGCTGCAAACCCAGATGGGCTACACCGCGACCTGGGCCGGTCTGGCCGTGGCGCCGATCGGTATTCTGCCGGTGCTGCTGTCGCCGTTTGTCGGCAAGTACGCGAACAAGTTCGACCTGCGCCTGCTGGCCGGTCTGGCGTTCCTCGCGATTGGCTTGAGCTGCTTCATGCGCGCCGAGTTCACCAACGAGGTGGACTTCCAGCACATCGCCCTGGTGCAGCTGTTCATGGGTATCGGCGTGGCGCTGTTCTTCATGCCGACCCTGAGCATCCTCATGTCCGACCTGCCACCGAGCCAGATCGCCGACGGCGCAGGCCTGGCGACCTTCCTGCGCACCTTGGGCGGCAGCTTTGCGGCATCGTTGACCACGTGGATCTGGATCCGCCGCGCCGATCAGCATCATGCATACATGAGCGAAAGCATCAGCACCTATGAGCCGGCGACCCGCGAGACCTTGAATCATTTGGGCGGCGCGAGCCAATCGGCGTACGCGCAGATGGATCAGATCCTCACCAGCCAGGCGTACATGCTCTCCACCGTGGATTACTTCACGTTGCTGGGCTGGGGGTTCATGGGGCTGATTCTGATTGTGTGGCTGGCGAAGCCGCCGTTTGCCGCAAAAGCAGGGCCGGCCGCCAGCGGTCACTGATCTGCAACGCGATTCAATGTGGGAGCGAGCCTGCTCGCGAATGCAGTGTGTCATTCAGCACTGAGGTGTCTGATACACCGCTTTCGCGAGCAGGCTCGCTCCCACATTGGTTTTTTGTTTGGTCTTTAGATGGTGGGGGCCGGCAGGGCCGGCGGCGGGGCGAAGTCGAACGGCGCCAAGGCAAACCCGTTCTCATCCACCTGCAGCGCCCAGCCCTGACGATCCCAATCCCCCAGCACAATCCGCTTCGCCGCCTGCTCACCAAGCTGCAGCTTGTGGATTGCCGGACGATGGGTGTGGCCGTGAATCAGGGTTTTCACCCCATATTCCTGCATGATCCGCGGAACTTCGTCCGGCGTGACATCGACAATGTCGTTGGCCTTCATCCGCGTCTGCGCACGGCTTTCGCTGCGCAGCTTGCGCGCCAGTTTGTGGCGGGTACTCAGTGGCAGGTGGCGCAGGATAAACAGCGTGATCGGGTTGCGCAGGTAGCGCCGCAGCTTCATGTAGCCAACGTCGCGGGTGCACAGGCTGTCGCCGTGCATCAGCAGCACCGGCTCGCCGTAGAACTGCACGACACTCGGGTCCTTCAACAGCGTGCAGCCGGCTTCTTTGCAGAAGGCCTTGCCGAGCAGGAAGTCGCGATTGCCGTGCATCAGAAAGATCGCCGTGCCGCTGTCGCTCAATTGGCGCAGGGCCTGGCAGATGGAACGCTGGAAGGGCGTCATGGCGTCGTCGCCAATCCACGCTTCGAAGAAGTCGCCGAGAATGTACAACGCACTCGCCGAGCGGGCGCGTCCGGCGAGCAAATCCAGAAACGCCCGGGTGATGTCCGGGCGCTCCTCTTCCAGATGCAAATCTGAAATCAGCAATATCACGCTTCGATGATCTCGGCTTTCTCGATGATCACGTCGTCTTTCGGCACGTCCTGGTGACCGGCCTTGGAAGTGGTGGCCACGCCTTCGATCTTGTCGACGACGTCGGTACCGGCAACCACTTTACCGAACACGGCATAACCCCAGCCCTGAGCGGTCTTGGCGGTGTGGTTGAGGAAGCTGTTGTTGGTGGCGTTGATGAAGAACTGCGCCGAGGCCGAATGCGGGTCCATGGTGCGGGCCATGGCCAGGGTGTACTTCTCGTTCTTCAGGCCGTTGTCGGCTTCGTTCTGGATGCTGGCGCGCTTGTCTTTCTTTTCCTGCATGCCAGGCTGGAAACCGCCGCCCTGTATCATGAAACCCTTGATCACACGGTGAAAGACTACGTTTTCGTAGTGACCGGCCTTAACGTATTCAAGGAAGTTGGCAACGGTGATCGGCGCTTTTTCAGCGTCCAGTTCGATGACGATGTCGCCGTAGTTGGTGGTCAGTTTGACTTGAGTCATGATCGCTACTCTTTATAAGGAATTCGTGGTTCTGGGACATTCAGCCCCGCAACCGGTTCAGCCTGCATCGGCCAAGGTGCGCAGTTTAGCGTGACAGGCGCGAATTTCGAGGCTGTTTTTCCAAAACCCGTCGATTAAATGCACGCCTTTATAGGCCGCGCTCTGTCAGCCCCTTGACAGCATCGGCTATGATAGCGGCTTTGTTTTGTCTGGCCCCCTTTGCGGCCGCGCACATGTAAGTCAAGGATCCTATGAGCAAGCCCACTGTCGACCCTACCTCGAATGCCAAGTCCGGCCCTGCCGTGCCGGTCAATTTCCTGCGGCCGATCATCCAGGCAGACCTGGACTCGGGCAAGCACACCCAGATCGTCACCCGTTTTCCGCCTGAGCCCAACGGCTACCTGCACATCGGCCACGCCAAGTCGATCTGTGTGAACTTCGGCCTGGCCCAGGAGTTCGGCGGCGTCACGCACCTGCGTTTCGACGACACCAACCCGGCCAAGGAAGACCAGGAATACATCGACGCCATCGAATCCGACGTCAAGTGGCTGGGCTTCGAGTGGTCCGGCGAAGTGCGTTACGCCTCGCAGTATTTCGACCAGTTGCACGACTGGGCGGTGGAGCTGATCAAGGCCGGCAAGGCCTACGTCGACGATCTGACCCCTGAGCAGGCCAAGGAATACCGTGGCAGCCTGACCGAGCCGGGCAAGAACAGCCCGTTCCGCGACCGTTCGGTGGAAGAGAACCTCGACTGGTTTGCGCGCATGCGCGCCGGTGAGTTCCCGGACGGTGCCCGCGTGCTGCGCGCGAAGATCGACATGGCCTCGCCGAACATGAACCTGCGCGACCCGATCATGTACCGCATCCGCCACGCCCATCACCACCAGACCGGTGACAAGTGGTGCATTTACCCGAACTACGACTTCACCCACGGTCAGTCGGACGCCATCGAAGGCATCACCCACTCGATCTGCACCCTGGAATTCGAAAGCCATCGTCCGCTGTACGAGTGGTTCCTGGAAAACCTGCCGGTGCCGGCCAACCCGCGCCAGTACGAGTTCAGCCGCCTGAACCTGAACTACACCATCACCAGCAAGCGCAAGCTCAAGCAACTGGTCGATGAAAAGCACGTCAATGGCTGGGACGACCCGCGCATGTCGACCTTGTCGGGCTTCCGTCGCCGTGGCTACACGCCGGCGTCGATCCGCAACTTCTGCGACATGATCGGCACCAACCGTTCCGACGGCGTGGTCGACTTCGGCATGCTCGAGTTCAGCATCCGTCAGGACCTGGACGCGAACGCCCCGCGCGCCATGTGCGTGCTGCGCCCGCTGAAAGTCGTGATCACCAACTACCCGGAAGGTCAGGTCGAAAACCTCGAACTGCCGCGTCATCCGCAGAAAGAAGAACTCGGCGTGCGCCAGCTGCCGTTCGCCCGTGAAATCTACATCGACCGCGATGATTTCATGGAAGAACCGCCAAAGGGCTACAAGCGCCTGGAGCCGAACGGCGAAGTGCGTCTGCGCGGCAGCTACGTGATCCGTGCCGACGAAGCGATCAAGGACGCCGACGGCAACATCGTCGAACTGCGTTGCTCGTACGACCCGGACACCCTCGGCAAGAACCCTGAAGGCCGCAAGGTCAAGGGCGTGATCCACTGGGTGCCGGCGGCTGCCAGCATCGAGTGCGAAGTGCGCCTGTACGATCGCCTGTTCCGTTCTCCGAACCCGGAGAAGGCCGAAGACAGCGCGAGTTTCCTTGACAACATCAACCCTGACTCACTGCAAGTGCTGACCGGTTGTCGTGCTGAGCCATCGCTTGGCAACGCACAGCCGGAGGACCGTTTCCAGTTCGAGCGCGAAGGCTACTTCGTTGCCGACATCAAGGACTCGAAACCAGGTCAGCCGGTATTCAACCGTACCGTGACCCTGCGTGATTCGTGGGGCCAGTGATTCGCGTCAAGGAAATATAAAGTGCTGACGATCTACAACACGCTCACCAAGAGCAAAGAAGTCTTCAAGCCGCTGGATGGCAACAAGGTGCGCATGTACGTGTGCGGCATGACCGTGTACGACTACTGCCACCTCGGCCACGGCCGCAGCATGGTCGCGTTCGACCTGGTGACCCGCTGGTTGCGGTTCAGCGGTTACGACCTGACCTACGTGCGCAACATCACCGACATCGACGACAAGATCATCAATCGTGCCCGCGAGAACGGTGAGTCGTTCGAAGCGCTGACCGAACGCATGATCGCCGCGATGCACGAAGACGAAGCGCGCCTGAACATCAAGAAGCCGGACATGGAGCCGCGCGCTACGGATCACATTCCGGGCATGCATGCGATGATCCAGACCCTGATCGACAAGGGCTTCGCTTATGCTCCGGGCAATGGCGACGTGTACTACCGCGTTGCCAAATTCATGGGCTACGGCAAGCTGTCGCGCAAGAAGATTGAAGACCTGCGCATCGGCGCGCGCATCGAAGTCGACGAGTCGAAAGAAGACCCGCTGGACTTCGTGCTGTGGAAGGCCGCCAAGCCGGGCGAGCCGAGCTGGGAATCGCCGTGGGGCGCCGGGCGTCCGGGCTGGCACATCGAGTGCTCGGTGATGTCCACCTGCTGCCTCGGTGAGACCTTCGACATTCATGGCGGCGGCAGCGACCTGGAGTTCCCGCACCATGAAAACGAAATCGCCCAGAGCGAAGCAGCCACCGGCAAGACCTACGCCAATGCGTGGATGCACTGCGGCATGATCCGCATCAATGGCGAGAAGATGTCCAAGTCCTTGAACAACTTCTTCACCATTCGCGACGTGCTCGACAAGTACCACCCGGAAGTCGTGCGTTACCTACTGGTGTCGAGCCACTACCGCAGCGCGATCAACTACTCGGAAGACAACCTCAAGGACGCCAAGGGCGCACTCGAGCGTTTCTACCACGCGTTGAAAGGCTTGCCGAGTGTTGCCCCGGCTGGCGGCGAAGCCTTCGTCGAGCGTTTCACCACGGTGATGAACGACGACTTCGGCACGCCGGAAGCCTGCGCGGTGCTGTTCGAGATGGTGCGCGAGATCAACCGTCTGCGCGAGAGCGATCTCGACGCGGCGGCCGGTCTGGCGGCACGTCTGAAAGAACTGGCGAGCGTGCTGGGCGTGTTGCAGCTGGAAGCCGATGACTTCCTGCAAGCGGGCGCCGAAGGGCGTGTCGATGCGGCTGAAGTCGACGCGCTGATTGCTGCACGTCTGGCGGCACGCGCCGGCAAGGACTGGGCCGAATCCGACCGCATCCGCGACCAGCTCACCGCCATGGGCGTGGTGCTGGAAGACGGCAAGGGCGGCACGACCTGGCGTCTGGCTGATTGATTGCCTGACCTGTGACAGACAAAACCCGCCTTGTGCGGGTTTTGTTTTTTCTTCCTCAGGACCAGTGTTGACCGGGCTAACGCCTTCGCGAGCAGGCTCGCTCCCACAGTGGACTTTCGTCATGTCCGTTTTCCGTGCACGATACGAATCCCCTGTGGGAGCGAGCCTGCTCGCGAAGAGGCCCTCAAGGCTGAGTTGTCATTCAGCCTGCCGCAACCGCTTGTACAGCGTATTCCGACTCACCCCCAACCGCCGCGCCAGGTGCGAAATATTCCCCCCGGCCGCTTTCAACTCCCGGTTCAACGCCTCCACATCATTCAGATCCAGCCCCAGCGGCTGCACGCTCTCCACCGGCTCCATCTCCAGATCGACAAAAAAATCATCCGGCAGATGCTCCGGCCGCACCGGTTGCTCCTCGGCCATTGCCAGCGCTACCTGCATCACACTGCTGACCTGACGCAGATTGCCCGGCCACGGGTGCCGCTCGAACAGCTCCAGCACTTCGCGGCTGAGCCCGGCCCATTGTGCCGGTTCGCGATGCTGCTCCCACAGGCGTTTGAACAGCGCCTCTTTATCACTGCGCTCTCTGAGCGGCGGCAGTTCCAGTGTCAAACCGCCAATTCGGTAGTACAAGTCCTCGCGAAACCGCCCCAGTTGCACTTGTTCGCGCAAAGAGCGGTTGGTCGCCGAGATGATCCGCAGATCCACCGGGAACAACTCGCTGCTGCCCACCGGTTGTACGCAGCGCTCCTGCAACACCCGCAACAACCGCGCCTGAGTCGGCAACGGCATGTCACCGATTTCGTCGAGGAACAGCGTGCCTTTGTCGGCTTTGCGGATCAGGCCGATGCTGCCTTTCTGGTTGGCGCCGGTGAACGCGCCTTTTTCATAGCCGAACAGTTCTGATTCCACCAGTTCGGCGGGGATCGCCGCGCAGTTGACGGCGATAAATGCCTGTTTGCTGCGTGAGCTGGCTTGGTGCAGGGCTTTGACGAAGACTTCCTTGCCGACCCCGGTTTCGCCGTGGATCAGCAGCGGAATGTCTTTCTCCAGCAGGCGTTCGGCCTGGCGCACGGCTTTTTCTACGCGGCTGTCACCAAAATGCAGAGAGTTAAGGCTGATCACGCCTGGCGCTTTGATCGGCGCCGTTTTCGGTTCGGCAAATACCCGAGGCTGAATCGGCGCCTGTTGCGGTCGCTTCAACAGGCACTGGAAACGGTTGCGCCCTGAGGTCTGCAAGGCAAACGGCAAGCCGTCCGGCTGATTCAGCAGCTCCAGCAGCGACACGTTGAACAGGCTTTCGACGCTGACCCGCGACAGGCGCACGCCAAGCAGATTGTCCGCGCGACGATTGGCTGACAGCACTTGACCGCTCTCATCGAAAATCAGCAAACCGGCCCATTGACTGTCGAGGTTGTTCAACCCGGTGTTGAAGGTCAGTTGAAAGTGCTGACCGTGGAACAGGTTGAGAATCAGACGGTTCTCCACGGTCTGGCTCATCATCTTGACCATGCCCAAGGTGTGCGAGGGCGGCAGGTAGCTGTCGCTGGACACGTCAAGCACGGCGATGACCTTGCGCTCGGCATCGAAAATCGGCGCGGCAGAACCGGTCATGAAGCGGTTGGCCTTGAGGAAGTGTTCATCGTGCTCGATGTGCACCGCTTGCTCGCAGGCCAGCGCGGTGCCGATGGCATTGGTGCCGCTGCAGCGTTCCATCCAGCTCGCCCCGGCGCGAAAGCCCCGGGCCAGGTTCGGCTCGATAAAGCGCTGGGTGCCCCACGATGTCAGCACCTGGCCGTGGTGGTCGGCGAGCATGATCAGGCAATTGGAGTTGCTCAGGATGTTCTCATAGTACGGCAGGACTTCCTGATGGGTGGTTTGCACCAGTGAGTGGTGACGTTCGAGCAATTGCGCAATGCCGGCGGCAGGCAGTTGGTCGAAGGCCGGGGCACTTTGATGGTCGAGGCCGAAGGCGCGGCAACGTTGCCAAGAGGTCTGGACAATCGCGTCATGGGACAGCGGCGGAGCAGGTGCGGCCATGGTGGTGGGCCTCTGATGCAGCGTTTTTTATTGTTGTTATGAACCCAAATCCTGAGCAAAACACAGATCCCCCTGTGGGAGCGAGCCTGCTCGCGAAAGCGGTCTATCAGACACCATTGCATCGACTGACACACCACTTTCGCGAGCAGGCTCGCTCCCACAGGGGATCTCTATCGCATTCAAGATCGGGCAAAAATCGTTCATAGAGTGTTGTTCACAATTGTTCATTGTCAATCGCCCAACTGTTCAAATGTGTTCAGCAATGAACGCCCATTCCCCGTGTTTTTGGCGCTTTTCACGATAAATCAACCACTTGCCATTTCTGGCACGAATGTCGCTCTGCTGCACAGGTCGCTTGACTCCAATAATAAAAAAGGCCGAGCCATGTCACTCACCCTGGAGCACGTCAGCCGTACCGTCGAGGGCCAGACCTGGATCGACGATGCCTGCCTGACCTTCGAACCCGGATCCTTCAACGTTCTGCTCGGCCGCACGCTGTCCGGCAAGACCAGCCTGATGCGTTTGATGGCCGGCCTGGACAAGCCCGACAGCGGCCGCGTCCTGATGAACGGCGTCGACGTCACTCAGCGCCCAGTGCGCCTGCGCAACGTGTCGATGGTCTATCAGCAGTTCATCAATTACCCGACCATGACCGTGTTCGAGAACATCGCCTCGCCGCTGCGTCAGGCCGGTGTCGCCAAGGACATCATCCACAGCAAGGTGCAGGAAACCGCACGGATGCTGCGCATCGAGAAGTTCCTGCAGCGCCATCCGCTGGAGCTGTCCGGCGGTCAGCAGCAGCGCACGGCGATGGCCCGGGCGCTGGTCAAGGATGCCGAACTGATCCTGTTCGACGAGCCGCTGGTCAACCTCGACTACAAGCTGCGCGAAGAATTGCGTCAGGAAATGCGCGAACTGTTCAAGGCCCGCCACACCATCGCGATCTACGCCACCACCGAGCCCAACGAAGCGTTGGCCTTGGGCGGCACCACGACCATTCTTCACGAAGGCCGGGTGATCCAGAGCGGCCCGTCGACTTCGGTGTATCACCAGCCGCAAACCGTGCTGGCAGCGGAGTTGTTCTCCGAACCGCCGATCAACCTGATGCCCGGGCGCATTGCCGGCAACGAAGTCAGCTTTGCCAACTTCGTGCACTTCCCGTTGAACGTCGATCTACGGCCGGTGGGCGAGGGCGAATTCCGCTTCGGCGTGCGCCCCAGCCACATTTCGCTGGTGCCGAGCAACGATGACGATCTGGAACTGGCGGTCACCGTCGAAGTGGCGGAGATCAGCGGCTCGGAAACCTTCCTGCACGTACGCAACGAACATTTCCTGCTGGTACTGCACCTGCCCGGGGTGCACGAATACGACGTCGATGCGCCGATCCGCATTTACATCCCGACCCACAAACTGTTCGTGTTCGATGCGCAGGGCCGTCTGGTGCAGGCACCGGGCCGGCGTGTCGCGAGGGTTGCCTGATGGCCGAAATCCGTTTGCAGCACCTGGCCCACAGCTACAGCAAGCAGCCGAGCGGGCCTGACGATTACGCGATCCGCGAGATGGACCACATTTGGGAGCAGGGCGGCG
Organism: Pseudomonas sp. IT-P260; assembly: GCF_949768395.1. Lineage (NCBI taxonomy): Bacteria > Pseudomonadati > Pseudomonadota > Gammaproteobacteria > Pseudomonadales > Pseudomonadaceae > Pseudomonas > Pseudomonas sp. IT-P260. The sequence continues at coordinate 94,571 of NZ_CATKPO010000005.1, forward strand.
CGTATGCCTTGCTCGGCCCTTCGGGTTGCGGCAAATCGACCTTGCTCAACATCATTTCCGGCCTGCTCAGCCCCTCGCAGGGGCATGTGCTGTTCGACGGCAAAGCGGTCAATGACCTGACCCCGGAGAAGCGCAACATCGCCCAGGTGTTCCAGTTCCCGGTGGTCTACGACACCATGACCGTGTTCGATAACCTGGCTTTCCCTCTGAGAAATCAGGGCATGGCCGAGGCGAAAGTGCACAGCAAGGTGCAGGAAATCGCCGAAGTCCTCGACCTGCAAAACTTGCTGAGCAAGAAGGCGCGCAACCTCACCGCTGACGAAAAGCAGAAAGTCTCCATGGGCCGTGGCCTGGTGCGTGACGACGTCTCGGCAATCCTCTTCGACGAGCCGCTGACGGTGATCGACCCGCACCTGAAGTGGAAGCTGCGGCGCAAGCTCAAGCAGATCCACGAGCAGTTCAACATCACCATGGTCTACGTCACCCACGATCAACTGGAGGCCTCGACCTTCGCCGACAAGATCGCGGTGATGTACGGCGGCCAGATCGTGCAGTTCGGCACCCCGCGGGAATTGTTCGAGCGGCCGAGCCACACCTTTGTCGGCTACTTCATCGGCAGCCCGGGGATGAACCTGATCGAGGTGCAGCCGCAGCCGGGCGGGGTCGGTTTCGCCTCCACGCACCTGCCGTTATCCGACGCCTTGCAACGGCATATCGAACACGGCCAGTGGAAAAATCTGAAGGTCGGCATCCGCCCCGAGTTCATCCATGTCTGGGATGAGCCGTTTGACGAGGCGATGCAGGCGCGGGTGGTTCACGTCGAAGACCTGGGTACCTACAAGATCCTCACCCTCGACCTCGACGGCGCGCCGTTGAAGGTGCGTCTGGCCGAAGACAAACCGGTGCCGCAGGGCACCGCGTACATCAGTTTTCCGGCGCAGTGGCTGATGGTCTACGCCGACGAGTTTCTTCTTGAAGACACCGACTCTACCGAGGTGCAGCCATGAACAAGGTGCAGAACAACAAGGCCTGGTGGCTGGTGTTGCCGGTATTTCTGCTGGTGGCGTTCAGTGCGGTGATCCCGATGATGACCGTGGTCAACTATTCGGTGCAGGACATTTTCGACCAGTCCAGCCGCTACTTCGTCGGCGCTGATTGGTACAAGCAGGTGCTGCTCGATCCGCGTCTGCATGACTCGCTGCTGCGCCAGTTCATTTACTCGGCCTGCGTACTGTTGATCGAAATCCCGCTGGGTATTGCCGTCGCCCTGACCATGCCGACCAAGGGCCGCTGGTCGTCAGTGGTGCTGATCATCCTGGCGATTCCGCTGCTGATCCCGTGGAACGTGGTCGGCACCATCTGGCAGATCTTCGGTCGCGCCGACATCGGTCTGCTCGGTTCGAGCCTGAATGCGCTGGGCATCAGTTACAACTACGCGGCCAACACCATGGACGCCTGGGTCACGGTGCTGGTGATGGACGTCTGGCACTGGACTTCGCTGGTGGCACTGCTGTGCTTCTCCGGGTTGCGGGCGATTCCTGACGTGTACTACCAGGCGGCGCGCATCGACCGCGCCTCGGCCTGGGCAGTGTTCAGGCACATCCAGTTGCCCAAGCTGAAAAGCGTGCTGCTGATCGCGGTGATGCTGCGCTTCATGGACAGTTTCATGATCTACACCGAGCCGTTCGTGCTCACCGGCGGCGGGCCGGGTAATGCCACGACCTTCCTCAGTCAGACCTTGACGCAGATGGCGGTCGGCCAATTCGATCTGGGCCCGGCAGCGGCGTTTTCGCTGGTGTATTTCCTGATCATCCTGCTGGTCTCGTGGCTGTTCTACACCGCCATGACCCATTCCGACGCCAATCGCTGAGGGCCCGGCCATGCACAAAAGAAAGCTGATTCCGTTGCTGGTGTACATCCTGTTTCTGCTGGTGCCGATCTACTGGCTGCTGAATATGTCGTTCAAGAGCAACACCGAAATTCTCGGCGGGTTGACCCTGTTTCCGCAGGATTTCACCTGGCACAACTACAAGGTGATTTTCACCGACCCGAGCTGGTACACCGGTTATCTCAATTCGCTGTATTACGTCAGCCTGAACACGGTGATCTCGCTGAGCGTGGCGTTGCCGGCGGCGTACGCGTTTTCGCGCTATCGCTTTCTTGGCGACAAGCACCTGTTCTTCTGGCTGCTGACCAACCGCATGGCGCCGCCGGCGGTGTTTCTGTTGCCGTTCTTTCAGTTGTATTCGTCGATCGGGCTGTTCGATACGCACATCGCCGTGGCACTCGCGCACTGTCTGTTCAACGTGCCGCTGGCGGTGTGGATTCTTGAGGGCTTCATGTCCGGGGTGCCGAAAGAAATCGACGAAACCGCGTACATCGACGGCTACAGTTTTCCCAAGTTCTTCGTGAAGATTTTCATCCCGCTGATCGGCTCCGGGATCGGCGTCACGGCGTTCTTCTGCTTCATGTTTTCCTGGGTCGAACTGCTGCTGGCGCGCACGCTGACGTCGGTCAACGCCAAGCCGATTGCGGCGGTGATGACGCGCACCGTGTCGGCCTCGGGCATCGACTGGGGCGTGCTGGCAGCGGCGGGGGTCTTGACCATCCTGCCGGGCATGCTGGTGATCTGGTTTGTTCGCAACCACGTGGCCAAGGGCTTTGCCCTGGGTCGGGTCTGAGGAACGCATGATGGAATGGATGAGCTGGACCACCCCCACGGCGGGGTTCTTTATTGCCATCGGCCTGTTGCTGGTGGGCATGACCACCTGGGAACTGCGCTCGCCGAGCATCCTGCGCCGCGGTTTTCTGCCGATTGCCACCACCCGTGGCGATCGCTTGTTCATCGGTCTTCTCGGCAGCGCCTACCTGCATCTGCTGGTAATCGGCGTCACCGACTGGAGCATCTGGGTGGCGTCCGCGCTGTCTCTGGTGTGGCTGTTGGTTGTGATGCGCTGGGGCTAGTCGAGTCGCTCGGCAATCGTGCTCCGAAACTCTAACTGGAGGTCTCTATGTTCGATAAAAACAATAAGCTGCGACATAGCATTTCATTGGCAGCCATGCTCGCACTCAGCGGTTTGAGCGCTTCGGCCTGGGCCGATGCCTACGAAGACGCTGCGAAAAAGTGGATCGGCAGCGAATTCAAACCGTCAACCCTGACGGCGGATCAGCAGCTCGAAGAACTGAAGTGGTTCATCAAGGCCGCCGAGCCGTTTCGCGGCATGGAAATCAAAGTGGTTTCCGAGACCCTGACCACCCACGAATACGAGTCCAAGGTGCTGGCCAAGGCGTTCAGCGAAATCACCGGGATCAAACTCACCCACGACCTGCTGCAAGAAGGCGATGTGGTGGAAAAAATGCAGACGGTGATGCAGTCGGACAAGAACATCTACGACGGCTGGGTCAACGACTCGGACCTGATCGGTACGCACTTTCGCTACGGCAAGACCGAATCGATCACCGACCTGATGGCCAACGAAGGCAAGAACTTCACCTCGCCGACCCTCGACATCAAGGACTTCATCGGCATCTCGTTCACCACCGCGCCGGACGGCAAGATTTATCAGTTGCCCGATCAGCAGTTCGCCAACCTGTACTGGTTCCGCGCCGACTGGTTCGAACGGGCCGACCTGAAAGCCAAGTTCAAGGAAAAGTACGGCTACGAACTCGGCGTGCCGGTGAACTGGTCGGCCTATGAAGACATCGCCAAATTCTTCAGCGAAGACGTAAAGGAAATCGACGGCAAACGCGTCTACGGGCACATGGACTACGGCAAGAAAGATCCGTCGCTGGGCTGGCGTTTCACCGATGCCTGGTTCTCCATGGCCGGTGGCGGCGACAAGGGCTTGCCTAACGGTCTGCCGGTGGACGAGTGGGGGATTCGCGTCGAAGACTGCCATCCGGTCGGTTCCAGCGTGACCCGCGGCGGCGACACCAACGGCCCGGCGGCGGTGTTCGCCACCACCAAGTATGTCGACTGGCTGAAGAAGTACGCGCCACCGGAAGCGGCGGGCATGACTTTCTCCGAGTCCGGCCCGGTGCCGTCGCAAGGCAACATTGCTCAGCAGATTTTCTGGTACACCGCGTTCACAGCCGACATGACCAAACCGGGCCTGCCGGTGGTCAACGCCGACGGCACGCCGAAATGGCGCATGGCGCCGTCGCCGCGCGGGCCGTATTGGGAAGAGGGCATGAAACTCGGCTATCAGGATGTGGGTTCGTGGACGTTCATGAAATCCACGCCGGAGAAACAGAAGCTGGCGGCGTGGCTCTACGCGCAATTCGTCACCTCGAAAACCGTGTCGCTGAAGAAAACCATCGTCGGCCTGACGCCGATCCGCGAGTCGGACATCAACTCGCAGGCGATGACCGATCTGGCGCCGAAACTCGGCGGTCTGGTCGAGTTCTACCGCAGCCCGGCCCGTGTGCAATGGACCCCGACCGGGACCAACGTGCCGGACTATCCGCGCCTGGCGCAATTGTGGTGGAGCCACATCGCCGAAGCGGCCAGCGGCGAGAAGACTCCGCAACAGGCGCTGGATGGCCTGGCCAAGGATCAGGACGCGATCATGACGCGTCTGGAACGCTCCAAAGCGCAAGCCACGTGCGCCCCGAAAATGAACCCGGAACGCGACGCGCAATACTGGTTCGACCAACCGGGCGCACCGAAACCGAAACTGGCCAACGAGAAGCCGAAGGGCGAGACCGTGAGCTACAACGAACTGCTGAAATCGTGGGCGGATGCGCGCAAGTGATGGTTGATGTGTGAAAAGCAAACGGCACTGTAAGGTGCCGTTTTTTTTGTTGCCTGATCTACCGCTATCGCGGGCAAGCCACGCTCCCACAGGGTTCTGTGTTGCTTACACAATCCGGGCACACCACAAACTCTTGTGGGAGCTGGCTTGCCAGCGATAGCGGTGTGTCAAATAACAAGGATGTGAATGACCTGCCGCCATCGCTTGCAGGCAAGTTCTCAAAGGTTTTCGTGGTGTCCACAAAACTTAAAAACACCCCGATCCCTGTAGGAGCTGCCGCAGGCTGCGATCTTTTGATCCTGATCTTCAAAGGCCAAAGCAAAAGATCGCAGCCTGCGGCAGCTACTACAGGGACATCGGTCAATGCCAGCTTCATGCTTGAATTTCTTCAAAGGTATCAAGCGTGGCGTCAGGCCCGGGTACACCGCGATTCACTGTGGGAGCTGGCTTGCCAGCGATAGCGGTGTGTCAAAAAAATAAGGATGTGACTGACCCGCCGTCATCGCTGGCAAGCCAGCTCCCACAAGTTTGCGTGTCGTCCAAAAAACTCAAAAACACCCCGATCCCTGTAGGAGCTGCCGCAGGCTGCGATCTTTTGATTCTGATCTTCAAAGGCTAAGGCAAAAGATCGCAGCCTGCGGCAGCTCCTACAGGACACCGGTCAATGCCAGCTTCATGCTTGGTATCAAGCATGGCGTCAGGCCCGGGTACACCGCAAATCACTGTGGGAGCTTGCCTGCAAGCGATGGGGCCTTGGGTGCCGCCGCAGGAAAACCGAGGCGGAATACGGTCATGACGCCGGGCAAGCTCTTCACCTGCGCCACACCCTGATGCAGGCTCATGATCGAGCGCACGATTGCCAGGCCCAGCCCGGTGCTGCCCTGCGAGCGCGAGCGGGCGCTGTCGACGCGGTAGAAGCGGTCGAACAAGTGCGGCAGATGCTGTGCTTCGATGCCGACGCCGGGATTGCTCACCAGCAGTGACGTCTGCGTCGCGCCTTGCTCGATCAGCAAGGTGATGGTTTTACCGCTCGGGCAATGACGCAGCGCATTGGACAGCAGGTTGGAAATCGCCCGCTGAATCATCAACCGGTCGCCCAACACCGAGGCGCTGCCCACAACATTCAAGTGAATCTGCTTGTCCTGCGCCGCCAGCGAAAACATCTCCGCAACCTTCGCCGCTTCCGCCTCCAGCGCCACCGCTTCAAACGGCGCCAGTGCCGACGGATGACTGACCTGCGCCAGAAACAGCATGTCCGAGACAATCCGCGCCACGCGCTCCAGCTCCTCGGTGCAGGACACCAGCACGTCCTTGTACTCCTCGGTCGTACGCTCGCGGGACAGCGTCACCTGGGCCTTGCCCATCAGGTTGTTGATCGGTGTGCGCAGCTCGTGCGCCAGGTCATCGGAGAACTGTGACAACTGCTGCACCCCGGCATCGAGGCGGTGCAGCATGAAGTTGATGCCCTGCGCCAGTTCGCTCAGCTCCTGCGGCATGTTGACCACCGACAGCCGATGTTCCAGATCCTGAGTCGAAACCATCGCCGCCACTTTGCGAAACTCGCGCAGCGGCGCCAGTCCGCGCTGCACCGCGCCCCAGGCTGTGAGGCCGATGAACATCAGCAGCAACGGCAACGCGATCAGCGTCGAGCGCAGATAAGCACTGAGCAGCGCTTGATCATGCGCGTTGTCCATCGACAGCAGCACCGGCACGCTGCTGCCGTCCTTGAGGCGAATCAGCTTCGACGCGGTGAGGAACCGCGCGCCTTCGGCATCGCTGCTGTCGCTGTAGGTCAGTTGATCGGTGGTCCCGCGAACCGCTCTGAGTTCCACCCGTGGATCGGTGAGTCCCGAGCCGGATTTGAGCAGCGGCGAACGCAGGTTCGAATGGTCATAAATCGTCAGCGTCAGGTTGTCATGGCCCATGACCTGATCGAGCAGAATGTGCGGTTTGCCGCTGACTTCATTGGCGTCGACGTACAGCGACAGGCTGTGCTCCACCTGCGCCATCTTCTTTTGCAGGCTGTCGCGGGACAGGGCATTGAGCTCATGGGTCAAGGCGAAATACGCAAGGATCGCCAGAAACACCACCAACAGCGCGCCGAGAATACTCACCGTCAACCCGAGGCGCATCGACAGGCTGGCCGGCTTCATTCCCGCGCCTCCAGCACGTAGCCGACACCGCGCAGGGTGTGGATCAGCTTGTTGGCGAACGGGTCGTCGATCTTCGCCCGCAAACGCCGGATCGAGACTTCGACCACGTTGGTGTCGCAGTCGAAATTCATGTCCCACACCAGCGAGATGATTTGTGTGCGCGTCAGCACCTCGCCGGACTGGCGCATCAGCAAGTGCAGCAGGGCGAACTCCTTGGTGGTCAGGTCGATGCGCTGCTTGCCACGAAAAGCCCGATGCCGGCCCGGATCCAGTTCGAGATCAGCGACTTTCAACACCTGTGGCACTGGGATGTTTTCACTGCGACGCATCAAGGTGCGGACCCGCGCCAGCAGTTCGGGAAACTCGAACGGCTTGACCAGATAGTCGTCGGCGCCCAGGTCCAGACCACGAATCTTGTCCGCCAGCCGCCCGCGCGCGGTAAGCATCATCACCCGCGTCGAGTGGGTGCGGCGCAGTTGTTCCAGGACGCCCCAGCCGTCCAGTTCCGGCAAGTTCACGTCGAGAATGATCAGGTCGTACGTCTGCTGTTGCGCCAGATGCAAGCCATCGGCACCGGTGGCGGCGTGGTCAACGATATAACCACTTTCGGTCAAACCCTGATGCAAGTATTCGGCAGCTTTAAGCTCGTCCTCGACGACAAGGATTCGCATGATCTTTCACCACTTTCATTTAATGGATGTTTAATTAAGGCGGTCGGGAAAGTTGTTGTTTTTGTAGGGCCTTGCGTACGTTTCAATCACTTGATGCCAGGCACGGTAAAGGCTGAAGTGGCTACAGGGTCAACGAGCGGAGCCTTTAAACCGGCGTTGCGCGACACCCTGTCGCAGCTAAAAAAGCAAATTTCCGAGACTTCGATTTCGGCAAGTGCTGTTTGGCAGATAACCCGTGCGTGTGTTTCGATGTATTACGACAACGCCGTTTGCACTTCGCATCCTAGAGCAAAACAACTTTCGCTAACCGTTGATAACGGATTTGTAATGTTCCAGTCACCTTGACGATAAGTTCAAAACCCTACCGTGGCGGCATCAAAGATTCTTGAATAAAGGAAGTCTTCCAATTGCCCGGTTTAATAAAACTGACGGCGCGATCACGCCTGAACATAACTGCCAGCGGCCTCTTGTGGTTGGCGTGCAGCAGCCTTGCCAGCGCCTCGACCCTGACGCTTGATCAGGCGCTGCAAAGTGCCTTCGCCGGCAACCCCGATCTCGCCGCCGCGCAGTGGGAAATCGGCATTGCCGAGGGCGATCGCCAACAGGCTGGCCTGATTCCAAACCCCGAAGTGTCGTGGGAAGCCGAAGACACCCGGCGCGACTCGCGCACCACCACGCTGATGCTCAGTCAGCCGATTGAGCTGGGCGGTAAACGCGCAGCGCGGATCGATGTTGCCAGCCGCGCGCAGGACGCTGCCAGCATCGAGCTGGAGCGCAAGCGCAATGCCTTGCGCGCCGATGTGATTCAGGCGTTCAACAGTGCGCAAACCGCGCAGCAACGCTTGCAGCTGTCGCGTCAGTCACTGCAACTGGCCGAGCACGGTTTGCGCGTGGCCCAAGGGCGGATCGAGGCCGGTAAATCGTCGCCGGTCGAAGGCACCCGGGCACAGGTCCAGCTCTCGGACGTGCGCCTGGAGGTGAGCCGCGCCGAGCGCGATCAGGCCAACGCCTATCAGCAACTGGCGCAAGTCATGGGCGCACCGTTGCCGACCTCGACCAACGTGCAAGCCGCCACGCAAAACCTCGCCACGCTGCCGCCGCCCGGCCGCTTGCTCGAGCGTCTGAACCAGACCGCCGAGCTGCGTCTGGCGAAACTGCAGATCGATCAACGCGAAGCCTCATTGGGCCTGGAAAAGTCCCAGCGCATTCCCGATCTGACCGTCAGCATCGGCAGCCAGTACAGCGAAACTGAGCGCGAACGGGTCAACGTGGTCGGGCTGTCGATGCCGATTCCGCTGTTCAACCGCAATCAGGGCAACGTGCTCGCCGCCGCACGCCGCAGCGATCAGGCGCGGGATCTGCGCAACGCCACCGAGCTGCGTTTGCGCACTGAAGTCCAGACCAGCCTTGAGCAATGGCAGACCGCCAACGGCGAAGTCAACGCGCTCAACCAGACCATCCTGCCTGCCGCACAAAGTGCGGTGGACAGCGCCACCCGTGGTTTCGAAATGGGCAAGTTCGGCTTCCTCGACGTGCTCGACGCGCAGCGCACCCTGATTGCCGCGCGTGGCCAATACATCCAGGCCGTCAGCGAGGCGACCGACGCCCGCGTGCGCCTCGAACGGATCTTCGGCGACCTCAGCGTCAGCCCTTGAATTTCACTTTCAGACAACTGCGCGATGGCACGGCGCAGAGGAGTTTCCATGGATAAAAAACTGATGGTGGTCGCGGTGGCGACTCTGGCGCTGGGTATTGGCATCGGTTCGATGTGGCCGGCCACGAGCAACATCGACGCGCATGCCGATGAGGCTTCCGAACATGCTGTCCACGCCGAGGAGGGCGCTGCCGCCGAAGGCGAACAGGCCGAAGAAGGCCACATTGAATTGAGCACCGAGCAGATCGCCGCCGCAGGCATTCAACTGGTCGAAGCGCGGGCGCAAAGCATCAGTCTCGGCTTGTCGTTTCCCGGCGAAGTGCGCTTCGACGAGGACCGCACGGCGCACGTGGTGCCCCGCGTGCCGGGGGTGGTCGAGTCGGTGGCGGTCAACCTCGGGCAAGCGGTGAAGAAGGGCCAGTTGCTGGCGGTGATCGCCAGTCAACAGATCTCCGATCAGCGTAGCGAGCAGGCCGCCGCGCAACGTCGCTTGGCGTTGGCACGTACCACCTACGAGCGCGAGAAAAAGCTCTGGCAGGACAAGATCTCCGCCGAACAGGATTTCCTCCAGGCAAAGCAAGCGTTGGAAGAAGCGGAAATCGCCATGAACAACGCCCGGCAGAAAATCAGCGTGCTCAGCGGCAGCGTGGTCGCTACCGGCGGCAATCGCTACGAACTGCGCGCGCCATTCGACGGCGTGGTGGTGGAAAAACACCTGACGCCGGGCGAGGTGGTCGATGAAACCACCGCCGCGTTCACCCTGTCGGATTTGTCCCGCGTGTGGGTGACCTTCGGCGTTTCGCCCAAGGACCTGACCCAGGTGCAGGTGGGCAAACCGGTCACCGTCAGCGCGCCTGAACTGAAGGCAGAAGTGAGCGGCAGCGTGGCTTACGTCGGCAGTCTGCTCGGCGAACAGACCCGCACCGCGACCGTGCGCGTGACCCTGGAAAACCCGCAAGGCTCGTGGCGACCGGGGCTGTTCGTCACCGCGCGGGTCGCCACCGAGAGCCGCCAGGCCAAAGTCGCCGTGCCGGAAACCGCGATCCAGACCGTCGAGGACAAACCCACGGTGTTCGTGCGTACCGACGACGGCTTCAAGGCGCAGGCGGTGGAACTGGGCAGCCGCGCCGCTGGCCACGTGGAAGTCACCCAAGGGCTGGAACCGGGCGTGCAAGTCGCCAGTGCCGGCAGCTTCGTTCTCAAGTCGGAGCTGGGCAAAGCCTCGGCCGAGCACAGTCATTAATTCTGGAAGGTTCCCATGTTCGAACGCCTGATCCAGTTTGCCATCGAGCAGCGCATCATCGTGCTGCTCGCCGTTCTGCTCATGGCCGGCCTCGGTATCGCCAGTTATCAGAAACTGCCGATTGATGCCGTGCCCGACATCACCAATGTCCAGGTGCAGATCAACACCGGCGCCGCCGGGTTCTCGCCGCTGGAAACCGAGCAGCGCATCACTTTCCCGATTGAAACCGCGATGGCCGGCTTGCCGGCGCTGGAGCAGACTCGTTCGCTGTCGCGCTCCGGGCTGTCGCAGGTCACGGTGATCTTCAAGGACGGCACCGACCTGTTCTTCGCCCGCCAACTGGTCAATGAGCGCCTGCAGATCGCCAGGGAGCAATTGCCCGAAGGCGCGGAAGCGCTGATGGGGCCGATTTCCACTGGCCTCGGCGAGATTTTTCTGTGGACGGTGGAGGCGAAGGAAGGCGCGTTGAAGGACGACGGCACAGCGTACACGCCGACCGATCTGCGGGTGATTCAGGACTGGATCATCAAGCCGCAATTGCGCAATGTGCCGGGTGTTGCCGAGATCAACACCATCGGCGGGTTTGCCAAGGAATACCAGATCGCGCCGGATCCGAAACGCCTCGCCGCGTACAAGCTCACCCTCACCGATCTGATCACTGCGCTTGAGCGCAACAATGCCAACGTTGGCGCCGGGTACATCGAGCGCAGCGGCGAGCAGTTGCTGATCCGTGCGCCGGGGCAAGTGGCGAGCACCGAGGACATCGCCAACATCGTCATGGCCAATGTCGACGGCACGCCGATCCGGGTGAAGAACGTCGCCACGGTGGAAATCGGCCGTGAGTTGCGCAGCGGTGCGGCCACCGAAAACGGTCGTGAAGTGGTGCTCGGCACGGTGTTCATGTTGATCGGCGAGAACAGCCGCACCGTCTCGCAAGCGGTGGCCAGCAAGCTCGAACAGATCAATAAATCCCTGCCGCAAGGCGTGATCGCCGTGCCGGTGTACGACCGCACGCACCTGGTCGACAAAGCCATCGCCACGGTGAAAAAGAACCTGATCGAAGGCGCGATTCTGGTGATCGCGATTCTGTTCCTGTTCCTCGGCAACATTCGCGCTGCGCTGATTACCGCGATGGTGATTCCGCTGTCGATGCTGTTCACCTTCACCGGCATGTTCAGCAACAAGGTCAGCGCCAACCTGATGAGCCTCGGCGCGCTGGACTTCGGCATCATCGTTGACGGCGCGGTGGTGATCGTCGAAAACACCCTGCGCCGGTTGGCGCATGCGCAGCAACATCACGGGCGTTTGTTGAGCCGTGCCGAGCGTTTCAAGGAAGTGTTCGCCGCCGCGAAAGAGGCGCGGCGCCCGCTGATTTTCGGTCAGTTGATCATCATGGTGGTGTACCTGCCGATCTTCGCCCTGAGTGGCGTCGAAGGGAAAATGTTCCACCCGATGGCGCTCACCGTGGTCATCGCGCTGCTCGGTGCGATGCTGCTGTCGGTGACCTTCGTCCCGGCGGCGATTGCACTGTTTGTCACCGGCAAGGTCAAGGAAGAAGAGGGTGCGGTGATGCGCGGTGCGCGTCGTATTTATGCGCCAGCGCTGGCCTGGGTCATGGCGCATCGCGCGGTGGCCGTGGGCGCGGCGTTGGGGGTGATCTTGCTCAGCGGCGTACTCACCAGTCGCATGGGCAGCGAGTTTGTGCCGAGCCTCAGTGAAGGCGATTTCGCCCTGCAAGCGTTGCGCGTACCGGGCACCAGCCTGACGCAATCGGTGGACATGCAGCAGCGTTTGGAGACGCTGATCCTGGCCAAAGTGCCGGAGGTTGAACGGGTGTTCGCTCGCACCGGCACGGCGGAAATCGCTTCCGATCCGATGCCGCCGAATATTTCCGACAGCTACGTAATGCTCAAACCCAAGGAGCAATGGCCTGACCCAGGCAAGTCCCGCGAAACCCTGATGGCCGAGCTGCAAGCCGCTGCCGCGACGCTGCCGGGCAGCAACTATGAACTGTCGCAGCCGATCCAGTTGCGCTTCAACGAACTGATCTCCGGTGTGCGTAGCGATGTCGCGGTGAAAGTGTTCGGCGATGACATGGACGTGCTCAACGCCACGGCGGCGAAGATCGCGGCGGTAATGCAAAAGGTCAACGGCGCCGCTGAAGTGAAGGTCGAGCAGACCACCGGGTTGCCGGTGTTGACCATCAATATCGACCGCGACAAGGCGGCGCGTTACGGGCTCAACGTCGGTGATGTGCAGGACACCATCGCCGTCGCTGTAGGCGGGCGTCAGGCCGGGACGTTATATGAGGGTGATCGGCGTTTCGACATGGTGGTGCGTTTGTCCGACGCCATGCGCAAGGACATCGACGGCTTGTCGGCGTTGCTGATTCCGGTGCCGGCGTTGAGCGGTGCGGCGAATCAGATCGGTTTTATCGCGCTCAAGGATGTCGCCAGCCTCGATCTGGTGCTCGGGCCGAATCAGGTCAGCCGCGAAAACGGCAAGCGCCTGGTGATCGTCAGCGCCAACGTGCGCGGGCGCGATATCGGTTCGTTCGTCAGCGAGGCTGGTGAGGTGATCGAACGTGATGTGCAGGTGCCGGCCGGTTACTGGACCCGTTGGGGCGGGCAGTTCGAGCAACTGCAATCGGCGGCCAAGCGCTTGCAGATAGTCGTGCCGGTGGCGTTGCTGCTGGTATTCGGGCTGTTGTTCATGATGTTCAACAATCTGAAGGACGGCTTGCTGGTGTTTACCGGGATACCGTTTGCGTTGACCGGTGGGGTGATGGCGTTGTGGCTGCGGGATATTCCGTTGTCGATTTCGGCAGGCGTCGGGTTTATTGCGCTGTCCGGGGTGGCGGTGCTCAACGGGTTGGTGATGATCGCGTTCATTCGCAATTTGCGTGAGGAAGGAAGGTCGTTGGCCGAGGCGATCAATGTCGGCGCGCTCACGCGGTTGCGGCCGGTATTGATGACGGCGTTGGTGGCGTCGTTGGGTTTCATTCCAATGGCCCTTGCGACCGGCACCGGTGCTGAAGTGCAGCGGCCGCTGGCGACGGTGGTGATCGGCGGGATTCTGTCCTCGACGATTCTCACGCTGCTGATCTTGCCGGCGCTGTATCAGATCGCCCATCGCCGGGATGAGGACGTAGTGCCCATCCGGTAGAACAGCACTACCTTTGTGGCGAGGGGATTTATCCCCGATGGGGCTGCGCAGCAAGCCCGCTTTTTTGGATAAAGAGCGGGGCCGCTGCGCGGCCCATCGGGGATAAATCCCCTCGCCACAAGATATTTCTCAGTCCTGAAATTGGTGTGTGGTTGCCGCATTTTCGACATTACGAATCTGTAATTCCTCCGCCACCGTCACGAAAGGTACGTCTTGTTACCTTGATCCCGTCAGTTACTTAAACGAGGAATCAACAATGAAAATCGTACAGATGGGTGCTTTTGTGGTGGCGTTGGCGATGTCTTCCCTGGTCATGGCTGAAGGTGGCGGCGACCGCACGTTCGACCGGATGATGACCAACAATGATCGTTCCATGGAGCTGTTCGTGGCCAAGGAAAAAGCCGCCGGCAACCCGGTGGTGGTCAATGAAAAAGCAGTCGACAACCGCAAGAGCCTGTAAGCGACAGCACTTGATCAAGCCCGTCATCGCGCATCGATGCTGGGCTTTTTTATGCCTGGAAGGGAAGGAAATGGATATGAAAATACGCAAGTTGATCGCGTTCGCCGGTGTCATGACGATGTCTTCTCTGGTCATGGCCGAAGGCGGCGGTGACCGCACTTTCGAGCGTGCCTTCAGCGCCAACGCCAAAGCCATGGAGCAATACGCCGCCGAGCAGGGCAAAGCGCCGCCGGTGGTCAAGGAATATGAATACGGGATGAAGCTGGACGTGGTGAAAATCGTCAGCGTGGTGAAGCCGCAGCCGGCTTGCTCGGTAGTACCCACAGCCATGACCTACGAAGACTCGCAAGGGCAACTCAACACCCTCAAGTACAGCGTGGCCGGCGTGTGCCGCAACAGTGGTGGCTAAACAGCACCGGATCCCTGTAGGAGCTGCCGAAGGCTGCGATCTTTTGATCTTGATCTTAAAATCAAAGTCAAAAGATCGCAGCCTGCGGCAGCTCCTGCACGGGGTACATTTTCAGTATCACGATCGGTATTTCAATTCGGGATGTTTAAGGTTGTGTGGGCAAAGCAGAACCTTCCCACAATGTTTTCAGGTTGTCCCTCGGACGTCCGCTCTCTAGCCTGTGTGGGTCGCTGCCAAATCAGCGATCGGGATTGGAACCCCTCGGCTTAACTGAAGCAAATCGCACCGTTCATGACGTATGCTTGCGCACTTTCATGTGTGCACTCCGTTATGGCGGCTGTGCGCGGGAGACTTCGAGTCTGTCGGGTTTTGCTCAGTTGCCCGGGTTCCAACCTGCGTACAGCTGCCACCCTTTCGCGTGGAACCGAAAGGGTCAGCTCCACCGTCAAGCTGAGTAAAACATTATGAAAAAGCCAACACCGAATCCGCCCGAAACAGACACGCCTGCAGACCCCGATCCAACATCCCCCTACGCCGCCATCGACACCCACAAACTCCACGAAGCCGCCGACCGCGCCCTCGACTACTACCTCAAGCCCGCAGCGCCCATCATGGCCACGCCTTACACCGCCAACGCGCTGTTCCTGGTCAACCCCAACGCCGACACCGAATCCCTGCTGGCCAACGCCTGCGAATCCCTGGCCTCGGCCACGGTGATGCTCGGTGATTTCGCCGCGTTGCTGGAGGGCACGCATCGCAAGACGCTGCTGGGGATTGCGCAGGTGGTCATGCTTGGTGAACTGGCGGTGAACAAAGCGCTGGATAACGTCGAACCCAGCGCCTGACCAATGTCTTCTGTAGGCGCTGCCGAAGGCTGCGATCTTTTGTTCTTGATCTGAAAAACCAAAATCAAGGGATCGCAGCCTGCGGCAGCTCCTGCAGGAGTGTGTTTCGGACGGGATAAAAAAGGCGCCCCGAAGGGCGCCAAAAAATTCACCTCTGACCAAAGGAGCAAGGAGCTTCTAAAGGTGAATGGTGTTGCTCGGGGAAACTCAGAGAATCGCCAGCGGGTATTCGACGATCACTCGCACTTCGTCCAGGTCCGACTCGAATGCCGTGGCGCGAGTGGTGGCTTGGCGCAGACGCAGCGACAGGTCTTTCATCGAACCGCTCTGCACCACGTATTTGACTTCCACGTCACGCTCCCAGCGTTTCTGGTCGGTCAGCGGATTGCCGTCGGCATCGCGGCGCATGTACACGGCGTTGGCGTTGGAATAATCGGCGTCGGTGCCGCGCGCGTAACGGGTCATGAACGACAGACCGGGTATGCCGTAAGTGCTCATGTCGAGGTCGTAGCGCACCATCCACGAACGTTCTTTCGGCGAGTTGAAGTCACTGTACTGGATCGAGTTGTCGAGGAAGATCGAGTCGGACTGACGCAGGTAGTCGAAGTCGTCGTTGCCGTTGTTGCGCTGGTGGGAGAGGGCGACGGAGTGCGCACCGAGTTTCACCCCGACGCGGCCGCTCCAGATGTTGTTGTCGAACTGGCCGAGCAGTTGTTTGCCTTCGTCGACCGCTTTGTAATAGTTCAGACCCCCGAACAGCGACAGGTCGTCCGCCAGCGGATAGGTCCAGGCGGTGCCGGCGTAATACTGGTTCCAGGCGTCCTTGAGGCGGCTGGAGTACAAGCTGAAACTGAGGT
Source organism: Pseudomonas sp. IT-P260 (assembly GCF_949768395.1). NCBI lineage: Bacteria > Pseudomonadati > Pseudomonadota > Gammaproteobacteria > Pseudomonadales > Pseudomonadaceae > Pseudomonas > Pseudomonas sp. IT-P260. The sequence goes on from NZ_CATKPO010000005.1 coordinate 110,782, forward strand.
TCTTGTTCAGCACATAATCGCCACCGCCATAAGCGATCCACGGCGAGTTGACCGGACCGGCGTAAAACGTGGCGAAGTTCTCGCGCATGTCGCTGGACACCGGCTGGCTCATCGCATGCAGCCGTCCGCCCTGAATCGACAGACCGTCGATGCTGGTGTTGGTCGCCGTCACGCCGCGAAAGCTTTCCGGCAGCAAGCGTGAGTCACCGGCCGCCACCACCGGGTTGGCCGGAAACACATCCCCGACCTTGATCACCGTGTCGAACGCCCGCACTTTCGCGGCGCCACCGATCTTGGTGTATTCATCCCGCGCCTGGCCGTCACTGTTGACTGGCAGCACATCGAACGAACTGCGCCCGCCGTTGCGGCCGTCACCGGTGTCGAGTTTCAAGCCGATCATGGCAAACGCATCGACCCCGACCCCGACGGTGCCTTGGGTAAAACCGGATTCGAACTTGCTGATCACCGCATGCGCCCAGGCCTCGGAGTAACCGTTGCCGGTGGGGCTGGACTGGCCGTTGCGATGATCACGATTGAAGTAGAAGTTGCGGTTGAGCACCGTCAGGCTGCTGCCTTCAACAAAGCCCTCAGGCTTGTCTTCTGCAAACACCATGGACGGCCCGGCGCCGACTACCACCGCTAAAGCGGCCATCGACATTTTTGTATTGTTAACCATCAAACACTCCTTGGGTTCGGCAGAACGGGAACGTGCGTCGGCGTGGTTTTATTGTTCGGCGGGGCAGGGCCCGCCGGCATTGGTCGCCGGGTCACATCGTTGCAGGCTGCGGATAACGCCAAGGTGATGGGGGAATTACAATTTCGTCATGTGGTTATATGGATTGAGTGAACGCCACATAAACCTGTGGGAGCGAGCCTGCTCGCGAAAGCGGAGTGTCAGGCACTGAAGATGGGGATGTGCCGACGCCTTCGTCGGAACGCCGCCCGGATCAGGCTCGCTCCCACAGTGGGTTGAGTGAGTCTGATAGATCACATGAGAGCAGATGTAGCTTTTTATCGTTCGAAGGTATCCAGCAAACCGTGTGATAGAGAGGCATCAGTTTCGGCGGGAAGTATGAGTTTGCCCTTCGTGTCGCCGATCCGTTTTACACGCGTCTTCTTCAAGGTAATTTTGCCTTGGCGTTCTTCGGCTATCGCATCAAGGCCATCCATCAACTCTGAAAAAATATCACGCTTCATGGTTCGTAGATCTCCACTTGATAGGTGATCCTCAAATTTAACCGCAATTACCTTCTGCAGAATGTCAGCCATTGCTCACCGCTTTGCAGGCAAATTCCTAGAAAGGGGAGAGCGTTATAAGTCAAAAGATCGCAGCCTTCGGCAGCTCCTACAGACCGCATACCATCCCAATGTAGGAGCTGCCGAAGGCTGCGATCTTTTGATGTTGATTCCCGCAAAAACAAAAACGGCACCCGAAGGTGCCGTTTTCATGTGCAGCCAGCCGGATATCAGCCCGCCAGACCTGCCTGCTGAACCAGCGTAAGCAATGGCTGCGGGTACACACCGAGGAAGAACGCAACCACGGCGATGGCCAGCAGCATCACGCCGCCTGCCTTCTGTTCCCAGTGCAGCTGGGCGTCGTGGCGGCGCAGGTTCGGTTCGATCAGGTACAGGGTGACCATCACGCGCAGGTAGTAGAACACGCCGATGGCGCTGCCCAGTACCAGGGAACCGACCAGCCACCATTGGTGCGACTCGACACCGGTGGCGATGATGTAGAACTTGCCGATGAAGCCCGCGGTCAGCGGGATACCGGCCAGGGACAGCATCATCACGGTCAGGACGGCGGTCAGGTACGGACGGCGCCAGAACAGGCCGCGGTATTCGTACAGCGCGTCGGCGTCACGGCCGTTGTACGGCGAGGACATCAGGGTGATCACGCCGAACGCGCCGAGGCTGGTGATCACATAAGTCACGAGATACACGCCGATGGCTTCCACCGCCAGACCCTTGCTCGCCACCAGCGCGATCAGCAGGTAGCCGAAGTGTGCGATGGACGAGTAACCGAGCAGACGCTTGAGGTTGCTTTGGGTCAGGGCCAGCAGGTTACCGAACAGGATCGAGGCGATGGCGATGACGGTCAGTACGTCGCTCAGCACGCCACTGCTCGCGGCAGGGGAGATCTGGAATAGACGCACCATCACCGCGAACACGGCAACCTTCGACGCCGTGGCGAGGAACGCGGCCACCGGCGCCGGAGCACCTTCGTACACGTCCGGGGTCCACAGGTGGAACGGTACCAGCGACAGCTTGAACGCCAGACCGATCAGCATCATGCCCAGACCCAACTGAGCCAGCGAGCTCGGCAGGTTGGTGGTAGCCAGTGCCTGACCGATACCGTTGAAGCTCAGGGTGCCGGCATCAGCGTAGAGCAGGGCCATGCCGAACAACAGGAACGCGGAACCGGCGGCCGACAGCACCATGTACTTGATACCGGCTTCCAGCGAACGCTTGTTGAAGAAGGCGTAAGCCACCAGACCGTAGACCGGCACCGACAGCAGTTCCAGGCCAATGAACAAACCGGCCAGGTGCTGCGCGCTGACCAGAACCAGACCACCGGCGGCGGCCATCAGGATCAGCAGGTACAGTTCTTCACGGTTGCCCGGGTAACCCGAGCCGCCATCGCCGAGGTAGGCATGGGCGAGGGTTACACAGGCGAGGGTGGCGACCAGGATCAGCGCCATGTACAGGCAGGCGAAGGTGTCGACTTGCAGCAATGGCGTCACGGCCAGAGGCGCGACTTTCAGGGCTGGCAGGATCGACAGCAAGGCCAGGTTCAGACCGGCGACCGAGATCAGGAAGGTCTGCGAGTGGTTGCGGCGCCAGGCGATTGCCAGCATCACCACGATAATGGTGAGGCTGGTGATCAACAGTGGCGCAAGCGCAATAAAGTGTTGAATCGTGAATTCCATAGCGCTCTTACCGGGCCGAAGCGAGTTGAGTGAAGGCGGTGCCGAGCCACTGCTGCACGCCATGCATCGTGGCGGCGGAAGTGTCGAGGAACGGTTGCGGGTAGACGCCGAGGTAAATCAGCAGCGCCGCAAGGCCCAGCACCATGGTCAGTTCGCGACCGTCCATGCCGTGCAGGATCGAATCCGATTTCGACGGACCGAAGTAGGCACGGTGGATCATGATCAGCGAGTAGACCGAACCGAACACCAGACCGGAGGTGGCAATCGCGGTGATCCATGGCGCACTGGCGAACGTACCGATCAGGATCAGGAACTCGCCGACGAAGTTACCGGTACCCGGCAGACCCAGAGAGGCGGCTGCGAAGAACAGGCTGATCGCCGGCAGGTACGCGATACGCGACCACAGACCGCCCATCTCACGCATGTCACGAGTGTGCAGACGCTCGTACAGTTGACCGCTGAGGATAAACAGTGCTGCCGCCGACAGACCGTGCGCGAGCATCTGGATCACTGCGCCTTGCAACGCCAGCTGGCTGCCGGAGTAGATGCCGATCAACACGAAGCCCATGTGGGAAACGGAAGAGAAGGCGATCAGACGCTTGATGTCGGTTTGCGCGAACGCCAGGAATGCACCGTAGAAGATCCCGATCAGACCGAGGGTCATGGCGATCGGCGCGAACTCGGCCGAGGCGTTCGGGAACAGCGGCAGGGCGAAACGCAGCAGGCCGTAGGCCGCGGTTTTCAGCAGGATACCGGCGAGGTCGACGGAACCGGCAGTCGGCGCCTGGGCGTGCGCGTCAGGCAGCCAAGAATGGAACGGTACGACTGGCAGCTTGACCGCGAAGGCGATGAAGAAGCCGAGCATCAGGATGTACTCGGTGGTCATCGACATCTTGGTCTTCAACAGGTCGGCGTAGTTGAAGGTAATCACGCCAGTGTTGTTGAAGTTGACCAGCACCAGACCGAGGATCGCCACCAGCATGATCAGGCCGGAAGCCTGAGTGAAGATGAAGAACTTGGTCGCCGCGTAGATCCGGGTTTTCTTGCCGTCCGAAGAACTGTGACCCCAGAGCGCGATGAGGAAGTACATCGGCACCAGCATCATTTCCCAGAAGAAGAAGAACATGAACAGGTCGAGGGCGAGGAACACGCCGACAACGCCGCCCAGGATCCACATCAGGTTCAGGTGGAAGAAGCCAACGTGACGTTGAATCTCTTTCCACGAGCAGAGTACCGAGAGGATACCCAGCAGACCGGTCAGCAGGATCATCAACAGCGACAGGCCGTCGAGAGCCAGGTGCACGTTGATGCCAAAGCGCTGGATCCAGACGTGCTTGAACTCAAGCGCCCAGGTCGGATCGGCGCCAGGCGCCGGCGCAAATGAATAGTCACCGTGGGCCCACAGCCAGAGGCCGAGGGCGAGTTCCAGGGTCATGGTCAACAGCGCAATCCAGCGGGGGAGGGTAGCGCCGAAGCGCTCACCCATCCAGCACAGCAGGCCGCCGATGAAGGGGATCAGGATTAGCCAAGGCAGAATCATGACGGGCTCGTTTCCTTTCGCAAATTCGCAAGGTTCATATCAGACCGCTACCAGCACGATGGCGCCGATCACCAGCACGGCACCAGCAGCCATCGAGGCGGCATACCAACGCAGTTGACCGGTCTCGGTGCGGCTCAGGGCGGTGTGACCGCCTTTGGCCATACGCGGGATCAGACCGATGGTCTGGTCGAGCGGGTCTCTGCGCAGTACATGGCTGATCGCAAGGTACGGCTTGACGAACAGTTTGTCGTAGATCCAGTCGAAGCCCCAGGCAGCGAACCACCAGGCCGAAAGGAAACGGCCGATGCCGCTGTTGGCGATCGCGGTCACGAAGCGACGCTTGCCGAGGAACAGCAGGGCCGCCAGCAGGATACCGGCCAGAGCGATGGCGCCCGAGGCGATTTCCAGACTGTGCTTGGCTTCGCCACCGGCATGGCCGACGCTCTCCGGCAGTACGCCGTGCAGCGGCGGTACGATCATCGCGCCGACGAAAGTCGACAGCACGATCAGCACCGACAGCGGCAGCCAGTGAGCGATGCCGTGACCGGCGTGGGCTTCGGTCTTGGCTTCACCGTGGAACGTGATGAAGATCAGGCGGAAGGTGTACAGCGACGTCATGAACGCACCGACCAGACCGGCGTAAAGCAGACCGTGGTTGCCGCTGGCGAACGCTTCCCAAAGGATTTCGTCCTTGGAGTAGAAGCCTGCGGTGACCAGTGGCAGGGCGGCCAGTGCAGCACCACCGACGATGAAGCTGGCGTAGGCCAGTGGCAGTTTTTTCCACAGACCGCCCATCTTGAAGATGTTCTGCTCGTGGTGGCAGGCAACGATCACCGCACCGGAAGCAAGGAACAGCAGGGCCTTGAAGAAGGCGTGGGTCATCAGGTGGAAAATCGCGCCATCCCAAGCACCCACGCCCAGCGCCAGGAACATGTAGCCGATCTGGCTCATGGTCGAGTAGGCGAGGATACGTTTGATGTCGGTCTGTACCAGGGCGGCGAAACCTGCGAGAACCAGCGTCACACCGCCAACGATGCCGACCAGGTGAAGGATTTCCGGCGCCAGGGTGAACAGACCGTGGGTACGGGCGATCAGGTAGACACCGGCGGTCACCATGGTTGCAGCGTGGATCAGTGCCGATACCGGGGTCGGACCGGCCATCGCGTCCGCGAGCCAGGTTTGCAGCGGCAGTTGCGCCGATTTACCGACCGCACCACCCAGCAGCATCAGGGTCGCCAGGGTGATCCAGAAGTCGCCGGCCTGGAATTTCTGCGGTGCCAGCACCAGCAGTTCCTGGATGTTCAGCGTGCCCACTTGCTGGAACAGGATGAACAGGCCGATGGCCATGAACACGTCGCCGATCCGGGTCACGATGAAGGCCTTGAGTGCGGCGTTACCGTTGTTGCGGTTGCTGTAGTAGAAACCGATCAACAGGTACGAGCACAGGCCCACGCCTTCCCAGCCGAAGTACAGGAACAACAGGTTATCGCCGAGCACCAGGAACAGCATGCTGGCGATAAACAGGTTGGTGTACGAGAAGAAGCGCGAGTAACCCGCTTCGCCGCGCATGTACCAGGACGCGAACAGGTGGATCAGGAAACCCACGCCCACCACCACGCCGAGCATGGTGATCGACAGGCCGTCGATGTAGAGGGCGAAGTCAGGCTTGAAACCTTCGACCGCCATCCACTTCCACAGCACCAGCGTGTAGTGACCGCCCTCGGGAGGCGCGACGTTGAATTGCCAGATGACGTAGGCGGCGACAATCGCCGACAAGCCAATGGAACCCACGCCGATCAGCGCCGAGAGGTTTTCCGACCAGCGTCCACGGGAGAACGACAGCAGCAGGAAACCGATCAGAGGGAATACAAAAGTCAGAAAGATTAGGTTCATCCGCGCATCTCACTGGCAGCGTCGATATCGAGCGTGTGGAAGCGGCGATACAGTTGCAGCAGGATCGCCAGGCCAATACTGGCTTCGGCGGCTGCCAGGCTGATCACCAGGATGAACATGATCTGTCCATCCGGTTGCGCCCAGCGGGCGCCAGCGACGATGAAGGCCAGGGCAGAGGCGTTCATCATCACTTCCAGACTCATCAACACGAACAAAATGTTGCGGCGGACCATCAGGCCGACCAGACCAAGGCAGAACAGGATGCCGGCAACGGCCAATCCATGCTCGAGAGGGATAGCAGGCATGTCTTACTCCTTCGCCTCGTTACGGCCCAAATGGAACGCCGTGACGGCTGCGGCGAGCAGCAGCATCGAGGCGAGTTCGACCACCAGCAGATACGGGCCGAACAGGCTGACGCCCACGGCTTTTGCATCGACGGTGGTGTGGCCGATGGCCTGACCGCTCTGGTGAGCGAACAGCACATACAGCAGTTCGGCCAGCAGCAGGGCGGCGAGAATCACCGGTCCTGCCCAGATGCCGGGCTTGAGCCAGCTGCGTTCCTGCTGAACCGAGGCGGGACCCAGGTTCAGCATCATCACCACGAACACGAACAGCACCATGATGGCGCCGGCGTAGGCGATCACTTCCAGCACGCCGGCGAACGGCGCGCCGAGGGCGAAGAAGGTCATGGCCACGGCGATCAACGAGATGATCAGGTAGAGCAGGGCGTGCACAGGGTTGGTGTTGGTGACCACACGAAGCGTGGACACAACCGCGATACCCGATGCGAAATAGAAAGCGAATTCCATCGTTCTTCCTTAAGGCAGCAAGCTCTTCACGTTGATCGGTTCGGCTTCGTTCTGCGCGGAGCCTTTCGGCTTGCCAGCGATTGCCATACCTGCAACACGATAGAAGTTGTAATCAGGGTTTTTGCCGGGGCCGGAGATCAAAAGATCTTCTTTCTCGTACACCAGGTCCTGACGTTTGAACTCGGCCATCTCGAAATCCGGCGTCAGCTGGATCGCGGTGGTCGGACAGGCTTCCTCGCAGAGACCGCAGAAAATGCAGCGCGAGAAGTTGATACGGAAGAAGTCCGGGTACCAGCGACCGTCTTCGGTTTCAGCTTTCTGCAGCGAGATGCAACCTACCGGGCAAGCCACGGCGCACAGGTTGCAGGCTACGCAACGTTCTTCGCCATCGGGGTCACGGGTCAGGACGATGCGACCACGGTAGCGTGGTGGCAGGTAGACCGGCTCTTCCGGGTATTGCAGGGTGTCGCGCTTGCGAAAGCCATGGCCGAAGACCATGACCAGGCTGCGCAACTGGGTACCGGTACCCTTAACGATGTCGCCAATATATTTGAACATGGGTCAAATCCTCACTGAACCGCAACCGCAGGTGTGTTCCACAACACAACCGCAGCGGTTATCAGCAAATTGATCAGGGTCAGTGGCAGGCAGAATTTCCAGCTGAAATCCATCACCTGGTCATAACGCGGACGCGGGATCGATGCGCGCAGCAGGATGAACAGCATGATGAAGAACGCGGTCTTCAGTGCGAACCAGACGAAGGACAGTTGCGGCAGGATGCCGAACGGACCGTGCCAGCCACCGAAGAACAGGGTGACCAGCAGCGCCGAGATCAGGATGATGCCGATGTATTCACCGACGAAGAACATGCCCCATTTCATACCGGCGTATTCAATGTGGTAACCGTCGGCCAGTTCCTGTTCCGCTTCCGGCTGGTCGAACGGGTGACGGTGAGTCACGGCGACGCCAGCGATGAAGAAGGTACAGAAGCCGAAGAACTGCGGAATGATGAACCACAGGTTCTGCGCCTGGTACTCGACGATGTCGCGCATGTTGAACGAGCCGACCTGCACCACGATGCCCATCAGGGCCAGGCCCATGAACACTTCGTAGGACACGGTCTGCGCCGAAGCACGCAAGCTGCCGAGCAGGGCGAACTTGTTGTTGCTCGACCAGCCGGCGAACAGCACCGCGTAGACCGACAGACCGGCCATGGCGAAGAAGAACAGCAGGCCGATGTTCAGATCCGCCACGCCCCAGGTCGGGGTGATCGGGATGATCGCGAAGGCGATCAGCAGGGCGGACATGGCCACCACCGGTGCCAGGGTGAAGATCACCTTGTCGGCAAACGGCGGGGTCCAGTCTTCCTTGAAGAACATCTTCAGCATGTCGGCGGCGATCTGGAACATGCCGAACGGGCCAACGCGATTCGGACCGTAACGGTCTTGCCACCAGCCCAGCAGGCGACGTTCGACAAAGCTGAGCAACGCGCCCGCGACCACAACGGCCAGCAGAATCACGATGGCTTTGATGACCGTCAGGATCACATCGATCACTTCAGGGGTGAACCAGGTCATTGCGCTGCCTCCTGCAGACCGTCGACGGACAGGCCGGCGAATGCCGGTGGAATGCCGGCGATGCCCGCAGGCAAGGCCACCAGACCAGCGCCCAGTTCTTCATTGATGCGCAGCGGCAGACGCAGGGTCTGGCCGGCCACGTTCAGGCTCAGCAGAGCACCGTCGTTGACACCCAGGCGATCCGCTTCGGATTTGGCCAGCGCCACGTACGGAGCCGGGATGCGTTCTTGTACCGGCGCGGCTTTCGACGAGTTTTCGTCGCTGCCGAACAGGTGATAGAACGGCACGGCTTGCCAGGTGCCCGGTGCCGGGTTGAACGCACGCGGTGCGGCAGCGAACCAGTTCAGCGAATCACCGGTGCTTTCGATCAGGCGAGTGCCCGGGTCGCCAGCACGCAGGTGACCACCGACTTCGTCCTGGAACTTGTTCCAGGCTTGCGGCGAGTTCCAGCCCGGCGACCAGGCGAATGGCACCTGCTGACGCGGTTCGGCCGAGCCCGAGTAACCTTCCATGGAGAAGGCGAACGCGGTGTCTTTGTCTTGCGGGGTTCGCGGTTCGTGAACGCTGATGTCGGCGCGCATCGCGGTGCGACCGGAATAACGCAGCGGCTCACGCGCCAGTTTCAGACCCTTGATGCGGAACGCGGCAGACGGCGCGGCATCGACGATACGCGCCAGTTGCTCGGTGCTCGACGCCACGGCAGCAGTGACGTGGTCGAGTTGCGTCCAGTCGATCGGCTGGTTCAGCAGGGTCGAGCGCAGGGCGTGCAGCCAGCGCCAGCCTTCGTGAACCAGGATGCTCGCATCCATGTATTGCGGATCGAAAACCTGGAAGAAGCGCTGGGCGCGGCCTTCCTGGCTGACCAGCGTACCGTCGCCTTCCGCGAAGCTCGCCGCTGGCAGGACCAGTTGCGCGCGATCGGTGGTGGCGGTTTTCTGGTGGTCGGCAACGATCACTACTTTCGCAGCGTTCAGCGCGGCATCGACCTTGGCTTTCGAGGTGCGGGTGTACAGATCGTTTTCCAGCACGACGATGGCGTCGGCCTTGCCATCGATCACGGCTTGCAGCGCCGCGTCGACCGATTCGCCACCGAGCATGGCCAGGCCGAGGCTGTTGGCTTCCGGCACGATCAGGCTGATCGAACCGTTCTTCTCGCGCAGCTTCAGGGCTTTGGCGATGTTCGCCGCGGCTTCGATCAAGGCTTTGGAACCCAGCGAAGTACCGGCGATGATCAGCGGACGCTTGGCCGCGAGCAGGGCGTCGGCGATGCGCTTGGCCAGTTCAAGGGCTTCGGCGTCCAGACCTTCAACGGCCGGGGCGCTGGCGTCCAGCGCGTGAGCCACGGCGAAACCGAGGCGTGCCAGGTCATCCGGAGCGGCGTGAACGCATTCTTCGGCAATGTCGTCGAGCTTGGTTTCGGCCAGGCTGGCAATGAACAGCGGGTTCAGTGCGTGCTGACCGATGTTCTTCACCGCAGCGTCGAGCCATGGCTGAACGCGCATGGCTTCGGCCATGTCTTCGGCCTTGCCCTTGACCGACTGACGCAGGGCCAGCGCCATACGGGCGGCGGTCTGGGTCAGGTCTTCACCGAGGACGAACACGGCGTCGTGGTCTTCGATGTCGCGCATGTTCGGCACGGGCAACGGGCTGTCTTTGAGCACTTGCAGGACCAGGCGGATGCGTTCCAGTTCGGAAGCTTCGATACCGGAGTAGAAGTGCTCGGCGCCGACCAGCTCGCGCAGTGCGTAGTTGCTTTCGAGGCTGGCCCGCGGCGAACCGATACCGACGATGTTGCGCCCGCGCAGCAGGTCAGCGGCTTTATCCAGCGCAGCGTCGACGCTCAGCTTGGTGCCGTCGGCCAGCAGCGGCTGACGTGGACGATCAGTGCGGTTGACGTAGCCATAACCGAAACGGCCACGGTCGCACAGGAAATACTGGTTCACCGAACCGTTGAAACGGTTTTCGATGCGACGCAGTTCGCCGTAACGCTCGCCCGGGGAGATGTTGCAACCGCTGGAGCAGCCGTGGCAGATGCTCGGCGAGAACTGCATGTCCCATTTACGGTTGTAGCGCTCGGAGTGCGTCTTGTCGGTGAACACACCGGTCGGGCAGACCTCGGTGAGGTTGCCGGAGAACTCGCTTTCGAGGGTGCCGTCTTCGACGCGACCGAAGTACACGTTGTCGTGGGCGCCGAATACACCGAGGTCGGTGCCGCCGGCGTAATCCTTGTAGAAACGCACGCAGCGGTAGCAGGCGATGCAGCGGTTCATTTCGTGGGAAATGAACGGGCCCAGTTGCTGGTTCTGGTGGGTGCGTTTGGTGAAGCGATAACGGCGCTCGTTGTGGCCGGTCATCACCGTCATGTCTTGCAGGTGGCAGTGACCGCCTTCCTCGCACACAGGGCAGTCGTGCGGGTGGTTGGTCATCAGCCATTCGACAACGCTGGCGCGGAACGCCTTGGATTCTTCATCGTCGATGGAGATCCAGGTGTTGTCGGTGGCAGGCGTCATGCAGGACATGACGATGCGACCACGGGTGTCGTTCTCGTCGGTGTACTGCTTGACCGCGCACTGGCGGCAGGCCCCGACGCTACCAAGCGCGGGGTGCCAGCAGAAATAAGGGATGTCGAGGCCCAGCGACAGACATGCCTGTAACAGGTTGTCTGCCCCGTCGACTTCGAGCGCTTTGCCGTCTACGTGGATAGTGGCCATGGTTCAAAGGTCTTCGTTGGCCCGGTGTCAGCGGGCGTGGCTAATGGAATCTTGTTATCCGTCCGAATCCAGTCAGCCCCGAAAGGCGTCATCGGACGAAAGGCGAAGGGCACGGACCCTTCGCCTTTTTAAGCGTTTACGCGCCGACTACGATCGGCCTTGCCAGAGGCGGGACGGCGGCGCTTGCAGGCGCAATACCGGCTTCGAACTCTGGACGGAAGTATTTGATGGCACTGCCCAACGGCTCCACGGCACCCGGTGCGTGAGCACAGAAGGTCTTGCCTGGGCCGAGGAAGCCGACCAGACCCAGCAGGGTCTCGATGTCGCCTGGCTGACCGCGGCCTTCTTCGATGGCCATCAAGAGCTTGACGCTCCATGGCAAGCCATCACGGCACGGGGTGCAGAAGCCGCAGGATTCGCGGGCGAAGAACTGCTCCATGTTGCGCAGCAGGGAGACCATGTTGACGCTGTCGTCCACCGCCATCGCCAGGCCGGTACCCATCCGGGTGCCCACTTTGGCGATGCCGCCGGCGTACATTTGTGCGTCGAGGTGTTCTGGCAACAGGAAACCGGTACCGGCGCCACCTGGCTGCCAGGCCTTGAGCTTGTAACCGTCGCGCATGCCGCCGGCGTAGTCTTCGAACAGCTCGCGGCCGGTAACGCCGAACGGCAGTTCCCACAGGCCAGGGTTCTTGACCTTGCCGGAGAAGCCCATGAGCTTGGTGCCCATGTCTTCGCTGCCTTCGCGGGCCAACGATTTGTACCAGTCAACGCCGTCGGCAATGATCGCCGGCACGTTGCACAGGGTTTCGACGTTGTTCACGCAGGTCGGCTTGCCCCACACGCCGACAGCGGCAGGGAAGGGCGGCTTGGAGCGCGGGTTGGCGCGGCGGCCTTCGAGGGAGTTGATCAGTGCGGTTTCTTCACCGCAGATGTAACGTCCGGCGCCGGTGTGGACGAACAGTTCGAAATCGAAACCGCTGCCCAGAATGTTCTTGCCCAGCAGGCCCGCAGCCTTGGCTTCTTCCACGGCACGATTCAAGTGCTTGGCGGCGGTGGTGTACTCGCCACGCAGGAAGATGTAGCCACGGTAGGTTTTCAGTGCGCGGGCACTGATCAGCATGCCTTCGATCAGCAGATGGGGCAGTTGCTCCATCAGCATGCGGTCTTTCCAGGTGTTCGGCTCCATTTCATCCGCGTTGCACAGCAGGTAGCGGATGTTGATGGATTCGTCCTTGGGCATCAGGCCCCACTTCACGCCAGTGGGGAAGCCTGCACCGCCGCGACCTTTGAGGCCGGCGTCTTTCACGGTCTGGACGATGTCGTCCTGGGCCATGTCGGCGAAGGCTTTGCGCGCAGCGGCGTAGCCGTTCTTGGCCTGGTATTCGTCGAGCCATACGGCTTCGCCGTCGTCACGCAGGCGCCAGGTCAGCGGGTGAGTCTCGGCCGAACGCTTGATGCGGTTGGCAGGACCAAAAGATGTCAGGGTCATACGTAGCCCTCGAGCAGTTTGGCCACGCCGGCAGGCTGTACGTCGCCAAAGGTGTCGTCGTCGATCATCAGCGCCGGTGCCTTGTCGCAGTTGCCGAGGCAGCAGACCGGCAGCAGGGTGAAACGACCGTCGGCGGTGGTCTGACCCAGGCCGATGCCCAGATTGCTCTGGATCTCGCTGACCACCGACTCGTGGCCGCCGATGTAGCAGACCATGCTGTCGCAGACGCGAATGATGTGGCGGCCGACCGGCTGACGGAAGATCTGGCTGTAGAACGTCGCCACACCTTCAACGTCGCTGGCCGGGATGCCGAGGATCTCGCCGATCGCGTACAGGGCGCCATCCGGCACCCAGCCGCGTTCTTTCTGAACGATCTTCAGGGCTTCGATCGACGCCGCGCGCGGGTCTTCGTAGTGATGCAGCTCGTGCTCGATGGCCGAGCGCTCGGTTTCACTCAAGGTGAAACGGTCTGTCTGGATAAGCGTGCTGTTCATGCTTAGCGGTCCACGTCGGCCATAACGAAGTCGATACTACCCAGGTACGCAATCAAGTCCGCGACCATGCTGCCTTTGATCACCGAAGGGATCTGTTGCAGATGCGCGAAGCTCGGAGTACGGATCCGGGTACGGTAGCTCATGGTGCCGCCGTCGCTCGTCAGGTAATAACTGTTGATGCCCTTGGTCGCTTCGATCATCTGGAAGGATTCGTTGGCCGGCATGACCGGGCCCCACGAAACCTGCAGGAAGTGCGTGATCAGGGTTTCGATGTGCTGCAGCGTGCGCTCTTTCGGCGGCGGCGTGGTCAGCGGGTGATCCGCCTTGTACGGGCCTTCCGGCATGTTGCGCAGGCACTGATCGATGATCTTGACGCTCTGGCGCATCTCTTCGACGCGCACCATGCAGCGGTCGTAGGCATCGCCGTTGGCAGCCAGCGGCACTTCGAACTCGAAGTTCTCGTAGCCGGAGTATGGACGCGCTTTACGCAGGTCGAAGTCGCAACCGGTGGAACGCAGGCCGGCACCGGTGACGCCCCATTCCAGCGCCTCTTTGGTGTTGTACTGGGCAACGCCGATGGTACGACCCTTGAGAATGCTGTTCTGCAGGGCGGCCTTGGTGTATTCGTCGAGGCGCTTTGGCAGCCATTCAACGAAGTCTTTCACCAGTTTTTCCCAGCCGCGTGGCAGGTCGTGGGCGACGCCGCCGATGCGGTACCAGGCCGGGTGCAGACGGAAACCGGTGATGGCTTCGATCACCGTGTACGCCTTCTGGCGGTCGGTGAAGGTGAAGAACACCGGAGTCATGGCGCCGACGTCCTGGATGTAGGTACCCAGGAACAGCAGGTGGCTGGTGATCCGGAAGAACTCGGCCATCATGATGCGGATGACGTCGACCTTCTCCGGCACCTTGATACCGGCCAGCTTCTCGACCGAGAGCACGTACGGCAGGTTGTTCATCACGCCGCCGAGGTAGTCGATACGGTCGGTGTACGGGATGAAACTGTGCCAGGACTGACGCTCGGCCATCTTCTCGGCGCCACGGTGGTGGTAACCGATGTCCGGCACGCAGTCGACGATCTCTTCACCGTCCAGCTGCAGAATGATGCGGAACGCACCGTGCGCCGAAGGGTGGTTCGGACCCAGGTTGAGGAACATGTAGTCCTCGTTGGCCCCGGAACGCTTCATGCCCCAGTCTTCAGGACGGAAGCGCGCGGCTTCTTCCTCAAGCTGTTGCTTGGCGAGGTTGAGGCTGAACGGATCGAATTCGGTGGCGCGCGCCGGGAAGTCCTTGCGCAGCGGGTGACCTTCCCAGGTCGGCGGCATCATGATGCGCGACAGGTGCGGGTGGCCTTTGAAGTCGATGCCGTACATGTCCCAGACTTCACGCTCGTACCAGTTGGCGTTCGGCCAGATGCTGGTGACGGTCGGCAAGCTCAGGTCGCTTTCGGACAAGGCGACTTTGATCATCACGTCACTATTACGCTCAAGCGACATGAGGTGATAGAACACGGTGAAGTCGGCGCCGCTTGGCAGCCCTTGACGCTTGGTGCGCAGACGCTCGTCCACGCCGTGCAGGTCATAGAGCATGACGTACGGCTTGGGCAGGTTGCGCAGGAAGGTCAGGACTTCGACGAGTCTGGCGCGCGCCACCCACAGCACCGGCATGCCGGTGCGGGTCGACTGAGCGGTGAACGCTTCGGCGCCAAAACGGTTGTTCAATTCGACGACCACATCCTGGTCGTCTGCCTTATAAGGCGGGATGTACAGAGCGCTGCCTGTAGTCATGGTTATTTTTTCGCTTTCGGTCAACGTAAAGAATGAAGCCAGCTTCTCGTTTCTTTGAAACAGACTGGATCAGACTTCGTCAGGGCTGCGCAGGTTGGTGACTGCGATTCGCTGTTCGCGGCGCTGTTCCTTTTGCGAAGGCATGTCGGCGCGATAAACGCCTTGGTCGCCAACGACCCAGGAAAGCGGACGACGCTCCTGTCCAATCGATTCCTGCAACAGCATCAAGCCTTGAAGGAATGCTTCTGGACGAGGCGGGCAGCCAGGTACGTAGACGTCAACGGGCAGGAACTTGTCCACCCCTTGAACCACGGAGTAGATGTCGTACATGCCACCGGAGTTGGCGCACGAACCCATGGAGATCACCCACTTCGGTTCGAGCATCTGCTCGTAGAGACGCTGAATGATCGGCGCCATCTTGATGAAGCAGGTACCGGCGATAACCATGAAGTCGGCCTGACGCGGTGATGCCCGGATAACTTCGGCGCCAAAGCGCGCGATGTCGTGGGGCGCCGTGAAGGCGGTGGTCATTTCCACGTAGCAGCACGAAAGGCCGAAGTTGTACGGCCACAGGGAGTTTTTACGCCCCCAGTTGACCGCGCCACTCAGCACGTCTTCGAGCTTGCCCATGAAAATGTTTTTGTGGACTTGATCCTCTAACGGATCGGAAACGGTTTCCCGTTCGCCAATCGGATACTGCTCGTTAGGAGCATCGGGGTCGATTCTGGTGAGATTGTATTGCATTGCCAAAGCCTCATTGTTTCAGCTTCGCCTGCCGCTTGCGACGAGCTTCCGGAGCCCAGTCAAGGGCGCCCACTCGGAACAGGTAGACAAGACCTGCCAACAGAATTGCTATGAAAACGAGAGCTTCGACGAATCCGGTCCAGCCGCTTTCGCGGACGGACACAGACCATGCAAAGAGAAAGAGGGCTTCGATATCGAAGATCACGAACAGCATCGCGACCAGATAGAATTTGGCTGAGAGCCGCAAGCGGGCGCCACCTGTAGGTAGCATGCCGGACTCGAACGGTTCGTTTTTGCTGCGGCCCCAGGCTTTTGACCCGAGGAGGCTGGAGACGCCAAGCATGAAGGCACACAGGCCGACGACACCCAGAAGGAAAATGGCAAAGCCCCAGTTGTGGGCCATGAGTCCTGTCGCTTCGGGCATGCTGGTAATCCTTAACAGAGAGCAAAGGTCTCTGAGCTTGATAAAGAAATAGGCAGTGACGATATGTCGCAGCAATCAATCGCGCTGATTTTATGGCTAAACACCCGGCAAGTAAAATTCCTATAGCGAAATTATTTATTGGAATAAGGACATAGCGAACCTCCGATGCCCTGCAGGCCATGCGTTGCGGGCATTAGCCGGGATTCTGCCAATTATGTTTTGTAGGAAATGTAACGAACATAGTTGTCGATAAATGATAATTAATATCGTTTGGAGTGGTTTTGTAACTGTTTAGCGGTGCAGTAAACAGAAAGTTGTCTTATATGCCCGTTACTGCAAGTAGCGGTGGCGAGCGTTTTAGCTGATTTTTGTGACGTCTATACCGCTCTGGGTCAATGTTTTGTCTCGCGGGCTGAAGATGAAACCTGTGGGAGCGAGCCTGCTCGCGAATGCGGTGGGTCAGTCGCCGCATGTGCAGGCTGACAATACGCTTTCGCGAGCAGGCTCGCTCCCACAAGGGTCGTTGCAGGATCTACCCATTGTAGGAGCTGCCGCAGGCTGCGATCTTTTGACTTTGCTTTTAAAAGACAAGATCAAAAAATCGCAGCCTGCGGCAGCTCCTACAGGGCGGGCGGTGGAATTCTGCGGGCAAAAAAACGCCCCGAACCAGTCGGGGCGTCAGTCTTGCGGCTTTGCGGTTAGCTTTTTATACGATCCGCAAAGGCCGTTTGCTCAGTGAAGTCGAATCAGTGGAACTGTTCTTCTTCGGTCGAACCGGTCAGCGCGGTGACCGAGGACGTGCCGCCCTGGATTACGGTGGTCATGTCGTCGAAGTAGCCGGTGCCCACTTCCTGCTGGTGAGCCACGAAGGTGTAGCCCTTGGCGGCGTCAGCGAATTCCTGCTCCTGCAGCTTCACGTAGGCAGTCATGTCGTTGCGGGCGTAGTCGTGCGCCAGGTTGAACATGCTGTGCCACATGTTGTGAATGCCGGCCAGGGTGATGAACTGGTGCTTGTAACCCATGGCGGACAGTTCGCGCTGGAACTTGGCGATGGTCGCGTCGTCCAGGTTTTTCTTCCAGTTGAAGGAAGGCGAGCAGTTGTACGACAGGATCTGGTCCGGGTATTCCTTTTTGATCGCTTCGGCGAAGCGACGGGCTTCTTCCAGGTCCGGCTTGGCGGTTTCGCACCAGATCAGGTCGGCGTACGGTGCGTAGGCCAGGCCACGGGCGATGGCCTGGTCCAGACCGGCGCGAACCTTGTAGAAGCCTTCCTGGGTACGGGTGCCAGTCACGAACGGCTGGTCGTACGGGTCGCAGTCGGAAGTCAGCAGGTCGGCAGCGTTGGCGTCGGTACGGGCCAGGATAATGGTCGGTACACCGGCAACGTCGGCAGCCAGACGAGCAGCGGTCAGCTTCTGCACGGCTTCCTGAGTTGGAACCAGCACCTTGCCGCCCATGTGGCCGCACTTCTTCACGGAAGCCAGTTGGTCTTCGAAGTGCACGCCGGCGGCGCCTGCTTCGATCATGCTCTTCATCAGTTCGTAGGCGTTCAGTACGCCGCCGAAACCGGCTTCGGCGTCAGCCACGATCGGCGCGAAGTAGTCGATATAGCCTTCGTCGCCCGGGTTCTTGCCGGCTTTCCACTGGATCTGGTCAGCGCGACGGAACGAGTTGTTGATGCGCTTGACCACGGTTGGCACCGAGTCCACCGGGTACAGCGACTGGTCCGGGTACATCGATTCTGCGGAGTTGTTGTCTGCAGCCACCTGCCAGCCCGACAGGTAGATCGCCTGGATACCGGCCTTGACCTGCTGAACAGCCTGGCCGCCGGTGAGGGCGCCCATGCAGTTGACGAAATCTTTCTCTGGGCGGAAGGACGGCTTGGCACCCTGAGTCACCAGGTTCCACAGCTTCTCGGCGCCCATTTTTGCAAGGGTGTGCTCAGGTTGAACCGAGCCACGCAGACGGACGACGTCAGCAGCGGAGTAAGTGCGAGTCACGCCTTTCCAGCGCGGGTTTTCAGCCCAGTCTTTTTCAAGGGCTGCAATTTGCTGTTCGCGTGTCAGTGCCATGGAGATAAACCTCGTCGCGTCTTTATGAAAAGTTGTTCTGCGGTGGAAAATTCCTGCGCTCGCTGACCAGAAGCTTAGGCGGTCAGGTCGGGTTCGGCGGGGTAGGCGACGGGATGAACGATGGGCTCGAGGGGAAGTGAGCAGGTAGTGGCGGACTGCGGGCGCATTCGGGCGTCGTGGGCCTTTATACGTTCTACAGCGTGAAGCCGGGTTACCTAATTACGCTTCCGTCCCTCGGGACAACTTCGTTCCAGTCGGCAACCTCGTCAAACACACCTTGTGGGCGGTACAGACACGAAGCGGTTCGCGGGGTAGGTGCGGACGTCGCTTCGAAGGCCCTTGCCAGGGCCTCTGATTAGCGGGAGCGAGGCCATCATGCCTTCGCTTTTTTGGCTCGTCAAACGTTTTGTAGTGCTTTTTTTCAAGCACTACATCTTTCGTCTAATACGACTAATCAGTCAGTTTTCGGTGCTTTAGTCCAGGGCGTCGACTTTCACCCTCAAGGTCATGTCATCCCGGCCTTGAGTCGAGTAGCTGCGGGTCAGCCCCTGTTTGTCGGCCTGAGTCTGGCGATTCACCCCAGCGAGAGTGATCCATTCGCCCAAGCGTCCGCTGACCGTTGTGTCGGTACTTTGCACGTTCACTACATCGGGACGTTCCTGGCTCATGCGGTCACGGTTGGTACTGATTGCCAGGTGAACGATGTCGCCGGTGACGCTCGCGGTCACGTAGAAACCCTGGGTGACGTTGCGGTATTGCGTCTGGCTGCTGTAATCGCCGTAGGAGTTGGTCTGGCTGCTGGTGATCGGCACACTTTGACCGACTTGAATCAGCGCCGGCATGCCGTCGGTGGCTTGCACCTGTTGCACGCCGCCATCACGGCTGGCGGTGCTGCGGCTGATGATGCGGGTCTGGTTCGGCTGGGCGCCGTTGACCGAGTAGCCTTCATCGCCACGGTCGTTGTTTTCATTGGTATCGACCGTGATCAGCAGGCGTTTGGGCGCAGTGTCGAGTTGAGTGATCAGCGCCTTGAGTTCCTGGATCTTGTCCGGCTCGGCTTTGATGATCAGTTGATTGCCATAGGCGCTGACCTGGCCGTCCTTGCCGATGAAGTCCTGCGCCATGGGCAGCATATCGGCGCTAGTGCGGTAATTGAGGGGCACGATTTCTGTGGCTGCCATCACCGAAAAACTGCAGCCGAGCAGCAGGGTGGTGAGCAGGGTGCGTAGGGACATGTCCGTTATCTCCGCTTTCGAAAGGCTTGATAGTGCCAGTTTGTCGGCCCGGGGTGGGGCAAGTTGAATCGTAGACAGCAAAACGCCCCGGCATCCGAAAATGGCGGGGCGTTTTGAGAGGGCGCTCAAGGGCCTTTGTGGTGAGGGGATTTATCCCCGATGGGCTGCGAAGCAGACCTGAAATTTTGGGGCCGCTCCGCGACCCATCGGGGATAAATCCCCTCGCCACAGGATCTCCAGAGATCACAAAATCCCCAGAGATAACAGGATCTCCAGAGATCACAGGATCTCCAGAAACCACAAAATCTCCGGAGATCACAGAATCACTGCAACTCAAGCCGAATGCCGAACCATATCGACATGCGGAATCCCGGCTTCGAGGAATTCCTCACTGACCAGGCTAAAGCCCAGGCGCTCATAGAACGCCGTGGCCTGCACCTGCGCGCTGAGCATTTGCTGCTGCAGGCCGCGGGCTTCGGCTTCGGCGATGACCGCCTGCATCAGCGCATCACCCACCTTCATCCCGCGCCAGTCCTTCAGTACCGACACCCGGCCAATGTGCCCGTCGGGCAGCAGGCGCGCGGTACCGATCGGAAAGTCACCTTCGAACGCCAGAAAATGCACGGCGGTCGCGTCATCGGCGTCCCATTCAAGCTCGGGTGGCACCGATTGTTCGGCGATGAACACCGTTTCACGAATGCGCCGGATCTCGGCGTTGTCCTTTTGCCAGTCTGCGACACGTACGCGAATCTTATTCATCGGCAAATCCCAGGCTGCCCTGTTTGACCAGCTCACACAGCAGGCCGCGACCGTCTTCGTCGTTCAGCCATTCGCCGAGGTTGTCGACGTGCAGCGCATCGGCGGCGCAGATCATCTTCAACAGCTCGCGCAGCTTGCCCGGCAGGTAACGGCTCTGACCGCTGGCGAAAAGCAGCAGATCGTCATCGACTTCCGACCAGGCCAGGCGCGCGCTCGGGTTGCGGATCAGCACTGCGCCGTCCTGCAGCGCGTTGAGGAAGTCGTCTTCTTCAACGTCTTCCGGACCGACCACCAGTTCCGGGTAGCGCGGTTCGGTCATGTACTGGCCGAACCAGGTCAGCAGCAGACGCTCGTCGCTCATGTGCTCGGCGAGCAGGCTTTTCAGGCGGCCGAGTGCGTCGTGCTGGATCTGATGCGGATCATCGCTGACCGGTTTCGCATCGGCGTCGGTGTAGCGTTCTTCGTCAGTCAGGAACTGGCTGAGGAAGTCAGTGAAATGGGTCAGCACTTCAGAAGCGCTCGGCGCGCGGAAGCCGACCGAGTAGGTCATGCAGTTGTCCACGGCGACGCCGCAATGGGCCAGACGCGGTGGCAGATAGAGCATGTCGCCCGGTTCCAGCACCCATTCTTCGGTTTCGTGGAATTCGGCGAGGATGCGCAGATCCGCATGTTGCAGCAGCGGGCTTTCGGAGTCGCACATCTGGCCGATCTTCCAGTTGCGCTTGCCGTGGCCTTGCAGCAGGAACACGTCGTAGTTATCGAAGTGCGGACCGACGCTGCCACCCGGGGCGGCGAAGCTGATCATCACGTCATCGACGCGCCAGCTCGGCAGGAAGCGGAAGTTTTCCAGCAGTTCGCTGACTTCCGGGACGAATTGATCAACGGCCTGAACGAGCAAAGTCCACTCTTTTTCCGGCAGTTTGCTGAATTCGTCTTCGGCGAACGGGCCGCGACGCAGCTCCCACGGGCGCTCGCCGTGTTCGATCACCAGGCGCGACTCGACCTCTTCTTCCAGGGCCAGGCCGGCCAGTTCGTCGGCGTCGATCGGGCTTTCGAAGTCAGGGATGGCCTGACGGATCAGCAGCGGCTTTTTCTGCCAGTAATCGCGCATGAATTCGCGCGCCGTAAGACCGCCCAGAAGTTGAAGAGGAGTATCAGGATTCATGTGTAACCTATTGAAAAAAAGCATTTTTCAGACGGGAATAAAAACGCCCGGCGCGGCCGGGCGTCTCAAACGGGTCAAGCGGTGAATCAGATGCGTTTTGCTTGCGCCACAGCGTTGCCGATGTAGTTGGCCGGGGTCAGCTGTTTCAGCTCGGCTTTCGCTTCGGCTGGCATGTCCAGGCCGTCGATGAAAGTCTGCAGCGCTTCAGGGCTGATGCCCTTGCCGCGGGTCAGTTCTTTCAGCTTCTCGTACGGGTTTTCGATGTTGTAGCGGCGCATTACGGTCTGGATCGGCTCGGCCAATACTTCCCAGCAAGCGTCCAGATCGGCAGCAATCTTGTCGGCGTTGAGCTCGAGTTTGCTGATGCCTTTGAGGCTGGCTTCGTAGGCAATCACGCTGTGAGCAAAGCCCACGCCAAGGTTGCGCAGTACGGTGGAGTCGGTCAGGTCGCGCTGCCAGCGGGAGATCGGCAGTTTGCTCGCCAGGTGCTGGAACAGTGCGTTGGCGATGCCCAGGTTGCCTTCGGAGTTTTCGAAGTCGATCGGGTTGACCTTGTGCGGCATGGTCGACGAACCGATTTCGCCAGCGATGGTGCGCTGCTTGAAGTAACCCAGGGAGATGTAGCCCCAGATGTCACGGTCAAAGTCGATCAGGATGGTGTTGAAGCGCGCAATGGCGTCAAACAGTTCGGCGATGTAGTCGTGCGGTTCGATCTGTGTGGTGTACGGGTTGAAGCCCAGACCCAGCTCGTCTTCGATGAACGCGCGGGCGTTGGCTTCCCAGTCGATCTGCGGGTAAGCCGACAGGTGTGCGTTGTAGTTGCCCACGGCGCCGTTGATCTTGCCCAGCAGTGGCACGGCAGCGACTTGAGCGATCTGGCGCTCGAGACGGTAAACCACGTTCGCCAGTTCTTTGCCCAGTGTGGTCGGGGAGGCCGGCTGGCCGTGAGTGCGCGACAGCATCGGCACGTCGGCGAAACGGATTGCCAGTTCGCGGATGGCGTTGGCAGTCTGACGCATCAGCGGCAGCATCACGTCGTCACGGCCTTCGCGCAGCATCAGGGCGTGGGACAGGTTGTTGATGTCTTCACTGGTGCAGGCGAAGTGAATGAACTCGCTGACCTTGGCCAGTTCCGGCAGTTTGGCCGCCTGCTCCTTGAGCAGGTATTCGATCGCCTTGACGTCGTGGTTGGTGGTGCGCTCGATCTCTTTGACGCGCTCGGCGTGCTCCAGCGAGAAGTTTTCAGCCAGTTCATTGAGAACGGCGTTGGCCTCGGCGGAGAAGGCTGGCACTTCCGGGATACCGGCGTGGGCGGCCAGGCGCTGGAGCCAGCGCACTTCAACCAGGACGCGGGCACGGATCAGGCCGTACTCGCTGAAAATCGGGCGCAGGGCCTGGGTTTTGCCGGCGTAGCGGCCGTCAACAGGGGAAACCGCAGTGAGCGAAGAGAGCTGCATGGGGTGTTCTCGGACAGTCGGGCAACGAAATGGGGCGCGTATCATACATGAAAAAATCCGCCGGTCCGTTGCCAACTGACCGGCGTATTACGCGCTACAGACTACAAAACTTTTATTGCGCGACGATTTACTCGCTGCGCATCAACGGATAGAGCTCTTTAAGCAGCTTGCGCCGGCTGATCACCAACTGCCAGCGATGGCCGCCGAGCTGGCGCCACAGGCGTGCCGAACGGATGCCGGCCAGCAGCAGGGCGCGGATTTTCGAGGCATTGCTCGGTTGTTGCAGGTTGCGCATGTCGCCATGCACCTGAATCCGCTGGCGCAGGGTGCTCAGGGTGTCCTGATACAGCGCACCGCAAGCCGCGATCACGTTTTCGTGGGCCGGGCCGAAGTGTTCGACCTGTGACTGGATCTGCGGCAAGCGCTTGCCGATGGTGTCGAGCATGTCGTCACGCTTGGCCAGTTGCCGCTCAAGGCCGAGCATCGACAGGGCGTAGCGCAGCGGCTCGCGCTGCAGGGTGCTCGGGTCGCGCTCGAGGGCGCCGATCAATGCCCGATAACCCTCGCGCAGATTGAGGTCGTCGCCGCCGTACACATCCAGTGTGTCTTTCGGGTCGCGTACCAGCAGGCTGCCGAGCATGCAGCTCAGGCCGGCCTCGCTGGTCTGGCCGGTCTTGGCGATGCGGTCGACCAGCACCGCGGCGAGAAACACCCCGCCCAGCGCCGTCAGTTGCTCCTGAGTCGGGCTCATGCCTGGCCGCTCCACGGCTCGGCAACTTCGATCACGCCGCCACCGAGGCAGATTTCACCGTCATAGAACACCACGGACTGACCCGGGGTTACCGCACGTTGCGGTTCGTCGAACACGGCGCGGTAGCCGCTGGCGGTTTTTTCCAGGGTGCAGGCCTGATCGCTCTGGCGATAACGCACTTTGGCGGTGAGGCGCAGTGGCTGGCTCAGGTCGATCGGATTGACCCAGTAGATTTCCGAAGCGAGCAGGGCGCTGGAGAACAGCCACGGATGGTTGTTGCCCTGACCGACGATCAGCTCGTTGGTGTCCAGATCCTTGCGCAACACGTACCACGGCTCGTCGCCGGCATCTTTCAGGCCGCCGATACCCAGGCCCTGACGCTGACCGATGGTGTGGTACATCAAGCCGTGGTGACGGCCGATGACTTCGCCTTCGGTGGTCTTGATCTCGCCCGGTTGCGCTGGCAGGTATTGCTTGAGGAAATCGCTGAAGCGTCGTTCACCGATGAAGCAGATTCCGGTGGAATCTTTCTTCTTGGCGGTCGCCAGTTCGTATTTTTCGGCAATCGCACGCACTTCGGGTTTTTCCAGTTCGCCGACCGGGAACAGGGTCTTGGCGATCTGTTCGCCGCCGACGGCGTGCAGGAAATAGCTCTGATCCTTGTTCGGATCGAGGCCCTTGAGCAGTTCAGTGCGGCCATCGATGTCGCGACGGCGCACGTAGTGGCCGGTGGCGATCAGATCGGCGCCAAGCATCATGGCGTAGTCGAGGAATGCCTTGAACTTGATCTCGCGGTTGCACAGGATGTCCGGGTTCGGCGTGCGACCGGCCTTGTATTCGGCGAGGAAGTGCTCGAACACGTTGTCCCAGTACTCGGCGGCGAAGTTGGCGGTGTGCAGCTTGATGCCGATCTTGTCGCACACGGCCTGGGCATCCGCCAGGTCATCCATGGCGGTGCAGTATTCCGTTCCGTCGTCTTCTTCCCAGTTCTTCATGAACAGGCCTTCCACCTCGTAACCCTGCTCGATCAGCAGGAGAGCGGAAACGGAAGAGTCCACGCCGCCGGACATGCCGACAATGACGCGCTTCTTGGATGTGTCAGAAGGGGCTGGATCACGCATAGGGATTCAATGAGTGTCTTGAAAAAGGACGCGATTCTAGCAGGCTCACGGCCTCAAGGCTAAAGAGAAGGGCGGATCAGTTCGAGACTGAAGTGATGGCCGGCCAGATAGTCGTCGATGCAGCGGATGATCAGCTCGCTGCGCCAGTTGTCGCGTTGAGCGATTAATTCGCTACGGGTCAACCACTTGGCGCCGACGATGCCGTCGTCGAGTTGATAGTCCGGGTGGTGTTTCACCGCTTTGGCGCTGAAGCACACGCGCTGGTAAGTCACGCCGTTGCTCGGCGCGGTGTACAGGTAAATCCCGATCACGCCGGTGGGTTCGACGTCCCAGCCGGTTTCCTCGAGGGTTTCGCGGATGGCGGCGTCGATCAGGGTTTCGTCCGGGTCGAGATGGCCGGCGGGCTGGTTGAGCACGTTACGCCCGGCCTTGTGTTCTTCGACCATCAGGAAGCGGCCATTGTCTTCGACGATGGTGGCGACGGTGATGTGGGGGAGCCATTCCATAGAGTGTCCTCGACGGTAGTGCGGTCAACTGTGGGAGCGAGCCTGCTCGCGAAAGCGGTGGGTCAGTCAACGAAGGTGGTGAATGATAAACCGCATTCGCGAGCAGGCTCGCTCCCACGGGGGATTTTGTGAATTCTGGAAACACAAACCCCGGCGCAGGGCCGGGGTTTGTGATGTTCCCTTACAACCTTAAACCAGCGCAGCAATCGCCGCGTTGAAGGTTGCGCTTGGGCGCATGGCCTTGCTGATCAGCTCGGCGTCGGCGTGGTAGTAACCACCGATGTCCACTGGCTTGCCCTGCACGGCGTTGAGCTCGGCAACGATGGTCGCCTCGTTCTCGGTCAGGGTTTTGGCCAGGGTCGCGAACTGCGCTTGCAGTGCAGCGTCTTCGGTCTGGGCGGCCAGGGCCTGAGCCCAGTACAGCGCCAGGTAGAAGTGGCTGCCGCGGTTGTCGATGTTGCCGACCTTGCGCGATGGCGACTTGTTGTTGTCGAGGAACTGACCGGTGGCCTGATCCAGGGTTTTCGACAGAACCAGTGCTTTCGGGTTGTTGTAGTTCACACCCAAATGCTCAAGGGACGCTGCCAGCGCGAGGAATTCGCCCAGCGAGTCCCAACGCAGGAAGTTCTCTTCAACCAGTTGCTGCACGTGCTTCGGCGCCGAACCACCGGCGCCGGTTTCGAACAGGCCACCGCCGTTCATCAGCGGCACGATCGACAGCATCTTGGCGCTGGTGCCCAGTTCCATGATCGGGAACAGGTCGGTCAGGTAGTCGCGCAGGACGTTGCCGGTCACCGAAATGGTGTCCTTGCCTTCGCGGGTGCGCTGCAGGGTGTACTTCATGGCGTCGACCGGCGCCATGATCTGGATGTCCAGACCGCTGGTGTCGTGATCCTTCAGGTACGCCTGAACCTTCTCGATGACCACGCCGTCGTGGGCGCGCATCGGGTCCAGCCAGAAGATCGCCGGGGTGCTGCTGGCGCGAGCACGGTTGACGGCCAGTTTGACCCAGTCCTGAATCGGCGCGTCTTTGGTCTGGCACATGCGGAAGATGTCGCCGGCTTCAACAGCCTGTTCCATCAGCAGGTTGCCCTTGCTGTCGGTGACGCGAACCACGCCGTCAGCCTTGATCTGGAACGTCTTGTCGTGCGAGCCGTACTCTTCGGCTTTTTTCGCCATCAGGCCAACGTTTGGCACGCTGCCCATGGTGGTCGGATCGAACGCGCCGTTGGCTTTGCAATCTTCGATCACGGCCTGGTAGATGGTGGCGTAGCAACGATCCGGGATCACTGCCTTGGTGTCGTGCAGTTGACCGTCGGTGCCCCACATCTTGCCGGAGTCACGGATCATCGCCGGCATCGAGGCGTCGACGATAACGTCGCTCGGCACGTGCAGGTTGGTGATGCCCTTGTCGGAATTGACCATCGCCAGCGACGGACGCGCGGCGTAGACCGCTGCGATATCGGCTTCGATCTGCGCTTGCTGCTCGGCCGGCAGGGCCTTGATGCGCGCGTACAGATCGCCAATGCCGTTGTTCAGGTTGAAGCCGATCTGGGCCAGCACGTCAGCGTGCTTGGTCAGGGCGTCTTTATAGAACTCGGCAACAATCTGGCCGAACATGATCGGGTCAGAGACCTTCATCATGGTCGCTTTCAGGTGCACCGAGAGCAGTACGCCTTGCGCCTTGGCGCTGTCGATTTCAGCAGCGATGAACGCACGCAGGGCGTTTTTGCTCATCACGGCGCAGTCGAGGATCTCGCCGGCCTGAACGCTGGTTTTTTCTTTCAGGACGGTGGCGGTGCCGTCTTTGGCGATCAGCTCGATCTTCACAGCGTCAGCGGCGTCGATCAGGGCAGCTTTTTCGCTGCCGTAGAAATCGCCGGTGCTCATGTGAGCGACGTGGGACTTGGAGTCTTTGGCCCAAGCGCCCATCTTGTGCGGGTGCTTGCGCGCGTAGTTCTTGACCGACAGCGGGGCGCGGCGGTCGGAGTTGCCTTCACGCAGAACCGGGTTCACGGCGCTGCCCTTGACCTTGTCGTAACGCGCCTTGGCTTCTTTTTCGGCGTCGTTGGTCACGGTTTCCGGGTAGTCCGGCAGGTTGTAACCCTGGGCTTGCAGCTCTTTGATTGCCGCTTGCAGCTGAGGTACCGAAGCACTGATGTTCGGCAGCTTGATGATGTTGGCTTCAGGCGTAACGGCCAGGGCGCCCAGTTCGGCGAGGTGGTCGGCTACGGCTTTGTCGCCCAGTTGCTCGGGGAAGCTGGCCAGGATGCGTGCTGCAAGAGAGATATCGCGGGTTTCCACGGCGATATCGGCCGAGGCGGTGTAAGCCTCGATGATCGGCAGCAGGGAATAGGTGGCGAGGGCTGGAGCTTCGTCGGTGAAGGTATAGATGATCTTCGAGCGGGTGGGCATATTCGGATTAACTCTCTCTTCTTTGCTAAAGCGTGCGCAGAAACTCGAGGGGCGCCGGGTAAGCGCGTTCGTTCAAAGTCATCCATGAACCGAATGTCGAGAATCTTCGCGGTGATGTTGGGTGCATCGTTGAGCGTCAAGCAGTCAGGCTGCGGTAACAACCCGACCAATCAGGCGGAAAGTCTCGTGCTAGAGAGGCCAGCCGTCGTGACCCTTTGGTCAGCGGGCGGCATTATACATAGGTAGCTGGCAATCTGCCGATGGTTCATATGCAACCGGTCTCGTCCATTGGTCTAAAGGTCGCAGGGCGGGGTGGGGCGTAGAGTCGCCGGGAATGCTTGAGTTTGGCGCTTTTCCCTTTGCTTTCAGGCTTGTACGAAACCAGATGTGCCCGCGTCGTGAACAGAGGGTTTGCGTGTTGATTTAACTGGGTTACGCTCGAACCAAGCCAGATGTTCAATCCAAACAATGGAGTTCAGCATGGGTTACAAGAAGATTCAGGTTCCAGCCGTCGGCGACAAAATCACCGTCAATGCAGACCATTCTCTCAATGTTCCTGATAACCCGATCATCCCCTTCATTGAAGGTGACGGCATTGGCGTCGACGTCAGCCCGGTGATGATCAAAGTGGTTGATGCTGCCGTGGCCAAGGCCTACGGGGGCAAGCGCAAGATTTCCTGGATGGAGGTTTATGCTGGCGAAAAAGCGACTCAGGTCTATGACCAGGATACCTGGCTGCCCCAGGAAACCCTGGACGCCGTCAAGGATTACGTGGTCTCCATCAAGGGCCCGCTGACCACCCCGGTCGGTGGCGGCATCCGCTCCCTCAACGTTGCCCTGCGCCAGCAGCTCGATCTCTATGTCTGCCTGCGTCCTGTGGTGTGGTTCGAAGGCGTACCGAGCCCGGTGAAAAAGCCTGGCGACGTCGACATGGTGATCTTCCGCGAGAACTCCGAAGACATCTATGCCGGCATCGAGTGGAAGGCCGGCTCCCCTGAGGCCACCAAGGTCATCAAGTTTCTGAAAGAAGAAATGGGCGTCACCAAGATCCGTTTCGACCAGGATTGCGGTATCGGCATCAAGCCTGTTTCCAAGGAAGGCACCAAACGTCTGGTGCGCAAGGCCCTGCAATACGTGGTGGACAACGATCGCAAGTCGCTGACCATCGTGCACAAGGGCAACATCATGAAATTCACCGAAGGTGCCTTCAAGGACTGGGGTTACGAGGTGGCGAAGGAAGAGTTCGGCGCCGAGCTGCTCGATGGCGGCCCATGGATGAAATTCAAGAACCCGAAAACCGGCCGTGAAGTCATCGTCAAGGATGCCATCGCCGACGCCATGCTCCAGCAGATCCTGCTGCGTCCGGCCGAATACGATGTGATCGCCACGCTGAACCTTAACGGTGACTACCTCTCCGATGCCCTGGCGGCTGAAGTGGGTGGTATCGGTATTGCGCCGGGCGCCAACCTGTCCGACACCGTGGCCATGTTCGAGGCGACCCACGGTACCGCGCCGAAGTACGCCGGCAAGGACCAGGTCAACCCGGGCTCGGTGATTCTGTCGGCCGAGATGATGCTGCGTCATCTGGGCTGGACCGAAGCGGCTGACCTGATCATCAAGGGCACCAATGGCGCCATCAAGGCCAAAACCGTGACTTACGACTTCGAACGTCTGATGGAAGGCGCCACGCTGGTGTCTTCTTCGGGCTTCGGTGAGGCGATCGTCAAGCACATGTAAGAACGGCAGTCGCAACAAAACCGCCCGGCTCGAGTGATCGAGCCGGGCGGTTTGTTTTCTGGCAGGTGTTCGGGTGGCTTCAGCTGGTCACGGATTGGTGGTGAGTGGCTGTCGAGACACTATCTTTTGCGGCCTCGACATTCTGAATTTTTGTGGCGTGCAGGCCTTTGGGCCCTTGCACGATCTCGAATTTGACGATTTGCCCGGCTTTTAGGGTTTTGTACCCGTCCATTTCAATGGCGGAGTAGTGGGCAAAGAAATCGATGTCCTTGCCATCCTCGTCCTTCCCCTCGCGGGAGTCGGTGTTAATGAAACCGAACCCCTTGGCATTGTTGAACCATTTCACCTTGCCGACAGCCATGCTCAAATCCCTCTGCAACAGTCTCCATCGCTGGAGTATCATCCAATTCATCCGCAATCGAATCCGTTAAAAAGATTGACTCCGCGGATCTTTTTTACCCACTGTGGGCTCTATTGGTTGTAACACCGTTTTCCCGATAGTCAAGGTGACCGGGCAGTCGGAGTTGAAAAGGTGTACAGCCGCCCCCACCACTGTATTTGCACAACTGACGAACCTTTCTTTCCATGCATGCAATCAGCCAGATTCGACTAACATTCAATCAGGATCGCCCGCTTCTCCAAAAGGATCTTCCACAGGAGCACGACGACGATTCGGCAGGCGTTGCTGTTCAGGAAGCAAAGCCTGCGTTACAGGCGCCGCCGATGTACAAGGTGGTTTTGTTCAACGATGACTACACACCGATGGATTTCGTCGTCGAAGTGCTCGAGGTGTTTTTTAACCTGAATCGCGAGCTGGCGACCAAGGTCATGCTGGCCGTTCACACAGAAGGACGGGCAGTATGTGGAGTGTTTACCCGCGACATCGCCGAGACAAAGGCCATGCAGGTCAACCAGTACGCCAGGGAAAGCCAGCATCCGCTACTCTGTGAAATCGAGAAGGACGGTTAATCGCCGACCACTTGGGTATGAGGTGAAGCTATGTTAAACCGCGAGCTCGAAGTCACCCTCAATCTTGCCTTCAAGGAGGCTCGTTCGAAGCGTCATGAATTCATGACCGTCGAACACCTGCTGCTGGCCCTATTGGACAATGAGGCTGCCGCCACCGTATTGCGTGCCTGCGGCGCAAACCTCGACAAACTCAAGCACGACCTGCAGGAGTTCATCGACTCAACCACGCCATTGATCCCCGTCCACGACGAAGATCGCGAAACCCAGCCAACCCTGGGCTTCCAGCGTGTGCTGCAACGTGCTGTTTTTCATGTACAGAGCTCGGGCAAACGCGAAGTGACTGGCGCCAACGTGCTGGTTGCAATCTTCAGTGAGCAAGAGAGTCAGGCCGTGTTCCTGCTGAAACAGCAGAGCGTTGCGCGCATTGATGTCGTCAACTATATCGCCCATGGCATCTCCAAGGTGCCGGGGCATGGCGATCACTCTGAAGGTGAACAAGATATGCAGGACGACGAGGGCGGTGAGTCTTCTTCTTCAGGCAATCCGCTGGATGCTTATGCCAGCAATCTCAACGAACTTGCGCGCCAGGGCCGGATCGATCCGCTGGTCGGTCGTGAGACGGAAGTCGAGCGTGTCGCGCAGATTCTCGCGCGTCGACGCAAGAACAATCCGCTGCTGGTGGGCGAGGCAGGCGTGGGTAAAACCGCGATTGCCGAAGGCCTGGCCAAGCGCATTGTCGACAACCAGGTGCCGGATTTGCTGGCCAACAGTGTCGTCTATTCGCTCGATCTCGGTGCTCTGCTCGCGGGCACCAAGTATCGCGGTGATTTCGAGAAGCGCTTCAAGGCGCTGCTCAATGAACTGAAAAAACGTCCGCAGGCGATCCTGTTCATCGACGAGATCCACACCATCATCGGTGCGGGTGCCGCGTCCGGTGGCGTGATGGATGCCTCGAACCTGCTCAAGCCGCTGCTGTCGTCTGGCGACATTCGCTGCATCGGCTCGACCACGTTCCAGGAATTTCGCGGCATCTTCGAGAAGGATCGTGCGCTGGCCCGACGCTTCCAGAAAGTCGATGTCGTCGAGCCGTCGGTGGAAGACACTATCGGTATCCTGCGCGGCCTGAAGGGGCGTTTCGAGCAGCACCACAACATCGAATACAGCGATGAGTCGTTGCGCGCCGCTGCTGAACTGGCATCGCGTTATATCAATGACCGGCACATGCCGGACAAGGCCATCGACGTGATCGACGAAGCGGGCGCCTACCAGCGTCTGCAGCCGGCCGACAAGCGCGTGAAGCGCATTGACGTGCCACAGGTTGAAGACATCGTGGCGAAAATCGCGCGGATTCCGCCGAAGCATGTCACCAGCTCCGACAAGGAACTGCTGCGCAATCTGGAGCGTGACCTGAAGCTGACGGTATTTGGTCAGGACGCGGCGATCGATTCGCTGTCGACCGCGATCAAGCTGTCCCGCGCCGGCCTCAAGTCGCCGGACAAGCCAGTGGGTTCGTTCCTGTTCGCCGGTCCTACCGGTGTCGGTAAGACCGAGGCCGCGCGGCAACTGGCCAAGGCGTTGGGGATCGAACTGGTGCGCTTCGACATGTCCGAGTACATGGAGCGCCACACCGTATCGCGTCTGATCGGTGCGCCTCCAGGCTATGTCGGCTTTGATCAGGGCGGTCTGTTGACCGAAGCGATCACCAAGCAGCCGCACTGCGTGTTGCTGCTCGATGAAATCGAAAAGGCGCATCCGGAAGTCTTCAACCTGCTGTTGCAGGTGATGGATCACGGTACGCTCACCGACAACAACGGGCGCAAGGCGGACTTCCGCAACGTGATCATCATCATGACCACCAACGCCGGCGCCGAGACGGCAGCGCGGGCTTCGATCGGTTTCACTCATCAGGACCACTCGTCCGATGCGATGGAAGTGATCAAGAAGAGCTTTACGCCGGAGTTCCGTAACCGTCTGGACACCATTATCCAGTTTGGTCGCCTCAGCCATGAGGTCATCAAAAGTGTGGTGGACAAGTTCCTTACCGAACTGCAGGCGCAGCTGGAAGACAAGCGTGTGTTGCTGGAGGTTACCGATGCGGCGCGCAGTTGGCTGGCGGCCGGTGGTTACGACTCGGCGATGGGCGCACGTCCGATGGCGCGTCTGATCCAGGACAAGATCAAGCGTCCGCTGGCGGAGGAGATTCTGTTTGGCGAGCTGGCCGAGCATGGCGGTGTGGTACACATCGACATCAAGGATGGTGAGTTGACGTTTGACTTCGAGACTACGGCTGAGATGGCCTGACGGCTGGGATCAAGAGGGCGCCTTCGGGCGCCTTTTTGTTATTTATCGTTTGGTTTTTTGGGTGAATATCCGTTGCTGCGGTAACGGCTGCTTAGGGTTCCGCCCTTACGGCGGGTCACCTTTTCCAAACGCCGAAAAGGTAACCCAAAAGGCTTTACCCTGACGTTCGGCCCTCGCTTAGGCTCGGGTTCCTTCGCTGCGGGATTCATCCGGGGGGGGCAGCGCCTACGGTTTGCTTCGCTGCACCTCCTCTTGCTGTGTTTGGCTGCGCCAAACGGTCGCTGCGCTCCCACCCCCGGATAAATCCCTCCACTCAGCCTGCCGACGGGCCCTCAGATCAAAAGCGGTACTCGAGCTAACGCTCATTGTGTTGAGTGGGGCGGCTTCGCCGCATGGGGTGTGCACGAATAAAATTGTGGGAGCGAGCCTGCTGGCGATGGCGGCCTGACAGCCGACCAATCTCTAACTGATGACACCCGATCCCACTGTGGGAGCTGGCTTGCCAGCGATGGCGGCCTGCCAGCCGACCAATCTCTAACTGATGACACCCGATCCCACTGTGGGAGCTGGCTTGCCAGCGATGGCGGCCTGACAGCCGACCAATCACCAACTGAAAACACCCAATCCCATGTAGGAGCTGCCGAAGGCTGCGATCTTTTGATCTGGCTCTGGCTCTGGCTTTTGATCTTGACTTGGCTTTTGATTTTTTGCCCCTTCGGCAGGCCGAGCGGAGGTGTCCATCAGGGGGTAGGCGCGTAGCGCCATGCGGCGAAGCCGCATG
>NZ_CATKPO010000006.1:0-142531 GCF_949768395.1 Pseudomonas sp. IT-P260
CAACGCTTTTATCTTCTGCGGGTCGAGGGCTGGGTCGTACGGGATTGAGGCGTCCGGGGGATTGGGTGTGGCTTTGAACATGGATGAAACTCCGTATCGAGAAATAGGAGCCATCACCCTCGCTACCAAACGATGGGTGGCGGCCATGCGCGGGTTGGTAGACCGGTCGATACGGAACCCGGCGCTCACGAATGAGCCCCACGCATGCCCACCATAAAACTGAACCCCAAAAAGAGGCTACATAAGGTGACGCCATACGACCGTACCGAAATGGGCTACCAAACCCGATCACTGTTTTCCAGTGACAGGGAAACGATAAGCCCAACGCATAGCCGTGTAAGCCGGCGGATTCTGGCGTACGCGTAGGTAACGGCGCAAGGCGTTGTAGCCGGTATGGCGTAACGGTTCGTGTACTTTAAACGTGGTTGCGGGGTTATGTTTATGTGCGGGGTTTGGTCTGTTGTTTCGATTTTGTCTGGCAGGCCGCTTTCGCGAGCAGGCTCGCTCCCACACTTGGAATGCTTGCATTCAGTGGGAGGTTGGTCGGCTTGTGAGCCGTCATCGCTGGCAAGCCAGCTCCCACAATTTGACCGAGTGCATTCAGTCAGAGATTGGTCGATCGGCAGGCCGCTTTCGCGAGCAGGCTCGCTCCCACAGGTTTTCTGGCGGCTCGGGTGATTCGTGTTACGGCCTGAGGCATCTGGAAGGAACTGCCCGCGCACAGACCAGTCGCATGAACAGGAAGCCGTTTTTTCAGAGGAGTGAACGTGTCCAGCGATCCCGAGCGTCACGTCGTCGACGCCCCCGTCATCCATCGCCTGCGCGTGCTGACGGTCAATACCCACAAGGGCTTCACCGCCCTCAATCGGCGCTTCATCCTGCCGGAGTTGCGCGAAGCGGTGCGCAGCACCTCGGCCGATCTGGTGTTTCTGCAGGAAGTCGTGGGCGAACACGAGCGCCATTCCAATCGCTACAACGAATGGCCGCAAACCTCGCAATACGAATTTCTTGCCGACAGCATGTGGAGCGATTTTGCCTACGGACGCAACGCGGTTTACCCCGATGGCCACCACGGCAATGCCCTGCTGTCAAAATACCCGATCCGCGAATACCGCAACCTCGACGTGTCGATCACCGGCCCCGAGCGCCGTGGCTTGTTGCATTGCGTACTGGACGTGCCGGGCCACGCCGAAGTCCACGCCATCTGCGTGCACCTAAGTCTGCTGGAAAGTCACCGTCAGTTGCAGTTGCAGCTACTTTGTCAGTTGCTCGAATCCTTGCCCGAAGACGCGCCAGTGATCATTGCCGGCGACTTCAACGACTGGCAGCTGCAGGGCAATGTCGCCCTCGCCCGCCGTGATTACCTGCACGAAGCGTTTGAACGCCACCATGGGCGTCCAGCCAAGACCTATCCAGCGCGTTTTCCATTGCTGCGCCTGGACCGCATCTACCTGCGCAACGCCAGCAGCCACGACCCGCAGATCCTCGGCAACAAACCATGGACGCACCTGTCGGACCACTTGCCACTGGCGGTGGAAGTGCACCTGTAATCCTGCTGCGGCAGCGATCCCCGGATCACCGAAAACGCCTGTGGGAGCAGGCTTGCCCGCGATGACGGCGGATCAGGCAACAGAGATGTTGAATGTTCCGACCTCTTCGCGGGCAAGCTCGCTCCCACAGAGTTAGCGGTGTCTGGATCAACCCTCCGGCTTGAGAATCAACACCGCCAGCGGAGGCAGATTCAGTTCCAGCGACAGCGACTGCCCATGGCTCGCCACCTCTTCGGTAAACGCCCCGCCGCCATTGCCATAGTTCGACCCGGCATAGGTGTCGGCATCGCTGTTGAGCAGTTCATTCCAGCGTCCGGCAAACGGCACGCCGACGCGGTACGACTGACGGGGCACCGGGGTGAAGTTGGCCACCACCAGCACCGGTTTGCCCTCCTTGCTCCAGCGCAGCCACGCGTACACGCTGTTGATCGCGTCATCACCGATCAACCACTGGAAGCCCTGCGGCGCGTCGTCCTGGTCGTGCAGCGCCGGCTCTTCGCGATACAGGCGATTGAGGTCGCCGACCAGTTTCTGCACGCCTTTGTGTTCCGAGTATTGCAGCAGGTACCAGTCCAGCTGCTGATCGTGGTTCCACTCACGCCACTGGCCGAACTCGCAACCCATGAACAACAGCTTCTTGCCCGGGTGGGTCCACATGAAACTCAGATAGGCGCGCAGGTTGGCAAATTTCTGCCAGCGGTCGCCGGGCATCTTGTCGATCAACGAATGCTTGCCATGCACCACTTCGTCGTGGGAGATCGGCAGGATGAAGCGCTCGGACCAGGCGTAGACCAGACCGAAACTCAGTTCGTTGTGATGGTGCGCGCGGTACACCGGGTCTTGCTGAATGTAGTGCAGCGAATCGTGCATCCAGCCCATGTTCCATTTGTAAGCGAAACCGAGGCCACCCTGCTGGGTGCTCTGGCTGACGCCCGGCCAGGCGGTGGACTCTTCGGCGATCACCAGCGCGCCCGGCGCCTCGAGCTCGACCACATCGTTCAAGTGCCGCAGGAAATCGATCGCCTCAAGGTTCTCGCGCCCGCCGTGGCGGTTCGGAATCCACTCGCCGGCCTTGCGCGAATAATCGCGATAAAGCATCGAGGCCACCGCATCGACGCGCAGGCCATCCACGTGAAAGTGCTTCAACCAGTGCAGTGCCGATGCCAGCATGTAGCCGTGTACTTCGGTGCGTCCCAGGTTGTAGATCAGCGTGTCCCAGTCCTGATGGAAGCCCTCCAGCGGGTTGCCATATTCGTACAACGCCGTGCCGTCGAACTGCGCCAGGCCATGGGTATCGGTAGGAAAATGCGCCGGTACCCAGTCGAGAATCACCCCGATTCCAGCCTGGTGACAGGCGTTGACGAACTCACCGAACTGCTCCGGCGTGCCGTAACGGGCGCTCGGGGCGAATTGCGAGAGCAACTGATAACCCCATGAGCCGCCAAACGGGTGCTCCATGATCGGCATCAGTTCGATGTGGGTGAAGCCCAGCTCCTTGACGTAAGGAATCAGTCGCTCGGCCAGCTCCGGCCAGGTGTACTGACGGGCGACTTCGCCCAGGTCATCCAGCTCGCACTGCCACGAGCCGGCATGCAATTCGTAGATCGACAGCGGCTGCGAATGCTGTTGCCGTTCGCGACGACCGCTCATCCATTCCTGATCCTGCCAGTCGACTTGCAGCGGCGCGGCGACTTTCGACGCGGTGTCCGGCGGCAGGCTGGTGGCCAGCGCCATCGGGTCAGCCTTCAGCGGCAGAATGCCGTGGGCGCCGAGAATCTCGTACTTGTACAACTCGCCCGCCTGCAGGCGCGGAATGAACAACTCCCAGACCCCGGATGGATGGCGCAGGCGCATCGGATGGCGGCGCCCGTCCCAGACGTTGAAATCGCCGACCACCGAGACGCGCCGGGCGTTCGGCGCCCACACGGCGAAACGCACGCCGTCAACGCCATCGACGGTTTTCAGCTGGGCGCCGAGGCAACTGCTCAGGTCGCGGTGATTGCCTTCGGCGAACAGATACAAATCCATTTCGCCGAGCAACTGACCAAAGCTATAGGGATCTTCCGCCACTTGCTCGCCGCCGGCCCAGCGCGTGCGCAGCAGATAGGGCCGGGCCTGGGCGAAGTGCCCGACAAACAGCCCCGGGGTTTCGGTGGCGGTCAGTTCGCCACGTTCTTCACCGCTGTCCTTGTCCAGCACTTCAACTTTCAACGCACCCGGCAAATAGGCGCGGATGAACTGCCCGCCGGCACCATCACCGTGCGGGCCGAGAATGGAAAACGGGTCGCGATGTTCCGCACGTACCAACGCGTCGATGTCTTGCGCCGTCGGCAATAACGCTTCTTTAGCGTGACCCTGTTCCTTGTTCGAGACACTCATGACTACTCTCCACCAAGATCGGAAAAGGGTTTAAGCCCCGTCAATAACCCATACAAACCGTGCAACGGCACGGGCAGCCACGTGGGGCGATTTTCGGCTTCATAGGCCACTTCATAGGCCGCCTTCTCCAGGCCGAACAGCGCAAGCGCTGCGTCGGCACCCGCAGGATCCTGCCAGGCATGATCAAGACTAGTCGCCGCTTGGCGATATGCCTGAACAAATGCCTCGCGCGCCTCACGCAGGTAGCGCTCGGCAACCCGATGCCGGGCCGCTTCCGACTCCGCACTGTGATCGACGTTATGCACGTTGATGGTCATCGCCGCCGCGTAATCGAAGGACCGCAGCACGCCGCTGACGTCCTTGTACGGACTGTGTTTGCCGCGCCGTTCGTGCAGCGGCCGCGCCGGTTCACCTTCGAAGTCGATCAGATAGGCATCGCCCTTGATCACCAGCACTTGGCCCAAGTGCAAGTCGCCATGCACACGAATGCGCAGGCCGCCCACGGCTTTTTGCGCGAGCTCCTGCACATGGCCGAGGATGATTTTTTTGTTGTCCAGCAGCCGCGCGACCATTTTCTGATCTGCCGCGCTCAGATGACTTTGATGTTGCTTGAGCAGCTTAAGCGCATGCTCGACCTGCGCCGCAACGTCCTTGCCAGTGGCTTGGGCGTCTTTGGCGCTGGTGGTTTGCGGGGCGAAATCGGGATTGTCGCTCGGCGCCGCGAGCACTTGATGCATTTCGCCCAGACGCTGGCCGAGCATGCCGGCAAAGTCCTTGAGCTCACCGAGGGCGTTGTAATGCTGTTCCTGCTCGGACATGGCGTCGGCCAGTTCATCGCGCAGCGCCCGTTCGAGGTTGTTCTGCGTCCATTCCCAGGCATCGCCCTGATTGCTCAGATAGCCTTGGGCGATCATCAGCAGATTGTCTTCGCCCGCGCCATCGCGGCGGATCACCGAGCCGAGCAGCGGCGAGATGTTGGCGAAACCGGCCTCGGTCAGGTACGCGCTCATTTCCAGTTCCGGGTGCACCCCCGAGGCGACTTTGCGGATCAGTTTCAGCACCAGACTATTGCCGATCACCACCGAACTGTTCGACTGCTCGGCCGATAGATAACGCACCTCGGATTCAGCGCCGAGGCCAAGTTTTTCCAGCTGCGCAGTCGGTGCGAAACGAATCTCGCCCTGTTCGGAGTTGAGCACGGTGGCGCTCTGCATGCCTTGCAGCACGGCGTGCACAAACGTTTCGAGGCTGAACGCATCAGTGATCAGCCCCACCTGACGTCCGCGACGTACCCGGGACAAGGCCAATTGCTGCGGCAGCGCCGCCCCGACCTGATCTTCCGAGATAAACCCGAACGGCAGTTGATAGCGGCTGGTCTGCCCGGCGCTGGTGACTTCGATCTCACTGAGCAGCACCGGATGCTGGGCATCGCCGAAACGCACGCCGTAGGCCAGATGGACCTGCTCGATGGCCGCGTCCTTGCCGGCGAACCAGCGACGGTTCTGCAGCCAGCTCGGCAGAATGCTCTGCTCCAGAGTGTTGCGGGTCGGCGCTTCAAGCAGTTCTTCCATGCGTTTTTTCAGCACCAGCGTGGTGAAGTCGGGCAGGCTCTGCGCCGGTTCGACGTGCCAGCTCGGCATCTGGTTTTCCGCCGCGAGGGCGAACCAATAGAAGCCATACGGCGCCAGGGTCAGCAGGAAATTCAACTGGCCGATGGGCGGGAACGCGTTACCACCAAGCATCTCCACCGGGACCATGCCGACGTACGCAGAAAGATCCAGCTCCGCTGCTTGTGCGCTGCGCGAGACGTTGGCCACGCAGAGAATGATTTCGTGTTTGCCGTCAGCGTCGGTGAACTCGCGGGTGTAGGCCAGGATGCGTCGGTTGCTCGGCGAGAGCATCTTCAGCGTGCCGCGCCCGAAGGCCTTGGACTGTTTGCGCACGGCGAGCATGCGCCGCGTCCAGTTGAGCAGCGAATGCGGATCACCGGCCTGGGTTTCGACGTTCACCGACAGGTAACCGTATTGCGGGTCCATGATCGGTGGCAGCACCAGGCTCGCCGGATCGGCGCGGGAGAAACCGCCGTTGCGATCGATTGACCATTGCATCGGCGTACGCACACCGTCGCGGTCGCCGAGGTAGATGTTGTCGCCCATGCCGATTTCGTCGCCGTAATACAGGGTTGGCGTGCCCGGCATCGACAGCAGCAGGCTATTGAGCAGTTCGACGCGGCGGCGGTCTCGCTCCATCAACGGCGCCAGACGCCGACGAATGCCAAGGTTGATCCGCGCGCGACGGTCAGCGGCGTAGTAGTTCCACAGGTAATCGCGCTCCTTGTCGGTAACCATCTCCAGCGTCAGCTCATCGTGATTGCGCAGGAAAATTGCCCACTGGCAATTGGCAGGAATTTCCGGGGTTTGCCGCAGAATGTCGGTGATCGGGAAGCGATCTTCCTGGGCCAGCGCCATGTACATGCGCGGCATGAGCGGGAAGTGGAAGGCCATATGGCATTCGTCACCGTTGACGCCCTCGGCATCGGTGTCGCCGAAATACAACTGGGTATCTTCCGGCCATTGGTTGGCCTCGGCCAGCAGCATGCGGTCCGGGTAATTGGCGTCGATCTCGGCCCGGATCTGCTTGAGGACGTCATGGGTCTCGGGCAGGTTTTCGTTGTTGGTGCCGTCGCGCTCGATCAGGTACGGAATGGCGTCGAGGCGCAGGCCGTCGATGCCCATGTCCAGCCAGTAGCGCATCACCGACAGCACCGCTTTCATCACTTGCGGGTTGTCGAAATTCAGGTCGGGCTGGTGCGAGTAGAAGCGGTGCCAGAAGTACTGGCCGGCGACCGGGTCCCAGGTCCAGTTGGACTTTTCGGTGTCGAGGAAGATGATCCGCGTGCCGTCGTACTTCTGGTCGTCATCCGACCACACGTAGAAGTCTCGCGCCGCCGAGCCGGGTTTGGCCTTGCGCGCCCGCTGGAACCACGGGTGCTGATCGGAGGTGTGGTTGATGACCAGCTCGGTGATCACCCGCAAGCCACGTTTGTGCGCCTCGGCGATGAAGCGCTTGGCGTCGGCCATGGTCCCGTAGTCGCTGTGCACGCCGCGGTATTCGGCGATGTCGTAACCGTCATCGCGGCGTGGCGACGGGTAGAACGGCAACAGCCAGATGGTGTTGACGCCGAGTTCGGCGATGTAGTCGAGTTTGGCGATCAGGCCGGGAAAGTCGCCGATCCCGTCATTGTTGGAGTCGAAAAACGATTTGACGTGAACTTGATAGATCACCGCATCCTTGTACCAGAGCGGGTCTTTGATGAAGGTGGCTGCCTTGGGTTTCTTCGCCATGTGAAACTCCTGTTCAATTCTGTCAGACCACACGGTTGCCCTGTGATGAGGGGCTCTGTGGTGAGGGGATTCATCCCCGATGGGCTGCGAAGCGGCCCTGCTTTTATTCAGTTTTACGCGGTTGTTTTTTGTGGCTGCTGCGCAGCCAGTCGGGGATAAATCCCCTCACCACAAGTTTTTGAGCAAGGTCTTACGCGGCAGTAATCCGCCAGATCCCGAACGGCTGGTACGCCGGGTCAATGCGCATGAACTGATACTTGCCGTGCCAGTCCCAGCGATGCCCGTTCATCAAGTCTTCACCGTGGGTGGTTGCGTCGTCGGGCAGGCCCATCTCCCATAGCGGCAATTCGAAATTGGCCTCCTGCACGTTGTGCGGATCGAGGCTTACCGCCACCAGAATGAAGTTGCTGCCGTCAAAGCTGCGCTTGCCGAAATACAGAATGTTGTCGTTCCAGGCGTTGTAGATTTTCAGGCCCAGGTGCGTGTGCAGCGCCGGGTTCTGCCGACGGATGCGGTTGAGCTGGGCGATCTCGGCAATGATGTTGCCCGGCGCATTGAAGTCGCGGACGCGGATCTCGTACTTCTCCGAATCGAGGTATTCCTCCTTGCCCGGCACCGGCGCCGATTCGCACAGTTCATAACCGGAATACATGCCCCACAAACCCGACCCCATGGTCGCCAGCGCCGCGCGGATCAAAAAGCCTGGCCGCCCCGACTCATGCAGGAACGCCGGGTTGATGTCCGGCGTGTTGACGAAGAAGTTCGGCCGGTAGCATTCGCGCCATGGCGACTCATTGAGCTCAGTGAAATAGGTCGCCAACTCGGACTTGGTATTACGCCAGGTGAAATAGGTGTAGCTCTGGCTGTACCCGACCTTGCCCAGACGCGCCATCATCGCCGGCGTGGTGAACGCCTCGGCGAGGAAGATCACTTCCGGGTGCAGTGCCCGCACATCGGCGATCAGCCATTGCCAGAACGGCAGCGGCTTGGTGTGCGGATTGTCGACGCGAAAGATCTTCACGCCTTCGTTGACCCAGCCGACCACGATATCGCGCAGCTCGACCCACAGACTGGGGATCGCGTCCGGCGCATAGAAGTCGACGTTGACGATGTCCTGGTATTTCTTCGGCGGGTTCTCCGCGTATTTGATCGTGCCGTCCGGGCGCCAGTTGAACCAGCCCGGATGCTGCTTGAGCCACGGGTGATCCTGCGAACACTGGATGGCGAAATCGAGGGCGATCTCCAGGCCATGCTCAGCGGCGGCGGCCACCAGTCGGCGGAAGTCTTCGCGGGTGCCGAGCTGCGAGTGAATCGCCTCATGACCACCCTCCTCGCTGCCAATCGCGTACGGACTGCCCGGATCATCGGGACCTGCGGTCAGGGAATTGTTGCGGCCCTTGCGGTGGGCGCGGCCGATGGGGTGAATCGGCGTGAAATACAACACGTCAAAACCCATGTCCTGAATCATCGGCAGACGCGCGTGCACGTCGTTGAACGTGCCGTGACGGTTGGGATCATCGGTGATCGAGCGCGGAAACAGCTCATACCAACTGGCAAACTCGGCCAGTTCCCGTTCGACGTCCACCGGGAATTCGGCGCTCAGGCTCAGATAGGCGCGGTGATCGGCCTGCGCCATCAACTGCGCACTGCGCGAGTGCAGAAACAGCGCCACCTGCTCGGTTTCGAGCAGGCCGGACAATTCATGATGCAGTGCGGCGAGTTGTTCGCTGAGCTGACCGTCGCTGCGCTCGGCGGCCTGTTGCACCATGGTGCGGCCTTCCTGCAGTTCGAGCGACACCGGGACGGCGGCGTTGTGTTTTTTCTCCAGTTCGTACTGGAAACTGGCGAAGTGATCGATCCACGCTTCGATGCAATACAGGTAGCGACCCTGGCGTTCGGGACGAAACTGCCCCTGCCAACTGTTATTGCCCAGCTCGTTCATCACCTCGCTGTGCCAGCTCTCTTCGCCCTCCGCGCGCCAGCGGATGCGCACCGCCAGCTTGTCGTGGCCGTCGGCAAAGACCTTGCTGGTGACGATCACGTCACGCTCGACGATCGACTTGACGGCAAACTGCCCGCCATCCAGGGTCGGCATGGTGTTTTCGATCACGATGCGCGGCAGCAGTAACGCCTGCGACAGCGGCATATGCGGGTTATAGCTCTGCTCTGAAGGTTTTTCAGCGGACATCGAGCCTCTCTCCTTTACGCCCCAAGGACGCTCTTGTGCCGGATCCGTGTCCACAAGGAGGCACCGGCCCCGACATGAACTCACTTAGGTTCCGAGCGACCGGCGCGGGGAAAAGTTCACAGGGATTTGCCTGGGCAAAAAAGCGGATCGAATTCGCCAGCAGGTGGTCAATCCACTTAAGCACTTCTCACGCCATGTGCCACACGGAGGTCTACAGATGAACATCCCGATCCCGGCAGAAACGCCTGATCCGAACATCGACAAACCCACCCTGCCCGAGACCGAACCGCAGCCGATTCCCGAGCAGGAACCCCCAGGCACCACGCCACCGCCGAAGGAAGAACCGCCGACGACGATGCCGCCTGTCATCGTCTGACGGCACCGCCCCCCTGTAGGAGCTGCCGAAGGCTGCGATCTTTTGATCTTGTTTTTAAAAATCAAAGTCAAAAGATCGCAGCCTGCGGCAGCTCCTACAGGTTGTTCGCGGTGTTCACAGATGCTGGTTTTTCTCGTCTTCTTTCTCGAACAACCTGACCACCCGTGG
The DNA here is from genome assembly GCF_949768395.1 of Pseudomonas sp. IT-P260. Taxonomy (NCBI): domain Bacteria; kingdom Pseudomonadati; phylum Pseudomonadota; class Gammaproteobacteria; order Pseudomonadales; family Pseudomonadaceae; genus Pseudomonas; species Pseudomonas sp. IT-P260. Next base: position 10,006 of record NZ_CATKPO010000006.1, read on the forward strand.
CATTACGCTGAAAATCCCCAACGCCAACAACGTGCTGAGCAGTGCAGTCGCTTCCCTGCCCAACCCCGCCGCCACGCCGATCGCCGCCGTCATCCACAACCCGGCTGCAGTGGTCAGCCCTTTGACATGGCCCTCATCGCCTTCCTTGTTTTTCAGGATGGTTCCGGCGCCAAGAAAACCGATCCCGGCGATCACGCCCTGCAACACCCGGCTCATGGCATCGGACTCCGCCCCGCTGGTTTGCGGCACCAGCACAAACAGCGCAGCGCCGAGTGCCACCAGCATGTGCGTGCGCACCCCGGCGGCCTTGCCTTTGTGCTCACGTTCGAAACCAAGAATCCCGCCGAGCACCGCCGCCATCAGCAGGCGCACGGTGATGCGCGTCAGTTGCGAAGCATCGCCGACATCGGCGAACTCCGCTTGCAGCGTTACCCACACTTCATGCCACCAAGCGTTCATCGCTCCGTCCTTTTTATTTGTCGTTAATGGATGGACAGCAGCGACCATTAATCAGTTGCGCAGAACGATCGGCCACGCGTGCGCCCTAACTTCTCAGGTACCCATGAAAAAAGGACAGCCTCATGCCCGTTCGAATCGATGAATCCAATCCCGAATCAAAAGTGTGTTTCTTCACCGTCGAAAATGGCGAAGAAATTCGTATCTGCGACACCCTGGAAGTCAAAACGGATAGCGAAAAAGCCATGTCGTTCGTGGAAATTGAAAGCCGGCGCGTTTACATCACTGAAGCAGAGGCGGATGCATTGACCGTCGCCGGCGCGAAAGACGGCCGCAAGCACCTGAAGGCTGACGAGAGTGATTCGGTGATTTGACTGACCCTGATCAACACCCGGTGCAGACGCCTGCGATAGGCGTTTGCGCCTGCGTCTGCGGGCTGCTTCAAGTTGTCGCAGGACGTCGTTCAAACGCCATCTGATCCGCTTTTTATTCAAATAGCTGAGTCTGTTATGCAAACAGATCGGCGCTCATAGTTCGTTCGCCTGATGGAGGCTGATGAGCGAATGACCATGAGCGAACAAATCCCCGTCCGAACCGTAGAAGCAAGTCCCACCATTAAAAATGTGCCAGGTCGCCCAATGAAGGCGAAGGCCGGCTCCACCGACAAGCAGATCCATACGCGCAGTTTCACCGGGCTGTTCCGCCGCCTGCGCATCAGCGGCGCAGGTTTTCTGTTTTTGCTGTTTTTCGGCACCGTGTGGTTGAACTGGGGCGGCCGTCAGGCCGTACTGTGGGACCTCGCCGAAAGCAAATTCCACATCTTCGGCGCGACCTTCTGGCCACAGGATTTCATCCTGCTCTCGGCGCTGCTGATCATTGCTGCGTTCGGTCTGTTCGCCATCACCGTGTTCGCTGGTCGGGTCTGGTGCGGTTACACCTGCCCGCAGAGCTCGTGGACATGGATTTTCATGTGGTGCGAGAAAGTCACCGAAGGCGAGCGCAACCAGCGCATCAAACTGCAAGCAGCGCCTTGGGGCCTGAACAAACTGGCGCGGCGCGCCGCCAAGCACACCCTGTGGCTGGCGATCAGCGTGATGACCGGGCTGACCTTTGTCGGCTACTTCACGCCGATTCGCCCGCTGGCCGAAGAGCTGTTCACCCTGCAGATCGGCGGGGTCAGTCTGTTCTGGGTACTGTTCTTCACCGCCGCCACTTACATCAACGCCGGTTGGCTGCGCGAAGCGGTGTGCATGCACATGTGCCCGTATGCGCGATTCCAGAGCGTAATGTTCGACAAGGACACCCTGGCGATTTCCTATGACGCGGCCCGTGGCGAAAACCGTGGCCCGCGCAAACGCGACGTGAAGCCCGCCGAAGCCGGTCTCGGCGATTGCATCGATTGCCAGTTGTGCGTGCAGGTCTGCCCGACCGGCATCGACATCCGCGACGGTCTGCAGATGGAATGCATCGGCTGCGCAGCGTGCATCGACGCCTGTGATTCGATCATGGACAAAATGAATTACCCGCGCGGCCTGATCCGCTACAGTTCCGAACGCGAATTGCAGGGCGGCAAGACCCATCTGCTGCGGCCTCGGCTGATCGGTTACGTCGCGGTGCTGCTGGTGATGATCGGCGCCCTGGCACTGGCGTTGGTCGAACGGCCCATGGTCTCGCTCGACGTGACCAAGGATCGTGGGTTGTTCCGCGAGAACGGTCAGGGCCAGATCGAAAACATCTACACCCTCAAGGTCATCAACAAGACCCAACAGCGCCAGGACTACACCCTGAGCCTGGTGGATGGCGAGGGCTTCCAGTTGCAGGGCAAGACCGAACTGAGCCTGGCGCCGGGTGAGATTGTCGATGTGCCGGTATCGGTGGCGATGACCACCGAACGCCCGGCCAGCAGCTCGCAGACCTTGAGCTTCAAGATCGCCGACAGCGACGAGCCGCAGATTTACAGCGTGGCGAAAAGCAGGTTTGTGGCGCCGATGAATCGCTGATCCCTTAGACTGCGGCGCGGCCATTCGCGAGCAGGCTCGCTCCCACAGGGTTTTGTGGACACTGAGATCCAGTGTGGGAGCGAGCCTGCTCGCGAATGAAGGCAGCGCGGTCTTCCAGAATGAACCCAACCCGGACGCAAGATGAAACGCTACGAAAAATTCGCCGACGACATCGCTGAACTGATCCGCTCCGGCGTACTCGGCCCCGGGCAGCGAGTGCCGTCGGTGCGCTACGCCAGCCAGACTTACGGGGTCAGCCCGTCCACGGTGTTCCAGGCCTATTACCTGCTCGAACGTCGCGGTCTGATCCGCGCGCGGCCGCGCTCAGGCTACTTCGTCAACACCCACGCGCCGAGCCCGTTTTCCGAGCCGGTGATCAGCAGCCACGTCAACGACTCCACCGAAGTCGACGTCAGCGAACTGGTGTTCTCGGTGCTGGAGTCGATCAAGGACCCGAGCACCGTGCCCTTCGGCTCGGCGTTCCCCAGCCCGACCCTGTTCCCGTTGCAGCGTCTGTCGCGCTCGCTGGCCAGTGCGGCGCGGGAAATGGACCCGCGCATGGTGGTCACCGACATGTCGCCGGGCAACCCGCAACTGCGTCGGCAGATTGCCTTGCGCTACATGGTCGGCGGGCTGATGCTGCCCATGGAAGAACTGCTGATCACCAACGGCGCCCTCGAAGCGCTGAACCTGTGCCTGCAAGCGGTGACCGAACCGGGCGATCTGGTGGCCATCGAAGCCCCGGCGTTCTACGCCAGCCTGCAAGTGCTGGAGCGCTTGAAACTCAAAGCCGTGGAAATCCCCGTGCACCCGCGCGACGGCATCGACCTCGGCGTGCTCGCCCAGACCCTGGAACGCCATCCGATCAAGGCCTGCTGGTGCATGACCAGTTTCCAGAACCCGATGGGTGCGACCATGCCCGAGGCGAAGAAACAGGAACTGGTCGAACTGCTGCGCCGGCATCAGGTGCCGCTGATCGAGGACGATGTCTACGCCGAACTTTATTACGGCCAGCAAGCGCCGAAACCGGCCAAGGCGTTCGATACCGAAGGGCTGGTGATGCACTGCGGTTCGTTCGCCAAGAGTCTGGCCCCCGGCTACCGTATCGGCTGGGTCGCTGCCGGGCGCTATGCACAGAAAATCGAGCGGCTGAAACTGATGACCTCGCTCTGTGCTTCGATGCCGGCCCAAGCGGCGATTGCCGACTACCTGCAACACGGCGGCTACGACCGCCACTTGCGCAAATTGCGCTACGCCCTGGAAGAACAGCAAAGCGCGATGCTCGCGGCGATTGCCCGCTACTTCCCGGCCCAGACCCGGGTCAGCCAGCCGGCGGGTGGCTACTTTCTGTGGCTGGAATTGCCGCCGCAGATGGATTCCTTGAAGTTGTTTCAGATGGCATTGGCGCAAGGCATCAGCATCGCGCCGGGGCCGATCTTCTCGCCAACCCAGCGCTTCAGGAATTGTATTCGCTTGAATTACGGCAGCCCGTGGACCGAGGATTCGGAGAAGGCAATGGAGACGCTGGGGCGGATTGTGCGGTCGTTCTGACAGCCCTGTGTTGTCTGGGCTATTGCCTTCGCGAGCAGGCTCGCTCCCACCCTGGATTTGTGCAGGACACAGAACCAATGTGGGAGCGAGCCTGCTCGCGAAGAGGGCCGACCTGACAGCGAAACTCTCTGGACTTAACGCCCCCCCCCCAGATCAACAAACGTCCCCGTCGCATAAGAAGCCTTGTCCGACAGCAACCAGACAATCGCCTCCGCCACTTCATCCGGGCGCCCGCCCCGAGCCATGGGAATCGCCGACTCAAGCTTGCTGACCCGATCCGGATCGCCGCTCAGCGCATGGAAGTCGGTGTAGATGTAGCCCGGACGCACCGCGTTGACGCGAATGCCCTCGCCCGCCACTTCCTTGGACAGTCCGATGGTGAAGGTGTCGAGTGCGCCTTTGGACGCGGCGTAGTCGACGTACTCGTTGGGCGAGCCCAGGCGTGCGGCGACCGACGACACGTTGACGATACTGCCGCCCTGGCCGCCGTGCTTGGGCGACATGCGCAAGATCGCGTGCTTGGCGCAGAGGATCGGCGCCAGGACGTTGGTTTTCATGATTTTGAGAATGCGGAATTCGGACATTTCATCGACCCGCGACTTATGGCCGACGGTGCCCGCATTGTTCACCAGTGCGGTGACCCGTCCCAGTTCGGTGTCGACCCGGTGAAACAGTGCGATGACTTCGTCTTCGATGCTGACATCGGCGCGCACCGCAATGGCCTGCGCCCCCAGCGCCCGCACTTGCTCCAGCACGCTTTGTGCGGCCTGTTCATCCGACTGATAGTTGATGCAGATCCGATAGCCCTGCCCGGCAGCCAACAACGCTGTAGCGGCGCCGATTCCGCGGCCGCCACCGGTGATTACCATGACTTTATCCATGCTGGCCCTTCCCCCAATGCACACGTAACAGTCGGGGTGAAGAATAACCGTCATTGGGCGGTTTTGCATGGGCTCTGTCCAAGACAAAACCCTGCATGAGACTGAGATGTTTTTTGTGGCGAGGGAGCTTGCTCCCGCTCGGCTGCGAAGCAGACGTGAATCCGACCAACACGGTAGAACGGGGCCGCTCCGCGCCCCAGCGGGAGCAAGCTCCCTCGCCACAGTTTGCAGTCAGACAGTTACCTGAGCCTTTCCACGGGTGAGGTTCTGCATGAACGCGTCCGCCGGCATCGGATGGCCCAACAGATAGCCCTGCAACGAGTCACAGCCCAACTGCGTGAGGAAGTCCTGCTGTACGCCAGTCTCCACGCCCTCGGCAACAATGCGCAAACCGAGTGCCTGCCCCAGCGCCACAATCGCCGAGACGATGGCCGCGTCATCGCTGTCGTGCTCCAGATCGCGGACAAACCCTCGGTCGATTTTCAGCTCGTTGGCCGGCAAGCGCTTGAGGTACATCAGGCTCGAATAGCCGGTGCCGAAGTCATCGATCGACAGGTCGACGCCCATGTCCGATAACTCCTGCAACACCGTCATGCTGGCATCGGCGTCACTCATGGCCGTGGTTTCAGTGATTTCCAGGGTCAGGCTGTTGGCCGGCAAATGATGCGTGGCCAGCGCCCTGGCCACGCTTTGCACCAGTCCCGCGTGGCAGAACTGTAACGCCGAGAGGTTCACTGCAATGCGCCAGTCGGTGTAACCGAGCACATACCATTCGCGCATCTGCCGGCAGGCCTCATTGAGTACCCAGTCGCCGATGGCGATGATCAGGCCGGTCTTCTCCGCCAGATCGATGAACTTGTCCGGCAGCAACATGCCCTGGGTCGGATGCTGCCAGCGCAGCAACGCTTCGGCCCCCACCGGACGACCACTGGCGGCTTCGAATTTGGGCTGGAAATACAGGCTGAACTGCCGGTGCTCCAGCGCAGCGCGCAGATCTTGCAGCAACTGCAGCTGCTTGCGTGCGTTGCTGTTCATCGAGGCATCGAAGAAGCTGTAGCCGTTTTTACCGCCGCCCTTGGCGTGATACATCGCCGCATCGGCGTTCATCAGCAGTTCCTGAGCGCTCTGGCCATTACCCGGGTACAGGGCAATGCCGACGCTGGCGGAAATCTGCAACTCATGCTCGGCTACGCGGAATGACTGGCCGATCAGGCCCACCTGACGCGCTGCCAGGCTCAGGGCATCGTTGGGCTCGGTCAGACGCACCAGCAGCACGAACTCGTCGCCACCAATTCGCGCCAGCGTGTCCTGACTGCGCAAATCCTCACGCAGGCGCACCCCGACTTCGCGCAGCAACTGGTCCCCCATGTGGTGGCCAAAGGCATCGTTGACTGGTTTGAAACCGTCCAGATCGATGAACATCAACGCAAAACAGCCGCCCTGCTCCTCGACCTTCTTCATCGCCTGATTGATCCGGTCGTCCAGCAGCATGCGGTTCGGCAGACCTGTGAGGGTGTCGTGCAACGCCAGTTGCGTCAGTTCACGGTTGGCCAGGGTCAGCGAATGCGCCAGATCGGCAGTGCGTGCTTCAAGGCGAGCATCGAGAATCGAGGTCAGCAAGGCGATCGACAGCACCGCCAGCGTGGTGATCAGCACCAGATTATCGAGGCCGTTGCCCTTGAGACCGGCAAGCGTCGCGCCGCAGAAACTGCCTGCGGGAAACTGCGCCGCAGCCATGCCGGTGTAGTGCATGCCGACAATGGCAATGCCCATGATGATTGCCGCACCGCCGCGAATCAGGCGCACATAAGGCGAGTGCTGGCGCAGGCGAAAGGCGATCCACAACGCCGCCGCCGAAGCACCGACCGCAATCAGCAATGAGGCGCCGAACAGGGTCGGGTCGTAATCGATGCCCGGCGTCATGCGCAGAGCCGCCATGCCGGTGTAATGCATGGCGCTGATGCCGGCGCCCATGATCAAGGCGCCAAAACCCAATTGCAGAATCGGCAGTTTTGGCTGGCTGACCAGCCACAGGGCAAACCCGCACGACAGAACGGCAATCAGCAGCGACAGCGCGGTCACCGGAATGTCGTAGCCCAGCTCGATTGGCAACTTGAAGGCCAGCATGCCGATGAAATGCATCGACCAGACGCCAACCCCCATTGCCAGTGCGCCGCCCGCCGTCCAGAAATGCACCGCCCGCCCACGGGCACTGGCAATGCGCCCGGTCAGGTCGAGCGCGGTGTAGGACGCAAGGATCGCCACACACAAAGAAATGAAAACCAGGGTGAAGGAATAATGACCGATGAGCATGGGGATTCTCGCAACCACCCGCGCCGTACTGCGTCCATTCTCGGCCGGGAAAATGCGGCGATTGTACTGATTGCGCGGAAGAACGCACTGACAAAGTAATCATTTTGCCATCAACCCGATGAAACGCTTGTTTGATGGTTTTGCGAGGCTCTGGAGCAACCATCACAACCTGTAGGAGCTGCGGCACGCTGCGATCTTTTGACCTTGTTTTTTAAGATCAAAAGATCGCAGCGTGCCGCAGCTCCTACACGATTTATTCGGTGGCCAGTTGACCGTCCCAGCCACCACCCAGCGCTGCAATCAATTGCACACTGGCGATCAGGCGGCTCTGCAGGATGTTGAGAACGGTGCGTTCGTTGCTCAGCGCCGTGGCTTGCACCACAACCACATCGATGTAGGCAATCAACCCGGCCTTGTACTGGTTCTGGGTCAGGCGCAGCGAGTCGCGCGCCGCATCCAGTGCTTCCTGACGCACCGCCGCCTCGTCTTCATACACCTTCAATTGCACCAGATAGTTTTCCACTTCGCGGAAACCATCGAGCACCGTCTGGCGGTACTTGGCGACGGTCTGGTCGTACACCGCCTCGGTACGGTCAACCTCGGCCGAACGGATGCCACCGTCGAAGATCGGCAAGTCCAGTTTCGGCCCGACCGACCAGAAACGGTTGGGTATGGTCAAAAGATTTTTCGAGGTACTGCTGCTGTAGCCGCCGCTCATGCTCAACGTCAGATCCGGGTAATAGGCGGCTTTGGCCACACCGATATTGGCGTTGGCAGCGATCACCGAGCGCTCCGCCGAGGCGATGTCCGGGCGGCGCTCCAGCAACTGCGACGGCAGGCTCAGAGGAATCTGCGGCAGGTTCGGGATGTTCTGGGTCTCGGCGATGCTGAACTCGGCCGGCGCCTGCCCGGTCAGTACGGCGATTGCATTTTCGAATTGCGCCCGTTGCCAGATCAGGTCCACCAGATCGGCCTGGGTGGTTTTCAACTGGGTCTGTGCCTGCGCCACCGCATCGCGCCCGGAGATCCCGGCGCGGTACTGGTTCTGGGTCATTTGCAACGATTTTTCGTAGGCCGCGACCGTGGCTTCAAGCAAGCGTTTCTGCTGATCGATCACCCGCAGTTGCAGGTAGTTCTGCACCAGTTCCGACTGTTGGCTCAGACGCATCGCGGCCAGATCGGCGAAGCTCGCCTGGGCGCTGGCCTCGTTGGCCTCCAGGCCTCGGCGCAATTTGCCCCAGATATCTGCTTCCCAACTCACGCCCAACTGCGCGTTGTAGGTATCGCGAATCCCGCTGGCAGAACTGCTCAGGCTCGAACTGCTGCTGCCGGTGCCCTGACTGGAGCGGGTCTTGCCCACGCTGAGATCGACACTGGGGTAAAACGCCCCACGGGCACTGCGCACCAACGCCTGGGCCTGACGGTACTGCGCTTCGGATTGCGCCACGGTCTGGTTGGAGCTGTTGAGTTTCTCGATCAGGCCATTGAGCTGCTGATCGCCATACAGCTCCCACCAGGCACCACGCGCCAGCGCGTCACTCGGATTGGCCTGGCGCCAGCCCTCGGCCTCTTTGTACTGTGCGACCTCGGCAGTCTGCGGGCGCTGATAGTCCGGGCCGACGGCGCAGGCACTGAGCATCGCCACGCACAGCGACAGGCTCAACAGGCGCGAACCGCGCGCAGTGGCCAGATTGAGAAGCGAACGGTCGGTCATAGCGGAGTTTCCAGAGCAGCGTCAGTACGCACGCCACGCCACGTGTTGAAGCGGTGGCGCAGCTTGTCGAGATAGAGGTAAACCACAGGCGTGGTGTAAAGCGTCAGGACCTGACTGAAGATCAGGCCGCCGATAATGGTCAGACCCAGGGGCTGGCGCATTTCCGCGCCTTCCGCACGGCTGAGCAACAGCGGCAATGCACCGAGAATGGCCGCCAGGGTGGTCATCAGAATCGGCCGCAGCCGCTGCAGGCAGGCGCTACGAATCGACTCCAGCGGCGACAGGCCCTGATGGCGCTCCAGTTGCAGCGCCAGGTCGATCATCAGAATGGCGTTTTTCTTCACCACCCCGATCAGCAGGAACAGTCCGAGCAATGAAATCAGGCTGAATTCACCGCCCAGCGCGTAGATCGAGAGCAACGCGCCGACCCCGGCCGAGGGCAAGGTCGAGAGGATCGTCAGCGGGTGAATGTAGCTTTCATACAGCACACCGAGCACCAGATACACCGCCAACAGCGCACCAAGGATCATGAACGGCTGGCTCTTCTGCGTCGCGGCAAAGGCATCGGCGGTGCCGGCCATTTTCGCGATCACGTCTTCTGGCAGACCGACCTTGGCAATCGCCCGCTCGATGGCGGCACTGCCCTGCTCCACAGTCACCCCTTCGGCCATGTCGAAGGCAATGCTTTCGGAGGCGAACTGGCCTTCGTGGCTGACGCGGTCGTCCTCCAGGCTGTTTTCGTAATGGGCAATGGTCGACAACGGAATCCGCGCACCGTCAGCGGTAATCACCTGCACCTGATTGAGGGTGACCGGATCCTGCGCGTACTTCTGGTTGACCTCCATCACCACCTGATACTGGTTGAGGCTGTCGTAGATCGTCGAAATCTGCCGCTGGCTGTAGGCGTTGTTCAGCACCGCCGTGACCATGTTCATGTCGACCCCGAGGCGTTTGGCCTGATCACGGTCGACGATCAGCGTCACCTGCTGCGCACCGCGTCCTTCGCGGGCATCAATCGCAGTCAGCTCCGGCAGTGCGCGCAGCGCGGTCACCACTTTCGGGTACCACTCGCGCAGGGCGCCCAGGTCCCCGCTTTGCAGGATGTAGCTGTATTGCGAGGTGGTCTGTTCGCGGCCGCCGCCGAACTGCAGGTCCTGATCCGCCATCAGCATCAACTGGGCGCCGGGGACCTTGGGCATCTCCTTGCGCAGGCGTTCGATGACTTTCTGCGCCGACAGGTTGCGTTCCTTGATCGGCTTCAGGCGCACCAGCATGAACGCGTTATTGGTGCCGTTGGTGCCGCCGATGAACCCGGCTACGCTCTCCACCGCTTCGTCCTTGAGCACGGCGCGGCGGAAGGTTTCCATTTTCGGCTGCATCACGCTGAACGACAGGCCGTCGTCGCCCCGCACGAAACCGATCAACTGGCCGGTGTCCTGCTGCGGCATGAACGTCTTCGGCACCACCACGTACAGCGCGACGTTGACTCCGACCGTGATGATCAGACTGAGCAAGGTCAGGCGGCGGTGGCGCAGCACCCAGTCGAGGCTGGTCGCATATTTGCCAACCATCCAGTCGTTGGTCTTGCGGCTCCAGCGTTGCAAACGGTTTTCCTGGCCCGGCGTATGCGGCTTGAGCCAGCGCGCGCAGAGCATCGGCGTCAACGTCAGCGAGACCACCAGCGACACCACGATCGCCGCCGCCAGGGTGATGGAAAACTCGCGGAACAGGCTCTCGACAATGCCGCCCATGAACAGGATCGACAGGAACACCGCCACCAGCGACACGTTCATCGACAACAAGGTAAAACCGACTTCCTTGGCCCCGAGGTACGCGGCCTTCATCGGTTTGACGCCTTCGTCGATGTGCCGGGAAATGTTTTCCAGCACCACGATGGCATCGTCCACCACCAGCCCTGTAGCCAGAATCAACGCCATCAGCGACAGGTTATTCAGCGAAAAACCGTAGAGGTACATCACCGCGAACGTGCCGACCAGCGACACCGGCACCGCCAGCGTCGGAATCAGCGAGGCGCGAAAGTTACCCAGGAACAGGAACACCACCAGAATCACCAGCGCCACAGCGATCAGCAAAGTCATTTCCGCTTCGTGGAGGGTGGCCTTGATCACCGGCGAGCGGTCCATCGCCAGATTCAGCTTCACGCTGGCCGGCAGCACCGCTTGCAAGGCCGGCAACTGCGCCTTGATCTCGTTGACCGTCTCGATGATGTTGGCGCCGGCCTGGCGGTTGATCACCAGCAGCACCGCCGCGTCATCGTTGAAGAAACCGCTGTTGTAACGGTCTTCGACGCCGTCGCTGACCTTGGCCACGTCCTTCAGACGCAGAGCCGCGCCGTCCTTGTAATGGATGATCAGCGACTCGTAATCCTTGGCTTTCTCCAACTGGTCGTTGGCCTGGATCTGCCACAGGCGCTCGCCGTCTTCGACCGAGCCCTTGGGCCGGCGTACGTTGGCCGCGGCGATGGTCTTGCGTACATCGTCGAGCGCCACGCCGTACTGGTTCAGCGCCTGCGGTTCGAGTTCGATACGCACCGCCGGCAGCGAACTGCCACCGATCTGCACCTCTCCCACGCCCTGCACCTGGGACAGGCTCTGCGACAGGATGGTCGAGGCCAGGTCATAGAGCTGGCCTTTTTCCAACACGTCCGAGGTCAGCGACAGCACCATGATCGGCGCCTGCGACGGGTTGACCTTCTTGTAGGTCGGCATGCTGCGCATCCCGCTCGGCAACAGGTTGCGCGAAGCGTTGATGGCTGCCTGCACCTCGCGCGCTGCGCCGTTGATGTCGCGGTCAAGGTCAAATTGCAGAATGACCCGGGTCGACCCCTGGCTGGAACGGCTGCTCATGGTGTTGACACCGGCAATTGTACCGAACGAGCGCTCCAGCGGCGTCGCCACCGTGGACGCCATCACTTCGGGACTGGCACCGGGCAGACTGGCCTGGACCACGATCACCGGGAAATCCATTTGCGGCAGCGGCGATACTGGCAGCAAGCCGAAACTGACACCGCCCAGCAACATGATCGCCAGGCTCAGGAGCATGGTCGCGACCGGGCGCTTGATGAAAGGACCGGAGAGGTTCATTGACCGCAATCCCCATCAACACACCTACTCACTGTGGGAGCGAGCCTGCTCGCGAATACGGTCTGACATTCAACCTTGATGGTGACTGATCCAGCGCTTTCGCGAGCAGGCTCGCTCCCACAGTGGATGAGGTGCTGCAAATTCATACCACCACCTCATCACGGTCGGCATTGGTCTTGCCAAAGCGCCGACCCAGACGGTCGAAGTACAGGTAGATCACCGGCGTGGTGAACAGTGTCAGCACCTGACTCACCAGCAGACCGCCGACCATCACCAGACCCAGTGGCTGACGCAGTTCAGCCCCGGAACCGGTGGCGAGCATCAACGGCACGGCACCGAACAGCGCCGCCAGCGTCGTCATCAGAATCGGCCGGAAGCGCAGCAGCGCCGCCTGATAGATCGCCTGTTCCGGCGCCATGCCCTGGGTGCGTTCGGCGTCGAGGGCGAAGTCGATCATCATGATCGCGTTTTTCTTGACGATGCCGATCAGCAGGATGATGCCGATGATCGCGATCATGCCCAGGTCATTGCCGCTGAGCAGCAACGCGAGCAAGGCGCCGACCGCCGCCGACGGCAGGGTCGAGAGGATGGTGATCGGGTGAATGTAACTTTCGTACAGCACGCCGAGTACGATGTACATGGTCACCACCGCCGCCAGAATCAACAGCAAGGTGCTCGACAGCGATGCCTGGAATGCCTCGGCCGCGCCCTGGAACTGGGTCTGCACGCCAATCGGCATGCCGATGTCCTTCTGCACCTGTTCGATGATGTCCACCGCATGCCCCAGCGCCACGCCGGGCGCCAAGTTGAACGACATCATCACCGCCGGGAACTGACCGATGTGGGTGATCGCCAGTTGCGCCTGACGCTCCTCGACATGGGCCAGACTCGACAGGCGCACCTGCGCACCGTCAGTGGTCTTGACGTGAATCTGATCCAGCGCCGCCGGCCCGATCTTCTCCCCCGCCTGTGCCTGCAGCACCACGCGGTACTGGCTGGCCTGGGTGTAAATGGTCGAGATCTGCCGCTGGCCGAAGGCGTCATACAGCGCATCGGTGATGTTCTGCACCGAAACGCCGAGGCGCGACGCCGCATCGCGGTCGATCACCAGATAGACTTGCAAGCCTTTGTCCTGCAAGTCGCTGGCAACGTCGGTCAATTCCGGTTGCTGCGCCAAGGCTTCGACCAGACGCCCGCTCCACTGGCTGAGCAATTCGGCGTCCGGTGAGGACATGCTGAACTGGTACTGGGTACGGCTGACCCGATCCTCAATGGTCAAATCCTGCACCGGTTGCATGAACAGACGAATGCCGACCAGTTTGTCCAGTTGCGGCTGCAGGCGCGCGATCACCTCGGCGGCGCTCAAGTCACGCTGGCCGTGAGGCTTGAGGTTGATCAGCAGCCGACCGCTGTTGAGCGTGGCGTTGTCGCCGTCGACACCGATGTAGGACGACAGACTTTCCACCGCCGGATCTTCAAGAATCTCCTTGGCCAGCGCCTGCTGACGCTCGCCCATCGCCGCGAAGGAAATCGACTGCGGTGCTTCGGAAATACCCTGGATCACCCCGGTGTCCTGCACCGGGAAGAAGCCCTTGGGCACCACCATGTACAGGAACACGGTCAGTGCCAGCGTGCCGATGGCCACCAACAGGGTCAGCGGCTGGTGTTTGAGCACCCACTGCAACTTGCGCCCGTAGGCGGCGATCATCCAGTCGATGAAGCCGCCGCTGGCCCGGTAGAAGCGGCCCTGTTCATGGGCCTCCGGCTCACGCTTGAGCAAGCGCGCGCACATCATCGGCGTCAGGGTCAGCGAGACCACCAGCGAAATAAGGATCGCCACCGCCAGAGTGATGGCGAACTCGCGGAACAGCCGCCCGACCACGTCAGCCATGAACAGCAGTGGAATCAGTACCGCGATCAGCGACAGGGTCAGCGAAATCAAAGTGAAACCGATCTGTTTGGCGCCTTTCAGCGCTGCCTGCATCGGGCTATCACCCTCCTCGATGAAACGCGCGATGTTCTCCAGCATCACGATCGCATCGTCGACCACAAAACCGGTCGCGATGGTCAGCGCCATCAAGGTCAGGTTGTTGACCGAGAAGCCGGCCAGGTACATCACGCCAAACGTACCGATCAGCGACAGCGGCACCGCCACTGACGGAATGATCGTTGCGCTGGCACGCCGCAGAAAGAGGAACGTCACCATCACCACCAACGCGATGGCGATCAGCAGTTCGTGCTGCACGTCGGTGACCGAGGCGCGGATGGTCTGGGTGCGGTCGGTGAGCACCGTGACGTCGAGGCCAGCCGGCAGGTTGTCGGTGATGCTCGGCAGCAAGGCCTTGATCCGGTCGACCACCTCGATCACGTTGGCGCCCGGCTGACGCTGGATGTTCAGCAGCACCGCCTGATTCTGGTTGGCCCATGCGGCGAGACGTTCGTTCTCGGCGCCGTCGACGATTTCCGCCACATCCTTCAGGCGCAGCGGCGCGCCATTCTTGTAGGCGAGAATCAGGTTGGCGTAGTCCTTGGGCGACGTCAGCTGGTCGTTGGCATCGAGCATCGAGACCCGGGTCGGGCCGTCGAAGTTACCCTTGGGCTGGTTGACGTTGGACGCACCGATCAGGGTGCGCACGTCTTCCAGGTTCAGGCTGTTCGCCGCCAATGCTTCCGGGTTGACCTTGATCCGCACGGCCTGACGCTGACCGCCGGCAATACTGACCATGCCGACGCCGCTGATCTGGGCGATCTTCTGCGCCATGCGCGTGTCGACCAGATCATTGAGTTTGGGCAGCAGCATGGTTTTCGAGGTGATCGCCAGGGTCAGCACCGGGGTGTCCGCCGGGTTGACCTTGTTGTACACCGGCGGTGCCGGCAAGTCGGTCGGCAGCAGGTTGGTCGCGGCGTTGATCGCGGCCTGCACCTGCTGTTCGGCGACGTCCATGTTGATGTCGAGGCTGAAACGCAGGGTCAGCACCGACGCGCCGCCGGAACTGGTCGAGGCCATTTGCGTCAGGCCCGGCATCTGCCCGAACTGGCGTTCGAGCGGCGCGGTCACGGCGCTGGTCATCACGTCGGGACTGGCGCCGGGGTACAGGGTCATGACGCGAATGGTCGGGTAATCGACCTGCGGCAACGCCGAGACCGGCAGCAGGCGATAGGCAATCAGGCCGGCCAGCACAATGGCCAGCATGCTCAGGGTGGTAGCTACCGGACGGAGGATGAACAGCCGCGAAATGTTCATGCGCCCTTCTTGGCCTTGTCAGCCGCAGCAGCGTCCGGTGCACTGGCGGCGGGTTTGCCCTGCAGGTGCCCGGTCGGGGTGGTCGGCACGTCATTGCTGTCGTTGACCACTTCCACTTCGCTGCCTTCCTTCAGGCGGTCGGTGCCTTCCAGCACCACGCGATCGCCCGCGGCGAGGCCTTCGGTGACCACCGTGTTGGTACCGTCGCTGGCGCCGATCTTCAGTTGGCGGATGGTGACTTTCTTGTCGCCGTCCAGCGCGTAGACGAAGGTGCCGTTGGTGCCGAACTGAATCGCGGCCGACGGTGCCAGCACCACGCCTTTGAGGGTGTCGGCCAACAAATGAACGTTGACGAACTGATTGGGGAAAAGTGACTGGTCGCGGTTATCGTAACGGGCCTTGAATTTCAGGGTGCCGGTGGCGACGTCGATCTGGTTGTCGAGGCTTTGCAGCACGCCGCTGGCCTGCATTTTGGTATCGCCGCGATCCCATGCCTCGGCCGGCAGCCTGGCGCCGCTGTGGTAGCGGGCCAATACGGTTTCGAGGCTGTTTTCCGGCAGGGTGAAGACCACGCTGATCGGCTGGGTCTGAGTAATCACTGCAAGGAACGTGGTGTCGTTGGCCGCAACGAGGTTGCCGACGTCGACCTGACGCAGACCGACGCGACCGGCAATCGGTGCGCGGATCTTGGTGAATTCGAGATTGAGCTTGGCGTCGTTGACCGCCGCCTGATTGGTCTTGACCGTGCCCAGGTACTGGCCGACCAGTGCTTCGGCGGTGTCCAGGGTTTGCTTGGCGATGCTGTCTTCCTTGTACAGGCCGCGATAACGCTCGACGTCGACCTGCGCATTTTTCAACTGCGCCTGGTTCTGCAGCAAGGTGCCTTCAGCCTGGAGCAAGGCGTTCTGGTACGGACGCGGATCGATCTCTGCCAGCAAGTCGCCGGCCTTGACCATCTGTCCTTCTTCGAAATTGATCTTCACCAACTCGCCGCCGACCCGGCTGCGCACGTTGATGGTGTTGAGCGCGGTCACCGTGCCCAGCGCCTTGTAATACAGCGGGAAGTCACCGGTGACCGCCGGGGCCACCCGCACCGGAATCGGCCCGGCCGCACCGCCGAAACCTGGCCGCATCATCCCCGAACGTCCGGCATGCCCGGTCGCCGCCTTGTCGGCGCCCTCCTTGTGGGCCGAACCGGCGGGCCAGAACTTCCAGCACAGGACGGCGATGACCAACAGGACGAGCAGGCTGATCAGCCAGCGACGGGCGTTGCGAGGGGACGATTGCATGGATTGATTAACCATTGGGCGCGTGGGCTTCTTTTACGGGAGGCTGAACGATAAGCACTGATGGGATTTAAGCAAAGCAGCTTTACCGGCAATTTACCTTCAACTTACGTTTCAAGGTGTGAGGCAAAACACTGATACACAAATGAAAACGGCCTGGACAGAGCCAGGCCGTTAACAATTGTAAAAGCGCTTATTTGAGTACGGCGAGTGCGGCGTCGTAGTTCGGCTCTTCAGCGATTTCCTTGACCAGCTCGCTGTGCAGCACGTTATCGTTCTCGTCCAGAACCACTACGGCACGGGCGGTCAGGCCTTTGAGCGGGCCGTCAGCGATGGCTACGCCGTAGTTTTCGATGAACTCGGCACCGCGCAGGGTCGACAGGTTCTGCACGTTTTCCAGGCCTTCGGCGCCGCAGAAACGGGCCTGGGCGAATGGCAGGTCAGCCGAGATGCACAGCACCACGGTGTTGGCCAGTTCGTTGGCCTGAGCGTTGAACTTGCGTACCGAAGTGGCGCAGGTCGGTGTATCAACGCTTGGGAAGATGTTCAGCACTTTGCGCTTGCCGGCAAAGTCTTTCAGGGTGACGTCGGACAGATTGCCGGCAACCAGGGAAAAGGCTGGCGCCTTGGAACCGGCTTGTGGCAACTGGCCGTTGACTTGAACCGGGTTGCCTTTGAGGGTGACTTGAGCCATGACTTTAGTCCTTCTTAACGTGGTGATTGAGCATGCAAGAGGCCGAAGTTAACCACGAAATTGTCCGACGACCTATGCCCTGACTGAAAATTGTCAGCGGCCTGTGCAAAAAATTGTATACAACCCACCTCTCCTGTAGGAGCTGCCGCAGGCTGCGATCTTTTGATGTTGGTTTTTAACGACAGGAGCAAAAGATCGCAGCCTGCGGCAGCTCCTACCTTGGCAGTGCAGCGTGTCGGATTGCGTTTGTTAAAACGCCGGACTGCATCTTTTATTCAGAGACCTGTCGATTCACGCCCTGCCCGTTCGACTAAGCAGTGAATCAACCCCATTCCCTGGAGAAACCACCATGCGATTCATGATCCTTGTCAAAGCCAGCGCCGACTCCGAAGCCGGCATCATGCCCAGTGAAGAGCTGATCACTGCCATGGGCAACTTCAACGAAGAACTGGTCAAGGCCGGCGTTCTCATCGACGGCAATGGCCTGCACCCGAGCAGCAAAGGTACCCGCGTGCATTTCTCCGGCGACAAGCGCACCGTCATCGATGGCCCTTTCATTGAGACCAAGGAGCTGGTGGCCGGCTACTGGATCTGGGAAGTGAAGTCGAAAGAAGAAGCTATCGAGTGGGTCAAGCGCTGCCCGAACCCAATGCCAGGCGACTCTGATATCGAAATCCGCCAGATCTTCTCCGCCGAGGATTTCGGTGCCGAGTTCACGCCTGAGGCGCGGGCGCAGGAAGAGCGTGTTCGCGAGCAAGCGAAGAAAAATCTGTAATCCTCTTGGCTTCGGCAGCGCCTATAAAGGCCCCAGCTTATCTGGACTTGAGCTTCACATACATCTGACGCATGTCATTGGCCCAGCCATCAATCACAGGTTTAACGTCGGAGGCTTTCATTGCCTGAGTTTCATTTTCCAACGGTTTGCCGGTGCCTTTGCGCACCACTTGCGCCACGACCTTGTTGCTCGCGCCGTCCAGGAAAACTGCTTCGGTGGCCAGCGTGGTTTCCTGATCGCGGATACCGCTGGCAGTGCTGACGGCTGCTGCCACCAACGCCACCGGGATCACTTCATAAGCGTGCAGGCCTTCGGTCTTGCTGCTCACAGCAGTGATGGCCGCACGCACCACAATCACGCCTGGGCCAGGGCCGTTGGCCAACGGCAGATCCTTGCTGATTTCACGCTTGAGCGCCTGATCGTAATAGGAGGTGATCCCGTTGAGGGTCTGTTGGGAAATCTTTGCGGTCGCTTGCGGCTTTGGATAGAGCTGGGTCGGCTCGATGTACACGCTGGTGAACTTGCTCATATCCACCTTCGGATCGATCCAGCGCATCACCTCGGCACCGGACGGCGATTTGGCCTCCTTGAGCTGGCTGTAGTCCTTGAGAAAGCCGGAATACTCATCGGGAGCGACGGTTTTGCTGGAGCAACCCACCACGCCAAGGGTGGCAATGCAGAGGGTGCCCATCATTACTGCTAGCTTCATGCTGTAACTCCTGTCAGAAGGCCTGAATGTGTTGCGTTGGGGGGAGTTACAGGTATAGCTAAAACCCAGCCGATTGCGTTGCAAAACCACAAAATTTACAGGAGACCCCGCGCGGCCTGACAAACCTCACTTGAGCCACAGTTGCAGATTCCATTTAAGAATGGAAAAAGATGAACATGGGAGATCCGGCGCTGAAGTGAACGGGTCAGGAATGACAATGCCCGCTCCCACAGGGTCAGTATTGATCTCAAGCGCCGTGTGTTACCAGGAAGATGTCGCCCCGCTCTTCAACGCCATCTCCCGACGGCTGTTGGCGCGCATCGCCTTGATCAGCGACACTGAGCCCACCAGCAGAATCGCCGCGCCGAACAGGAAGTCGATGTTGTACAGCTGGAAGTCCTGCACCGGTCCCACCAGCAGCACGCGCACCACGGCAATCGCCACCAGCGTAGCGAGGAAGTCGATCCCCGGTTCGTCGCGATAGAACACGTGCAGCAGCGGCAGGCACAGCACCAGCAGCAACAACAGCACCACGACCTTGAACGAGCCTTTGCGCTCGACGCTGAACGCGCACTCGTGCGGGCCGTAGGCCTTGTAGTCCTCGTCGCGGATCATCGAGTTTTTCTCGTTGATGTACTCGACGCGGTTGTATTTCTGAATCGGGGTGAAGGTGTTGGACAGGTCCATCAGCGTGGTGATGTTCTTGAAGCGCAGGTCGATGCGCTCGCTACCCTTGAGGTAATACAGCACCGGTTTGTAGCCGTAGCGATAGGTGTCGAACGGAAAGTCGGTGACCTGGCCCTGCACGCCGATTGGCCGTGGCTCAAGCTCGGCGTAGGCGCTTTTGGTCGGTGAGGCGAGGTTGCGGCTCAGCGGCTGGACCTTGACCTGTTCGAGGAAGATCGGCGTCACGCCATACGACCACTGCAACGGTTCGAGGCGCAGACGCAGTTCGTTGCGACCCAGATCGTAGCGGTTGAAGGTGCGTTCGGAGACCACCAGCGAGCCACTGAGCATGAACTCGCCGCGCAGGTTGTTGGTGACGCGCAAGGTCAGTTGATCCTTGCCCAACAGCGCCGCTTCGGTGGACGGCGGCGTGCCGCACCACGCGGTGCTTTCACCGGCGCCGCCCAACTGGCCGTCGCGGTTTTCCTTGAACACATAGAAGTAACTGGCCCACAGCGTCAGCATCAACAGCAACGCCGTGAGGCCCAAAATCTTTTTGCCCGCACTCACTACCCAGACTCCCTTCTTCGTTCCGTCGTCCAGCCGAAAACCCGCTGGCGACGGCGACTCTACCAAAAGGCCAGCATCGACCCAAGGGAAAATCCGGGAATGGTGCGGGATGTAAGGGTTTCCCCTGTATAGAAGGGGCCGCTAGACAATTGTGGTGAGGGGATTTATCCCCGACCGGCTGCGCAGCGGCCGCAGAACCAGCCAACAGGTTTTAGCTGAAGAAATGCTTCGGCAGATTTTAGGTCTGCTTCGCAGCCCATCGGGGATAAATCCCCTCACCACAAAGTATCTATCAAGCAATGGATATTCAGCGTCTGCGGAACAACGGGCGCGGCTCGATCACCGAGCGGCCGTACAGCACGCTCATGCCGGCCAGTCCTTTCAGGGCATCTTCGGCCGACTTGTCCTCGCGCACTGCGAAACTGTCGAATCCGCACTGACGCATATGGCTGAGTTGATCACGCAGCACATCGCCAATCGCGCGCAACTCGCCGCTCCAGCCAAACCGGCTGCGCAGCAGATACGCCTGACTGTAGGCGCGACCATCGCGAAAGCTCGGAAAATCCAGGGCAATCAGCGGCAGCGAAGCCAGCCACGGCACCACGCTTTCAACTTCATCGTCCGGCCCCAGCCACACCGCGTGGGTCGATGGCGATTGCAGCCAGTGCGCCAGCGGCAGGATCAGCAATCCTTGCGGCCTGCCCTGCTCCGGCTCGCGGACCAGCGTCCACGGATCATCCTCGATCAACCGCGCAACACCCTGCTCCAGCCGCAGCAGATTATTCATGCCGACACCTCCAGCGCTTTCGGGTAGACCCGCTCCTTGAACGGCTCCAGGCCAATGCGCGCCACGGTGTCGACAAACAGTTCCTCGCTTTCGCGGTAACGCACGAAGGTACCGATGATCCGTTCGATGACCTGGGGCACTTCAGCGGCGCTGAACGACGGACCGATGACTTTGCCCAGTGCGCTGTGTTTGCCCTGCGCGCCACCGAGGGTGATCTGGTACCACTCGCTGCCGTTTTTATCGACGCCGAGAATGCCGATATTGCCAATGTGGTGGTGGCCGCAGGCGTTCATGCAGCCGGAAATGTTCAGGCTGATGTCGCCCAGATCGTGCAGGTAATCGAGGTTGGCGAAACGCGCCTGTATCGCTTGGGCAATCGGAATCGACTTGGCGTTGGCCAGCGCACAGAAATCCCCGCCCGGGCAGGCGATGATGTCGGTCAGCAGGCCGACGTTGGCGCTGCCCAGATTGTGCTCACAGGCCAGTTGCCAGAGTTCGTGGAGGTCAGACTTTTTTACGTCGGGCAGGACGATATTTTGCTCATGGGCAATGCGAATCTCGCCAAAACCGAAACGCTCTGCCCAGTCGGCCACCGCCAGCATCTGCTGGCCGGTGACGTCCCCCGGCGGCGCACTCACACCGGGTTTGGTCGACAGCACCACGCTGGTGTAACCCGCTTTCTTGTGCGGCTGCACGTTGCGCGCGACCCAACGTGCGAACGCCGGGCTTTCGGCCAGACGCGTGCCAAAGTCCAGATCGGTATCGGCCAGGGTGTGATAGATCGGCGGCACGAAAGCACTGGCGACCCGCGCGTATTCAGCCTCGGTCAACTGCGCCGGGCCGTCCTTGAGGTGTTGCCATTCTTCCTCGACCTCTTTGGCGAACGCCTCGATGCCCAGCGCCTTGACCAGAATCTTGATCCGCGCCTTGTACTTGTTGTCGCGCCGGCCATGGCGGTTATAGACCCGCAGGATCGCCTCGACGTAGGACAGCAGATGCTGCCACGGCAAACCTTCGCGGATCTGCAAACCCAGAATCGGCGTGCGCCCCAACCCGCCACCGACGATCACGCGCAGGAGCATTTGCCCGTCACGCCCCGGGTAAAGATACAGGCCGATGTCATGCATCATGATCGCCGCGCGATCCTGTTTTGCCGAGCAGATGGCGATCTTGAACTTGCGTGGCAGGAAGAGGAATTCCGGGTTGATCGTCGACCATTGCCGGAGGATTTCTGCCAGCGGGCGCGGATCGATCAGCTCGTCCGCCGCGACCCCGGCGAAGGCCTCGGTGGTGATGTTGCGCACACAGTTGCCGGAGGTCTGGATCGCATGCATGTTGACCTGCGCCAGACGTTCAAGGATGTCCGGCACCTGCGCCAGTTCGATCCAGTTGAATTGCAGGTTCTGCCGCGTGGTGAAGTGGCCGTAACCGCGATCGTAGTCGGCGGCAATACTCGCCAGCGTGCGCATCTGTTCGGCACTCAGGGTGCCGTAGGGGATCGCCACCCGCAGCATGTACGCATGCTTTTGCATATACAGGCCGTTTTGCAGGCGCAGCGGCAAGAACTCCTCTTCGCTCAATTCACCGGCCATGAAGCGCTCGACCTGATCGCGAAACTGCGCAACGCGCTCGAACACCAGTGCGCGGTCGTAATCGTCGTATTGATACATGTGCCTGCCCCACCTCATCAATTAGTTCTGTGGGAGCGAGCCTGCTCGCGAATGCGGCGTGTCAGGCAACTGCATTGTTGGCTGACACACCGCATTCGCGAGCAGGCTCGCTCCCACAGTTTTCGTAAAGGCACTATGGACGAGCAGCGCAGCACACAACAGATTCACCTGAAACGATAAAAACCGTATCAGGGCGCGGCAGAACGCCGCAGTCAGCACTCCAATCTGATCCGTACAAATGAAAGATTCCTGAGCCTGTTTTGTTTCTGGCGGTATTCCTACAGTGCAGCTCGTGCCAGACCAGGGTGGCCTGGCAAGACTTTGCAACCGTGGAAGAACTGACCATGAGCACAGCAACAATCGGACAGGCTTATAACTACAAGGTCGTCCGCCAATTCGTTATCGCGACGGTGTTCTGGGGTGTCGTCGGCATGGCGATGGGGGTATGGATCGCCTCGCAACTGGTGTGGCCGGAGATGAACCTCGACCTGCCCTGGACCACCTTCGGCCGCTTGCGGCCATTGCACACCAGCCTGGTGATTTTCGGTTTCGCCGGCAGCGCGCAATTCGCCGCCAGTTACTACGCGGTGCAGCGTACCTGCCAGGTGCGGCTGTATTCGGACAAGCTCGCCGCCTTCACGTTCTGGGGCTGGCAATCGGTGATCGTGATCATGCTGATCACCCTGCCAATGGGCTACACCACCACCAAGGAATACGCCGAGATCGAATTCTCCGGCGCGGTGTGGATGGCGGTGGTCTGGGTTGCTTACGCCATCGTGTTTTTCACCACCGTGGTGCAGCGCAAGACCAAACACATCTACGTCGGCAACTGGTTCTTCGGCGCGTTCATTCTGGTGATTGCCATGCTGCACGTGGTCAATCACCTGTCGATTCCGGTGGACTGGTTCAAATCCTATCCGGTGTATTCCGGGGCCACCGATGCCATGGTGCAGTGGTGGTACGGGCATAACGCGGTGGGGTTCTTCCTGACCACCGGCTTCCTTGGGATGATGTATTACTTCGTGCCGAAACAGGTCAATCGCCCGGTGTATTCCTACCGGTTATCGATCGTGCATTTTTGGGCACTGATCACCCTGTACATCTGGGCCGGCCCGCACCACTTGCACTACACCGCGCTGCCGGACTGGGCGCAGTCCCTCGGTATGGCAATGTCACTGATCCTGCTGGCGCCGAGCTGGGGCGGGATGATCAACGGCATGATGACCCTCTCGGGCGCCTGGCATAAGTTGCGCACCGACCCGATCCTGCGCTTTCTGGTGCTGTCGCTGGCGTTCTACGGCATGTCGACCTTCGAAGGCCCGATGATGGCGATCAAGACCGTCAACGCCCTCTCCCACTACACCGACTGGACCATCGGCCACGTTCACGCCGGGGCGCTGGGCTGGGTGGCGATGATCACCTTCGGCGCGACGTATCACATGGTGCCGAAAGTCTTTGGCCGCGAGCAGATGTACAGCACGCCGCTGATCAACCTGCACTTCTGGCTGGCGACCATCGGTACGGTGCTGTACATCGCGTCGATGTGGGTCAACGGCATCACTCAGGGCCTGATGTGGCGGGCGATCAACGAGGACGGCACGCTGACCTATTCCTTTGTCGAGGCGCTGCAGGCCAGTCACCCGGGCTTCATCGTGCGCTTTGCTGGCGGGGTGTTCTTCCTCAGCGGCATGCTGCTGATGGCCTACAACGTCTGGCGCACGGTGCGGGTCGCCGATGCGGCGCTGGTGCGCAGCCAAGCGCAGATCGCCTGAGGCCGGGAGCTGAAGAGGATGGATATTTTCTTGAATGTGCTGGGCGTGGTGTTTCTGTGGCTGGCGGTGGAGTACTGCCTGCGCCACCAGACGGCGGAAAGCCTCGACGATGCGAGCATGGTGCCATTTGCCGATGATCCGGAGGTGGCACGGCGGGTGGAACTGGCCACCGGCAAAACCGTGAAAGCGGTGGCGCCGGAAGAGGCGAAACCGGGCTGGATCAACCTCGACATGTAATCCCCCGCCCCGTGTAGGAGCTGCCGAAGGCTGCGATCTTTTGACTTTGATTTTCTAAAAACAAGATCAAAAGATCGCAGCCTGCGGCAGCTCCTACAGGGTTTGTGGCGGGTCAGGCGCGGTCGCGGGGAATCAGGCTCTGCAACTGCTGTGCAAGAAAGTCCGCATCAAACACGAAGGTGTCCGGATCCTTCAGGCCATTGGTTTTGCGCCACTGCCACTCGCCGCTCGGTAATCCCACCAGCGAAATGCTGCCATAGCGCGCCGCGGTCAGGCCCATCACCGCCAGGGAAATCTGCCCGGCGCTGCCCATCACGTCCGGCACGAATTCCACCATTTTGCCGGCAATCACGATGCTCAGTTTCTCGGTCTTGAAGGTCGAGGTTTCTAACGGCGTGCTCGGCCCGAATGCGACGTAAGCTTCGCGGCTCACCTCCAGCAGGTTCGGTGCCTGCACCGGTTCCAGCCATTGCTGGATCTGGCCGAACAGTTCGGAGATGCGGCTGGCCCAAGCCTGCGACTGGGTTTCGAACAGTTGCTTCTTGTGCGCTTCACTCTCGGCATAGTGACGAAGCATTTCGCCCAGTTGTTGTACGTCGTTCATCGGTACGTTCCTCGGGGAGAGCCTGCGAGAGTCGATAGTGACAGATCGGCGCACCGGCGTACGTTTAACCTCGAACGCCGACACCGTGACACTTGGCAAATGGATCAACGGTACAGTTGCTTTGTACTGGCATCCGTCGTGCAACCGATGGACACTCGGCCGGAGCCCGACTTTTCCAATACGGGCCATTGAACGAGGAATTTCAATGCGTACCATCGGCTTGATCGGCGGCATGAGCTGGGAATCCAGCGCTGAATATTATCGACTCATCAATCAACAGGTCCGCGACCGCCTCGGCCCGCTGCGCTCGGCGCAAATCCTGATGTACAGCGTCGACTTCGGCCCGGTCGAACAGGCCCAGCACGCCGGGCGCTGGGACGATGCGGCGGCGATTCTGGTGGATGCCGCGCGCAGGCTGCAGGCCGGCGGCGCCGAGTGCGTGGTGCTGTGTACCAACACCATGCACAAGGTCGCGGAGCAGATTCAGGCAGCGATCAGCATTCCGTTCCTGCACATCGCCGAACCGGCGGCGCAGGCCGCGCTGAATATTGATGCGCACACGGTGGGCCTGCTCGGCACGGCGTTCACCATGGAGCAGGACTTTCTCAAGCAGCGCCTGATTGCGCAGGGTTTGACGGTACTGGTGTCGGACGACGCCGAGCGCAAAGACGTGCACCGGATCATCTACGACGAACTGTGCGTAGGGGTGATCAGTGACGAATCACGCAAAATCTATCAACGGGTGATCGAATCGCTGACCGCGCGCGGCGCCCAGGCGATCATCCTCGGCTGCACGGAAATCGGCCTGCTGGTCAAACCCGAACACAGCGCCCTGCCCCTGCTCGACACCACCGAACTGCATGCGCAGGCGGCAGTGGCGTTCGCGCTCGGCGACTGACTCCACAGAACCTGTGGGAGCGTGGCTTGCCCGCGAAGAACGATGACGCGTAATACCTGAAAAACCGCGGTGACTCTTCGCCGGCAAGCCACGCTCCCACAGAATTTTTTTGGCTTATCGACGGCGCAGGCGGGCCATGCTCAGGGTGTCGACCCATCGCCCGTCGCGCACCGCGTAGTCACGGAACAGCCCTTCGTTCTCGAAGCCGAACTTGCGGTACAGACCGATGGCCGCCTGGTTGTCGGCGTACACCGAGAGTTCGACCCGATGCAGGTTCATCCAGTTGTCGGCGACGTCCAGCGCCGCCGCCAGCAGTGTCGAACCGACCCCTTTGCCTTGCCACGCCACGGCGACCGCCATGCCGACACTGCCGGCGTGCGCGCGGCGGATTCGTGAATAGTTTTCCAGGCCAAGATGACCGACCACCGCGCCCTGATGCAGCGCCACCAGTTTGACCATCCGCTCGTTCTCCGCCAGCAGCCGTTGACGCCAAATCTCGGTAGATTGAAACGGCATCTGCAACACCTGCCGGGTCACCGCCGGATCGTTGTACAGCGCGGTGACGGCCTCGATGTGCGATTCATTGAAGCGTTCAAGGGTGATGGCGGGGTTGTGCTCGGGCATGGCGGATCCTTCCTGGATCGATGGGTGGCCAATCACTCTAAACTGCAAAGTCCGGCGCATACAAACTGTAGGAGCTGCCGCAGGCTGCGATCTTTTGATCTTGCTTCTAAAAATCAAAGTCAAAAGATCGCAGCCTGCGGCAGCTCCTACAGGGATTGTGGGCAAAGGGGATCGGGTCAGGTCTGAAACCACTCCTGGCGCTCGTTGAAGGTGTGCTGAATCAGTTCGACCAGGGTTTGCACTTCGCCGACGTGCCGGGATTCAGCATTCACCGCCAGCCATGCCTGCAACTGCATCGGCTCGTCAAACAGCCCCGGCAGCGCAATCAGTCCGCGATCAAAACGGCTCATGTACGCCGGCAGCAGACCGATGCACGCGCTGCAGCGGATCATTTCCAGCATCAGCTCATAGGACTGCATCTGCACCACACCGGCCAGGCGTTGTTCGACCAGTTCATTCCACGGCCGAAAGCTGTCGATCTGCCGGTCGTGCTGCCATTGCACCAGCATGAAATCGCTGAGGTCGTCGGTACTGGCCGGGCGCGCGGTGACGCGGGAATAGCGTTTGGCAATGTGCGGCAGGTAGTCAAGCCGCGCCAGCGCTTGCGGCTGGCTGGTGGCGAAGGTCGGGCCGGGACTCGGGGTCTCGCCGTGGGCCAGCCACAGCACCACGTCGGCACTGACCGCGCGCAACGCCAGTTCGCTGTCCAGCGCAATGATCTCCAAACGAACGCTGGCATTGCGCCGCAGCAGTGCGATCAGGTCACGACCAAGGATGTCATGCAGGATCGACTCGGCGACGGCCAAACGCACCAGCGGCTGCTCGACCACCGGCAGTTTACGTTCGTGGGCCAGCGCCACCAGTTGCGCCTGCAACTGCTGACCTTCACGGGTCAGGCTCAAGGCGCTGCCTTGAAAGCTGAACAGCGCGTGCTGCAGCGTTTGCTCCAGCTGCGCCAATTGTTTGCGCAGCAAGGTCGAGCGCACGTTGAGGCTGCGCGCCGCCTGCATGAAGCAACCGCAGCGAGCACTGACCAGAAAATATTGCGCGACCTCGGCATCGATGCTCGCGGCTTGCGCCAGCCACGGCTCGCGCTCGCGCTGTGCCCAGCGATAGTCGGGGCTACCCTGTCGTCCTGCGGGTTCGGTGAATGACATCGATGACTCCCTGTCGATCTTTGTTGGTCTTGAGTGCACCACAATCCACTGTGGGAGCGAGCCTGCTCGCGAAGGCGCCAGCACATTCAACAATTACGCTGCCTGACACACCGCATTCGCGAGCAGGCTCGCTCCCCCAAGGTGATTTACTGGTGGGTTTCGAGGACTTTGTTCAGCTCGGCCCCATCGATACTCAGCGTCGCGGTATTGAGCATGCCGTCCAGATACGCCTGGGCAATCTGCTCCTGCCGTTGCGCCCGCAAGGCCTGAGTCAATTGATCGCGCAGTTCGTCGAGGGTCGCGGTACGCGCCGGTTGCTGTTCGGTGAGTTTGATCACATGGAAGCCGGCCGCGCTCTGCAGTGGGTCGGACACCGCGCCGACCTTCAACTTCGCCACCACGCCCCGTACTTCCGGCACCAGTTGCTGCAACGGTTGCAGCCCGCTGTCGCCGCCGCGTTCGGCGGTCAGCCGATCCTGCGAATACTGAGTCGCCAGCGCGGCAAAATCCGCCGGCGTGCTCTGGGCCTTCTTGCTCAGCTCGGTCGCCTGTTTGCGCACGGCGTCCAGGCTCTGGGCATCCGGTACCGCAAGGAAAATCTGGCTGACCCGATACAACGGCGGGGTCATCCAGTTGGCTTTGCCGGCGTCGTACGCCTGTTGCAACTCGGCCGTACTCGGGTAGTCCGCCGGCACGGTGCTGACCGAGCGCAAATAATCGCGAAAGACGATCTGCTCGGTGGCCGCGCGGGTTTGCCGCACCACGTCCGGACGCTGCGCCCAGCCCTGAGCGTCGGCCTGCTCCAGCACCGCTTTCTCCGCCAGACGGGTACGAATCCAGCGCTCCAGTGCTTCACGGTTGCCGCGCAGTTGCTCGGCACTTGCCGGTGGCAATGTCGCCAGCAATGCCTGCAGCTCCTGTGGCGTCACCTGCTGATTGCCCAACCGCGCCACGGCCGGCCCCGCAGCAACCGCCGCCAACGGCGACGATTGCTGGGCGGCAACCGGGTCAGTACCCGGTCGCAACACCAACGCCACGGCTACCACCAACAGCGCCACTGCCCCGGCGCCGATCACCATGGCAGGCTTTTTCACAGCGCGACTTCCTCTTGTTCGGCGACCGCGACTTTGGCTGTCGAGGCTTGCGCGGCCTGGGTGAAATCACGCAGGTAGACGATGAATTCCTGCAACAGGCGATCCCACAATTCCAGATTGCCACGCAGGTGATCGTTGCTCACACCCGCCGCAACCACCACGTCCATTTCCATCACCAGAAACTCGCCCTGCAATGACAACCGGGCAAAACGCCGGGTGGCGTTCCACTGTTCGGCCACACCGTGTGGCAACTCACCTTGCACCCGCAGCGCGCAGCTGAAGGTGAAATCGACATAGCTGCCCTGCTCCACCGCCGGGTTGCCGAAACGCACGGCATAACCGATGCCCTGACTGGCGCTGAGCAACTGCACGATGCCGTTCTGTTCGGTCTGGTTGACGCGATAACCGGCCGCTTGCAGGACGTCGGTCAGGGATTGTGGGGACACATGGCTGATCAATTGAGTCATGACTTCTTCCTTGTTTATCAGTGCGAGAGCGCAGCTTGCGGCGCGTCGAATTGAGTCTTGTAAAGCTCGTCACCAAACCCCTGGGCCAGTTCATCGAACTTGACCCGGGCGCTGCCCGCGAAGGGCTGGCGGATCTTCATCACCTCGGCGACATCGATGTTTTCGTAGGCGCTGAGGATCTGTTTGGCGACGCCGTACATCTGCTGATTCTTGACTGAACATTGCTGCACTTGTGTGTCACGTTCAGCCAATTGCGCTTGAAGCTTAGACCGTTCTGCCTCTTTGGCACGGGCCATGACCAGCAACTCGTCGTAGGCCTTCTTGAACTTGCCGACCTGCTCGTTGCTGGCGGCGACTTGCGCCTGCGCCTGGCTGTGCAGGCTCTGTTGCTGGCCGGCCAATTGCTCGGCGACGCCTCTGGCCTTGGCCAGTTCGGCGGTCAATTGCTTGATCTGCGCCTGCGCCGCTTTGGCTTCGTTCTGCGCCGCCAATTGCGCGGCGCTGGCCTGGGCCTGCTGGCTCTGCAGGGTCTGCAACTGCTGGGTGGTGCTGCGCAACTGGGTGCGCAGACGCTCCTCCATGCCTTCGGCGTGCGCGCCTTGCGCGATGAAAAAACTCAGCCCCAACAGTAAAACTCGTGCGTGCATGACCGTACTCCCGGCGCCTTAGAAGCGCGTGTTGATCTCAAGCTGCAAGACGTCGATGTCGAACGGCGCACCGTACACGGCCTCGGTGCTCATCCAGCGGCCGGTGGCGTAGACGTTTTTCGCCAGACCGTAGTTGCCGCCGAGGATATAGCCCTTGGCGTTGGTGCCGCCGAGGTGGAACGACGAGTCGTTGAAGCCATCAGGCAAGGCGTCCGGCTGGATGTACTTGTAGCCGGCGAACAGGTTCCAGTCGCCCTGCTTCTTCAGGTCCAGCGCGTTGCCGAGGGTGAACTGGACCATCCACGCATTGGCGCCGCTTTCGATCTCGCCGTTGCTGTTGAGGTTGTTGACGATCTGCCCTTCCGAGCGTTTGCGCATGTCGCCTTCGTCGTAACCGAGGTTGTGGATGTAGTTGCCCTGGCTACGCAATTTGAAGTCTTGCGGCAGATCGGCGTCCCACACCAGGTTCAGGTCCAGCAGGTTGAACGCCGACGCAAGACCGACGAATTGCGGCTGCGGCGTGGTGGTCGGGTTGGCTGGGTTCGGCGTGATGTCGCGCAGCAGGAACACGCTGTTGCCCTTCTGCATGAACGCCGCCCGTGTGCCGTCGGTGTCGCAGCCCGGGGCGCCGGCCCACGGTGCGCAAGGGCTGGAGCGTTGGCCCTGAATGTCGTCGAAACGGTAGTAAGCCAACGCGCCCTTGAGGCGGTTGTTGCTGTTGATTGCCCACTTGGCGCCGAGCTGCGCGCCGTACAGCCACTTGTTGTCGCTTTCTTCCTTGTCGAAGCCATTGCTGGTGCTGGTGTCGTTGGTGTAATCCACCGGGAACGCGCCGACGGTGCCGAACACGCCCCAGTCGCGGTTGAGCTTGTGATCGAAAATCGCCGCCACACCGTCGAAGTTCAGGTCGTTGGAGTACAGCATGTCGGTGGACATGAACGGGTTGGCGAAACGCCCGCCGGTCAGGGTCAGCTCATCGGTCGGTTTCCAGTTCAGGTAACCCTGATCGAGCCAGATATCTTTCTTGGCGAATCCGCCGCCGAGGTTCTGCGTGGTCGACACTGGGTTGTTGTCTGAGCCGGTGCCGATGCGGATGCCGGCTGTCCATTCTGGCGAGATCACCGCTTTCATCCCTAGCCGCGCGCGCAGCCGGAACAGGTTGGTGCGGTCTTCACGAGTATTGAGCAACGGCGGCAGGTTGGTGCTGCTGTTGGGGTTCACGTCGTACGGGCCGTTGTTGTTGAGTTTGGCGAAGTCGACGATTTCGTTGCTGTTGCTGCCCGAGTAGTAGCGCGATTCGTCACGCAGACGAATGTCGCCGTCGAAGCTGATGCGCGATGCCCAGTCCGGGAAGGTGTTGGGCGCGGCCCAGTTTTCCTGCTTGGCGGTGGCCATGACTTCGGCCTTGACCTGATCGCGGATCTGGTCGCGCACCGCGGCCGGCACATACTGCACGCGCACATCGCCCGGTGCCGCCACCGGACCGGCTGCGACCGCTGTCGAAGCCGCTGCCTGTTTGGCCTGAGCGGCTTCGTTCTGCGCCTGGGCGATCAGCGCATCGGCCTTGTCCTGTTTCAGAATGCCCTGCTCGACCAGCAAGCGGATCAGATTGATCGTGGCGTTCTCCGAGGGCGCAGGCGCTGCCGCGGCCTGCCCGACCAGGGTCGCGATGACCATGCCGACCGCCAGGGACAATCGATTCACGTTGGAAATCATCTGCACACAACTCCTTTTCATACAGCTTTATGAATTCGGTTAACCCGGACGCCGCCCTTGCAGGGACAGGCGCACAGGCAAGGTGATGGAGGCCGGTGGCCGTTCGCTCAGATGGGGCGCGTTACGCAATGCGGCCAGCACCTGAGTGTCGATCTCGGGCTTGCCGCTGGACTTGACCAGCTCGACCCGGGTGATCTCTCCGACGCTGCTCAGCCAGACATCGGCCTGCAGCGAAAACGCGAGGTTGCGCAGGTCCGGGTTCTCGCGCAGCAGCTTCTGAAAGGTGAACGCGAGGAACTGGCTGTAGGTGCCGGTACCCAGGCGTCCGCCACCCGCACCGGCCATGCCGCCGCCCTTGCCGGCGCCGATGTTGAAAGCGTCATTGCCGCTCTGGGCGTCGCCGTCGATTTGCATCGGGTTGGCCAGATCGTCCGCCGGTGAAGGCGGCGCCTCCTCCTCGGGCTTGACCTCTTGCGGCTCGGGCGTTGGCTCGGGCTCGACGATTTTTTCTTCCACCGGGGTTTCCGGTTCCGGCGGTTTTTCCGGCGGCGGAGGTGGCGGTGGCGGCAATGGAATGATCGTCGGCACCTTCGGCGCCTCTCGGCGGATGCCGCTCATGTCATTGGCCCACTGCCACAGGAACCACGCGGCGAGCGCGCCGAGCAGCAGCCCGGCGCCCCACTTCAGGTAACGCAACGGCGAGCGCTTCACCGGCAGCGGCTCGATCGGAAGTTGTGCGGTCATCACTCAACCCTGCGTCGGTTTGCCGGTCACCAGACCGACCTGGGACAGTTCGAGCCGGCGCAGCAGATCCAGCACTTCAATGACTTTCTGGTACTGCACCGTGGCGTCGCCGCGCACGATCACCGGGAAGTCCGGGCTCTGCGCCTTCTCGATACGCAGGCGCTCCTCCAACTCGGCGAGGGTCACCGGGTAGGCGTCGAGGAACACCTGGCCGCCGTCGTTGACCGAAATCGCCTTGGTCTTGGCCTCGGACAGCGACACTGAAGCGCTGGCCTTGGGCAGGTTGATCTGGATCCCGGAGACTTGCGCGGTGGCGGTGAGGATGAACATCACCAGCACCACCATCAGCACGTCCACCAGTGGCGTGATGTTGATGCTGTCCACCGCTGCATCTTCGTCATCGTCGTGGGAGGCATTTACGGACGCCATGGCAATGCTCCTCAGGCGGGTACGGAGTGGTTGGCGTGATGGCTGCGCTGATGCGCCGCTTCACTGGACTGACCTTCACCGTGCATCTCCGCCAGACGGGTAATGAACTCGTCGACGAACACGCGCATGTCGGCGCTGACTTCCTTGTTGCGGGTAATCAGGCGGTTGTAGCCAAACAGCGCCGGGATCGCGACAAACAGGCCCATCGCCGTGGCGAGCAACGCCGCCGCCATGCCGGGCGCGATGGCGTTGATGTTGACGTCGCCGGCCATCGCGGTGCCGAGGAACACCACCATGATCCCCAGCACGGTGCCGAGCAGGCCGATGTACGGGCCACCGGCGATGGCGTTGGACAGGGTCGAGAGTTTCGAACCGAGGGCCTGGTTCTCGCGAGTGCGCACGCCGTCCATCGAGCAGCGAATCGCTTCAATCGTCGCTGCCGACACCGAAGAGGTATCGGCGCCCTGCTCGCGGCGGGTACGGATTTCCTTGACCGCCACCGAGTACAGGCGCCACAGCGGCGAGTGCTGCAGACGCTGGGCCAGTTGCGCGTCGTCGGCGAACATCTCCAGACGGGTGCCGACCTTGGCGAACTGCTCGCGGAAATCCTCGTTGGCCTTGCTCACGCGGCTGAGGGTGCGGTTCTTGCGCAGCATGATGATCCACGACTGGAACATCATCAGCACCAGCACGGCGATGATCACCCAGGCGTCGACCGGTACCGCGTTGAGCAGGAATCCGAGGCTGCCGAAGCCGAAACCGGACTGTTCTTCGTCAACGCCGTAAGTCACCAGTTTCGACTCGGCACCTTGGGAGGTCGCATCAGCCAGCAGCAATGGGGCCGGACGCGCGACTTTCGACAGGCGCAGTTCGTCGATGGCGCCCACGAACGGCTGGTATGGGCCAGCGGCCAGATCACCGCCAACCGCCATCACCGAATTGAACGCCGGCATCGCTTGCGCGAGGGTCGCGCCCTCACGACCGTTGATGTACAGGCTGACTTTCGAACCTTCGGCGGTCAGCGCGACATGCTGCCATTGGCCGGGATTCAGCGCCTGAGAGGCCACCGCGCGCTGGCCGTCGATCTCCACGAACGGCACGCCTTGATTGACCCCGACCAGCAGACTGTTGGCGCCTTCGCGACGGGCCAGAATCAGTTGCTCGCCATTGGCCTGATCCAGCCGCAGCCAGGCACTGAAGGTGAACGCGCTGCCAGCGCTGTGCTGCAACGATGGACTGGCCGGCAGCAGCAACGGCTGGCCGCTGAACTGCAAGGCGCGCCCGATCACACCGTCAATCGCCGCGCCAGTGGCGCTTTGTGCAGTGTTGCCGTAGGCGGTGGTGTCTTTGGCCGGGGTGCCGGTGGCGCCGTCGAAGTGGTACAGCGCGGTGTAATTCGGATCGAAGGTCAACTGGCCGTTGCCGGTCGCCGGGGCCTTCTGATTGCCGTAGTACATCCAGATGTCCTGACGCTGGCCGCCCTCGACATTCGGCACATCGACCCAGATCAGCGCCATGCCCATCAGCGCATCGAAGCTTTCGATCTGGTGGTTAAGCACGGTCTTGTCATCGGCGGCGACAAAGCGCAAATCCGTGCCGTCTTCCTTGACCCCGTCGAAGGTGAAATTGCCGGTGTGCAGGCGCACCAGCAGCGCAGTGCGGCCCAGGGCCAGATTGATCCCGGCGCCCTGCGGCGTGGTGTCGACGGCGATCTGTTTGCGGTAATGCCAGTCGTCCTGCCACCAGGCCTGCGCCGTGGCCGGGAGCACGAAGCCCAGGCAGATCAACAACGAAAGAATGAGGCGCTGCATGAACGTGCTCCTTTAGAAAGTGGCTTGAAGGTTGAAGTGCAGGCGCGATGCCTGCTTCGAGGTGTTCGGCCCTTCGAGTAGCGGGTAGCCCCAGTCGAGGCTGCCGGACAGCCATTTGCTCAGGCTGGCGCGGGTGCCGAGGCCGACGCTGGCGAGGGCGTAACTGGCGTCCTGGTCCGGCAGTTCGTCGCGCAGATACAGTTGCGCGCCTTCGGCGAAGGCGTAGAAGCGCCATTCCTGCATCCAGCTGCCGGCGTATTTCGCCAGCGACGGCGTGCGCAGTTCCTGACTGAGCAGCACGCCGTCATCCCCGGTGCGCTCGGCCGCCAGATAGCCGCGCACCGAGGTCGCGCCGCCAGCAGAAAACTGTTCGTTGGAAACCAGCGGCCCCGACGCCAATTGGAACGCGCCTTTGCTCGCGCTTTGCCAGTCGTTGTCGAAGGTCCATGTGAAGTTGCTGTCGCCCTTGAGCACGGCGAAACTCGGGTTGGCGCGGTAGCGTTTGTAGTCGAAGTCTTCGTCGGAACTGCCGTAACCGAAGATGCTGCGGGTGGCCGCCACCAGGCTCAGGCCGAGGCCGAGCTGGCTCTTTTCGGTGTAACGGAAGCCGTTGTAGGCGAAGGTGAACGGCGCGTATTTCAGCGGCACCTTGTCGCTCTCGCCGGACAGGGTCAGGCGTTCGTCGAAATCCTTGAAGTCGATACCGGCCGACAGCGAGTTCGACCAGTTGCCGCTGGATGGCAGCGTGTAGATCGCCGACACCCCGTAGGAATGGCCCTTGCCCAGCACATTGCTGCCGCCGAGGGTGGCGACGTTGCTGTCGGACTGATAACCGGAGAACTGCACGCTCCAGCGCTCGCTCAGCGGCGCTGTGTAGGAAGCCGACCAGACCTTGGCGTTGTCGGTGTCCTGCGGCGCGGTGAAGTACGTCAGGTTGATGCTGTGGCCGAGTTGCCAGAGGTTGTTGTAGCCAAGGCTGGTCACGGCGCGCAGTTTCTCAGTGTCGGCGCTGTAATCGTTGTTGAGGCCGACGCTGGCGCTCCACGGGTTCTGGTCTTCGACCTGCAAGTCGACGTCCATGGTCCCGGGGCGCTGGCCTTCGCGCACCAGCGGCATGACCTGGCGCCCCGGGGTTTTATTCAGCTGCGCCAGTTCACCCTGAACCTTGGCGAAGTCCGGCACCTCGCCTTCTTTCAGGGCCGGGACGTTGTCGCGGATGTCCAGCGGCGAATAGTGTTTGGCGCCGACCACGCGCACCCGGCCGACCTTGGTTTCGCTGACTTGCAGGTAGACGATGCCATCCGCCACCGCTTGCTCCGGCAGTTCGACGAACACCGATTGGTAGCCGCGCTGCTGATAAGCCTTCTGCAACGCGTCGCGGGCACCTTCGATGTCAGTCATGGCTTTTTGCGGGCCGAGAAACGGGTACACCGCTTCTTCAATCGCCCGTGCGTCAAGCACGGTGTTGCCGCGCACGAAGTATTCGTTGACGTCCACCAGACGCTGCGGCGCGGCGCCTTGGGCAGCCGCTTCGGCGAATGCCGGTTGCGCGCCGGCCGTCACCAGCAGCCAGCCCCACAGCGCCAGCCGTGACGTGAAAATCTGATCCACACTACCCCCTGAATTCGCGATGACCTGTTGGCGCTGTCGCGCGCCTTGTGAGTTGCGTCAGTTGCCGACTGTCGAGGCACCGCTGTGCTTGCCGAGCCAGGTGTGCAGCAGCGCGAAGTTCAAGGAGAACTCGGGCATTTGCAGCAAGGCACCGCAGAACACTTCGCCAATGATTTTCTGGATGAGCAGCACCGCACGCGGCTCGTTGAGCAGCGTGGCGATGTCGCGACTGAGGACGTTGAAGCTCCAGACTTTCTGATTCAGGCCAAGACCGACGAACCAACGGAACAGCAGGTTGTAATTGAGCTGCTCATACAGCTGCTGTTCGCTGGGCACTGAATACAGCAGTTGCAGGAGCAGGATGTGCATGACCGTTTGCGCGGGAATCAGCATGCCGGGCTCGGCATTGAGGTCATGCAGCAGGTCTTGGTGGGCCGCAAGCAAGTCGTCGATCTGCGGGCGCAGCAACACCAGCGAATGGCCTGGCGGAATGTAGCTGGAGACCTCTTTCAAGGCGCCCTGCCAATCATCCTGCGACACGATCCAGACCCACGGCGCGCCGTAGCGATACACCGACACCGGTTTCTTGCGCGCCGCTTCGACGATCTTCGACAGGCGCTGATCGAGCTCCTGCATGCCCACTTTCGAGTAGCGTTCCATAGTCCCCATTGCCTCACTCCCGGCGTCCCGCCTCGGCTTGTGAAAAGCGCCCCGTTGGGCCCCTCAAGCGCGTTACATAGGCATGACTGGACTGGCTATGTGCTACCGAACTTTTGTCATGAAAGCTTCATTAATGAGGGAGAGCAAAAGCAAAGATCGCAGCCTTCGGCAGCTCCTACACTGGGATTGAGTGCCCCCTGTAGGAGCTGCCGAAGGCTGCGATCTTTTGCTTCAGGAATAGACCGGCCAGGTATCGACAATTCTGCCGCCACGCACCGCCAGCAGATCACCGAATTGCAGGAGAACGGCTTCAGTCTGGGTCGGACGCAGGAACACTTGATCTTCGACGGTCAGGCCGACCGCGTCAGAACCGTTGACCATTTCCTGATTCGAACTGCGGCCATACACGCCGTTGCTCTGTAGTCCGGTCGGTGATTCGAACTCGGCCATCCAGTTGCCGCCGTA
The DNA here is from genome assembly GCF_949768395.1 of Pseudomonas sp. IT-P260. Classification (NCBI taxonomy): domain Bacteria; kingdom Pseudomonadati; phylum Pseudomonadota; class Gammaproteobacteria; order Pseudomonadales; family Pseudomonadaceae; genus Pseudomonas; species Pseudomonas sp. IT-P260. The sequence goes on from NZ_CATKPO010000006.1 coordinate 47,362, forward strand.
AATGAAAAAGGTCTGGCGCTGATTGACATCCCACCACGACAGCAGCTTCGACTGGTCATCCAGCGCCGGGATGTTCACCGCGCCGGTGCTCTTCAACACTGGCGTGGCGATGTAGGTCGCCGGCACATGGTCAACCAGCGACGGCAGGTCGTAATGCGTCGGTTTGAGCATCGCCGTACCCACCGACACCTCGGTGCTCAGTGTCTCGTTTTCGTGGATGCGGTAACTCGGGCTGCCGGCGGTGTTCAGGCACAAGTGGTCATTCCATAACGCCGGAAACTGCTGGCGGGTGAAATCCACGCAGCGCTGATAAATCACCATCACCTTGGCGAACAGTTCCTCGGGCGAACCGAGTATTCCCGGCACGCCCATGCCCACAAACGGGTCATAACCCATGAACCCGGCGAACGCCAGGTGCTGCGGGTTGGCGCTGATCAGCGCGAGCATCTGCCCCAATACACTCACATCACTGACCCCGCCGCGATGCAGGCCGACATCCAGCTCGATGTTGATACGCATCCGTGTGCCCAATCCCTGCGCCAGCGCCAGGTATTGCTGCAGACGTTCGGGGTTGTCGATCAGCCATTGCAGCTGCTTCGCCGGGTCGAACGGGCCTTTGTGGGTTTGATAGAACAGCTGTGCCGAACGCACCGGCAGCGGCTTGCCGAGCAGGATGTCGGACTGGGGAAACATGACAGCATCGTGATTGAGGAACGGCTGGTGAAACGACATGAGCTTTTGCGTTCCGGCCCGTTGCGCGATGTAGCTCAACAGCCCCGGTGACGGCAGGGACTTTTCCACCAGCCGCAGTTGTTTGCCGCCGCGTCGCACCGACTGCATGACCACATCGATGTTGTGGTCGAGCCGATCCAGATCGATCAAAAGCACCGGACGCATTGGGCCGTGGTCTTTCAACTCTTTATTCAGGGCGCGGAAATACTCGCTGTACGGGCCGCCATGATCGCCCGGTCGCAACCAGGCACCGACTCCCAGCAAGAAGGCGCCAACGCCCACGGTGCCCAGCATGAAATTGCGTCGATTGACCGCCATCAGTTCACCCCCAGAATTGACGACAGATGCGCGTTGAGAAAACGTCCGCTCGGGTCCAGTGCCTGGCGTACGTCGACAAACTCGCGCCAGCGCGGGTACAGCGGTTGCAGGGTGCGCGCATTGAGCGTGTGCAATTTGCCCCAATGCGGGCGACCGTTGTACTTCCAGAAAATCGGTTCGACCGCGGCGAAGAAGTTGTGATGGTCCATCTGATAATGCTGGTGCACCGAGATCGAACAGCTATCGCGGCCCTCGAACATGCTCAGTGGAATGTCGTCGGCCTTGACGTAGCGGTACTCGATGGGAAACCAGGTGCGCAGGTCTTTGTCCTGAATCAGCTTGAGGATTTCGCGCAGGCAGGCCGGGCCGTATTCGGCGGGCACCGAGTACTCCATCTCGTTGAAGCGCACGGTGCGCACGTTGGCGTAGATGTCGAACGAGTCACCGACCCGATCATCGAAACTCGCCAGATGCCGCAAGCTGTTGAGCAACGAGGTGCGCAGGCCGGGGAAGTCACTGCCGTACTTGTCGATCTTCTCGATCAGGGTCACGAACTCGTTGCCACCCTCCTCCTCGGGCGGGATCGGCGGTGTGGCCGGGTCGCCGGTTTCATTGAGGGCGATGGACAAGGCGTAGTCGGAGTGGGTAACGACGAGCATTTCCCAGTGCTGGTTTTCGCGGGTGTTCTTGTCCAGATCTTCAAGCAGCTCTTCGGTCTTGGCGATCCACTGGGTTTCCCGCAGACGATACGCCGGACGGTTTTGCAAGCGGATTTTAGTGGCAACACCCAACGCACCGAGGGATACCCGGGCAGCGTTGAATACGTCCGGATGACGCTGGCTGTCGCAGTCCAATACCTCGCCACTGGCGGTCACCAGCTGCATCCCGCAGACGTGCGCCGAGTAAGACTGAAAGGTTTTGCCGGTGCCGTGAGTCGAGGTGGAAATGGCGCCAGCGAGGGTCTGGTAATCGATGTCGGCCATGTTTTGCAGGGCTTGGCCGATGTCCTTGAGCGGCTTGCCCATACGCGACATCGGCGTGCCGGCGGCGAATTCGGCTTGCAGGGTTTTCGGGTCGTGATCGAGCAGACCGTTGAAGTAGCTCAGTGACAGCAACGTGCCGTCGGTGGGCACCAGCGCACTGAAGGAATGCGCCGAGCCGACGGGACGAATCTTGCCCGGTGCCTGTTGGATGACTGCGGTCAATTCGTCCAGATTCTTGGGCGCTACCCGCGCCGCCGGCAGGCAACTCTGCCCGCCCGACCAGTTGCGCCAGGGAATCAGCCGTGGCGCGCGCATCAACTGGCCCAGCGCCGGATTGGAAGCCAGCGCACTGAACGCGCCGACGATACTTGCCCGTTGCAACAACTGACGGCGTGTCAGATCCATGCTCATGCGCGCGCCCTTATTGTGGGAGGGGCTGATCGGCCATGAAGCCGATCAGTTGCAGGAATTGTTCTTCCGAACACTCGACGCACTGGCCCATCGGCGGCATGCCGTTGTAGCCGTTGATGGCGTGATCAAGCAGGGTGTCGGTGCCCTGCCGCAGGCGTGGTTCCCAGGCCTTGCGGTCGCCGGTCAGCGGCGCGTTGGCGGCCGGATTGGCGTGGCACAACTGGCAGCTGTTGGCGTAGATCTGCGCCAGTGCCGGGTCGGAGGGCGTGGCGTTGTGAGTGGTCGCCGGCGGTGCGGCTTTTTCGCCGCAGCCGCACAGGGCGACAGACAGCGCCAGCAATAAAGTGAGTGGGAGTACCCGCATAACGATCCTCGCCTGGGTAGCGCTTATTGTTGTGATCACACCTTAAGGCAGGCACGGCAGCGGGTTGAGGGCATTGCGGGACAACGAGGGGGCCATCCGGGGCCACACCGATGCCCTCTGTAGGAGCTGCCGCAGGCTGCGATCTTTTGATCTTGACCTTCAAAAGCAAAGTCAAAAGATCGCAGCCTTCGGCAGCTCCTACAGAGATTGGGGTGAGCATCCCGCTCTGTTCCGCCTCTCTGCGTGACATTCGCGTGACATTCGCGGGTTTAAATTCCCGCGTATTCAGGCGTATAACCTGTACAGACTTTTTGATCTGCATACGGACATCAATACGGGGTAGCGACATGACCACAGCAAACATCCTTGGCAACCTGTTCCCTTCTGTCAGCGACATCCCGGAAAAATACCGCCTCGACGGTCAGGTCGAGCAACGCGAATACCTCGTCGACGGTGAACTGCGGCGCTGGGACGGCCCGCTCGCCACGGTACGCAGCCCGGTGTACCTGCACGGCGAGAATGGCGCTGAACAAGTGATTCTCGGCAGCACCCCGCTGCTGGATGCCGACACCGCCCTCACCGCCCTTGATGCCGCCGTGCGTGCCTACGATCGCGGTCAGGGCCTGTGGCCGACCATGCGCGTCGCCGAACGCATTCAGCACGTCGAAGCGTTCCTCGGGCGTATGCGTCAGCAGCGCGAAGCCGTGGTCAAATTGCTGATGTGGGAGATTGGAAAGAACCTCAAGGATTCGGAAAAAGAGTTCGACCGCACCTGCGACTACATCGTCGACACCATCAACGCACTCAAAGAACTCGACCGCCGCTCCAGCCGGTTCGAACTGGAACAGGACACTCTCGGCCAGATTCGTCGCGTGCCGCTCGGTGTCGCGCTGTGCATGGGCCCTTACAACTATCCGCTGAACGAAACGTTCACCACGCTGATCCCGGCGCTGATCATGGGCAACACTGTGGTGTTCAAACCGGCCAAGCTCGGCGTGCTGCTGATCCGCCCGTTGCTTGAAGCGTTCCGCGACAGCTTCCCCACCGGCGTGATCAACGTGATCTACGGCAGCGGCCGCGAGACCGTCAGCGCGCTGATGGCCAGCGGCAAGATCGATATCTTCGCCTTCATCGGCACCAACAAGGCCGCCAGCGACCTGAAAAAACTGCACCCGAAACCACACCGTTTGCGCGCCGCGCTGGGTCTGGATGCGAAGAACCCGGGCATCGTCCTGCCCGAAGTCGATCTGGACAACGCGGTCAGCGAAGCGGTCACCGGTTCGCTGTCGTTCAACGGCCAGCGCTGCACCGCGCTGAAGATCCTGTTTGTGCATGAGGACGTGGTTGACGCCTTCATCGAAAAATTCAACGCCAAACTCGCTACGCTGAAACCTGGCATGCCGTGGGACAGCGGCGTGGCACTGACGCCGCTGCCGGAGTCGGGCAAGGTCGACTACCTGCACGGTCTGGTGGCCGACGCGCAGAGCAAGGGCGCACAGGTGATCAACCCGAACGGCGGCGCCAGTCGCGAGTCGTTCTTCTACCCCGCCGTGCTGTACCCGGTGACGCCGCAGATGCGCGTGTACAACGAAGAACAATTTGGCCCGGTGGTGCCGATCGTGCCGTACCGTCACCTCGATACCGTGATCGATTACGTGCTGGAGTCGGACTTCGGTCAGCAACTGAGCCTGTTTGGTACCAACCCGGTGGCGATCGGCCGACTGGTCGATACCTTCGCCAACCAGGTCGGGCGGATCAACCTCAACGCCCAGTGCCAGCGCGGCCCGGACACCTACCCGTTCAACGGGCGCAAGAACTCCGCCGAGGGCACGCTGTCGGTACACGATGCCCTGCGGGTGTTTTCGATCCGCACACTGGTGGCAACCAAGTTCCAGGACAGCAACAAGGATCTGATCAGCGAAATCATTCGCGGCCGCGATTCGAGCTTCCTGACCACCGACTACATCTTCTGACGAGGACCTTGCACTGAGCACCTTCAGCACCCACCGACTGCCACCGCTGCTGCGGCGAATCCTGCGTCCGTTGCTGGACCCGTATCGCCGCTACCAGCACGCCCGATTGATTCACGCGGTGCGGGTAGCGCTGGGTCTGCTGGCAACCATCCTGCTGACCACCGGCATCAACCTGCCCCACGGCGAGTGGGCGTCGGTGACCATGCTGGTGGTGATTGGCGGCCTGCAGCACCACGGCAACATCGGCAAAAAAGCCGCCGAACGCGCCACCGGCACCCTGATCGGTGCCGGCGTCGGACTGGTGCTGGTGGCGCAACAGGCATGGCTGGGCATGCCATGGCTGACCTACTTTGCGATGGCGGTGGTCTGCGGGTTCTTCTCCTATCACGCCATCGGCAAGGGCGGGTACACCGCCCTGCTCTCGGCAATTACCGTATTCATTGTCGCCGGGCATGGCGACAACCCGATCACCGACGGCTTGTGGCGCGGAGTCGACATCCTGATCGGCATCGCCCTGGCCCTCGCCTTTTCCTTCGCCCTGCCGCTGTACGCGGTGTATTCGTGGCGCTACAACCTGGCCGATGCCCTGCGCGATTGCGCCACGTTGTACGGGCGAATCATCAGCGGTCAACCGGTCAGCGCCGATGAACATCTGAAGCTGATGGGCCGGGTGACCACGGTGATGGTGCAACTGCGCTCGCTGATGCCTTCGGTGTCCAAGGAAGTGAAAATCTCCATGACCGAACTGGACGCGATTCAACGCAACCTGCGCATGTGCGTCAGCACGCTGGAGATCCTCGGCAACACCCGCCCGGATGCCAACGACCCCGACGCCATGGCGCACCTGCAGTCAGCGCTGCGGGCCGAACACCGGGTAATCCGCGTGCAACTGATCGGCATGGCCCGGGCCTTGAAGTCCGGCACTACTCAGCGTCTGGAGCGCCCGCTGGAGTTGCCGGACGCCAGCCTCGACACGCCGGTCTACAACACGCTGGACGGTTACCGTTTGCTGACCCGGCAACTGGCCGCGAACATCGGCGAGTTGCGCCAGCGTCTGGCGATGACGGCGCCGCGCTGGAACATCTGAGCCGTCGGAAAAAACCCATGTAACAAAGCCGACATCATCACTACAATGCGCCGCACAATGGATGTGACATGGACGCATAAATGCAATTCAGGAAGAGTATCAACGCCCTGCGGGCACTGGCCGTGCTGTCGGTCGTGCTGTTTCATTTCAAGGTGCCTGGGTTCGAGGGCGGGTTCGTCGGCGTAGACGTGTTCTTCGTCATTTCCGGCTTCCTGATGACCGGCATCATCGTCAATGGCGTGCAGCAGCAGAACTTTTCCCTCCTCGGTTTCTACGCCTCCCGCGCCCGCCGCATTATTCCTGCCCTGCTGGTGCTGTGCGTTACGCTGCTGGTCTTCGGTTACCTGTACCTGCCGCTGGACGACTTGCGCGAGACGATCCGCACGATCAAGAGCAGTCTGTTATTCAGCTCCAACTTCAGTTTCGCCGAAAGCGGCAATTATTTTGCCGCGCCACTGCATGAAAACTGGTTGTTGCATACATGGTCACTGTCGGTCGAATGGCAGTTCTATCTGCTTTATCCCGTGCTGATCATGGGTTTGTACAAGTGCTTCGGCGCCGATAAAACCCGCTTTGCCCTGGTTGCCTTGGCGTTGATGTCGCTCGCGGCGTCCATCATCGTGACTCGCGTCAACCCGACTTTCGCGTTCTACATGCTGCCCACTCGTGCCTGGGAAATGATCGCTGGCGGTCTGGTTTCTTTGTTTCCGCTACGATCGAGCCCGCGCAGCGGCGCGATTTGCGAAAGTCTCGGCCTGCTGGCGATTGCCGTCAGTGTGCTGGGCTTTTCTGAAGCCGATCTGTGGCCGGGCTACCTGGCTCTGCTGCCGGTGCTGGGGACGATGCTGGTGATTCACGGCAATACCCGGTCGGTGTTCAGCAGCAATCCTGCGCTGCAATTTGTCGGGAGTATTTCCTACTCGGTGTATCTGTGGCATTGGCCGCTGGTGGTGCTGCTGTACTTGTGCGGGCTGTTGACCAGTTGGCCACATGTGATCGGCGCGATCATCGCCTCGGTCACGCTCGGCACCCTGTCCTTCTACAGGGTTGAGTCGAAGGTGAAGAAAGGTACGAGCGCTACTCGAACAGTGATCAAGTTCGCGTCGCTGACGGTAGCGGTGGTGGCCGTGTCGGCAACGACGTCGTCGCTGGTCAAGCAGCATCCCGATTGGCGCCCGGCGCTGGTCGAACTCGGTCAGCCGGAATACACCAGCAAGCTGTATCCGCAGGAGTGCTACCCGAATGCCTATGCGGCGGCGGATTGCAAACTTGGCACAGGCGAGGTGTCGGTGATTCTGTATGGCGACAGCCACGCGCAATCGACTGCAGCAGCGGTGCAGATGGACAACCCTCAAGCCGCGCTGTCTTGGTCACGGGGCGGTTGCCCGACCCTGGCGCACTTCGCCATGCACGACAAAACCGTCGAAAGCCAATGTCGAGGCTTCAATCAGGAAAAGCTGCAACAACTGAAAACAGCGTACGCCGGCGTGCCCGTGGTGCTGTTCAGCCGCGCGGCGCTGTACGCGGATTCAGGGCGGGAAAACAGCTATCGGATTTCCTTTCCCGAGCGTCAGGCCGCGTTTGCCGAAGCCTATACCGAAGAGTACGTCAGCACGGTCTGCTCAATCGCTGAAAACCATCCGGTGTATATCGTCAAACCGATCCCGGAAATGCCCTTCAGCGTCTACAAGGGTTTGAATCTGAATCAGCGGTTGTTCGGGCAAACCTCGGACATTTCCCTGCCGTTACAGGCTTACGAGAAACGCAATCGCATCGCCATCGCGACCATCGAAGCGGCGGCCAGCCGCTGCAACGCGACGGTGATCGACCCGACGCCGTACCTGTGCCCCGATGGCCACTGCATGGGCTCCATGGACGGCGTCCCGCTGTACTTTGACGACAACCATCTGGTTGATGCCGGCAATCAGCAGTTGAAAGGACTGTTCCGGGCTGTGATCAAACCGATCTGAGCTGACGCCGGGCTTTCAAGCCCCAGCCCTGTTGCATCCCGGCGGCGGCCAGCAGAATCGCCGCCACGCCGACCCATTGCAGGATTTGCAGGCGATGGCCGAAGGCAAACCAGTCGACGAAGATCGCCGCAATCGGGTAGATGAACGACAGTGCGCCGGTCAGGGCGGTCGGCAGTTTCTGGATCGCGCCGTACAGCAGCACATACATCAGGCCGGTGTGGACGATGCCCAGCGTCACCAGACTGGCCCAGGCTGCGCCGGTCTGCGGCAGACCGTTGAAGTGCGCGAACGGCGCGAGCAACAGCACTCCAGTGCAGACCTGGATCAGCGCGATCAGATGCGGCGGCGTGCCGGTCAGACGCTTGATGATCAGCGCCGCGATCGCGTAGAGCAACGCCGCGCCCAGCGCCAGCGCAATCCCCAGCAGATATTCGTGACCGCTCTCGCCCTGCCCGCCGTGGGCGCTGACGATCGCCAGCATGCCGAGAAAGGAAATCGCTAGCCAGAACAGCTTCTGCAAGGTGATTTTCTCGCCGAGAAACAGTGCCGCCAGGCCAACCAGCATGAACGGTTGTACGTTGTAGACAGCCGTCCCAATGGCGATCGAGGCCCGGGAATACGAGCCGAACAACAACACCCAGTTGCCGACAATCGCCACCCCGCTGAGCACCGCGAGCAGGAACGTGGTGCGGGTCAGAATGCCTGGACGCAGGAAGCCGAACGCGGCACAGATCAGCAGCAAGGTGCCAGCGCCGAACACGCAACGCCAGAACACGACGTCCAGCACCGGCTGCCCGGAGACCAGCACGAACCAGCCAATGGTCCCGGAAATCAGCATGGCGGCGGTCATTTCCAATGAACCACGGCGGATTGAGTTGTCCATCATCGATCTCCCTAAACGTTTTGACGAAAGCGTGGGCAAAGTATGCCAAGCCGGCTCCCTGCACCTCCAGCGCAAAAAGCAGGCTAAACTCGGTTTCTGCCTTTTTTATCGCGGGTGGTTTCCCGCAAATGCCTTATGCCGGAGTTGCGCCATGACCGACGATATCGACCAGACTCTCATCAGCGCCCTGATGGAAGACTCACGCCGCTCGCTCAAGGCACTGGCGCAGATCAGCGGCCTGTCGTCGCCCAGCGTGGCCGAGCGCCTGCGCCGACTGGAGGAGCGCGGCGTGCTCAAGGGCTATACAGTTGAGATCGACCCGAAATGTTTCGGCTATCAACTGCAGGCCATCGTCCGGGTGCGACCGCTGCCGGGGCAATTGCAGGAAGTGGAACGACAGATCCTGTCGATTCCGGAATTCACCGAGTGCGACAAGGTCACCGGGGAAGATTGCTTCATCGCCCGCCTGCACGTGCGCTCGATGGAACAGCTCGACACCCTGCTCGACCGCCTCAATACGCTGGCCGAAACCAACACCGCGATCGTCAAGAAGACACCGGTCAAACGCCGGTTGCCGCCGATGGCGTGAGTGCTTTTTGCGCGTGTTCGGCGTAGATTGAAATTTTTCCGGCGAAGGATTGGCGGTAATGAAATTTCAGGCATTGATGCTGTCGGCAGTATTGCTCACCGGGTGCGGGACGGTGCAAACGGTTGCGTTCAACGACAAGTTTTCCGTGGACCAGCTGAAAACCAAGAAAACCTATTGCGGCGCCGTTCCGCGCATTTACAGCGGTGCAACCTACGACTTTTGCATGCTGCACGCCGAAAAACCGGATGATGTCGACGCGTTCAATTACAACAATGCTTCTTTTGGCCTGGTGGTAGATGCCGCGGTTTCGGGTGTGCTGGATACATTTCTCCTGCCCTACACCATTTACAAGCAACAGGCCGATGGCAGCATGGTGATCAACTGATCTGCTTTTCGCAGACAACAAAAAACCCGCAAATGCGGGTTTTTTGTTGTTTCAGGCCAGCGATCAGTCGTCGCGGCTCATGATGCCGAAGATCTGCAACAAGCTGATGAACAGGTTGTAGATCGATACATACAGGCTGATGGTCGCCATGATGTAGTTACGCTCGCCACCGTGGATGATCGCGCTGGTCTGGAACAGAATGCAGACCGACGAGAACAGCACGAAACCGGCGCTGATCGCCAGTTGCAGGCCGCTGATCTGGAAGAACATGCTTGCCAGCGTCGCTCCCAGCAGAACGAAGAAACCGGCGGTGATGAAACCACCGAGGAAGCTCATGTCCTTGCGGGTGATCAGCACATAGGCCGACAGACCACCGAACACCAGTGCGGTCATCGCGAATGCCGAACTGACCACTTCAGCGCCGCCCTGCATGCCCAGGTAACGGTTGAGGATCGGGCCGAGCAGGAAGCCCATGAAACCGGTCAGCGCAAAGGCGGACACCAGGCCCCATGCGGAATCACGGAGTTTGTTGGTGAGGAAGAACAGCCCGTAGAAACCGATCAGCACCACGAAAATGTTCGGGTAGCCAACACGCATCTGCTGGGCCACGAAAGCCATCACACCGCTGAATGCGAGGGTGAGCGCCAGCAAGCCGTATGTGTTGCGCAGGACGCGGCTAACCTCTAGCTGCTCAGCCTGCACGCTGTTGTGAACTGCGTAATCCTGTTCGCGCATGGCGACACTCCTGTTGGTTTGAAACGTTCAGTGGCAAAGATCATAACAGACGCTCTGTAACAAGCCATGCACAGAGTTTGACAGTGTGTTTCATTCAGGTATTATGGCGCCCGCAACGCAAACGGAGGTGTGGCCGAGTGGTTTAAGGCAACGGTCTTGAAAACCGTCGACTGTAACAGGTCCATGAGTTCGAATCCCATCGCCTCCGCCATCTTATGTACGACAAAGCCCTGATTATTCAGGGATTTGTCGTTTCTGGCATTCAGGAAATTAGCTCCGTTCTCTATGGATCGTTTCCGCATCTTTTCGGTCATTTCCGCAACCCTGCTCTTTCGACATCACTGATCAGGGATTGGTGACTGCAAGACGCTACTCTGCCAGCCTTAACTGCAACCGGCTTCGATGGGATAAGCCTGCTTGCAGGGCAAACGCCACGACCACCGTCGCCGGCGCAGAAAAACTGCTCAGTCCCTCTCCGGCAAACATCAACGCCAGCCCCAGCGCTGTCGCCCCGAACCACGCCGTCAGCCCCACCGGATTGAATGCCGCCACTCGCTCCAGCGCCTCAACATCACTGCGGCCATAAAGAATCTGTGCCAGCGCCACACCGACCCAGGCCACGACGAAAATCCCCTGATAGGCCAAAGCATTGAGGAGGTAGGCGAACACGTCCGCGAGCATCAAGCCGTAGACGATCACACCAACCACCAACGCCCACATCAGGTACGAACCGCGTATGCCAAAACGGCCAAAGAACGCCTGCATGTTCAACGTCGCTAGATAGTAGTTGGCCGTGTTGATTCGGGTTTGAGTGGCCCAGACGAACAACAATCCCCACAAACCCATCAACTGCAGGATCGCCATCACCACCGACACTTCGTTCAGCGCGCCGTCATGAGGAATGCTGCTGACCAGATAGATCCCCGCCGCGCCGTTGAGCAGGAATGTCACTGCATAGAACGGCATGCCGAAGTTCCAGCGGCCGTGGTACTCGGCGTCTTCAGGTTTGCCGAAACGTGCGTAGTCGAAGGTAAACAGCATCAATACCCAGACGCCCATGTAGGCGACGAAGCAATGCCACCAGCCGAATGCACTGGGGGTTGCCGGGCCGAAATCCAGCCATTGCGGCTGATAGCCATAACGGCTGATGGACAGCCCCACCGCCACCAGCAGACCGCCGAGGTACACCGGCAGCAACACGCCGTTGAGCTTGTCGAGCCAGTGTTGCACGCTGCCGAGGATCATCGGCACGCTGTAGAGCACCACCGCCAGTGCCGCCAGCGGATAGATCAATTGCGGATACAGGTGATTGAGCGCCACGGCGATCACCGAGCCTTCGAATACCGCGTAGTAGATCGCCGTGGAAAAGAAGATCAGCGTTGCCAGACACGCGCCAGTGCTGCCGAACAACAGCCGTGAGAACAACGCCACCGACAAGCCGCTGCGAATCGCAAAACGGCTGAGCACACTATTGATCAGACCGTAGCTGATCACCGACAGCACCATCCCGATCAGCGCACTGCGCGCACCGAACGACAGCGCCAGTGACGCGCCGACCACGATGTAAAACATCGCGCTGCATACAGCCCACCAGGCCATGGTCAGCGACAGTCGCCCCATGCGCGCCTGGTTCGGTACGGGATGATGGGCCGGATCTTGCCCGGTTTGACTCGATTGCGATAAAGCAGCCATATGCGTGAACTCCAGAACCAGTCAAAGGTTGAAGCGCGGGCAGCCGTCACCGCACCGAAGTGCGGCGTTGGCTTACCGTTTGGCATGGCCCGCGCGATGCGGCGGGCAGAATCAGGAAGGGAACAGCTTGTTCAGGCAGCTGAGTTTTTTCTTATAGGAGCGTCGTGCTTCCAGCGCTTCTTCGAGGGTCACCGCGACAAAGCGGGCCTTCTGATTGGGTTGCATCTGGCCAATCAGATCGAGGTCGGCGCTGATCACCGTGCCGATCATCGCGTAGCCGCCACCGGACACTGCATCGCGGTGCAGGACAATCGGCTCAAGCCCGGCCGGGACCTGGATTGAACCGATCGGGTAGCAACTGTCGACGATGTTCGACGGATCGGAACCGGCGCCGAAGGGTTGCTCGCGGGGCTGAAAGCTCAGCGCGCTGCCGCCCTTGAAGCGATAGCCGATACGATCTGCTTCCGAGCCGACCGTCCATGGCTCGGCGAAGAAACTCTTCGCCGCAGATTCGCTCAAGCGCTCGTAATACAGTCCCGGCACTACCCGCAGGGTGATTTCGCCGCCCAGCGATTGGCGCAACGCCATGGGCAGACTGGCCCCGGCACGGCCCCTGCTACTGGCAGCGCCTACCGGCAATTCGTCGCCTGCGACCAGTCGGCGCCCCTGAAAACCACCGAGCGCACCGAGCGCGTAGGTCGAGCGACTGCCGAGCACCACCGGCACATCGATGCCCCCCGCCACCGCCAGATAAGCCCGGGCGCCGGCCTTCGGAAAATCGAAACGCAACACCTGTCCGGCCTTCACCTCGAAGGCCGTGTCGTGATGCATTTCCATGCCATCGAGCCGCGGCGTCATGTGCGCGCCACAGACCGCCACCAAGGTGTCCTGCTGAAATTCAAGCTCTGGGCCGAGCAACGTGCATTCCAGCGCGGCAGAGCCCGCCGGGTTGCCGACCAGTTGATTGGCCGCACTGAGCGCGTATTGATCAAGCGCTCCGGAGGGTGGAATGCCCAAATGGTAATACCCTTCGCGCCCCAGATCCTGTACCGAGGTCGCCAAGCCGGGTTTGAGTACCTTGATCATGCCAGCACCTCCTGCAGCGACTTGGGATAACCGATCGGATCGGCAAGAAACGCGTCCAGCGAAAACTCCACCGGGCGAATCCGCAGATCAAAGCGTCCGGCGTCCACATCGGCCACAGCGTGGTCGTAGGCCTCACGATCGATCGGCTTGAACTGCACGATGTCGCCCGGACGGAAAAACACCATGTGCTCCTTGAGGTAGGCGAGGTTCTGTTGCGGGTCGTAGATCGGTGCCGGCGTGACGCCAAACATCTGATAACCGCCGGCACCGCGCACCGAATAAATGCAACCGAAGCAGCCGCCATGACCGAGGGTCAATTTCGGTGTATCGGTGCGTGGTCGCAGGTACTTCGGCACCTGCAACTGGCGTTCGCGCTCGACCATCTGGAACATGAACGGCAGCCCGGCGACGAAGCCGACCATCGACACAAACCACGGTGCACCGCTGTGGGCGGCGATGAACGCATCGACGTCCGCCAGACCGTTAATGCGCGCGGCGTATTCCAGGTCGGTGGCGCCGGGGTCTTGATGGCGGTCACGAAAACGCATCAGGGTTTCGTGGGTCCACGGGTCGTTGTACAGCACCGGAATCTCGATGATCCGCGTCTGCAGCGTGCGCTCGGCAACCGCCTCGGCTTCAGCGCCCTTTACCGCTTCAAGCAAGGTGTGCGGGGCAATACGATCGGGATCAAAGCGGATCTGAAACGAAGCATTGGCCAGACACACATCCAGCACGCCATCCAGCGCCAGCCGTTCCACCGCTCGGGTGACGGCCAGGCCCTTGAAAAACGCATCGAGGGACATGCTGTCGCTGACTTCGGCAAACAGATGCTCGTCGGCACCGAAGCTGTAACGGATCGGCGTGCTCATGCTTCACCTCCACTGCGGCGCGCAGTCAGCCAGGTTTCCAGGGTGCCGGTGTGGAAGTCGGCGCTGTGCAGCCACGGTTGTTTCAACAATTCGCCGTGCAGCGCCAAGGTGCTGGCCATGCCGGACAATGTGGTTTGCTCTACCGCCGCCCTCGCCCGGCGTAAGGCTTCGGCGCGATCAGCACCGTGCACGATCAGCTTGGCCAGCAGCGAGTCATAGTAAGGCGGCACGCGGTAACCTTGATACAGGTGAGTATCGACGCGAATGCCTTCGCCCTGCGGCCAGATCAGTTCGTCAACCAGCCCGGGACTGGGGAAGAAATCACGCTCCGGGTCTTCGGCGTTCAGGCGCATCTGCAGCGCGGCACCGTTGAGTTGAATGTCACTCTGCTTGAAGCCCAGCGGCTCGCCGCCGGCAATGCGCAACATGGCTTGAACCAGATCGATGCCAGTGATCAGTTCGCTGACCGGATGCTCCACCTGGATCCGCGTATTCATCTCGATAAAGAAGAACTCGCCGGTTGCGTCGTCATACAGATATTCAAGAGTGCCGGCGCCCTTGTAGCCGAGGGCTTCGGTCAGGCGCACGGCGCTGGCACAAAGGGTTTCGCGTTGCTGCTGACTGAGAACCGGCGACGGCGCTTCTTCGAAGATTTTCTGCCTGCGACGCTGCAGCGAGCACTCGCGTTCAAACAAATGCACCGCATGCTGACCGTCGCCCAACACTTGCACTTCGATATGCCGAGCCCGGCCGATAAACCGCTCCAGGTACACCGCGCCGTTGCCGAACGCGGCCTGGGCTTCGCGCTGGGAACGGGGAAACTCTTCGCGCAGTTGCTCGGCGTTTTCTGCCAGACGAATACCACGTCCGCCGCCACCGGCCGAGGCCTTGATCAGTAGCGGGAAGCCGACGGTTTCGGCCGCCTCGAGTGCTGACTCGACGTCGAACAGTTCACCCGGTGAGCCTGGTACCACCGGTACCCCTGCCGCTTGCGCAGTGCGCCGGGCTTCGGCTTTATCGCCCATGCGCCGGATCGTCTCTGCGCTCGGGCCGACAAAAATCGCCCCGGCCGCCACCACTGCTTCGGCAAAATCCGCGTTCTCCGAGAGAAAGCCGTAACCCGGGTGAACTGCGTCGGCACCCGTGGCCTTCAAGGCGCCAAGCAATGCTTCGACATTCAGGTAACTTTTATCGGCGCGGGCCGGGCCGAGGATGTGAACCTCATCGGCCATGCGCGCTGCCTGGGAATCGACGTCCGCCTCGCTGCACGCGGCAACAGTGGGAATCCCCAATTCCTTGGCGGCGCGAATAATCCGCACCGCGATCTCGCCACGGTTGGCGATCAGCAATTTATGAATACCTTGGGTCATGATCGCGTCCTCACTCGTCGTCGAGTGTTGCGATGACTTGACCCGGCTCCACCGGATCACCGTCTTCTACCAGGAATGTGCTGAGGCGACCGGCCGTCCCGGCGGTCAGTTCGGAAAACTGCTTCATGACCTCGATCAGGCCAATAACCGTGTCAGCGCTGACCTGAGCGCCCACCTCGACGTAGTTCGCCGAGTCCGGAGTGGCTTTGCGATAGAAGGTCCCTGGCAACGGGGTGATAACAGTGTGTTCGGCCATGTCTGTTCCTTTTGGAATAGTTGTAGAAAGGCAGGCAAAAAATGCAGCGTTGAGCAAACCCTGGCGTCTGTGTGCCAAGTGTTTTCGCAAGAGTTCAGCGTGGTGCGCGCACCTGGATCCCGGCGTTATCGAGTGCTTTGCGAGTGGTAGCGACCAGCGCCAGTGCGCCCGGGGTGTCGCTGTGCAAACAGATCGAATCGAACTCGATCGCCAGGTCTTCACCCTCGACTGTGCGCACCACGCCTTGCTGACAGGCGCGCAATACCCGCGCAGCGACCTGCTCCGCGTCGTAGGCGCGCACGTTGCGGGTGAAGACGATGGAGCCGCTGAGGTCGTATTCGCGGTCGGCGTAGAACTCGCGGATCACCGGTTGGCCGAGTTCTGTGGCGACTCGCCAGATCACCGAATCGGGCATGCAATACAGCAATAACTCAGGCTCCAGGCGTTGCAGGTTTTCCACCAGCAGACGCGCGGCCTCCTCGTCACGCGCCAGGTGCATATAGAGCGCACCGTGCGGTTTGATGTGTTGCAGGGCCACGCCCTGAACCCGAGCCAGTTCACGCAGGGCGCCCAACTGGTAAAGCATGTCGTCGACCAGTTCCTGGGCCGGTGCGTTGATGTGCCGACGGCCGAAACCGACCAGATCACGAAACCCCGGATGCGCGCCGACCGCCACGCCCAGACGCTTGGCCTGTTCAACGGTGCGGCGCATGGTGCCGGGGTCGCCGGCATGAAAACCGGTGGCGACATTTGCCGAGCTGATGAAACCCATCAGTTCGTTGTCGACGCCATCGCCGATGGTCCATGGGCCGAAGCCTTCACCCATGTCCGAGTTGAAATCTACTGCTTGCATGACGCTTGCTCCTGACGCTTGTGACTTCATGCAGGCCAAAGTAAATTCCAGATCACCCCTTGGGAAGATCTATTAATAGATAGGCCATCTTCTGAAAAACAGATAGCCTGGAGAAAACAGCGTCTTCATCTACCGGAGTGTTCATGTCACTGACCTTGCGCCAGGTGCGCTATTTCGTTGCCACGGCCGAGATCGGACAGATCTCCCAGGCCGCGATTCACTTGAATATTTCGCAGTCGGCGGTAACCACGGCGATCAAGGAACTGGAAGGTATACTCGGCACCCTGCTCTTCCAGCGCTCGGCGCAGGGCATGAGCCTGACCGATGCCGGGCGGCACTTTCTGAATCGGGCTTATGTGATTTTGCGCAGTGTCGATGACGCGTTGAACAGTCCGTTGCCGGACATCCGCGCCAGCGGGGTGTTGCGTCTCGCGGCGAGCTATACCGTGTTCGGCTACTTCCTGCCGCACCATTTGCAGCGACTGGAGCACTGGCATCCCGACGTGACCATCGAAGTCCACGAACAGGAACGGCAAGCCATCGAACAAGGCCTGCTCGAAGGCCGGTTCGACATGGCCGTGGTGCTCACCGCCAACCTCACCCATCCGGACATCGTCTCCGAGACACTCTTCAACTCTGAGCGCCGGTTATGGCTGCCAAGCCACCACCCATTGTGCGAGCGTTCGGCGGTCAGCCTTGCCGATGTGGCAAAGGAGCCGTTCATTCTGCTGACCGTCGACGAGGCCGAACAAAGCGCCATGCGCTACTGGGAAAACGCGCACCAGCAGCCGAACGTGCGGGTGCGCACCAGCTCAGTGGAGGCAGTGCGCAGCATGGTCGCCAATGGCAGCGGCGTGGCGATCCTTTCGGACCTGGTACACCGCCCTTGGTCACTGGAAGGCAAACGCATCGAAACCCTGACAATCACCGATAAGGTCACTCCAATGAGCGTCGGCCTGGCGTGGCACCGTGAACAGGAGTTCAGCCCGGCAATGCACGCGTTTCGCAATTATTTCCACGATGCATTTTTGGCGCCGCAACAGCTGTCTGCGAGACGCTGAAAAAGCCAAAAGCACCTCTCTCTTTTTGTTGTTTTTTAGGATGAGCTTTTTGAGTCATTTCCGTACTGTTGTGATGCAAAGATTTTGGCTGTTTGTTGTCATTCACGAACGACCGCTATCGGCTGTGGATTCAACGGGCGGCGGCGCAGCCATGTTAGTCGGTTCGGATTGGGCTGAGACTTGGCTGTACACATCACGCTGAAGCCGCCCCTGTTGGTGGCGGGCAGCGACGGCAGCCTTGCTCGGGTCGGCGGTCTCGCGGATCAGCGCTTCGGTGGCCTGTACGTCCACCTGCTTGCCGTTGGGCGACAGCACCAGTCGACCATTTTCCTTGAGCTAAGTGATGTAGCTACTGGCACGCTGTCGAGGAGCTGCAGAACTCGCCTGGCCAGTATCGCGGAGCATCTACCTATGACGTCGTTCAGGTCGAAAACGGAAAGCTGCTGGGCACTATCAGCCGGTCGATCTTCAACTTCGAAAGTGACGAACCACGCGGCGCCTCCTTTCCCTACGACGGCAAGATCTACTCTAACGCGGATGGGGTGCGGCTGACCTTGGGGCTTTCCCGGAAGATTGGGACAATCTCGGGCCTGATGCTGGAACTGAATGGGCGCCGGTACCAACTGGTTGAAACCGAGCGGGTGATCAGTGACGTCGACTACAAACCCATCGATGACCCAGATGCTTACCGCGCGATGGTTGATGCATCTCAAGTCGCTCAGGAAGATCGCGACCTACACGCCTTTGAAAAGTTACGAAGCTCGTTCTAAGAGCGGGCTTTGGGATGTGGACTAGGTGCTACAAGCTTTTCCGAGAGCTGATTATCTGCTGGCATCTATCAGCCATCTCCGGGAGTGACGCAGCCACATCAGACAGCACTCGATACATCTCGCGCTCATCCGGAAACGGGTAGATCTCGAGATTGAGAGCGATCTGAACCTTGCGCAGATTGGTGCCTTCTAGCAGCCAACGCTCAATAGCGCGAGTCATCGCTGACCCGTTGTCCTCCGTCTGCCAGGCAAGAAAGTCGAAGAGCCGGGCCACCTGCATGAAAGAGATTGAATCGGGAATATCGGCAAAAAGCCGGTCAGCCAGATTTTCCTCACCAAACTCAAGGACGACTGCCCGCGCAGCGCTGAACGCTTCAGTGTATTGGGGCTCGCTGCTTTCTGCTGCGATCACGTTCAACGCCCTTTCAACAACCTGATGCATAGCAATTGCGTGCTCCGAAAAGGAGTTCGATGCTACCAACCTTCAGCGCTACGGGCTAAACAACCAGCGCCACGACAGCCTGGCGTTAACTGCCCGATCCTCTCTATGAGAGCGCATCGGGGTGTGATCTGAGGCCAAGCCTCGTGCGGCGGATGTGCCATCAGGTAGTCTTCAGGGCTGCCCCATCCGCTCAATGCCGGTTGAGCCCCGGTCAGATCACACCCCGATGCGATCGAACAATACGGCTACATTTGTCTCTGCTACTCCCCCGACTTTAATTTAGGAATCAACTATGAAAGTTAAGGACATGATCGCGCAGCTTCAAAAGCTTGATCCAGAACTGCAGCTCCTGGTTCTGTGTGAGGACTCTGAAGTTTTGGAAAAGGGTCAAGGGATTCGAATATTTGAACCGGATTCGGCTGACATGTTTTTCGCCAATATGAGCAGAGATGCAAATCACAAAGCCCGGCTGGAAATCACCGCGGCTGGTGAGGGCCAAAAGCTGGCAAGCATTAACGTAATCACGGACTTCTAGACCCCGCAGGTCGACTTGCCGCCGTAAGCGGCATCCCCACCCTTCACCCGACCAATCCCGAATGCACTCCCCTCCGCGCCAAACGGCAACCAGCGGAGTGGATGAGTGCATCCGAGTTTTGTTGGATCAACACCCGCCACTCTGGAGGCGCCCATGTCAGCTTTGCGCAAGCACATCCCGGAAGACGACTTTCTCGATACGGAGGCAGGTCAGGAATGGCTGACCGAGTCGGTCGACGATTTGCTTTATCGGCGCCACGTCGAGGCGCCCAACCCGGTTGGGCGAAGCAAGGTTCTATTCAACGCTGACCATCTGCCGGAGGCGTTGGCGGATCACATGGCCGCAAATCCGGATCCCGATCGGTACATCGAGAAGATTTTGATCGAACTGATCAGGCGGAAAGACGGCGGGATTCTGCAAAAGTGGGCCGTAGAGGCAGTTGGCGGTGATCCGCAGATCATTCGGTCGCTCGCCAACGACCTGGTCGTAGTGCACGCCAACGAATTCCGAGACGCCAAGCGCGAATGTGATCGCGTCGAACAGGAGTGTGGGTTTTGAGCGCGCACATCCTGATCGACCAAGCCCTTGATGGTGTGTCGGCGCCCGCCGACGAAGAAGACATCAGTCTGCTGGTTCAGGCGCTGATCACCCGCCTCTTCACTGACGGCGCAATCACCACTGACAAGTTCAACCACTACTGCAAACGCCTGCGTGACACCTGTCATCGGCGCAAGGAGGACACATGAGTACGGCACCAGTTAAATCGCTGATCGACGAGCAATTGGAGGACATCGAAAACAAGATCGCCCTGCTCGGCTTCGGCCGTCCCTTCAACGAGGTGATCGGCTGCAAGCGCGAGGATCTGGTCGCCAATCTGCCGCAGCTCCTGGCGCCGACGATGAAGGGCAAGCGGATTGCGGTGAGAGTTCGGCCGTGACCGGTCGTCAATGGGCGCGCCGCCTGATCATCTGGCGCGGCGCGTTCTCCTCCCTCGGCGTTTTCACCTTCCTGATGCTGCTCAGCGCTCTCGCCGACCGCATCACTCAATAAACCCCATCTTTCAAAGCCGCGCACACGCGCGGCGGGAGATCGTCATGCCTGCACCAAACCTCGCCCTCTGGGAAGAGGTCGGAAAGACCGACCCCAAGTTCACCAAGGAATACACCGGCCCCGGCGGTTTTACAGGTACCGCGGTGAACGCCCAATACCTGGCTAAGCGTGCCACCAGCAGTTCGGGCCTTGCGGTACCGGCTGGGGGTATGACGTGACCGAAGAGCGCTTCGATATCGGCGGACCGCTGCTGAGCAAGGATGGAGCAGTTTTGGCCAGCGCCCAGGTTCACACCCTCAAAGTCGCGCTGTGGTACCTCGGCGGCGACGGCGAACGCAAGACGATCACGCACTATGGACACACGCCTTTCATCACACAGAACCCGTTTGGCATCAGTACTGACTTCGACGCCCCAAAAAAATCTCTTACAGATGCGATCGGCAAGTGCCTGAGCCAGCTCGGCTTCTCCGCCGACGTTCGCCTCGGTCTTTACGACGACATTCACTACGTCAACGAACGCCTGGGTGAAGCCGAAATCGAGCGCGCCGAGGACAAGATCGAAGCGAAGGAGCGTCTGGCAGCTGAATATCGCGAATGGCTGGCTGAAACACTCCACTTGATCGGCACCGCGCAATCACTCAACGAGTTGGAGCAGCTTTACAAATCGGCGATGCGGAAGCTGGACTTGCGCAAAACCGAACCAGAGTGCGCTGCTCACAAACTCAAATTCACGCGCGCCAAAGACGCCCGTAAAGCAGATCTTGAAGATGCCTTGGAGGGCGCAGCATGACCGATCTCTACAAACTGAATATGCAGATGGCCGAGCTCGCAGCTTTGGCTGACAGCGACGACGAAGGACTGCGCCAGGCCATCCAAGACATAATGGACGGCATCAAGGGCGAGTTCGAAGTGAAGGCCGACAACGTCGTCATGCTGCGCCGGAACATTGAAAGTGACATTGACGCCATCTTCAAGGAGGTTGATCGCTTGATCGAGCTCAAGCGCATCAAAAAAAACACTGTTGGCCAACTCAGCGATTACCTGCGCCGGAACATGGAGGCCGCTGACATCAAGTCCATCAAACGACCACTGTTCACCATCACACTCGCGCGCTCGCCCGAAAAGGTCATCGTCGACAACGAGCAAGCAGTGCCTGATGAGTTCGTCACGCTGAAGAGCGTGATCACCCCAGACAAGAAAACCATCGCCATTAAGCTCAAGGAAATTCGGGACCACAACGATGCGGTACACAAGCGCATCGACGCTGGGGAAGATGCGGAACAGGAACTGCTGCCTGAACCAACATGGGCGCATTTAGAGCGTGGCGAAAGTTCAATCAGAGTCAAATGATAGTCGCCAGAAAGCAACATCTACGACGGAGTCACATTGTCGCGTATACCGTTTCGAAGTCCCTGAACGCCTGATCCACCTTATATTTCTGCATCATCGAGGCGGATATTTTTACCATTGGATCAAAGAGAGGATGACCTGAGGGTATCTCGCATTTGCCGACACAGGAACTATGGGCAGCGTCCCCCTCGTAAACATATGCAGTATAAAAGACTCGTCCTGCCTCTCGCGCCAATCCAACACTTACCTGCTTAATTGGGCTGTTCTTATTTGACGCCTTATAGAGAGAGAATTCCAATACATCATCAAAAGGGATAAACATCGCGGAGGATGAAAACAAGTACAGACTCGCAATATCAAGTACCTCCTCTACCGCGGCAAGCGATGGCTTTTTATACTCGTGCTCAAGAATGTTTCGCATCTTGACAACTTTTCGTAACAGTCTTGGGGCCAACAGCCCGAGCGCCTGCAACTTTTCTAGTTTGCGTGGAACTTCAAAACTAGTCGATTTGTAGCCGAAAGAAATTAAAAGTTGATCCATCTGACTCACAACCGCGCGTTTGGCATTTGTCGTTGCATTTACGAGCGCAGACAGACCACCACGTTGAAAATCTTCTTCAGCCAAGGTCAAAAACTCAACAGGCGATGTTTCCAACTCGACTAGTGTAAAGGCACCGCCTCCGAGAGACACAGCGCATCCACTCAAATCTATATTATGCGCTACGCAAAAATCTTTGATTTCCATCTCATTCCTTTGGGCTAGCGCCACCTATTGGAAGGTTTAGATCAGTGTATCAGTAACATAGTTGAAAATTGCAACGAGATAATTGCCACGACCAAATTAGCATAGGAATGTTCGGCCAGAGCAGTGCAAAGCGCCTAGCTGTCGCGGGAAAGGAGCTGCGACACAAGGCCATGCCAGCATCGAGCAGGCTATGCTGGGATGTGTGCCATAGGCTAAACTTTGATTCACTGCAAGGTTTGCATAACAGTACGATGAATATGACATTAATAGCCGACAAAGCGCTGGTTGGTTTGCTTGAGTTATCCGCACCACGAATACGTGATGCCCGAGAACGTGTCGCGGAAATTGAAGTTGGCTTAGCGAAAACAAGAATTTCGACACTTCGGAGACTGGGTCGCTAGCTTAAAAACTTGATGAGTTCGGCCCCGAGTTTGGTTGTTCTTCCAGCGATCATGCCGTCCCTACTCATGGTCGTATTGAGACCATCGGTCGTGAGCAGTCCACGCTGGAATAGATCTTTCCAAATAACGGTGTAGGTTTCGGCGTGGCCTTTTAATTCGGGCAATGCAAACTCCAAAACGGTGGAAATCGCACCCATGCTCCACCCAGGCGGCGTCATATTTCGAGAGGTAATCCATTCTTGCGGGTCATCGAAAACGTGCAAAATTTTGATGTGGGTAACGGTGCACACGTCAACGAAATTTAGAAACATCTGACGGTGATCATCAGACGGACAACTGGGCAGGGCAGAGTTTTTTACCGCGTTCCGTAGCGCTTCAAGTTTTTCAGATTGGTGGTTCCGCAGCGAAATGGCGCATACCTCAGAAACCGTACTGATAAAGGCCTCGTTTTCCTGCAGATCTTCCTCAGTCAATACGTGCTTTTCGATCAAATTATTTATTACCTCACCTATCTGAATCATGGTTTCCGTTCGACGCCTATTCAAAGGCGATTCGAGAACAGAGTTGAATATCTCCATAAGCGGGGCGCCGACCACTGGTAGCGCACTGATCCCCATGCGAGCCAGACGATGTAACTTTTCAGCGACTGGCTCCAAATCAGGCTCCAGACCGCCCAAGTCAATTTTATCCACAATTGCCCCTGTCTCGGCTCTATGCCTGTCACTGTAATAGCCCAACCCAAACCAAATTACCAGCACCAGAAGTGCGGCGCTTGGCATCAGATGAAGGTAGCAGCGTGAGACGAACTATCAACAGGGTGCACCAGCGCCGCCTACAGACCTGGCTGGACTTGCCGGCCAGCGGAATTGAAGAGGTGGGCCATGGCCAAGAGCAATGCGCAATTGCAGAAGGACAAGCGAGCCAAGGAGAAGGCGTTGCTCGAGCGGATCGGCGCCGAAAAGCGTTCGCTGATTGTTTCGAAAGCGCTTGATGACGCACTTCAGATTCTCGGCGAGCGTCACGGCTTCGAGGAATGGCAGGAGACGGTGTCGACGTTCATCATCAATCTGGCCGGCGCGCCAGCTGAAGAATCAGCGCGCTTCGCCAGCATGTCGCGACCGGAAATTGTAATTAAGGAAAAGTGGTCGCGGCAGCTAGAAGCGTTTGCCATAACTGAGGTCGGCAGACAGACTTAACCCACTCCTAATTAAACAAATCTACTCGTTGGGAATATCACTTTCCACAAATAATGGATCGATGGATTTCAGCCCTTCTGATACATCACCCCTGATTTGCTCGATTGTTTCGTATGTAGTTAACGAAACTTTGATCGAGAGCTTTATCAATCGCTTAACTTTATATTCACTGTCAACTATTGCATTATCCATATCCTGGAGTGCAGCAGCCTTCGTCCCGTGAAATTCAGTTGTGTGCAAAAAAATTCGCTCAGCCTCCTGCTGATATCGATCCTGCATTTGCTCAAGCATTGTGGTTTGCTGATGAAGAAGCTGCAATTGATGTGTCTTGTAGTCGGATAGCTTTGCCTCGCGTAACTGCTCAGATTGCAAAGATGAGAGCGCATCGAATTCAGTTGATTGTGTGACTAGCAACTCCTTTTGAAGCTGAATTGTGCGCAATAATGCAAATAGTGTAACCAGTGAAATTACAGGGCCAAAAACACCACCAAAAAAAGAACCAAACGCTGACCAACTATCTGGCTTCTTCGATACTCCGCCATCAAATACATTGAAATAAAAATACAGAAGCGAACCAAGAAGTACAAAAATAATTGCAAGCCCTACGTTAACTAAAAAATCAAACTGACTTTTATTGGTTTTTTTGACGCCCATCAGTATTACTCTCTTTGTCGGCCATCCGTAATATCCCAACCAAAACCAAGCTGGTACCACCGGTCACGGAGGGCCGCGCCCAGTTGGAGAAATTACGAGCTTGCTTTTTGTGAACGGAAAACTTTCTGGTATGCATAAACACCAGCAGTAATTTCGGCTATCGCCATGGCGCCATAAAGTGCGCCGAACATGAAGGAAGAAATTAAAAACGCGAGACCAATAAAGAAAAGTAGAACCTCCGAAATAATCTCAGTTTTTCTTCTCCAAGATGGCCCTCGATCTTCAACGACACCGCCTAAAAAACCGATCAGTATGCCCAGAATAATTTTCGCAAACATTACCGCTCCTTGGCCGGCTTCATGCCGGGCCGAACACAAATACCCCACTTCTACGAATCACGCTAGCCGATGGTGGCACACGAGCTTCTTGGGAGTCCACTCAAACAATTGATTGGCTGCGTGCAGCCTCATCCAGCAGGTATCGAAAGTTAGCCTTAGCTTCTTTACGAAAGTGCATTAAACGTTCAATATCACTTTCTTCCCTATCACCCGCCGGCTCCCAATCCTTACCCAACCGATTACAAACATCCAATGCGAACTGCGTAGCAACTTGCATATCAATTACCACGCCAACCTCCAATGGCTCAAGCCCATTGATATCAATAGCTTTAAGGGCTTCCAAGTGACTCGGCCACTCCAGGTGGAATTTAGCCTCAAGATATGGGCCAATAGTATCACTACCAAAATACTCTTGCTGCACGGCATCTTTGAGCAGCTTAGTTTTCACTAAATGCTTATCCGCCAAATAGATCAATATTCCTCTTAATCGCCCTTTTTTCTGAACCTCCTCAGCAATACGTTGCGCTTCTTGAATTTTTGTCTGTCGATTACTTATTGAAAATGCCCCCCATATAGCGGCAATTGAGCCAACCGACTGGACCCAACTCGCTAACTCGCTACTTGTTAGATTAAGCAGCGAAACTGTAAAGATCACCGCTAGGACAAGTACGACATTCGGCACTGACAACCAAGGTTTGAACAGCGCCTTACCGCATTCATTCAGCATCCTTTCCCCACTCACCTTGTCATTTGACCGGCGAATATACCCGGCGAGGATCCCCTGTGTCCGCACAACAGATCGACGAGAACGAAGCCGCAACGGCGTTGCGCCAGGCCCAAGCACTGATGCGCGAGTAACGGCTGACTGAAATGGATGTGAAGCTGAGCGACGTTGGTGAGGTCGAGTCGCAATTCATACGGGCCGAACGCCCGTATGGGAGCGCAGCTTGGCCGGAGCGGTTGCCAACGTATTCGGGTGCACCTCTTTGTACGGTCGGCAGTACTGCAGCGAAAACGATCGAATCATTGCGCGCACTTCCTTCGTGGGGGTGACATTGCCCAGCACATCGCGCTGTATGCGTTCGAGGCGCTGCTGACAAAGCTGAAATTTGCCCGCAAGCAATACGTCGCTTCGGTGCGTGCAGGCGTGCACCACAGCTCGTACTCAGCCGAAACAGCAGGCGACCACTTTGCCCTGGCATGGGTTAACGAGGTTCACGGAAAGCTGAGCGCCCTTGTTCCAAAAGGCGAAGACGATATCCCGGGAGCAAGCGACGGCCGCGACATTATCGCCGTCGAAGCGCAAGACAAGGCGCTGATCACCGAGTACCTCGCAAACAAAGGCGTAGGCAAAACCCGCAAAGCGCGCGATATCGACATCGACCTGAACGCGCAAATCGCGGGAATGCTTGTCGGCCGCAGGGTAGATCTGCACGCCGGCATCGCACGCGGCGGGGAAGAAGCACTCGCGCTAACCGCTACCAACTAATGAGAAAACCAACCATGGCCTGCATCGAGGGCCATGCCGGTGCGGCGTAATCACGTTAGCTAAGATTGCCAAGGCAATGTGTTGAGCCATTCGATGAGTCGAGCAAAAAGGGTTACCAACTGGTCAATCACAAGTTGTAACAGCAGCTCTTCGAGAAGTCGAAACATCATCGTTTTCCGCCTATCAGCGAGCCGGTTTTACCGGCGACCGACGATGTTACTCCGATTAAAAACAAACAAAAGACGCGTTACGTAATTAGTTGTGGCAACAGCCACCCTCCACTCTCCTCCGCCCGGGCATGCCTCGGCATAGGACAGCCGAAAAAATTGGCGCACCGTTACTGGCCCTCAGTTCGCCAAAAGCCAAGGATGGTTTCTTTCAAAATTCACAAAGATCTGGGGTTTGGTTTTTCTTAACTCTCGATAATAGTCAAGACAACGTGATGGGTGCTCACTAGTCAATGCCGAATTGACTCCATCCACTAGTGTCATCGCTGACCCGAAGTAGATAGCTTTCTGGGCTCCGATTACGAGCTCCTGCTGGTCCTGAATGCCTTGCAATACGCAAACTTTGAAGGCCGCTTCAACCAATCTCTTCTCGCGAAGGTTCATGGGTGATAACCCACCCTGCAAATTTATAATCAGGCTCAGAAAGTCATTTTGTGCTTCGATTTCGTTGAAATTAACCGCATGACTCGAGGTAAGCACATCACCAATAGAGAAAAATGTTAACGCTGTCGCGCACACAGGAGCTATCCAATAACCTGGACTCATCCATAGCTCCCAGAAGACAACTGTGACCGCCAATGCAATCCCAGCAGCAAGGAAGCCTGCTCCCCCTAGAAAGCGGCCTTCAAAAGCAGCAATTACGGCTAGTACAAGTCCGGCTAAGAAGGCGACAACGCCTAACGCTAAGCGAAAACCCAACATTTAGAACATCCCGTAGAAACCAAAATAATTACCATATAATCAACCGCTTACCTTATTAAAACCACGAAATCATCTCACCTAGACTCAGCCGCTATAGCGGCAAGGACGAAGTGTCAGGAATAAGGAACAAAATCCCCTAAGCGTTCTCGGGCGATTGGTACGGCGTACTCAAGTAGCTCAAGCGGTACATTCTCTACGAACAGGGTCACTTCAAAGCGGAGTGTCTCGTCATTTCGAAAGATCTCAAATAACAGCCCGTTGTTACCTCTCCAGCATTCAAGCGCAAGGCCATCGTGTCCTTCAACAACGCTTGAAGCGCAGCAAAACCGATACTCGACTCCGTGAACGACCACTTCCCACCTCCATTTTTTAATGGCGGCAACGATACCTCTCCCTCATGTGAATTTGATAGCCGCTATAGCGGCAAGGAACTCCTATGCTTGATGCAAACATTCACCACTCACTGAACACGCTCACTGCAAGCCAGATGGCAAAGCTGCTGGTCATGCGCAAGGGGCTTGAGTTCGGCTACGCCTACACGTTTACCGATGATGATGGGCAGGACAGCAACATCGACAATGCTTTTCTGTCCGCCGCACCGGGCGAACTACTCGACACCATGTTCGAGGAAAACGAGCATGACGACGCCATCAACGAAGTGCGTTATGAGGCTGAAGTAGTTCGCGGCATCCCTTCTTGGTGCCACTACAGTTGGGAGCGTAACTACGAGGTCGATGTGAAAGCCTTCATCCTGCCCGATGGCCGCGCCCTCGCCTTTTGTGAGATGAGCGGCGGCGGCAAGCACGGCGAACCAGACGCCTACCCCTGGGTGCAAGAGGCAAAGTTCATCAAGGTATCCGGGTTCGAAGAGCGCGTCATCAAGACTTACAAGTTCGAGGATATGCCAGAAGCCTCGGAGGTGACGCCATGATCTTCGCCCCGCTCTACATGGCCTACCTGATATACAGAGGGCCGTGGCGATGAAGTCAGACTCTTTTTTTCGTAGCCAAGCCTGCAACCATCAGCACCAGCCCCGGAATCCAAAGACCCGGGGCAGTAATCGCAACGCCACAGACGGTCAGCGGCAGACCGGATAAGAACAACGAGTTTTGAAATGCCTTTTTCATAGATGCCTCTCCTTAAGAAAACATCTCATTTAACCACAAAGCCTGCCGGCGTAAGGCCAAGCCGCGGTTAATCACTCAAAACCAATTCAGGACTCGCAACACTCTCGCGAATGTTCGCTCGCCTGCCCCGCACGTCATCAAGACAAGGCCGCTTCCAGCGACGACAAAAATAAAACCTCCAACTGCATCGACGGCGATCAGAAATATTCCCAGCGCCAGGAATGCGGCACCGAGCACAGCCAGCGCCGTCCGGCTTTGCTTCTGCTCCGGATACTTGTTGAACATTCGTTTACTCCGCATCAATTGCGCATCGATCAACTGTAGACCAAGCGCAACCATCCAATAGCAAGCAACTTCTGCCACCACGCGCGGCATGGAGCATCACCATGGAAACTGAAATTCTCTCCGACGAGGAGCTGGCCGAACTCACCGGCTACAAAGCCCGCGCGTACCAGCGCCGCTGGCTGATTGATCGCCAGTGGGTGTTTGTCGAAAGCCGCGGTAAGCGCCCGCTGGTGGGGCGGATGTACGCCCGCATGAAGCTGGGCATGATCAGCCCCACCATCGCCGATCCGAACCCGCCGCCGGTCGCGCCGGCATGGACGCCAGATTTTTCGCGAGTGAACTGATATGCGCCCCCGCAAGACCGAGCACCAGCACCTTCCCCCTCGGATGTACAAGCGCTCACGGAAGCGGAAAAACGGTAGTACCTGGACCGCGTATTACTACCGCGACCTACTCGGCAATGACATCCCTCTGGGCAAGGATATCGACAAGGCCAGGCTGAAGTGGGCTGAACTCGAAGCCAAGGAAAAGCCCCTCGACCTGCGCACTATGAAGGGAATCTTCGACCGGTACATTCGTGATGTGGTGCCAAAGAAAGCGCCGCGCACGCAGAAGGACAACCTGGCGGAGATCAAGCAGCTTCCGCCGATGTTCGATAGCGCCCCGATCGACTCGATCACGCCAGCAACGATTGCTGGCTACCGAGACGCGCGATCAGCAAAGGTCCGGGCAAACCGTGAGATCGCTACCCTCTCCCACATTTTCAACATCGCCCGGGAATGGGGGCTGACGACAAAAGAAAATCCCTGCCAAGGTGTGCGCAAGAACAAGGAGACGCCGAGGGACTATTACGCGAATGATGTGGTTTGGGAGGCGGTGTACAAGCAGGCAGCTCAGGAGCTGAAGGAAGCGATGGACCTGGCCTATCTGACCGGGCAAAGGCCGGCAGATGTGCTGGTTATGCGGAAGGATGATGTTGAGGGCGGATATTTGACTGTTCAGCAGAACAAGACGCACAAGAAGCTGCGCATTCAGATGACGACCGCCGGAGAGGCGAACAGCCTGGGCATTCTGATCGCGGCGATCACAGAGCGAAACGCTGCACACGTTTCGAGCTACCTGATCATCAACAGGAGCGGTAAACGGATGACGGCAACGATGCTAAGGAAGCGGTGGGATGCCGCGCGGGAGAAGGCAAAGCTGGAAGCTCTTGAACAGGGAGACGAGCTGCTGGCAAAGAG
Source organism: Pseudomonas sp. IT-P260 (assembly GCF_949768395.1). Classification (NCBI taxonomy): domain Bacteria; kingdom Pseudomonadati; phylum Pseudomonadota; class Gammaproteobacteria; order Pseudomonadales; family Pseudomonadaceae; genus Pseudomonas; species Pseudomonas sp. IT-P260. The sequence goes on from NZ_CATKPO010000006.1 coordinate 77,531, forward strand.
GATCGGTGAATTCCAGTTCCGGGACATTCGACCGAAGGCGGCATCGGAGATCAGTGATGTGGGTGACGCCAGCCTGCTGCTCGGGCACACGAAAGGTGACATTACCGAGCGGGTTTACCGTCGCGTTGGTGCCATCGCGAAACCATCAAAATAGGCAAAAAAAGCGTTCCATAACTCAAATCGCGCCCCTTGTAGAATGCGGTCTGCAGAGGTGCTACAAGACAAAAGTATTGGAACGAAAAAGCGTCTGAGACCGCGTATTCAGCGGCTTTCCGTAGCGGTCTTGAAAACCGTCGACTGTAACAGGTCCATGAGTTCGAATCCCATCGCCTCCGCCATATTTGATACGACAAAGCCCTGATTATTCAGGGCTTTGTCGTTTCTGACATTCGGAAATTTTGCTCATCTTTTTCTGGATGTCTTCCGCATCTTTTCAGTCATTTCCGCAACCCTACCCTTCCCACCTCACTGTTTCGATCTCGACACTCAAAAGTATGGGCCATCTTCAACGGGCTGCTTTCGGCCAGGCAGACGATCGCTGGAACGCTTCAAACTTGATGTTTTTTCGATCATGCTGAAATGATGGGCATCGTAACTATGCAGGCCGGGCGGCGGAGGCTCGATACGTCTTGCTATGTCGCTTTTTTGAGGTCTGAACCCCGCCCGACCTTTCAATAACATTCGATGCGGTTGCGCCCGGCACGCTTTGCACAATAGAGCGCCTTATCGCTGCGCGACAGGCTGGCCTCAGCGCTGACATCGGCTGAATCGAGGGCGGCGATACCTACGCTGACCGCCAGTGTCAGACGTTCGTCTCCGTGGTCTAGCGGCGCACTGGCCAGCTCATCCTGGACTCGTTGGGCGAAGATTTTGGCTTCGTCGACGGAAGCATTGCTCAACACCACTGCGAACTCTTCGCCGCCCATGCGACCGGCGGCATCAGTTCTGCGCAGCTGTGCGCAGAGAATGGCCGAGAAGTGCTGCAGCGCGAGATCACCTACCGAATGGCCCCATCGATCATTAATGGCTTTGAAGTGATCAAGGTCGAACATCAGGATTACCGCGGGATAGCTGGCAGAGCGCTGTACCCGCGCCAACTCGCTTTCGAGGTGCTTCATGAAATGGCGACGATTGGAGAGTTGCGTCAGATAATCCGTGCTGGCGAGCACCTGCAGTTCTGCTTCGATTAGCTTGCGCTCGGTGACATCGGTGATGATGCCGTGCCACAGCACACTGCCGTCCGCCAGTGCCCTGGGACGCGCAGCCCCCTGACGCCAAGCGGCGCTCCCACCGGGCAGCAGTACCCGGTATTCTAGGCTCCAGGGATTGAGATCCTTCGCAGACGCCTCCAGGGAGCCGAGGTAAGCAGCCAGATCGTCCGGATGGATGATCTGGTGCAGCATGTCGGCATCCTGCATCAGTTGCTCCGGCGTCACTCCGTAAATGTCGCGGGCCCCGATGCTGACGAAGGAAAAGCTGTACTGTCCATGCAACTGCCGCAGACTCTGGAAAACCATGCCGGGGATTTCGTTGGTCAGGTCGGTCAGCAGCGCGGCGTTCAGCTGTATCTGTTCTGACAGAGCGTACATGGCAGTGACGTCGGTGGTGGCTCCGACCATGCGCACGGGGTTGCCGGCGCCGTCATATTCCACCACCTTGCCGCGACTGCAGACCCACTTGTAACTGCCGTCCCGGCAGCGTAGTCGGTGTTCTACTTCGAAAATCTCGGTGCGCCCGTCGATGGCCTCCTGGTAGACAGCCAGCACGTAGGCGAAGTCGGCGGGATGGATGCGGGTGTACGCTTCCGCGACGTCGTCGCCGACCTCGTTGTTGGTGTACCCCAGCATGGCCTTCCAACTATCGGAATAGTTGACTTTGCCGGTGATCATGTTTCGGTCCCAGACACCAGTGCCGCTGGTGGCGATGGCCAGCGTCTTGCGTCGCTCGCTTTCGCTCGGAAGCTCAAACTCTGCTCGATCCGACTCCTTTAGCAGAAGCGCCCCTGCCGCCAATTGAGCGAACTCCTGCAAACCTTTTTGTTGCTCGGAATCCAGCTCGCGGGGTTGGTCGTGAAGCAGATAAAGCAGGCCGAGCTGCGCTCCATCTGGAGCCTGTAGGGGGCAGACGGCGAGAAAGCGCAGCGCGGGAAACGTTTTTGTCAGCTGGTGATTGCGCAGATGTTCGTCGCGGCTGATATCGGGCACAAGCAGCAATGTATGTGCATTGGCATTGGAGGGAAGCGGCATGTGGAGATCTGGCAGTGTGTCGCGCACAATCGGGCCGGCGCCAGCGCAAAAGCGCTGGAGATCCCGGGCGCCGGTTGTCAGCAGGACGGCCACGACACCGAACTGCCGCCTGACCATATGGAGCAGGCCGTCGAAGCGCTCGTCTCGGGAACCTTCTGACGACTTGGATCTGCTGGACAACATTCGGATTTCTCCACTCCGGGGTGCGAGTCGTGCCTCCTGGCGATTATCGGCTTGGGGTTGGAAAACTTAACAATAATAGCTTTCTGCCGTCATCATTTCGTCAAGCCATGACGAATTGGCTGCAGCCACTACCGTTACCTCAGTCGAATCGAAAGGGGCGGACTCGAGTCACCGATAGTGGCTAGCGATGGCCAGCCCATATGGTGAATAACCAGTTCTGGTTCACCTACCCCCCCGTCAACCCGGCTCGTGCCATATCGAGCCAACTGCTGGTTACAGACTTATATCTGCGATTTGACTGGCTGCTGGAAGCAAGGGGCCGAGTCGATTGCGAGTAGCATCTATTGGCCGAATGCGGTTTGCCCCAAAGGGCAGCAACCGGCCAAAAGCGATCGGTGAGTCACTGCGCGAGTCCAATCCGCTGCAACTGCCGCGCCTGATCGACGGCCAATAAGGGGTTTCACAGATGGCGGCGTCCTGATTGGACGCCGCCTCAGGTCATTACACGACCACGTTCAACAGCAACACCACAATCAAACCGACCACGGCGACGATCGATTGCACCACCGAAATAGTCTTGGTGGCTTCGCCCATCGTCATGCCGAAGGATTCCTTCACCATCCAGAAACCTGCATGGTTGGCGTAGTTGAAGAACAACGAGCCGCAACCAATGGACAAGGCCAGCAGCGGCAGGTTGAGGCTGGGATCAGCACCGGCAAGCGGCGCCAGCAAGCCGGCAGCCCCCACGATACCTACCGTGGCGGAACCGGTAGACACCGAAAGCAACATGGCGATCAACCAACCGAGGATCAGCGGAGGGAATGCCGACTGCTGAGTCAGGTGCACAATCGCATCGCCCACCTTGGCGCTGGTCAGCAGTTCCTGAAAGGCACCGCCGCCGGCAATGATCATGATGATCGAGGCGATTGGCTTGAGGCTCTTGCCCAGCGACTCTCGCAATTGCCCCGCATCGCCGCCGCGCGCGAGTACCAGACTGGCCCCGGCGAACAGCACGCCCAGCAGCATCGCTATCAGCGGATTGCCGAGGAAACCGGCCATTTTCAGCAGCGCATTGTCCTTGGCCAATACCATCTCGGCGACGGCATGGATCAGCATCAGGATCGCCGGCAGCAAGGCTGCCAGTACGCCAAGGTATACGCTGGGGCTTGGTTTATCGTCGGCTTTTTCAGCCAGGGTGAACTGATCCAGCAACACCTGATCGGGCCGAGTGCTCATGCGCGGGGAAATGAATGCGCCATACAGTGGGCCGCCTAAAATCATGGCCGGAATAGCCGCCAGGAAACCATAGAGCATGGTCGGCCCGACCGAGGTTTTCAGCGCGGCGATGGCCGTCAACGGGCCAGGGTGCGGCGGAACCATGCCGTGCATGGCGGCCAGTGCGGCAATCACCGGAACGCCCACATAGACATACGCTGAACCCTTGAAGCGCGCCTGACTTTCCAGCTTGCGCGCCACGCTGAAGATCAGCGGCAGCATGATCACCAGGCCGACCTCGAAAAACATCGGTATGCCAATCACAAACGCGACCATCATCATCGCCCACGGAATCATCCGATCCGTTGTGCGCTTGAGGATGACCGCAGCAATCTGCTCGGTGACGCCGGCGTCAGCAAGAATTTTGCCGAGCATCGCCCCCAGCGCGATGACCACCCCCACTGCCCCCAGTGTCTTGCCGGCGCCGGTGACCAAGTGGGAGACGATGCCATCTGGCTCCATACCGGTTGCAAAGCCTACGCCGACGGAAACTACCAACAAAGCCAGCAGCGGGTGCATTTTGAGGCGCGAGACGATCAGCGCTACCAACACCAGTACGCTGATCAATGCGGTCAGTAACAGATCTATATCTAAGGGAGTCATGAAAGGTTCTCGGTTGGGCTGGTGCCCAAATTCTTGTATGTGGGTGAGATGAATGGCATCTGCAACGGCTGAGTTTCAGCGTTCGACTTTCTAAAAACCGAATAGCCTTCGAGGCGTTTGCACCAGCAGCGAGTCGCTGGCTTGCGCCGAAAGTTCCAAGGCTTGCAACTGGTCGACGACGGTGGCGAAACCGATGCTTTGCTCATGCTGCGTATGCGGCCAGTCACTGCCCCATACCAACTGATGCAGGCCGAAGCTTTGTTCCAGCAACGGTAATGCTCTTCGAGCGAAATCAATGTTCTGTTGTGGCGTACCTCCCAAACGATAGATTCCCGATACCTTGATCCAGATCGGATTTTTCGATCCGGCCTCAAGCAACTCGCCAAACCCGGGCTGATCGAAACCCGCATTCGCGTCCGGCCGCCCAAAGTGATCGATCACCAACTTCACGCCGAACGGCGTCAATTGCTGGATCAGGCCCGGCAGATCCTTGACTTCACGGTGCAACTCGACATGCCAGTCGAGATCAGCGATATCGCTGAAAAACCCTTGCCAGGCACTGTCACGAAAATCAGGTAACGCCTTGCCGATCAGGTTCAAGCGCACGCCGACCACGCCCAGTCGAGCCATGTCATTCAAGGTAGAACGACTGACGCTTGGCTCCAGCACCACCACACCGCGCAACTGCTGCGGCGCGTGCTTCAACGCCGCCAACAGGTAGCTATTGTCGGTGCCAAGGAAACTGGGTTGCACCAATACACCGTGACTCAGACCATGCGCTTGCAAATGCTCAAGGTACTGGCCAAGCGTGGCGTCGTACTCAGGGGTGTAGCGCCGTGCACCGATCAGATGCAGATCACGGCTGAACACATGGGCATGGGAGTCGATGCCGGTGATCGACTTGGGGCGAATATCTGACATGGGTTTTATCTACTGAAGGTTAGGATCGTCACGCCCGAGCGCGTTGATTGCCGTTGATACCGGCCGAAACGGAGGTGGCATTGGCTTCAAGGTCCCTGCCCCGGGTTTCAGGCAGGCACAGTGCGGCAAGCACCGCCACGCCGTAGGCGATCCCGGCATCGATACCAATCGCCGACCCCAGCGACATGGAGTCACTCATGTGCCCGACCAGGAATGGAAATACAGCGGACAGCACCCGGCCAAAGTTGTAGCAAAAGCCAACGCCGGCGCCGCGTACATCGGCAGGGTAAAGTTCGTTGAAAAGCGCTCCCAGACTGGCCGGAATACCGGCGGCAAAGAAACCCAACGGGAACCCCAGGAACAGCATCTGCGTATTGGTCAACGGCAAAAATACGTAGCACTGCACCGTGACCACGCAGCACCAGGCAAACAGCACAATATTTTTACGACGGCCAATGCGATCGATCAAATAGCCGCTGGCCACACAACCACACCAGAAGGCGAAGATGATCACCGCCAGATACGCGCCCGAGTTCAGCACAGAGAGATTGCGCTCGGTCTTGAGGAAGGTCGGCAACCAGGTCATTACCGCGTGATAGCCACCGTGCGCGCCCAGTCCCAGCAGCCCGCCAAACAGGGTCACGCGAATCAGTTCCGGGCGAAAAATGCCGGCGAGCGACTTGAAGAAACTCTGCGGGATGGCGTTGGCTTTTTGCAGACGCTGGAAGCTGTCCGGCTCCTCAACGTTACGACGTACCCAGATGATCAGGAACGACGGCAGCAACCCGACAAGGAACATCACACGCCAGGCCATGTCCTGTGGCACCCAGGTATAGATCAGCGTGAACACCCCGACCGCCAGGCCCCAACCCACCGCCCAGGCACTTTGCACAGTGCCCATGACCTTGCCGCGATAGTGCGGATTGATCGTCTCGGCCATCAGCACCGCACCGGCCGCCCACTCCCCGCCAATCCCGAAACCCTGCAGCGCCTTGACCACCAACAGCTGATTGAAGCCCGTGACGAAGGCCGAGAGAAAGGTGAAGAACGAGAACCACACAATCATCAACTGCAACGTGCGCACACGGCCATAGCGGTCAGACAACGTCCCACCCACCCAGCCACCGAGTGCCGAGGTGACGAGGGTAACGCCGCTGATCAATCCGGCATCGCCCTTTGTCAGCGCGAAAGCGGCGATCAGCGCCGGAATCGCCAGACCGAACATTTGTACTTCCAACGCGTCGAGCGACCAACCGCCGAAGCAGGCCCAAAACGTTTTGCGCTCCCGAGGAGTGACTTGGCGATACCAGCTGAACATGATTCTTATCCTTATAGGTGTTACGCAAGGCAGCCGACAGCCAACCGCACCGCGACAGGGTCAGCTTTGGCAAACAGACAGAAATCGGGCGGCGATCTAGCCGCCGCAGAACGCTCCGCTACACAGGCAAGCGTCAGCGAATATCCACGCTGTAGCGGAAGTGCTCCGCGTGGCCGCGCGAGCGACGCCATTCCAGCGGGCTCCCCGCGTAATCGCGGGCCAGACGCTCGATCACGATCACCGGACTGTTGACCGCTACCTGGAGCAATCGGGCATGCACATCATTCACCGATTCAGCGGTCAACGTCTCTTCGGCCGATGCAACAACCTGTCCGCACACTTCTTCGTAGATCGGATACAGCAGCGGCCCTTCGCGACTGAGGTCGATCTCCAGCAGCGCCTGAAACCGCTGGCGGGGCAACCAGATTTCTTCGGCGAGCACCGGCTTAACATCGAGCAGACGCACACGGACAATACGAATGACCGGCGCATCGGCGGGCAACCCCAGTGCTTGCGCTACGGCCGACGGTGCGGCAACGGGCTCGATCGAGAGGATGCGACTTTCCGGGACCTGGCGCTCACCGGAAACAGTCTGGAATCGGAAGAAACGGAACAATGAGGATTGAAACTGCGCCCGGCGAATGAACGTCCCTCGCCCTTGCTGACGCTCCAGAATGCCCTCACTGACCAACGCATCAATCGCTTTGCGCACCGTGCCGGTGGACAGTTGGTATTCCGCAGACAGCGCCGCTTCAGTAGGGATCGCCTCCCCCGGACGCCAGCGATTATTGGCGATCTGCTCAGCCAATTGGTCACGCAGACGTTGATACAGCGGGAGTCGGGCATCACTGGATAAAGAATTCATCGACTTTATTCACCTTGTTATCTAGTCATCTATATGAATCTTGCGGCGAGTATTTGCCCAGATAATTTGCCTGTCAAGGAGGGGCTTTTCTTCCTGCTGACGAATGGCTGACCCACTGCCCTTTTCATAGACATGTAGGGTTGCGCCGGCGATGTCGGATTCTGGCCGAATGTGGAGGGTCAGGAGTGACAGCTATCGGCCAGAAGCGGTCTTTGGGAACGACGCTTTAACATGTTGAAATCGCACCAGGTTAATGATTAGGTTGTTCATTTTCAGGAAGCATTTGTGAATGCCTGTTTTTGAGATTTTGCCGCTGGAAGCAATCGGCCCCGCACGGCTTGGCGCTTCACGTACCGCAGCAAGGGAAGCAATGTCTGTGAGTGGATTCCAGCTGGAGTGCTCCAATGGCCGCGTCGATTATTTCTGCGAATCTTCAATCCAGCTTGAGTACGGCCCTAGCGATGAAGTCCAGTTCATAGGCGTTTCCTGGAGCTCTCAACTCAACTTCACGTTTAAAGGGGTTGATGTTTTTGCTATCTCTGCGGCTGAGTTGTTCTCACTGATGGCTGCCTCGGACGATTCTGGCCCCCATGAGTTCGACCGTTACGAGTACTGCTTTCCGAACCAAATACTCACGCTTTGGGATGCTGATGAACAATATGACCGTCAACGCGGAGAAGAACGTGAGGTGTGGGGCCAAGTCGGGATCGGCAATGATGCGTATGTGGCAGCCATCGAAGCTATTGAGAAAAAGCTGTAACTGGCTCGCAGGAGTGGCGTATTGAAACGCTGCGATGGTGATAATCACTTTGGGCGACCGGTAGCTATGAGTCGATAGAAGCCTGTTATGACCGGCAGAGTTGGGTCGGTGGTTGCCCTTCGTGACAGGCGGGTTTCGGCCAAAAGCTATCGCTGAGAACGCTTCTTTAGTGCCAGAAAATAGTAGAAGGTAGTGTAGGCTATTCGCTGTTAGAGAACACTCTCGCTGCCCTGCGAAGCTGCCAAGACATATGAGAAGGGACTTACCTCGATGGATGCTCATTCTGTAATCGCTAGAAATTCTTCTGACTGCGAGGAATACGACGACTATTCGTTTATAGGGCGATTACACGAAGAATCAATCTGGGCTCACGATGACTACTGGATGCTGGAGTGGGCGCTATATCAACTCGCGATCGGCAAAAGCCCCTCCCAAGAGCTCTCTAGGCGGATTTTCCGCATATTCAGTTACACCTTTCTGTTATTCGGCTGCCACTTAGATCGTCGAGACAGTTTCAAGATTGAAAACCTCAAAAGGAAGGAGGTTTACGATCTACGTGAAAGAATGCAGCTGGTTTTCGAAGGTTTTTTTGCTGGTAGAATGCCGGCAACCAGCATTTTTTCCGACCCCAATCCTCTGCTCGTCTCCAACCATCAAAGTTGACTGTTTCGGTTCGGTTTCAGCCGGTCGCGAAAGGCTGAAATCGGCCAGAAGCTGCCTCCTAGAAAGCTAACGCTGAGTGGTCACTCGTCAAACAAGGTCCAGCCATGGCAAATGCCGGCAAAGTCTTTAGCCGTAAAAAATAATGTCAGTTCCTTTGGGTCAAATTCTTTGTAAAGCCAATGCCCAGAAACCGGTCCTCTCGTTATCACGTATTCCAAGCGGTATTTTTGAACAGGCCCAAAACTGAAGGAGCGCGAATTCAACTCAAACCTGTCACCTCTGTTGAACGCCCATAGCTTTTCAACAAGGCAGTCATCAAGCACCACCTCTCCCGCTACCTCAACGAGATACTTTGAATGAAGTTTCTGTTGAAGCCTAACGCTTCTGGCCATACATCAACCTACCTATGAGCAGTCCGAGCATCTGCGCAATAATACTGGAACATGATGATGACCGCTTTGGGTTGAGAAAAGTTAGCCTTGGGCGTCCGCTTCTGGCCGTTTCCTGCCTGTCACGACTGACCTAGCGCAGTCTCTCTGCAGCTCTGAAGTTTGAGACAACCATACGCCTACCCAAATCGCCAAATAGCCGGTTCGTCCGACCAGCAAACTGCACGATAAGCATTATGCAACTCGTTGTTCGCTCGTGCAGGCACCGCACCGACACATGACGAATCGTACGGATAGTCCGGCGCCATTCCCCTCCGACTGACCCGAGTGCGATTTCTGCAACGCCCAGACAGTCAGCGCAGCGGATCGATACCGTCGAGATCTGTGGGTCGTCAATGAGAAACCTCTCCAACTTGAGATGGCGCGATCGGCATGTTCAAATGAGTGATGGCCTTTTGCTACGGTACTCTCAATTGAAACAGAATCGCGGAATCATCCTATTTTTTTCGGCTATGACTTTTCTCTTTATCCTGGTACAGGTATGGCACGCAAAATCTGCCCAGGAAGAGAAAAAGCAGGAGCGGGAGCGCCAACTCAAAGGGCTCGCGCTCATCATGAGTGTGCAGTCCGGAAAAGTATCTGATGACTCAACTCGCGTCGATTCTGTGACCTACAGCGATGAGGTCATGCGTATCTCCTACACACTCACAAAAGTTACCAAAGACGAAATCGATTCTGATGAATTCACCAAGGATGCAAGAGCGATTGCAGCTTCTGCATTCTGTAATGAAAAAGGTTTGGGACAGTTCGTGAAATCGGGTCTTTCCATTGACCTCCTCTACAAAGATTCAACCAGTTCACCGATCGTCAATTTTCAGATAGGCAAGTCCGACTGCCTCTGAAGCCCGCCCCTTGAAGCCCGCCTCTCTCGCGGGCTTTTTTATGCGTGTCGTACCACAGTGAGTCCGCGCAGCAGACACAACTTCCGGTGGCTGCATCAATCATTTCTGATCGGAAGATCTGTCAATCCCCTCACGCGCAGGCCAGTCAGTGGCGCGCCTTTCATCAATTGAGTCGTGCTTGTGTCTGCCGGTGTACAGGGAAACATAAGTCATTGGAGTCGCTTCAGCTCCGACAGGCAGACGACAGACAGCGGTGCTTGGCTCACCGGTCCTGACCTGACTGCAAAATACAGTTGAAGCCTGACAAGCCGCTCAAGACCGTGAAAGCGTTTTCAGGCGCTCCACCAAAGCCGCTTCAAAAATGACGTACAGCTTTTCAGCATCGCCAGCACGCAAAACCTCACTGGTTTCCAGCCCCAGCACGAAGCCATCCGCACGCGCCCCCGCCTTCACCGCAATGATCATCGAATCTGCCCGGACAATCTGCGCCAGCAGCCGATCAGCTTCACGCTGCATCTTCTCGCTCAACACTACGCCTTCCACTTCTTCACCTTGCCTTCAATGCGACATCGAACAAATGTGTGATCAAGGCTAGGCCGCCGATAACGGTGTCTCAAGCCACACGCAAACGATCCTTCATTATGGTAGCCATCAGAACCCTTCAAGTGAACGAATCCGTTTTGCCGGCGATCAAACGCGAAGTTTCAAACGCGTTTAGCCGTTGCCAGCTCGAACAATCATGACCGGAGAACACTGCATGCCTCTCAGTGACACCATTCACAGAGCGTTGCTAAGCGCAGAGGAACGTTCCTCTATCGCTGAAATTGAAGCCACTACCAATATTCTGCAACTGGTCACACGCATGACCGGGACGCGCTTCGCGGCGATCGCCAAATTCACCGACACGGAATGGATCGTCTGTTCCGCGTACGATCCGATCGAGCTTGGAATCCACACCGGTGACACGCTGGAGCTGGAAACCACGCTGTGCAGTGAGTTTCGCAGAGACCCTCAAGTGCTGTTCGTGCCACAAATCAGTCGCGATGGCAGGTTTTCCACGCGTCCCGTGGTGAAGCAATACTTGATTGAAAGCTACGCCGGCGCGCCCATTTTCCTTCCCGACGGACAACTGTGGGGTGCGCTGTGTGCCTTGGACTCCAGGGCGGTCATATTCGACGACCCGGATCTGGCGGATACGTTAGGCCTGTTCGCGAGGCTGATCGGCTGCATCTTTTATTCGAATCTGACGGACGTCGGCAGCGGCTACAGCAAGAACGGTTGAAGTGTTAACGAATAACTAAAAAATCAGCCCTGAATATTCAGGGCTGTTTCATTTCTGGCGTGTGAGATTTGCGCTCCATCCTTCAACACCGCGCAGGAAACATCGACGTGGTGCGCAAAACCTGGTTCCAGGACAGGAGCTACCAGTCCGTCGCCCAAGAGCGGGCCGACGTTTGCATAGGGCTGGGCCGCACGCTGCCATTTGGCTTCTGAGCGAAACGCCGTTCCCCCCGTAATTGACTTTTATCAACCACTGACACGCTGTTCTCGCCGACATTGAAGCTGACGTGGCAGGGCGAAACCTCTGCCAACCACTGAGCGCTCCGGTTCGGATGTCCGTGAGCCGCCGTCCATTCGCAAAGGAGAATTCAAAATGAGCAACTCCGTGAAGAAAATGCCGGTCACTACCGATACCAAAGACAAATCCCTTCAGCATCCGCTGAATGCAGACTTGTGGCGCCCTCTGGAAAAACTGCGCCAGCAGGTGGATCACCTGTTCGAAGACTTCAACCGCGGTTCGGGACTTTCACCCTTTGGTCGTGGGCTGTTCGACGTCGAACCGCTCTGGCGGCGCGAACTGATCGGTCACGGCATGCCGGCCGTGGATATCAGTGAAAAGGACAAAAGCTACGAGATCACCGCCGAATTACCCGGCATGGATCACAAGAACATCGAGATCAAACTGTCGAACGGCAGCCTGATCATCAAGGGCGAAAAGAAAGAGGACAAGGAAGAAAAAAGGAAGGGCTACCACCTGAGCGAGCGTCACTATGGTTCCTTCGAGCGGGTCTTCAACCTGCCCAAAGGCGTCGACGCCGAGAAGATCGACGCGAGTTTCAGCAAAGGTGTGCTGAGTATCTCGTTGCCGAAAAAGCCTGAAGCCATGAAAGCGGACAAAGTCGTACCGATCAAGGGCGAGTAAGTTTCGCGCTGTCATACCCCTTGCCGGGAAACCGGCAAGGTTTTTTTACCGCCGTCCTTTGCACAACTGCTGCAAACGCTGGCCGCACGGACTCACTATTTGCGGCTGGCCTTTTCCAGCATCCGGCTGGCGCGTTCATTGGCCTCATCGGCCGTACGTTGTGCCTGACTGGCTGCAGCGGCTGCCTGATCCGCCCTGGAGTAAGCCGCGTCGGCACGGGATTGTGCCGCGCTTGCAGTGCTCTGGGCGGCGTCGATTCGCGTGTCCATTTCCTGCGCCTTTTTATTGCTGCACCCGGCGCTCATCGCCAAAAGGACGCTGAGCAGAACCACAGATAAACGCTTGTTCATGATGACTCTCCTTGGGTCATTGCGCCGGGAAAAATCCGGCACCCCTGAAGTATCTGGCGTCAGCACGGCCGGCCTCTGATTTTTGTCAATGAACGGCCAACCGGCAGGCAACTGGATGTTGGCAGTGTTAATCACCGGTCGACACTGCAATAGACCCATCACGGCATTTGTCGTAGGCAGACGTCGCTGTCAGACCGCCAACAGATTGCACGGCACCTGATAAAGAATATGTTCGGTGGTGCTGCCCAGCAGCTTGTCCAGCCCGTGGTATTGCACCCGGCCCATGACGATCACATCCACATGCTGTGCATCGGCGAACTCACTGAGTGCGGCAACCGGGTGGCCGACCACGAAATGCCGGCGCTCGGCGGGTACTCCATAGCGCCTGGCCAGGTCGATATACGCGCTCTCGAACTCTCTGCGCAGTTCCTTGGTCAGCTCTGAAACCGTCAAGCCTTCGCCCAGTTCCTCCAGGTACTCCTGCGAAATGTCGTAGGCGTACAACAGATGCAACTCGGCGTCACACTGGATCGCCATGGCCGTGGCCTGATCGATGATGCGCTTGTTCAATTGGTCGTTGACCGGGTCGCTTGCAGAGGCGTCGACCGCTGCCACGATCTTGCGTGGCAATGCCTGGCCTGCCCCGCCCAGCAGATAGACGGGGACCGGGCAATGACGCAGCAGGTGCCAGTCCAGCGGGGTGAAGAAGGCGCGTTTGAGCAACGACTCATGCTGCACTTGCTTGATCAGCAGGTCGGGCATCATCTCGGTGACGAGGTCGAGGATCTCTTGCTTCATGTCATCCGACCAGGCGACTTCGACTGTCACGTCAATGCCTCTGTCGCGCAGGTTGCCGGCCTGATATTTGAGCCAGTCGCGGTGATCCTGCAAATAGTTCGCCCGGGCTGTTTCCCGATCGCCTTCTTCAAGCAACCAGAGAATGTCCAATGACTTGACCAGCGCCACGATATGCAAGGTCGCCCCACTGGCCTTGGCCAGCGCAGCCGCATGGCTGATCGCCGGAGAGCGGCGCAGAGCCGGATTGATCACCAGCAACAGACTTTGATATTGGCTCATGATTGGTCTCCAGTCGGATGAACCGTGCGGGACGGTCAAGATCGTCACCAGCGGATTTGAAACGGTCACTCCTGCCGTTCGGCTGGAGGCACATCGGCAGCGGCACCCAGTTCGGCGCTGTCCCGGTACTCCGGCACTGACACCGACCAGCCCAGTTCCAGGCTGATACGCCGCCGCAAAACGTCCGAGGCGTTGGGTTCGCCATGCACCACGTAGGTGTGTTTCGGTGCACGTTTGAAACCGCGCAGCCACTGGATGATTTCATCGGCATCGGCATGCGCGGACAGGGTCTGCATCGGTACCACTTCGGCGCGGATCGGCACCTCCTGACCGTGGATACGCACTGACGGCGCACCGGCAACGATCTGTGCGCCCCGCGTGCCGCCGGCCTGGAAACCGGGCATCAGCAGCGAGTTGACCGGATTCGGCGCCAATGCCTTGAGGTGGTGCAGCACACGTCCGCCGGTGGCCATGCCGCTGGCGGCGATGATCACGGCCGGAATGCGCTGATGATCGAGATCGATCGACTCCTGGGTCGAACGTATGAAACGCGTGCCTTGGCACATTCCCTCGCATTCTTGCAGCGACAACCGGTGCTCACTGCGAAAACGCTGATACAGACGCGTGACATCCGTCGCCATCGGGCTGTTGAGGTAGATCGGCAGATCCGGAATCGCATGTTTCTGCTTCAGACGATACAAGTGATACATCAGCAGTTGCGCCCGACCGACCGCAAATGACGGTACCAGGGTAATGCCGTGGCGCAACGCCGTGCGGTTGATCACGTCGGTCAGTTGTTGCTCGGGGTCGTCGTCAGGGTGCTGGCGGTCACCATAGGTCGACTCGATTAACAGGTAATCTGTTTGCTCGATGGTTTCGGGGGCAAACATCAACGGATCGTTGGGCCGCCCCAGATCGCCGGAACAGACCAGCGTGACACCGTCGGCAACCACCTCGACCGTGGCCGCACCCAGAATGTGTCCGGCACCGCGCAGCAAGATGCTCAGACCGGGAACAATCTCGACCCGATGATGCAGCTCCACCGGCTGCAACAGTTTCAATGCCTGCTCGGCGTCCTGTTCGGTGTACAGCGGCAACGCCGGTGCATGTCTGGAAAAACCATGGCGGTTGGCGAACCCGGCTTCTTCTTCCTGCAGGCGCCCACTGTCGAGCAACAGGATTTTCACCAGTTCACAGGTTGCTGCGGTGGCATAGATCGGGCCACGGTAGCCGTTGCGCACCAGCACCGGCAGGTAGCCGCTGTGATCCAGATGAGCGTGAGTCAGCACGATCGCGTCGAGATCCCGCACGGGCAGCTGGAAAGGATCCCAGTTGTGCAGGCGCAATTGCTTGTAACCCTGAAACAGCCCACAGTCGACCAGCACATGCCGGTCGCGGTGATCCAACAGGTATTTGCTGCCGGTGACGGTGCCTGCCGCCCCCAGAAAAGTGATTCGCATGGCCGTCTCCTGAATGTGGATGAGAACGCCGACACTTTCAGCCATCACGCCGATTCATGGCTGTTTCGGGATTGTTGCCAGCTACAACGCACTCAGCACCACAATCGGCAAGCGCTTGTTCATGGTTGTTCCCTCGATTGCTCACGACGGCAAAGGTAATGATTCGAGTATCTGGCGTTATCCGGTCACCACTCTGATCTTTGTCAAACAATCACCGACTTGCAGACGCCATCAGCCAATGCGACGGCGAGGCCGGCATTGTTGATATACCTCAATGCGCGCGCGTCACCGCGGTGTAGAAAAACAACAACAGGCACGTTTGACCGATCGACACCTATCCGAAAGAGGACACCGTCATGAGCGACTTGAACCTGCGCAAAAATATTCTCGAAGAACTCGAGTTCCAGCCGGAAATCGATGCCGCCAACATCGGCGTCACGGTGGAGGACGGTGTGGTCACCCTCAGCGGGCATGTCAAAAGCTATGCCCAGAAGGTCAGTGCCGAGCGCGCGGTGAAACGCATGAAAGGCGTGCGCGCAGTGGCTGAAGAGCTCCAGGTACGACTGGACAGGAATGCCGGCACCGCAGATGACACCATCGCTGCCCGGGCGCTGAAGATAATCCACTGGAGCTGCGACATTCCCGAAGGTGACGTCAAGGTCATCGTGCAGAGCGGACGCATCACCCTGGAAGGTGAAGTCGACTGGCAGTATCAGAAGGAAACCGTCGAGCGTTCGGTACGCAAGCTGTCCGGCGTGACCGGCGTGAGCAATTGCATCACCCTGCGTCCACGGCTGGATGTCTTCGATATTCAGCAACGCATCGAGGCCGCGCTCAAACGTAACGCCGAAGTCGATGCCCAGGACATTCACGTCAAAGTCGAAGGCGATGTGGTGCGGCTCGAAGGCCGGGTTCACCTGTGGCGCGAACGCCAGATTGCCGAGCGCGCGGCCTGGTCAGTGCCCGGCGTCGGCCGGGTCGAAGACCATCTGCTGCTGGCGTGACACGCTCGTCTTCCTGGAGCCAGGCCAATGCTTGCCGTCACGCTGATCAACAGCCTGGTCGTGATCATCGCGGTAGTGATCCACTATGAGTGTCTGCTGCGCCTGAATGACTGGATGCCGCGTCTGAAAATCTGGAGCCGGTTCAGAATCGTTGTCGGGGTGTTGGGCAGCCTGCTGGCCCATGCCATCGAGGTCTGGGCGTTCGCCGTGGTTTATTTCCTGATGTCCCGCGCGGGCGAATGGGGACAACTGACCGGCAATTTCGACGGCTCTTTGATGGATTGCGTGTACTTCTCCTTCACGACGTACACGACCATCGGTTTCGGCGATATTTCGCCGGTCGGCCACCTCAAGTATCTGACCGGGCTTGAAGCGTTGACCGGCCTTGTCCTCATAACCTGGACCGCGTCGTTTCTGTTTCTGGAAATGCAGAAATACTGGAAGAACAAATAGCCGCTCATGGCGTCTGGCGAGGTGTCCATTGCCAGTTGCGCACCTCGGGAAGGTCTTCGCCGTGCTCGATGAGGTACAGCTTGTGTTGCTCCATGACGGACCAGTAACGCTCCCGGGCAACGTCTACGAGATCCTGCAGGCGTGGCACCCGCTCGATCACGTCCAGCGCCAGTCGGTAGCGATCAAGGTCGTTGATCACGGCCATGTCGAACGGCGTAGTAGTCGCGCCCTCCTCCTTGAAACCTCGTACGTGAAAGTTGGCATGATTGGCGCGTTTGTAGACCAGCCGATGGATCAGCGCCGGATACCCGTGAAAGGCAAAAATCACCGGTCTGTCGACGGTGAACAGCGCATTGAACGCGCTATCCGACCAGCCATGAGGATGCTGACTGGACGGCTGCAGCAGCATCAGGTCGACGATATTGACCACCCTGACGCGCAAGTCCGGCACGTAGTCGCGCAACAGGGTCAAGGCGGCCAGGGTTTCCAGCGTCGGCACATCGCCGGCGCAAGCCATGACGACGTCCGGGTCCTGATCATCGTGACTGGCCCACGCCCATCGGCCGCCACCTGCCTGGCAGTGTTGCTGTGCCGCGTCGATGCTCAGCCACTGCCATTCCGGTTGCTTGCCGGCGACGATGACGTTGATGTAATTACGGCTGCGCAGGCAGTGGTCGGCGACCGATAACAGGCAGTTGGCATCGGGCGGCAAGTAGATGCGCGCCACGTCCGGCTTCTTGTTCGCCAGCATGTCGATGAATCCCGGATCCTGGTGTGAGAACCCATTGTGGTCCTGACGCCAGACGTGGGAGGTCAACAGCAGGTTCAGCGATGCCACAGGTTTGCGCCACGGCACCTCGGCGGCTGTCTTCAGCCATTTGGCATGCTGATTGACCATCGAATCGACGATATGGATAAACGCCTCATAGCACGACAGCCATCCATGCCGGCCCGTCAGCAGATAGCCTTCCAGCCAGCCCTCGCACACCTGCTCGCTGAGAATTTCCATCACTCGGCCGTCTGCCGACAGGTTCAGGTCGTCAGGTTCCAGCGGATCGATCCAGGTCTTGGCGCTGACCTCATACACCGCATCAAGGCGATTGGAGGCGGTTTCGTCAGGGCCAAACAGCCGAAAGTTGCGGCTGGCCAGGCTGTTTTTCATCACATCACGCAGGAATCCTCCCAGCACTCGGGTGGCTTCGGCGCGCAATGTCCCCGGCCCAACCACGTTCACGGCGTATTCGGCAAAACCCGGCAGGTCCAGCGCACGCAGCATCACACCGCCATTGGCGTGGGGATTGGCACTCATGCGCCGATGTCCGGTGGGCGCCAACGCGGTGATCTCCGGCATCAAGGCACCTTGGGCATCGAACAATTCCTCGGGACGATAACGGCTCAGCCACTCTTCCAGTTGTTGCAAATGGAGCGGCTGGGTGAAGTCGGCCAGTGGCACCTGATGCGCGCGCCATGTGCCTTCAACCCGATGGCCGTCGACAAATCCGGGGCCGGTCCAACCCTTGGGCGTGCGTAATACCAGCATCGGCCAGAGCGGCCGTGACACTGCCCTGGACGGCGGCCGTTGCCGCGCTTCGAGCTGAATCTGGCGAATCTTCAGCACGATGGTGTTGAGTGTCTGCGCCAATGCCTGATGCACTTGCACCGGATCGTCGCCCTCAACGAAAAAGGGATCGTAGCCATAGCCGTACATCAGCGCCGAGAGTTCATCCTCGCTGATTCTGGACAGCAACGTCGGGTTGGCAATTTTGTAGCCATTGAGGTGCAGGATCGGCAGCACCGCCCCGTCACGCACCGGGTTGAGGAATTTGTTCGAGTGCCAGCTGGCCGCCAGCGTGCCGGTTTCCGCCTCACCGTCGCCGATCACGCAGGCGACAATCAGGTCAGGATTATCGAACGCGGCCCCAAAGGCATGCGCGAGGCTGTACCCCAACTCCCCGCCCTCGTGAATCGACCCTGGAATCTGTGCCGACACATGACTTGAAATTCCGTACGGCCAGGAAAACTGCCGAAACAGGCGCAGCAGACCGTTGGCATTGCGCTCCACCGCCGGATAACACTCGGTATATGTGCCTTCCAGATAGGTCTGCGCCACGATCGCCGGCCCGCCATGACCGGGGCCGGTCACAAAAAGCATGTTGAGGTCGTACTGTTTGATCAACCGGTTGAGGTGGGTGTAGATCAGGTTAAGCCCCGGCGTCGTGCCCCAATGCCCCAGCAAACGCGGTTTGAT
Organism: Pseudomonas sp. IT-P260; assembly: GCF_949768395.1. Classification (NCBI taxonomy): domain Bacteria; kingdom Pseudomonadati; phylum Pseudomonadota; class Gammaproteobacteria; order Pseudomonadales; family Pseudomonadaceae; genus Pseudomonas; species Pseudomonas sp. IT-P260. The sequence goes on from NZ_CATKPO010000006.1 coordinate 96,451, forward strand.
ATGAGCCCGGCGCAACGGCTCCTTGAGCAGCGGGTTGTCCTTGAGGTAAATCTGCCCGACAGCCAGGTAATTGGAGGCGCGCCAGTAAGCGTCCAGGCCTTCCAGTTGTTGCGCATTGAGGAAATCGCTCATGAGGTTTACCGCCCAGGGTTCGCTGAACAGAGATTCGTCCGTCGATTCTGAAAGCCTGAAACCTGCAAGACTTGATTTAAATCAAGCGCCGTCATCAGTGCTCCGGTTCTATGGGAAACAGACGCTGCAGGAGGGAGCGCAATTCAGCGCTTTCTTGCAACGCCAGGAGAATCATCGTGCGTGCCATGGTCCTGTATTCACCCGGGCAACCGCTGCAATGCGAAGAACGTCCGATCCCCACGCCCACCGCGCAGCAACTGTTGCTCAGGGTGCTGGCTTGCGGGGTGTGTCGTACCGATCTGCACCTGTTCGACGGCGAGTTGCCACAAGCGGTTCTGCCCCGCGTGCCGGGGCATGAAATCGTCGGAGAAGTCATCGCCGCAGGCGCCGATGTGGCAGTTGAATGGATTGGCCGGCGGGTTGGCGTGCCGTGGCTGGGCTGGACCTGCGGCGAATGCGTCTTCTGCCGCTCGGGTCGGGAGAACCTCTGCGATCAGGCGCAGTTCACCGGTTGTCAGCTGGATGGCGGCTATGCCGAATACACCGTCGCCGATCAGCGCTTCTGCTTTCCAATCCCGGATACGCTGAGCGACATTCAGGCGGCGCCGTTATTGTGCGCCGGCCTGATCGGCTTTCGCGCCTTGCAAATGGCTCAGGGCGCGCAACACCTGGGGCTGTACGGATTTGGCGCGGCGGCACATCTGGCGATTCAGATTGCCCGCGGTCGCGGGCAACAGGTCTACGCCTTTACCCGAGCGGATGACCACGAAGGCCAGGCCTATGCACGCACCCTGGGCGCCGAATGGGCTGGCCCTTCGGATCAGCCACCGCCCCATGCGCTGGACGCCAGCCTGATCTTTGCGCCCGTCGGGGCGCTGGTGCCACTGGCGCTGTCCGCCACCGTCAAGGGCGGCTGCGTGATTTGCGCCGGCATCCACATGAGCGATATCCCCGCCTTTCCCTATCGTTTGCTGTGGGGCGAACGCAGCGTACGCTCCGTGGCCAACCTGACCCGTGAAGACGGCACCGCGTTTTTTGCGCAATTGCAGCACACCCCTGTGCATTGCGACGTCACCCGTTTTGCCCTGGAGGACGCCAATCAGGCGCTGACGTGTCTGCGCGGCGGGCACTTCAACGGCGCCATCGTGCTGACACCCTGAGACTCTGCGGGAGGCGCCCGACGCCACTGATTGACAACGTCCTGTTTGCCCCCGTCACCACTCGGCCGATACAGACCGGTTACGTCCCGCCGTTTTGGCGTTATACAGCGCCTGATCGGCCACCTCGATCAAACCTGGCACGTGATCCAATTGTGCCCCCGACGCCGCCGCAATCCCGATGCTCACGGTCACACGCCCGACCGGGCTGGAGGCGTGCGCAATATGCGCTTGCGCCAGACGATCAAGGATCAATTGTGCGACGACCGTTGCACCGGCACGGTCGGTGTCCGGCATGATCACCGCCATTTCTTCTCCGCCATAACGCGCCAGCAGATCCGACGGGCGCCTTACGCAACCCTCGAGGATTCTGCCGACCTTCTGCAGACAAGCATCGCCGGCGACATGCCCGAATGAATCGTTGAACAGCTTGAAGTAATCGATATCGATCATCAGCAACGCCAGCGTCGTGCCGTCACGTTGGGCGCGCCGGGCTTCCATGGCGAGGCTCTCATCGAAGCAGCGCCGGTTGGCCAGGCCGGTCAGGGCATCCTTCATCGCCAGCAACTCAAGCTGGCGATTGGAGGAGAGCAACTGTTGCTGTGTGCCGCGCAATTGATCTTCAGCCCTGGTACGCCGGCGGATATCCAGCATCAGGCACCAGCCGATCAGCCCGGTAAGCCCCAGCAATCCTGTGACCACCACAGCCGACAACCAGGCTTCCATGCGCCACGCCGCGAGGGCCTCGCGCTTGCCGAGAGCAACGGTGGTGATCAGCGGCAGCCGGTCGCTCTTGCGGAAGGCGTAAAGCCGCTCGACGCCGTCCAGGCTGGAGGTAAACGACGCGGTGCCGACAGATCGATCGACCAGATACTTCGCATAGATCGGCGACTTGGAAAAGTTGCGCCCCATGTCCTGCTCGCGGAAGGGATAGCGCACCAGCAACGTGCCGTCGGTGTAGGACAAGCCGATGGCACCCTCCTGGCCCACATCGATCTTGCCGAACAGGCGTAGGAAGTTTTCGATTCCCAGGGTCACCGCCACCACCCCGGCAAATTCGCCGTGGGCATCATTGAAACGGCGGCTGACGGTGATCACCCACTCCTGATTGGAGCGGCTCTGGATCGGCGGACCGATAAAGGTGTCGCGGCTCGGATCGTCGCGATGATGGATGAAGTAGGCGCGATCACGGCTGTTGGCCCCGGCCGGAATCGGTCGGTTGGACGACATCAGCCAACGGCCCTGATTGTCGTAGATGGTGATGCCGCTGAGCTGCGGCATCAGCGGTTCCTGACGGTTGACCAGTGCGCTCAGACGCTGGATCTGCGCGGGGCCACTGCCTTCGGTTTCCAGACGTTCGACGAGTCCGAGCAGCAGCAACGAACTCTGGCGCACGATGCCCTCGGAATAAGTCGCCAGCGCCTGGGTCAGGTTCAAGCCATGAACGTTGACTTCCTCCAGCGCACGCTCGCGAGAGGCCAACACTTTCCATACCGTCAGCGACGCGAGGGAACAGCCGATGACCAACAACAACAGCACTACCAGGCGGGTATCACGCTTCACATCACTACCTTTGGGAAAATCCGGTTTCCGTTTCTGCGGCGGGTTGACCGACTCGATGACTACAGCCGCTTGTCCTTGTCGCGGGCAAGGATACAAGTCGCACGGGCTTGCTGCAGCAACAGAATAGGTGGCGCAAAAAAACACGCCGCAAACTTCAGAAAAGCCATCGCGCCTGGGGAAACGATGACAAGCATGCCAGACCAAACCATCGCCAGGCTTTCAGAACTGGACGGCTGAAGAGCGACAGAAGCCAACTTTCTGACGCCTGTTTCACGACCCTTGCCCGAAGATTTGCCAAGCAAAAAAAATTGGCACTTTTGCACAACAAGTTGACATCCAAAAGCATGCTACGGGCGACCGATATCATTAGAGTATGCGCCCTTAAAAAGGAAAGGACTCTTGATGACTCAGTCACTCTCACGGCGCGTTGTGGCGATTACCGGCGCCCTGGGGAATCTCGGCGAGACCCTGGCGGACATGGCCGCCGCCCGGGGCGCGGATCTGGTGCTGATCGATCAGGCGACGATTACGCTGCCCAGTTCCCATAACCGACTGGTCCTGTCCGGCATCGATCTGACTTCCTTTGCCGATTGCCAGGACGTCGCCCACCAGATCAATCGCTATTTCGGGCGCCTCGATGCATTGGTAAACGGCGCTGGCGGTTACGCGTGGGAGCCATTGCTCGGTGGTGCGATAGAGGCTTGGGATCGGCTCTACTCGCTGAACCTGCGAACCGCCTTGAATGCCAGCAAAGCCCTGCTGCCGTTGCTGCTGCAATCCTCGGCGGGGCGCATCGTCAACATCGGCGCGAGCATGGCGGCCAAGGCCGGACTGGGGATGGGTGCTTACGCTGCGTCGAAATCCAGCGTACTGCGCCTGACCGAAAGCCTCGCCGAAGAGCTCAAGGACATGAGCATCACGGTCAACGCCGTACTACCGAGCGTGCTCGACACCCCGCAAAACCGTGAGGCCATGCCCGACGCCGAGCACCAGCGCTGGGTGACACCCGCGCAGCTGGCGGCGGTCATTCTGTTTCTGATTTCGGAACAGGCGTCCGCGGTCACCGGCACCGGCATTCCGGTGATCGGGCGCATGTAGGGTCTACTGACGCCGCGCGCCTTGGCGACGTCGCTTTCTTCACCTTTCGGAAAAGCAAGATCACCGGATGACCGGACTTCCCCTCCCCCCATGCGACCCGCCACTTCCAGCGCTGCTTTCGTGAACCACGTCCTTGATGTCGCCGAGCAACACGGCTGCGATGGCGACTGGCTGTTGCAGCAGACCGGACTCTCACGCGAGCAGTTGTCCGATTCGATTGTGCGCATTCCCATGCGCCAACTGCGGACCTTGCTGGAACTGGCGGCGCGCAGCAGCAACCTGCCGCATTTCGGTCTGCTGGTCGGCGCCGCCGTGCGCCCCGGCACCTACGGTGTACTGGGTTACGTGCTGATGACCAGTGCGACGCTCGGCGAGTCGCTGAACATGATTCTGCGGTTCGGCAAGATCGTTTATGACAGCCCGTCCAGCCAGACCCGGATCGTCATCGGCGACGGCCGCGTGACCCTCGAAGATCAGCGCATCAGTGAGCTGGAGCCTTACTGCGCCCTGCATCAGGAAACGTTAATGGCCGGCTGGGCGGCGTTCGGCCGCTGGTTGATCGCCAGCAACTCGCCGATGCTGGAGGTCAGAATGAGGCACCCGGCGCTCGGCGAGCCGGCACTCTACGAAGCGTTTTTTGGTTGTCCGGTGCAGTTCGAAGCCGGGAGCAATGCGCTGGTGTTCGCCGAGTCGACCCTCTCGTCACGCATCCAGGGCGCCGACCCGCGCATGCATCGCAGCATGCTGCTGGAGGCGGACTGGCAGCTGTGTCTGTCCTACCCGGCATTTTCCGTGACCGACCGCTTGCGTGCCTTGCTCACCGAACAGTTGCCGACCGGCGATTTCAGCCTGAAAAGCCTGGCCCGGCAGTTGGCGATTTCGCCGCGCACCTTGCAGCGCAAACTGGCGGCGGAAGGGGAAAACTTCAATCAGGTGCTGGAAACCATGCGCATGGAACTGGCCGACCATTACCTGCGCCGCACCGAGACCAGCATCATGAACATCGCCCTGATGCTGGGTTACTCGCAGGCCAGCTCATTCAGCCATTCTTTCCGTCAGGCACGCGGGATTTCGCCGGTGGATTACCGCAAGTTGCTGCGCGCCAGATAAGCTCGATCACGGTTTCAGCTCCAGCAGCGGCTGACCCTTTTTCACCACATAGGTTGCCAGTTCCACGCCTTGGTCCTGACCGACGTTCCTCGCCACATGGGCCACTCCCGCCGGGATGAACAGTGAGTCGCCGGCCTTTAGCGTGACCGCCGGGCGCCCCTCCAGTTGATACTCCAGCGTGCCGCTGAGCACATGCGCCACCTCGACCCCCGGATGCGCATGCCGCGGCGCGGTGACACCCGGTTCGAAATCGATACGTGCCTGTATCACCTCGCGATCCGCGTCGCCCAGGTCCTGACGAATCAGGTCGGTACGGCTCAAGCCCTGCTGCCAGCTCATGGCCTGAGCGTCTGCCGCCTGCGCCAGGCCGGTGAATGAAACCAGTGCGGCCACAGTGGCCAGAATCAGTGTGCGTTGCATGCAATTGCCCTCTCGACAGTCATGGTGTGAAGGCCTGCACTGTGACTGCCGGGTGTAGCGGCCATGTGTCGAAAAACCCGCGTTTGGTCTCGCCGTGTATCACGTGCAGAGCCGGATACACGGCCATACAAAGCACACCGGCTGTGTATCACAGTGTGTACAGACACCCCGGCGATACATGAACTTGAATCATCGCGCTTTTTCGACATGGACCAGATACGTCCCGGCGTTCAAATGCCTGCAAGGTTTGCCGGGCTCAGCCCGCACCTGCCCCCGACAGGATTGCCAAGGAGACTTCAGCATGAAAAACGCAGCATTCAACCGTATTAACATCCTCGCCGTGGCGCTGTTCGGCGCGCTGGCGGCGACGCAAATGCCAACGGCCGCCGCCGCGCAGCCGGCAACCGGCGACCACAACGTCAGCTATTCCGCGCCCTCGCCGTTCGGCCCGCTCAAGCATGTGCAGGCCGGCCTGCTGGATGTGGCCTACGCCGAAACCGGCCCGGCGCAGGGGCCGGTGGTGATTCTGCTGCACGGCTGGCCGTACGACATTCATAGCTATGACGAGGTCGCGCCGGTGCTCGCCACCAAGGGGTATCGGGTGCTGATGCCGTATGCGCGGGGTTATGGCGACACGCATTTCCTCTCGGACCAGTCATTACGCAACGGTCAGCCGACGGCACTGGCCAGCGACGTGATCGACTTCATGGATGCGCTTGACATCAAGCAAGCGGTGCTCGGTGGTTACGACTGGGGCGCGCGCTCGGCGGACATCGTTTCGGCGTTGTGGCCGGAGCGGGTCAAGGCATTGGTCTCGGTCAGCGGCTACCTGATCGGCAATCAGGCTGCCGGGCAGAACCCGTTGCCGCCCAAGGCCGAATTGCAGTGGTGGTATCAGTTCTACTTTGCCACCGACCGTGGCCGGGACGGTTACCGTAAAAACACCCACGACTTCGCCAAACTGATCTGGCAGCTCGCCTCGCCGAAGTGGGCGTTCGATGACGCCACGTTCGACCGCAGCGCCAAAGCGCTGGAGAACCCCGATCATGTCGCGATCACCGTGTTCAACTACCGCTGGCGTCTGGGCCTGGTGCAGGGCGAACCGCAATACGCGGCGCTGGAACAGAAACTCGCCAGCGCCCCACCCATCAGCGTGCCGACCATCACCCTCGAGGGCGATGCCAACGGCGCGCCGCACCCGGCGCCCGAGGATTACGCCAAGCGTTTCACTGGCAAGTACCAGTTCCGCCTGATCAACGGCGGCATCGGCCACAACCTGCCACAGGAAGATCCGCAGGCGTTTGCTCAGGCGGTGATCGACGCCGATCACCTCTGAGGCCGAAGGCAGAAAACGCCACGGTCTATTTGACCAGGCGTTTTTCCCTGGACGGTCGATACCCGAAAAACGCGCTGTAGCATTTGCTGAAATGGCTCGGCGAAACGAAACCACAGGCCACCAGGACTTCCATCTGCGAAAGCTCGGTGTGCTGCAACAGGCGCCGGGCTTCAGTGATGCGCAATTCCAGGTAATAGCGCTGCGGCGTGGTGCCGAGCTGCTCCTTGAACAAACGCTCCAGCTGGCGCCGCGAGCGACCGGCGTACACCGCCAGTTGCTCCAGCTCCAGCGGCTCTTCGAGGTTGGCGTCCATCAATTTGACCACCTCGCGCAACGGTGCGCTGACGCAGAGGTTTTCATCCGGTTTGATCCGCCGATAGCGCGACTCCTCGAACGCCAGAATGTCCTCGATGCCTTCGACCAGCGCCTTGCCGTGCAGGCCCTTGATCCAGTCCAGCGCCATATGGAAAGCCCCGGACGGGCTCGACGCCGTGAGCCGGTCGCGATCGATCACATAAGGCTCGCTGCTGACCTGAGTGGCCTTGGCAATTTCCGTGAGCGCCGGACGGTGTTCCGGATGAATCGCGCAACGGTAACCATCGAGCAGGCCGGCCCGACCGAGAAACCACGCACCGTTCCACAATCCAGCCAGACTGACACCGCGTTCCGCTGCCGTGCGCAGCAGGCTGTTCAACGCCTCGCTCGCCTTCAGCTCGGTGCGGTAGCCGCCACACACCACCAGCAAGTCCAGATCCGCAAGGCTGGCGGCGTCAATCCGCGCATCCGGGCGAATCACCAACCCCAGGTCGCTGATCACCTCACCCTCGCCCAGCCCGAATGTGCGCGAGCTGAACAGTCCGGCGCGCAACAGGTTGGCGGTGATGATGGTGTCCAGCGCCTGGGTGAAGGCCGGCAGTGAAAAGTGCTCCAGCAACAGGAAACCGGTGCGGGTGATGCGGGTCTCGGCGGCTTGCTCATTCAGATAGCGGAGGTTTTTGCCCTTCATGCCTCCGCTGAATTGACGTCGTTCGATCAAGGTCTGGCCCATCGGTCATGTTGTTATGCGCCGATAGTTGGCTCGATGGGCCAAAGAGTCAATCACGCTTGTGGCAACTGAATTGGCGGGACCTGATCCGCACGGTCAGACGACCGTGAGATAACCCGCACCAAGCCGGCCTTCCAGACGACCGAACAGCACGTAATGCTGATATCCACTGGTGAACGCACCCGTGGAAATCGCGTTTTTGACGTCCTGGTTCATCTGCAGGTATTGCGCTTCGTCGAAGTTCTCCGCACTGACTTCGCCGGCTCGTCCAAGCTTGTCGCTTTCAACCGGCAGCCCCATGATCGTGCGCCGCTGGAAGTCGATAATGCGGTTGACGGCGTGACTTTCCAGCGGCCCCCGATTGGATTGGGTCGAGTAGATGTGCAAGCCGTTTTTTGCGCAACGATTGCACATGTCGATGCAATTTTTCTGGGTGGACTTGAGGCCGGTCAGGTGCGCCAGAGGCATGTCCAGATACTTGCCGACCTGGTATTCGGTCTGATTGAAAACCGAACAGCACAAAACGGTATTGCCGTTGCAGTCGAGCACCAGCCAGTCATCCTTGAGCGAGCACGCCTGCTTGGGATACTGGCGGACCAGATTGACCAGATCGTCGAAGGGCGGCAGCGCCAGCCTTTTCAGGGTTTCATGATCGGTATCTGTCACCGAAGGATCGCGTTCGATCAGCGCCAGCGTTTTCTCAAGCGGCATCATCACTGAATATCCGGTCGAGAACTCGAAACCCAGACGCTGGGCGAATTCGCGCATCAGCCCTTCTTCTTCCATGTTGTCCAGATAACGGTGGTAGTACACCTCGATCCGCGTACTCAAACCATGTTGCTGTTTGAGTTCATGCAGTTTGATCATATTGGCCTTGACCACTTCAATGTCGCCGCCCACGTGCCCCTGCTGGTAAGTCTCCTGGTAAAACCCGGACAACGAAATACGGAAGAACCATGGGTTGGCCAACATGGCGGTTTCCATGTTCTTGGCCAGATTCAAGTTGGAACTGATACCGCTCTGCAAACCGGCGGCATTGATGATCTCGACAAACTCACCGATTCGCGGGTGGATCAACGGCTCGGTCCAGTTATACAGAAAGATCGTCTCGACCCCTTCGTTCCGGGCCTTCTCGACGATCTTGCGAAACATGTCGACTTGCATGGCTTTCTTGAAGTTGACGTTTTCCGAGTTACCCATCGGGCAGGAGGGGCAGCTTAAATTGCACGCACCGACAATATCGATATACATATTCATGACGGGTGACGCTCCTTGAGTGAATAGCGGTGCATCCAGAGCAAGCGACTGTCATGGTTGGCGTTATTCGTTAGTTATTTGACAGTCCCGGAGCGCGGCTCAGCAAGTTCCGGGCCATTGCCATGGTGCGCCATCAATTCCACGATCCAATCGATAAATACCCTTAGCTTTTGGCTGACATGCCGGTTCGGCGGGTACGCCACGTAGAGCGGCATCGGCTCGAGTTGCCAGTCTTCGAACAGCGGCACCAACTCACCCCGAGCCTGATGCGAGTGCGACATGTACCGGGGCAACCACAGCACGCCCATGCCGGCCAGACCTGCCGCAAGGTAAGCGTTGCCGTCATCGACGGCGAGTACGTGGCGGCCCTTGATCTGCAGGTGTTCGCTGCCATTGTGCAAGGCGTAAGGCACGGGTTTGCCGGTGCGCGCCCAGAGAAAGCCGACCACCCGATGATGGGAGTCTTCCAGCTCGCGGGGATGCTGCGGCGTGCCGGCGCGGGCCAGGTAAGTTGGCGCGGCGAAGACACCGAGCTGCAGGTCGGCCACCCGCCGGGCCATCAGTGACTGATCGAGCAATTCACCGCCGCGCACCACGCAATCGACGTTCTCATCGATGATGTCGACGATGCGGTCACTGACCCCCATGTCGATCTGAATATCCGGATAGCGCGCGTGAAACTCAGGCAATGCCGGCATCAGAATCAGTCTCGCCAGCGGGCTCGGCACATCGACGCGCAAGCGCCCTCTGGGCAATGCCGAGGCGCCGGACAGACTGGTTTCGGCGTCGTCCATGTCGGCCAACAGTTTGATCACTCGCTCGTAATAGATCGCACCGTCGGCCGTGACGTTGACCTTGCGCGTGGTGCGATTGAGCAACTTGACCCGCAACCGTGCCTCCAACTGCTGCACCAGCTGCGTCACCGTGGTCTTGCTCATGTGCAAGGTCTCGGCGGCCTTGGTGAAACTGCCCGCCTCGACCACCCGGGCGAACGCCTGCATTGCATCGAAACGGTCCACTTCGCGCCCTCTGATTGTTTGGAAAATGCAAACAGTGAACGCCAAGGTTGCGCGTTTATCCCCCCTGCGCAAGCCCCTACAGTCACTCCATCAACAATCACCAAACAATGATGGAGACACCCATGACCCAACGCGACGTTGTTTTCCCGCCTGCCCGCCATGCGCTTTATGAGCGTCATCGCTATTCACCGGCCATTCGTTCCAACGGTTTTCTGTTCGTCTCCGGGCAAGTCGGCAGCCGTGAAGACGGTTCGCCGGAGCCGGATCTGCAGGACCAGGTACGCCTGGCCTTCAACAACCTCAATGCGATCCTCGAGGCCGCCGGTTGCAGCTTCGCCGATGCGGTGGACGTCACGGTGTTCATGATCGATCCGCAAGCGACCTTCGAAACCATCTGGGCAGTGGTCCCGGAATTCTGGGGCAGCGCGCCGTATCCGACGATTACCGCGGTCGGCGTGACCTGGCTGGCCGGGTTTCAGTTCGAGATCAAGGTGATTGCCAGAATCCCCGTGTAGGAGCTGCGGCACGCTGCGATCTTTTGATCTTCAATCGAAATGTAAAGATCGCAGCCTCGTTTCACTCGACAGCTCCTACAGGTGTTTTCGTGGTGACAGCGGCAGTGGGCTGCAGGAAATGTGGAGCAAAACATCAACGGACAAGCGCGCTGGCCTTTCACGGCGCGGCTGCGTATAACCTCGCCGTTTCGTCTAACCTGATTGAGCGCCCGGGCGCGACACCGCGCCCGGTGGCGCTTAGAATGCGACGCTCATGAAACGGAGATTTCCATGCTCAAACGAACCCTGGCACTGACTGCTGGTCTGGCCCTGTCTTTTTCCGCTTTGGTGGCGCATGCCGCCGATGTGTTGCGGGTCAGTGCAATTCCCGATGAAGCCCCGACCGAATTGCTGCGCAAATTCGAACCACTGGGGGCCTATCTGGAGCAGCAACTGGGCATGAAAGTGCAGTTCGTTCCGGTGGCCGACTACCCGGCAGTGGTTGAAGCGCTGGCGACCGATCGCCTCGATATGGCCTGGCTGGGCGGTTTCACTTTCGTTCAGGCACGCCTGAAGACCGACGCCACCACCCCGGTGATCCCGCTGGTGCAGCGCGAGCAGGATGCGCAGTTCACCAGCAAGTTCATCACTGCCGACCCGAACGTGAAGAGCCTGGCCGATCTCAAGGGCAAGACCTTCGCCTTCGGCTCCGTGTCGTCGACCTCCGGCAGCCTGATGCCGCGTTACTTCATGCTGAAGAACGACAACATCAAGCCTGAAGCCTATTTCAGCCGCGTCGCCTACTCCGGTGCGCACGACGCTACCGTCGCCTGGGTCCAGGCCGGCAAGGTCGATGCCGGTGTGCTGAACGCCAGCGTCTGGCAGAAACTGGTGGACGCCGGCAAGGTCGATACCAGCAAGGTTCACGTGTTCGCCACCACCCCGGCCTACTTCGATTACAACTGGACCGTGCGCGGTACCCTCGACCCGGCGCTGGCGGCGAAGATCAAGAAAGCCTTCCTCGACCTCGACCCAGCCAACCCGGAGCAGAAGAAGATTCTTGATCTGCAGGCGGCCAGCCGTTTCATCGACACCAAGCCCGAGAACTACAAGGGCATCGAGGAAGCTGCTCGCGCCGCCGATCTGTTGAAATGACCCTGAGCCTCAAACAAGGCCGCCTGCACCACGCCAATGGGGTCGACGCACTACGTGGCGTCGATCTGCAGATTGCGGCGGGTGAACAGGTGGCGATCATCGGTCCGTCCGGGGCCGGTAAATCCAGCCTGTTGAACCTGCTCGCCACCGCGTTACGCCCCAGCAGCGGTGAAATCGAGGTGCTGGGTGAACGCCCCTGGCACCTCTCCGCCCGTCAACGACAACGCCTGCGCGCGCGCATCGGTCTGGTGCATCAAGCACCACCGCTGCCGCCGCGCCAGCGCGTAGTGACGGCGGTGCTGGCCGGCAAACTCGGGCAGTGGAGTCTGGGCAAGAGCCTGCTCAATCTGCTGCATCCGACGGATATTCCCGGTGCCCGTGCCGCCCTCGCCCGCCTGGATCTGGGCGACAAACTTTTCGCTTACTGCCAGCAATTGTCTGGCGGCCAATTGCAGCGCGTGGGCATTGCCCGGGTGCTGTATCAGGCACCGGAGATTCTGCTGGCGGACGAACCGGTGTCGGCGATGGACCCGGTGCTCGCCGGGCACACCCTGTCGATCCTCTCCCAGCACGCGCGGGCGCATAACGTCACGCTGGTGGCGAGCCTGCACGCGGTGGAACTGGCGCTGGCGCACTTTCCGCGCATCATCGGCTTGCGCGACGGCCAGATCCTGTTTGACAGCCCGGCCGAGCAGGTCAGCCGCGAAATGCTCGACACGCTGTACGCCAATGAGCAATTGCAAAGCCCGATGACGCCCAGTGCGCCGCTGATTGTGCAGATCCCGCGATGCTGACGGCTGATTCCCGCGACCCGGCCGCCGCGCCGCGACTGCTGCTGACCCTGCTGGCGATTGCCCTGCTGTGGCCGGGCATCCAGCTCAGCGAACTGGACCTCGGCGTGCTGCTGCACAGCGACAGCCAGACCGAAATGGGCCGCTTCATTTCCGGGTTCTGGCCACCGGCGCATGACCACGATTTTCTCCAGTTACTGCTCAAGGCGACCCTGCAAACCCTGGCCATCGCCACCGCCGGCATGGCGTTGGCGTTGCTGCTGGCGGTGCCGGCCAGCCTGATAGCCAGCCGCGCGCTGTCGTTGTCGGCGGCGTCCCGCAGCGGCATTCCCAGTCGGCTCGGGCGCTTGCTGCGCTGGCCGGTGCGCGGGCTGTTGATCTTCTTGCGCAGCGTGCCGGAAATCGTCTGGGCGCTACTGTTCGTGCGTGCCGTGGGCCTCGGCCCGGCGGCCGGTGTGCTGGCGATCGCGATCACCTACAGCGGCATGCTCGGCAAGGTCTACGCGGAGATTTTCGAGTCCACCGACCAACGCCCGGCGCATGCCTTGATGCAAGCCGGCAGCGGACGGCTCGCCGGTTTTGCCTACGGAATCCTGCCCAATGTCGCGGCCGAGTTGCTGTCGTACACGGTGTATCGCTGGGAGTGCGCGATTCGTGCCTCGGTGGTGATGGGGTTTGTCGGCGCCGGTGGCCTCGGCCAGCAGATCGACCTGTCGTTGCGCATGTTCGCCGGCGGTGAAGTGGCGAGCATGTTGCTGACGTTCCTGATTCTGGTGCTCGGCGCCGACCAACTCAGCCGCCTGCTGCGCTGGAGGCTGACATGAATCGCCTGATCAATCTGTTGCTGATTGTCGGCATTGGCGTCGCGGTCATCGCCTCGTTCGGTTACCTCGAACTCGACCTCGGTGAACTCGGCAGCGCCACCAGCCTCAAGCAGATGGGTGCCTACGCGCAACGCTTTCTCAGCCCGGACCTGAGCGCCACGCACTTGCAGGCGATCCTCAAGGGCGCGCTGGAAACCCTCGCCATGTCGGCCCTCGGCACCCTGCTCGCAGCGTTGTTCGGCATCCTCCTCGCGCTGCCCGCGGCCGGGCGTTTCGGCTGGCCGCTGCAAAGCGCTTCGCGCCTGTTGCTTAACGGTTTGCGGGCGATTCCGGAACTGGTGTGGGCGGCGCTGATGGTGCTCGCCGCCGGCCTCGGGCCGAATGCCGGCACCCTGGCGCTGGCCCTGCACACCACCGGCGTGCTCGGTCGACTGTTCGCCGAAGCGCTGGAGAATACCCCGCCGGAACCGGCCGAAGCGATCCGCTTGCAGGGCGGCAATCCCGTGCTTGCCTTCTGCTACGGCACCCTGCCCAACCTCGCCCCGCAATTGCTCGCCTATTGCCTGTATCGCTGGGAAAACAATATCCGCATGGCCAGCGTGCTGGGCTTCGTCGGGGCCGGTGGTTTGGGGCAGATGCTGTATGTCAGCCTCAGCCTGTTTCAGGAAGCGCAGGCGAGCACGGTGATTCTGGCGATGCTGATTCTGGTGCTGGGCGTGGATTCGCTGAGTGCCTGGAGCCGGCAGCGCTGGGTCAAGGCCTGACGGGCAAGCCTCACTGCGCCGTCGCCAACCGGTACTGGCGCGGGGTGAATCCGGTGGAAGCCTTGAACTGCCGGGTGAACGCGCTGTGGTCGGTATAACCGCACTGCAGCGCCACTTCGGTGATCGGCAAGTCGCCGTGCAACAGCCGATGCGCATGCTCAAGACGGACTTTCTGGATCATCTGCCGCGGCGTCAGGTGGAACACCCGTTTGCAGTAACGCTCCAGTTGCGCCACTGAAATCCCGGCGATGCGCGTCAGTTCGCTCAGGCTGACGCGCTGATTGAAGTTCGCCCGAATGTACTCGTCCACCGCCGCCAGACGCTGATACGCCGGATGGGTTTCGCTGGCGGTTTGCAGGTCGACGGAAATGCCGGCCAGGCCAATGATCCGGTTATCACGATCGTACAGCGGACGTTTGTGGGTCAGGCACCAGCCGGGTTCGCGGCTGCCGTACAGGTGCAGCTCCAGCTGATCCTCCAGCACCAATCCCTCTTCAAGCACGCGCCGATCCTGCTCGGTGTAGCCCGGGCCCAGTTGCGCCGGAAACACCTCGGCGCTGGTCTTGCCCAATAACGGTCGCAGGTCTTTCAAACCGCAGCGCTGCACCAGTGTCTGGTTAGCCATGACGTAGCGCGCCTGCGGATCCTTGATGAAGATTGCCGCGTTGGGAATCACATCGAGCATCGGCAACAGCAGCGCCATGCTGGCGAGCAGATCGTCGAGGCATTGCGGTCGGCTCGCCTCGTTCTGCTGGCTCAGGATCGCAAACGCATTCTGCGGCATGACTGTCACTCCCCACTGTGCGCATTGGTTTGCGCGCAGATTGCCCGATGACCGACAGCCTGTCGAGCCGGGCCTTTGCCGTGGGCCATTGTGCTGATTTCGTCATCGTCACCGGCAAAAAACATCAATCGCCCATCGCCTGATCAGTTCACTGTAGCGCCACTGCACGCCCCTCCAACAACCAACAAGAAGGCGACGCTATGACAGGCCAAGGCAAGTTCAAGAAACAACTTTCACTGATAGACCTCACGTTCATCGGGCTGGGGGCGATCTTCGGTTCGGGCTGGTTGTTCGCCGCCAGTCATGTGTCGGCCATCGCCGGCCCGGCGGGGATTTTTTCCTGGCTGCTCGGTGGTTTCGCCGTGTTGCTGCTGGGCATCGTCTACTGCGAATTGGGCGCCGCGCTGCCCCGTGCCGGCGGCGTGGTGCGGTACCCGGTTTACTCCCACGGCCCGCTGCTCGGTTATCTGATGGGCTTCATTACGCTGATCGCGTTTTCCAGTCTGGTGGCGATCGAGGTGGTCGCCTCGCGGCAATATGCAGCAGCGTGGTTTCCCGAGTTGACCAAGGTCGGCTCCAGCGACCCGACCGTGCTTGGCTGGTTCGTGCAGTTCGGGCTGTTGTGTCTGTTTTTCCTGCTCAACTACCGCAGCGTGAAGACCTTCGCCATGGCCAACAATCTGGTCAGCGTATTCAAGTTCATCGTGCCGCTGCTGGTAATCGGCGTGCTGTTCAGCTTCTTCAAACCGGCCAACTTCCAGATGCACGGCTTTGCGCCATTCGGCCTGTCCGGTATCGAAATGGCCGTGTCAGCCGGCGGGGTGATCTTCGCGTATCTGGGCCTGACGCCGATCATTTCCGTGGCCAGTGAAGTGAAGAATCCGCAACGCACGATTCCGATTGCGCTGATCCTGTCGGTGCTGCTCTCCACCGCGATCTACGTGCTGCTGCAGACCGCGTTCCTCGGCGGTATCCCGACCGAAATGCTCGCCAATGGCTGGGCCGGTGTCGCCAAGGAACTGGCCCTGCCGTATCGCGACATCGCGTTGGCACTGGGCGTCGGCTGGCTGGCGTATCTGGTGGTGGCCGATGCGGTGATCTCGCCCAGCGGTTGCGGCAACATCTACATGAACGCTACGCCGCGGGTGATCTACGGCTGGGCGCAGAGCGGGACCTTCTTCAAGATCTTCACCCGCATCGATGAAAAATCCGGCATCCCTCGCCCCGCGCTGTGGCTGACCTTTGGCCTGTCGGTGTTCTGGACCCTGCCGTTCCCGTCGTGGGAAGCGCTGATCAACGTGGTCTCCGCCGCGCTGGTATTAAGCTACGCCGTGGCCCCGGTGTCGGTCGCCGCCCTGCGCCGCAGCGCTCCGGGCATGCCGCGTCCGTTCCGGGTCAAGGGCATGAATGTGCTTGGGCCGCTGTCGTTCATCATCGCCGCGCTGATTGTCTACTGGTCGGGCTGGGGCACCGTGTCGTGGTTGCTCGGCCTGCAAATCCTGATGTTTGTCATCTACCTGCTGTGTGGTCGGCTGGTGCCGACCGCGCACCTGAATCTGGGCCAGCAAGTGCGCTCGTCGGCGTGGCTGATCGGCTTCTACGCGCTGACCATCCTCCTCTCCAAACTCGGCAGTTTCGGCGGTATCGGCGTGCTCAGTCATCCGTTCGACACCGTGATCGTCGCGGTCTGCGCACTGGGCATCTACTACTGGGGCGCGGCCACCGGCGTACCGGCACACCTGATTCGTCTGGAAACCGAAGACGACGAAAGTGAAGCCGCTGAATCCTCCACCCATTCGGCAACGGGCCAACGCCCGGCGCACGCCTGATATTCACTGAAGGGACGCGTTCATGAAACGACTGCACATCATCGACTCCCACACCGGCGGCGAACCCACGCGCCTGGTGATGAAGGGCTTCCCCGACTTGCCCGGCAACAGCATCGCCGAGCAGCGCGATGCCTTGCGCGAAGGCCACGACCAATGGCGCCGCGCCTGCCTGCTGGAACCGCGTGGCAACGACGTGCTGGTCGGCGCGCTGTACTGCGCGCCGGTCTCGCCGGACGCCACCTGCGGGGTGATTTTCTTCAACAACGCCGGTTACCTCGGCATGTGCGGCCACGGCACCATCGGCCTGGTCAACTCGCTGCATTACCTGGGCCGCATCGAACCGGGCGTGCACACGATCGACACCCCGGTCGGCCCGGTCAGCGCCACCCTGCACGAGGACGGCGCGGTGACCCTGGGCAACGTCCCGGCGTACCGCTACCGCAAACAGGTGCCGGTGGACGTGCCCGGCCACGGCCGCGTGTTCGGCGATATTGCCTGGGGCGGCAACTGGTTTTTCCTGGTTTCCGAACACGGCCAGGACCTGCAGATGAGCAACGTCGAAGCCCTCACCGATTACACCTGGGCGATGCTCAAGGCCCTTGAGGCCCAAGGCATTCACGGCGAGGACGGCGCGCTGATCGATCACGTCGAACTGTTCGCCGACGATGCCAAGGCCGACAGCCGCAACTTCGTCATGTGCCCCGGCAAAGCCTACGACCGCTCGCCCTGCGGCACCGGCACCAGCGCCAAACTGGCCTGCCTCGCCGCCGACGGCAAGCTCGCCGAAGGCCAGGTCTGGACGCAAGCGAGCATCACCGGCAGCCAGTTCGAAGGGCGCTTCGAATGGCAAGGCGAACGCGTGCGCCCTTTCATCACCGGGCGCGCCTACATGACCGCCGACGCCACCCTGCTGATCGACGAGCAGGACCCTTTCGCGTGGGGCATCTGACCTGCCCCGCTTTTTTACCGATCTGAATGAATCTCCCGAGGAGCTACAACAATGAGCGATAACATCTTCACTGGCTGCATTCCTGCGCTGATGACCCCGTGCACCGCCGAACGCAAACCGGACTTCGACGCCTTGGTCGCCAAAGGTCGCGAACTGATCGATATCGGCATGAGCGCGGTGGTTTACTGCGGCTCGATGGGCGACTGGCCGTTGCTGACCGAAGCCGAACGTCAGGAAGGTGTGGCGCGGCTGGTGGCCGCCGGGGTGCCAACCATCGTCGGCACTGGCGCGGTCAACAGCCGTGAAGCGGTGTCCCACGCCGCCCACGCCGCAAAAGTCGGCGCCCATGGCCTGATGGTGATTCCACGCGTGCTGTCCCGTGGTGCTTCGGCGACTGCGCAAAAAGCCCACTTCGCCGCGATCCTCAAGGCCGCACCGAACCTGCCGGCGGTGATCTACAACAGCCCTTACTACGGCTTCGCTACCCGCGCCGACCTGTTCTTCGAACTGCGCCGCGAATACCCGAACCTGATCGGCTTCAAGGAATTCGGCGGCGGCGCCGACTTGCGCTACGCCGCTGAAAACATCACCTCGCAGGACGATGCCGTGACCCTGATGGTCGGTGTCGATACGCAAGTTGTGCACGGTTTCGTCAACTGCAACGCCACCGGCGCGATCACCGGCATCGGCAACGCCCTGCCGCGCGAAGTCCTGCAACTGGTGGCGCTGAGCAAACAAGCGGCCAAGGGCGATGCCAAGGCCCGGCGTCAGGCGCGCGAACTGGAAGCAGCGCTGGCGGTGCTGTCGTCGTTCGATGAAGGCTGCGATCTGGTGCTGTATTACAAGCACCTGATGGTGCTCAACGGCGACCGCGAATACGCCCTGCATTTCAACGAAACCGATGCCCTGAGCGACGCCCAGCGCCGTTACGCCGAGACCCAGTACGCGCTGTTCCGTCAGTGGTACAAAAACTGGTCCGCCGAACAGAACCTCGCCTGACCGCAGTCCCTGCCCCGGTGCGGTATCGGGGCTTCACCTCTTTTATCAAGGAAGCGCCATGACTCTGACAGGCCACATGTTGATCGGCGGCCAAGCCATTGCCGGCAGCCGTGAAGCGATTCATGCGATCAATCCCGCCACCGATGCGGTGCTGGAACCCGCGTACGCCGGGGGCAGCAGCGAGCATGTCGACCAGGCCTGCACACTGGCGTGGCTAGCGTTTGATCAATATCGCGAGACGTCTCTCAGTGCTCGCGCCGAATTTCTCGAAACCATCGCCAATGAGATCGAAGCCCTCGGCGATGCGCTGATTGACCGCGCCGTGGCCGAAACCGGCCTGCCGCGCGCACGTATTCAAGGCGAACGCGGACGCACCTGCGGGCAATTGCGCACCTTTGCCCGCACCGTGCGTGCCGGCGAATGGCTGGACGTTCGCGTCGATCAGGCACAACCACAACGCCAGCCACTGCCCCGTTCTGATCTGCGCCAGCGGCAGATCGCGCTGGGGCCGGTGGCCGTGTTTGGTGCAAGTAATTTTCCGCTGGCGTTCTCGGTGGCGGGCGGCGACACCGCTTCGGCGCTGGCCGCCGGTTGCCCGGTGATCGTCAAGGCGCACAGCGCGCATCCTGGCACCAGCGAACTGGTCGGCCAGGCGCTGACTCGCGCGGTTAAAAAATCGGGCTTGCCCGAGGGCGTGTTCTCGCTGCTGTTCGGCTCGGGCAACGAAGTCGGCATCGCGCTGGTCAGCGATTGGCGCATCAAGGCCGTGGGCTTCACCGGGTCGCGCAGCGGCGGCCTCGCCCTGAGCCGAGCGGCGCAGGCACGGCCCGAACCGATTCCGGTGTACGCGGAAATGAGTTCGATCAATTCGGTGCTGCTGTTTCCCGCAGCGCTTGCAGCTCGCCCTGAGGCGTTGGCGCAGGGCTTTGTTGCCTCGCTGACTCAGGGCGCCGGGCAGTTCTGCACCAATCCCGGGTTGGTCATCGCTCGCCAAGGCGCGGCGCTGGACGCGTTCATCGCCGCTGCCGCCGAGCTGATCCAGCGCAGCCCCGCGCAGACCATGCTCACGCCAGGGATCTTCCGCGCGTATGAAACTGGCGTCGGCGCGCTGGCCGAACATCCGCAGGCGCAACGCCTGGCGAGTGGTCTTGCGGCTGAAGGCCCTAATCAGTGTCAGGCGCAGTTGTTCCTCACTCAGGCGCAGAACGTCCTCGCTGACGTGCGCCTGCAAAGTGAAATTTTCGGTCCGGCGTCGCTGATCGTACGTTGCGCCAACGACGATGAAATCCGTCAGGTCTGCGAGCATCTCGAAGGCCAGTTGACCGCCACGCTGCAACTGGATGACGCTGATCTGGATCGCGCCCGGGCCTTGTTGCCAACACTGGAACGCAAGGCGGGACGCCTGCTGGTCAACGGCTGGCCGACCGGGGTCGAAGTGTGCGATGCGATGGTGCATGGCGGGCCGTTCCCGGCGACGTCGGACGCGCGTAGCACCTCGGTCGGCACCGCGGCGATTCTGCGTTTCCTGCGTCCGGTGTGCTATCAGGACTTCCCTGACGGTTTGCTGCCGCTACCGTTGCAACAGGCAAATCCGCTGCACTTGCGGCGCTTGCTCGACGGCCAGAGGGAAGCCTGAACATGCCCGACAACCTCACAGCGGACCACGCCGATATCGCGGTGATCGGTGCCGGCATTATCGGTGTCGCCTGCGCCCTGCAACTGGCGCGTCAGGGTAAACGGGTGGTGGTCATCGACAAGCAACCGCCCGGTCATGGCGCCTCGTTCGGCAACGCCGGGCATCTGGCGACAGAACAGGTGTTTCCGATTGCCGATGCGTCGATCCTCAAGCGCCTGCCGGCGATGCTGATGGACCCGATGGGGCCGCTGCGCCTGGACTGGAAGTACCTGCCGTGCGCCTTGCCGTGGTTCGCCCGTCTGTTGTTGAACCTGCGTCCGGCGCCGTTTCAGCGCACCATCGCCGGCTTGCGCGCGCTCAACGAAAGCAGCCTCGACGCCTGGAAGCACTTGCTGCACAGCATCGCCCGCCCCGACCTGCTCAAGGAGGACGGCTCGCTGCTGGTGTTCGAGCGCGTCGAATCGCGACAAGCCGTCGACGCCTTGCAGGCGCGCATGCGTCAGCAACAGGTGCCGGTGGATTTCTGGTCGGCCGACGTTGTCAGGGAGCACGCGCCGCAGCTCAGCGAGCAGATTCAGGGCGGGTTGTTCTACCCGCGCACCGGGCATTTTCTAGATCCGTATCAGGTGGTGTGTGAACTGGTGAGTGCGGCGAAAACGGCCGGCGTGCAGTTCATTCAGCAGGACGTTCAGGGCGGCCAGTTGCAGGCGCATGGCGTGTCGTTGCTTACCGATCAGGGGCGTTTCAGCGCACGGCAGGTGCTGATCGCCTGTGGTGCGCATTCGGCGAAGCTGACTGCCGCGCTGACCGGCAAGCAGGTGCCGCTGGACACCGAGCGCGGCTATCACCTGATGTTGCCGCACGAGCACGGGCGCCTGCCGTTTGCGGTGACGTCACTGGAGCGCAAGTTCATCATGACGCCAATGACCGGCGGTCTGCGCCTGGCCGGTACGGTGGAGTTCGCCGGCCTGCAGCGCCCGGCGTTCATGCAGCGCGCCTGGCAGTTGCACCGTTTGAGCAAAGGTTTGTTCCGTCATGATTTGAGCGCGGAGGACGCGACGCCGTGGATGGGGTTTCGCCCGTCGCTGCCGGACTCGCTGCCGATCATCGACCAGGTTTGCGACGGCAAGGTGCTGCTCGCCTTCGGTCATCAGCATTTGGGTCTGACGCAGGCGGCGGTGACGGCACAAATGGTCGCGCAGTTGGTATCCCCTTCGGCAAACGCTGGCTTGCCGGCACAGGAGGCCTATCGACTGGAGCGTTTCTGAGATACCGATGAAACGTTTTTGGTTTCATACTGAGCGCCGACCTTGACCCCGCGCATATGGAACCGACGATGACCTCAGCAATGGATACCCCCGAGCCGCAAGCGATCTGCAACCCCATCACCGGCAGCGCGATCTTCATCGTCGCCACGTTGCTGCCCGGGAACGACGCCGCCAGTCAGGTGCGCGGCTGGTGCGGCGACATCGCCGCTCTCACCCGTTCGGTCGGCAAACGTGTGCCCAACGGCAACTTGTCATGTGTCTGCGGGTTCAGCGCCAGCGCCTGGGACTCGCTGTTCGGCAGCCCGCGCCCGGCCTCGCTGCATCCGTTTCGTGAGTTCGGCGTCGAGGGCCGCCGTGCGGTGGCGACGCCGGGGGACATTCTGCTGCACATCCGTGCCGAGCAGATGGACCTGTGTTTCGAACTGGCCACGCAGCTGTGCAGCGCACTCAACGGCGCAATCACTGTAGTCGATGAGGTGCAGGGTTTCCGCTACTTCGACATGCGCAGCATCATCGGTTTCGTTGATGGCACCGAGAACCCGGTGGGCCGCAAGGCCGATCACTTCACGCTGATCGGCAACGAAGATCCGGCGTTCGAATCCGGCAGCTATGTGCTGGTGCAGAAGTACCTGCACAAGATGCAGGCCTGGAATGCGTTGAGCGTCGAGGCTCAGGAGAAGGTGATCGGCCGCACCAAGCTGGCTGACATCGAACTCGGTGAGGCGGTCAAGCCGAGCAACTCCCACAGCGCCCTGACCACCATCACCAAGGACGGCCAGGAGCAGAAGATCCTGCGCGACAACATGCCGTTCGGTCGCCCGGGGGCTGGCGAGTTCGGCACTTACTTCATCGGTTACGCGCGCTCGCCGGAACCGATCGAGCAGATGCTGGAGAACATGTTTGTCGGCAAACCCGTCGGCAACTACGACCGTTTGCTGGACTTCAGCACAGCAGTTACCGGGGGGCTGTTTTTCGTGCCGTCAGCCAACTTGCTCGAAGACCTCGCGGAGCGCGAGCCCGAGCAGGCGTGACACCGTAGCGCCACGTCCGCCCGTCACTCAGTGTGGCGCGCGCGGGATGGTTTTCAGCAGGTCTTCCGGGCTGATGTGGCCCACCACACTGCCCGGCTGCGGCATGTTGAGGATGTGGCCTTTCATCTTGCCGATGATGTGCATCTCGCACGGCTTGCAGTCGAACTTCAGGGTCAGCACTTCGTCGCCGTGAATCAGCTGCATCGGCGCGACCTTGGTGCGCACACCGGTCACGCCTTTGGCCTGTTTCGGGCACAGGTTGAACGAGAAACGCAGGCAGTGCTTGGTGATCATCACCGGCACTTCACCGGCCTCTTCGTGCGCCTCGTACGCCGCATCGATCAGTTTCACGCCGTGACGGTGATAGAAGTCGCGCGCCTTCTGGTTGTAGACGTTGGCCAGGAACGACAGGTGCGACTCCGGGTACACCGGCGGCGGCGTGGTTTCGGCCTTGCGGCTGCCACGCGGATGCGCGGCAACGCGGGCGGCGGTCAGAGCTTCGATCACTTCACGGCGCAAGGCCTTGAGCTGCGAGTTCGGAATGAAGAACGCCTGCGGTGCGTCCAGTTTCACGTCGATGGCGTGATATTGGGTAGTGCCGAGCTGGCCGAGCAGATCCTGCAATTGCTCCAGCGCCTGCTCCGGCTTGTTGGCCACACCGAACGGGCCATTCAAGGTCACGCTGGCGCTGATGCCCTCTTCACTGGTGGCGGTCAGTTCCAGCTGCTCTTCACGCAGGCGCGCCACCCAGCTCAGGGCCACGCGGCGTTCGGCGGAGGTCTTCAGCAGTGCCTGTTGCCAGTTGTGGTCGAGGTTGCGGTTCAGCGGATGGTTCGGGCGCAGCTTGTACAGGCCTTCGGGCATTTCGTTCGGCTCGACGCGGTAGCGGTAGCGCTTCTCGCCGTCTTCTTCGAACTCGCCTTTCGGCTCGGCGATGTTGGCGCGGAAACCCACCACTTCACGTTTGACCAGCACGTTGAGGCCATCGCCGTTGGACAGCGGCTCCTGCGTCACCACCTGCATGTCACGCTTGCCGACTTTCTCGACGGTGCCCACCGGCAGGCCGGTGAAGGTCGGCGAGTCGAACGCGCCGATGTCGATCTTGCGATCGGTGACGAAGTAGTCGGTGCTGCCACGGTGGAAAGTCTTTTCCGGATCCGGCAGGAAGAAGTGCGCAGTGCGGCCGCTGGAAGCGCGGGCCAGGTCCGGGCGGTCTTCGAGCACATCGTCGAGGCGCTGGCGGTAATAGGCCGTGATGTTCTTCACGTAGCCCATGTCCTTGTAACGACCTTCGATCTTGAACGAGCGCACACCGGCCTCGACCAGCGCGCGGATGTTCGCGCTCTGGTTGTTGTCCTTCATCGACAGCAGGTGTTTTTCGTAGGCGATCACCCCACCCTTTTCGTCTTTGAGGGTGTACGGCAGACGGCAGGCCTGGGAGCAGTCGCCACGGTTGGCGCTGCGCCCGGTCTGCGCGTGAGAAATGTTGCACTGCCCGGAGAACGCCACGCATAGCGCGCCGTGGATGAAGAACTCGATGGCGGCATCGGTTTCATCGGCGATGGCGCGAATTTCTTTCAGGTTCAGCTCGCGGGCCAGCACCAGTTGCGAGAAACCGGCCTGATCGAGGAACTTCGCCCGCTCCAGGGTGCGGATGTCGGTCTGGGTACTGGCATGCAGCTCGATCGGCGGGATGTCCAGTTCCATGACGCCCAGATCCTGAACGATCAGCGCGTCGACGCCGGCGTCGTACAACTGGTGGATCAGCTTGCGGGCCGGCTCCAGTTCGTTGTCGTGCAGAATGGTGTTGATGGTGGTGAAAATGCGCGCGTGATAACGGCGGGCAAATTCCACCAGTTCGGCGATTTCACTCACTTCGTTGCAGGCGTTGTGGCGCGCGCCGAAGCTCGGGCCACCGATGTACACGGCGTCGGCGCCGTGCAGGATGGCTTCACGGGCGATGGCCACGTCACGGGCGGGGCTGAGCAGTTCCAGGTGATGCTTGGGCAAGGACATAGTTTTTTTAGTCAGGCGGTCACGGTCAAGGCGCGCATTGTAGCCGCGAAACGCCCGAGCGGCACGCTTGTGCTGCCAAGTGGCAAATGTCCCGATTCCACCAAACCACACATCCCCTGCGACAACCGGCTTGCCAGCGCTTGCGGCCTGTCAATTGCCGGATCGGTCGAACGTGTCCGGATCTTCGTCTTCAGGAAGATCATCATCCGGCTCTTCTGGATGGCTTGTGGTGTGTGCCGGACTATCGGGTTCCGGATGCGTGGGCACCGGGTCGAAAGCGCCCTGCTCTTCACTGGGAAATCTGGGTGTGTTCATGAGGCACCTCGCAAAGAGTCGCTAAGTGAAGACTCTGTACATTCGAGGTGCCGGTCGGGGGCGGCGTTCAGTCATTTCACCATCGCGCAGCGGTGAAGCGACTGACGGTCAGGATCGAGCCTGCAACTGGGCGACGATCTTGTCTTTGACCTGCAGGCGTTTTTCTTTGAGTTTTTTCAATGTGTCATCGCTGGGTGCATCCGAGGTTGCCGTCTCGGCCTTGACGACGTCGGCGTCCGCCTCGGAATACTTGTTGATCAGTGCATCCAGAAATGGATCCTCGGAGCGTTTTTGCTGGACCTCTTCCTTCGTTAGCTTCAAATCCTGATACAGGTCATGAGTCACCGGCATGGAACACCTCCGTCAGTTGATCGGCAGCCAACGCGACCGATGCGTCAGCCCGTATCAGAATGGCCTCGGTTGAGGGGTTCTGTCGACCACCTGTCAGACCAGCGGTGGCCGTTCGTCGCCCTTTCGTAAACGCGATCAAACCTTTGCCCGCGCCATTGCCTCCATTGCATAACGTCAACAAAAACCTGTGTGGAGAAATACCAATGGACGGATTCAACCTGCGTCATCTCGTTCTGGCTGTCGCGTTGAGCAGCGGCATGGGCAGTGCCTTTGCCGCCACTTCCAACAGTTTCGTCGACAATGCCGCAGCCGGTGGCATTGCGGAGATCGAGACCAGCCGTCTGGCCCTGGAAAAAAGCCAGTCGGCCGACATCAAGGCCTTCGCCAACATGATGATCACCGACCACGGCAAGGCCAACGATGAACTGGCGAGCATCGCCAAGGCCAATGACATCGAGGTGCCGGACAGCACCACCCTGGTCAAGCAGGCCAAGGAGAAGATCCTCGACATGCGCGATGAGTCCTTCGACGCGGCCTACGCCAACAATCAGGTCAAAGCCCACGAAGAAACCATCGAATTGTTCAAGAAAGAAGCGAACACGGTGACCGACGACAAGGTCAAGGGCGCCACGGAATTGAAAGCCTTCGCGCAGAAGATGTTGCCGGCGCTGGAAAAACACCTGACGGCCGCCAAAGAGCTGCAGGCCAAGCACCCAAGCAAGTAATCCGCGCGCCTGCCCCACAAAGCCGCATCCTGCCGATGCGGCTTTTTTCATTCTGCGACCCGCGCCCTGCGCACGCCCGGCGCGCAAAAAACCGCCAAATGCGGCCATCCCGACTAGAGTTACCGGGGCCTTTCTTGCGCCAGATCAAAAATATCCTTGCGCAATGGAACAACTATTTTGAACGGCAAAGGTCACTGACTTCGCACCGGTCATTTTTTACAGAACCGGCCCCGATACGCTACGGAGCAACAGGCACATGGCAGCACTGCAGAACAGCACATTCGATGCGATGAAAAACAAACAACCCCAACTGCTGAGCGAATGGATCAAGGGCCTGGAAGCCAGCGGCGCCACCCGCAATCTCAAGGACCATGACCTGCAACAACAGACCAGCGACTTCCTGCAACTGGTCATCAATGGCCTGCAGGATGACAACGGCACAAACATCAATGCGCCGGGTTGGGAAGCCACCCGCCAGTTCCTCGAAAAGCTTTCCCATAGCCGCGCCCTGCTCGGTCAGGATTCGCAACAGACCGCCAGCTTCATTTTCGCGCTCAAAGGCCCGCTGTTTGCCTTGCTGCAAAGTCACTATCGCGAACAACCGGCGTTGCTGGCCGAACAACTCTGGGAGGTTTCCGAACTGTTCGACGCCTTCGGCATGCACACCATCCGTACCTTCCAGAAGTCCCGCGAAGCGGTGATCAAACGTCAGCAGGAAGAACTGCTGGAGCTCTCCACGCCAGTGGTCAAGCTGTGGGATGGCGTGCTGGCGCTGCCGATGATCGGTACCCTCGACTCGCAACGCACTCAGGTGGTGATGGAGTCCCTGCTGCAACGCATCGTCGACACCGGTTCGGAAATCGCCATCATCGACATCACCGGCGTCCCCACCGTGGACACCCTGGTCGCGCAACACCTGCTGAAAACCGTGACCGCGATTCGTCTGATGGGCGCCGACTGCATCATCAGCGGCGTGCGTCCGCAGATCGCCCAGACCATCGTGCACCTGGGCCTGGACCTGCAAGGCGTGGTCACCAAGGCCAATCTGGCCGATGCATTGAAACTCGCGCTCACCCGCCTGGGCATCAGCCTCGGCAAAGCGGTCTGAGCCGATGGAGCGTATTCCGATTCTTCAAATGGGCGACTTTCTGCTCGTCACCATCCAGGTCGACATGCATGACCAACTGGCCCTGACCCTGCAGGACGATCTGTCCGAACGCATCAGCAGGACGTCGGCGCGCGGTGTGTTGATCGATATCTCGGCGCTGGACATGGTCGACTCGTTCATCGGGCGGATGATCGGCACCATCTCCGGCCTGTCAAAAATCATGGATGCCGAAACCATGCTGGTGGGCATGCAACCCGCCGTGGCGATCACTCTGGTCGAACTCGGCCTGACCCTGCCCGGCGTCAGCACCGCGCTGAACGTCGAGCGCGGAATGAAACTGCTGCAGGAACGAGTACGCCAACAATGACCGTGCGCAGCAGCGGTACTCAACCGATCAGCATCGAGCAGGACGTGGTGCTCGCCCGGCAGACGGCGCGCAAACTGGCCACCGAATGCGGCATGCGGCTGATCGACCTGACCAAACTGGTGACGGCTGTTTCGGAGTTGGCGCGCAACACCATGGTCTATGGCGGTGGCGGCGACATGGACTGGCAGATCCTCGACGAAAACGCTCGTGTCGGCCTGCGCCTGACCTTCCGCGATGAAGGCCCGGGCATTCCCGACATCAAACTGGCGATGACCGATGGCTGGACCTCCGGCAGCGGTCTGGGCCTGGGACTTACGGGCGCGAAACGGCTGGTCGATGAATTCGAACTGGACACCGAGCCCGGCAAGGGCACTCGAATAACGATCACCCGATGGACATGAATATCGCTGGGTCGCTGACCCAGGTGCTGCTGATCGAAGACAGCAGCCAGATCGGCCACGCCCGGCGCACCGCGCAACGGCTCGCCGAGCAACATGGCTTCGATGCGACCGAAGCCGGACGTGTGGCGTTGGTCGCCACCGAACTGGCCAGTAATGTGCTCAAGCATGCCAGCCGTGGCGAGTTTCATCTGCGGCTGCTACCGCGAACCGGCGGCTTCGGCATCGAAATGCTTGCGGTCGATCGCGCTCAAGGCTTTGACTTGGACGCGTGCCTGACCGATGGCTTTTCCACCGGCGGCACCCAGGGCATCGGGCTGGGCGCCGTGGCGCGCCAGACCGAAGTATTTGACGTTTATGCCGACACCCGTGGCGCGGTGCTGCTGGCGCGTTTGTATCCACGCGCAGACCGTCAGCCCGACCTGCGTTACGGCGTCAGCCAGCACTCACTGCACCACGATCCGGCGTGCGGCGACGCCTGGCACCTGACGTACAACGGTGCCAACGTCAGTGCGCTGATCATCGACGGCCTCGGCCACGGTGAAGACGCCGAACGGGCGGCCAAGGCCGGCGAACAGGTGTTCGCCCAGAGCCCGTTCGCCAGTCCGGTGCTGCTGATGGAGGACATGCACCGCGACATGATCGGCAGCCGTGGCGGCGCCGCCGCGTTCGCCCAGTACAATGCCGCCCGTGACAGCTTGACCTTTACTGGCGTTGGCAACATCGGCGCCAGCCTGATCACCGCCGACAAGTCGCGCGGGCTGGCCTCTCATCCGGGGATCGTCGGCGGCCAATACCGGAAAGCCCAGCCCTTTGACTATGCTCACGTAAACGGACATCTATTGATCATGTACAGCGACGGCCTGCAGTCCCGTTGGAATCTTCAAGACTACCCCGGTCTGGTGCACCGCCATCCCGCCGTGATAGCCAGCGTCCTGCACCGCGACTTCTGTCGCGGACGCGACGACGTAACGGTGCTGGTCGTTGCCCTGGAGGCCGCCCATGGCTGAGTCGCCCACCCTGAACGCGGCGGAGCAGGCTGCGCTGATCGCCCAGTTGCAAAGCGAGACCGCCGCCCTGCGCGACGAACTCGACGAAACCAACCAGGGCGTGCTTGCGCTTTACGCCGAGCTCGACACCCAGGCCGAACAACTGCGCCAGGCTTCGGATCTGAAAAGCCGTTTCCTGTCGTACATGAGCCATGAGTTCCGCACGCCGCTGGGTTCGATCCTGAGCGTCAACAGTTTGCTCGCCGACGAGCTCGACGGCCCGCTCAGCCCCGAGCAGCACAAACAAGTGGCGTTCGTCAGCAGCGCCGCCCGTGAACTGAGCGACATGGTCGACGACTTGCTCGATCTGGCGAAAATCGAAGCCGGACGTATCAGTATTTCTCCGGCGTGGTTCGACATGTTCGATCTGTTCAGCGCGTTGCGCGGCATGTTCCGGCCGATCGTCGATGCGTCGGCGGTTGATCTGATTTTCGAAGAGCCGGTCGGATTGCCGCGCCTGTACACCGACGACAAGAAACTCGCGCAGATCTTGCGCAATTTCATTTCCAACTCGCTGAAATTCACCACCCGTGGCGAAGTCCGGGTCTCGGCGCGCCTGGAAGGTGCGGACAAAGTACGTTTTGCCGTCAGCGACACCGGCATCGGTATCGCGCCGGAGCTGCATGGTGCATTGTTCGAGGACTTTTCTCAGGTCGACTCGCCATTGCAGAAACGCCTGCGCGGCACCGGTCTCGGCTTGTCGCTGTGCAAGCGCTTCGCCGCCTTGCTCGGCGGCGAGGTCGGAATGGACAGCACGCCGGGTGTCGGCTCGACCTTTTTCGTGATCATTCCACTGGCGCTTGCCCTGGAGAATGTCGATGAAACGTGACATCCGTCTGTTGATCGTCGACGACAACGTTGCCACTCGCTACGCCTTGCGCCGGCGTCTGGAGCGCCATGGCTATGAGGTGCTGGAGGCCGGTACCGGCAGCGAGGGCCTGACGCTGATCGCCAGCGAAGCGCTCGATGCCCTGATCCTCGACGTCAATCTGCCGGACATGAGCGGTTTCGATATCGTGCGCATCCTGCGGGCCGATGCACACACCGCGCTGCTGCCGGTGATCCACGTATCTGCCGCGTCGATCCAGACCGGCGACATCATCACCGGGCTGGACGCCGGGGCCGATGCTTACCTGATTCACCCCGTAGACCCGGACGTATTGCTGGCAACCCTGCGCACCTTGCTGCGAGTGCGTGATACCGAAAACGCGCTGCGCGAGAGCGAGGCCCGGTTTCGCGAGATTTTCGTCAACGTCTCGGCGCCGATTGCCGTGCTCGACGCCAACCTGAAAGTGCATGAATGCAACCACGCCTTCACGCAAATGATTCAGGACAACCGCAACCCGCACACCCTCAGCGAATGCTTCGACGATGACCAGGGCGCGATCCTCAACGAGTTGCGCCTGCGACTGGTCGATGGCGAGCGCTGGAAAGGCACGTTGAACATGCGCGTACAGGGCGAGATTCGCGAAACCGAGTGGCAGATTTCGCCGTACCGCACGCCGCAGCTCAGCCTGGTATTCGTCGAAGACGTCACCGAGCATCGCCACCGCGAACGCTCGCACCTGGCACAGCTGGACGACACCACCACACAACTGGCCAAGGAAGTCGCCGAGCGCGTGCGTGCCGAATCGCAGCTGCTGCAAGTGCAGAAAATGGACGCGCTGGGCAAGCTCACCGGAGGCATTGCCCACGACTTCAACAACCTGCTGACCGGGATCATCACCAGCCTGGAACTGATCCAGAAACGCGTGGCCGATGCGCGTCCGGACAAGGTGCAGTTCTACGCCGAAGCCGCACTGAATTCGGCGATGAGTGCCGCGTCACTCACTCATCGCCTGCTGGCCTTCGCTCGCCAACAGCCATTGGATACCCGACCGGTAGACATCAATGAGCAAGTGCGCTCGCTGGAAGAGTTGCTGATGCGCACCATCGGTGAACGCATCACGCTCAAACTGGAGCTGACCAACAAACCGGCGATTGCCCTGGTCGATCCGGTGCAACTGGAAAGCGCGGTGCTGAATCTGGTGATCAATGCCCGGGATGCGCTGCCCAGGGGCGGTAATATCTGGGTTAACACCTATGCGGCGTATTCCCACGGCGACCCGAACCTGGCCGATGGTGCGTATGTGGCGCTGTCGGTGCGCGATGACGGCACCGGTATCGAGCACAGCGTGATCGACAAAGTGTTCGATCCGTTCTTCACCACCAAACCGCTGGGTCAGGGGACCGGTCTGGGGCTGTCGACGATCTACGGTTTCGCCCGCCAGTCCGGCGGCGATGCGCACATCCGCAGCGTCGCACGGCGCGGTACCGAAGTGACCCTCATGCTGCCGGCGACCAACGACCCGACCGGGGCCGATATCCCGGCGCCGAAAGTTGATCCGCAGGGCGCCGGTGAGCATGTCCTGATTGTCGAAGACATGCCGGCGGTGCGCATGTTCGTCACCGAAGTACTGGAGGATGCGGGTTACCGCTGCACCCAGGCGGCGGATATCGAAACCGCGCTGGAGCGCTTGCAGAATGATCCGACCATCGACCTGTTGCTGAGCGACGTTGGCCTGCCGCGCATGAGCGGTCGTGAACTGGCGGACGTGGCGCGGGGCTGGCGCGAAAACCTGCCGATTCTGTTCATGACCGGTTATGCCGAGACCGCGATCAATCGTCAGGTATTCCTGGGCAGCGGCATGGAAATGCTGGTCAAGCCATTCCAGATCAGCGAACTGCTGGACAAGGTCCGGCGCACGCTTGATGGTGCCTGAGCGGCCGCTTTCGCGAGCAGGCTCGCTCCCACAATGGCTCTGTGTAGATCACCCATCCTGTGCACACCACAAAATCCTGTGGGAGCGAGCCTGCTCGCGAAGGCGTCGGTACATTCCGCCTCTCATTGCCTGACATTCCGCTATCGCTGGCAAGCCAGCTCCCACAGGGCTGATGCCATCCGCAGGTGTTGTGAACACCGCAAAAACCTGTGGGAGCGGGCTTGCCCGCGATGGCTTCGGCACATTCCGCCTCTCATTGCCTGACCTTCCGCTTTCGCTGGCAAGCCAGCTCCCACAGGACTGATGCCATCCGCAGGTGTTGTGAACACCGCAAAAACCTGTGGGAGCGGGCTTGCCCGCGATGGCTTCGGCACATTCAGCCTCTCATTGCCTGACATTCCGCTTTCGCTGGCAAGCCAGCTCCCACAAGGTTTTATGTTGATCACCAGCCTTGTGCACACCGCAGAACTGGTGGGAGCCAGCCTGCTGGCGATGGGGTCAGTCGGAACACCCGGGCTATCGGCTCAAGGCCCGGGCCAGAAATGGCGCGGTCCGGCTCTTCTTGCTCGTTGCGACTTTCAGCGGTGTGCCGGCCACGACAATCCGGCCGCCCTGATCCCCGGCCCCCGGGCCGATGTCGATCACCCAGTCACTCTGCGCTACCACGCGCATTTCATGCTCGACCACGATGACCGTGTGCCCTGCCGTCACCAGGTTGTCCAGTTGTTCCAGCAGCCGATCGACATCCCGCGGATGCAAGCCGGTGGTCGGTTCATCCAGCACATACAAGGTCGCGCCGCGCTGATTGCGCTGCAGTTCGGTTGCCAGTTTGATCCGCTGCGCCTCGCCACCGGACAGTTCGGTGGCCGGCTGCCCGAGCCGCAGATAACCGAGGCCGATGTCTCGCAGCACTTCCAGCGAACGGCGAATTGTCGGCTGTTCGCCGAACACCTCGACCGCCTCATCCACGGTCAGTTGCAGCACCTGCGCAATGCTCAGGCCTTGCCACTGAATCATCAACGTCTGCGGGTTGTAGCGCGCGCCATGACAGGTTGGACACGGTGCATACACGCTCGGCATGAACAGCAACTCAACGCTGACAAACCCCTCACCCTCGCAGGTCGGGCAACGGCCCTTGGCGACGTTGAAGGAGAACTGCCCGGCGTCGTACCCCGCCGCCCGCGCCTCGGGGGTGGCGGCGAACAGCTTGCGGACGTTGTCGAACAGCCCGGTGTAGGTCGCCAGATTCGAACGCGGCGTACGGCCAATCGGCTTTTGATCGACCTGCACCAGTCGTTTGATCGACTCCAGCCCTGAAGTCACCTGACCGCTGCTGGCCTGCGGCGCGTCGTCTTCGAGACTGAGTTCTTCCGGCGCCTCTTCAATCACCGGGCGCCCGAGTTGCGCACCGACCAGTTCGAGCAACGCCTGACTGACCAGACTCGACTTGCCCGAACCCGATACCCCGGTCACCGAGGTGAAACAGCCCAGCGGAAATTCAGCGCTGAGGTTGTGCAGGTTATTGCGGCTGATGCCATCGAGTTTCAGCCAGCCGCTCGGCTTGCGCGCCGTACGGGTCTGCCGCTGGCTCTCGGCAAACAGATAGGCGCGGGTCTGCGATTCGTCGATCTCGGCCAACCCGGCCGGAGGGCCGCTGTACAACACCTGCCCGCCCTTCTCACCCGCCGCCGGGCCGACATCGATCAGCCAGTCGGCG
Source organism: Pseudomonas sp. IT-P260 (assembly GCF_949768395.1). NCBI lineage: Bacteria > Pseudomonadati > Pseudomonadota > Gammaproteobacteria > Pseudomonadales > Pseudomonadaceae > Pseudomonas > Pseudomonas sp. IT-P260. Next base: position 129,920 of record NZ_CATKPO010000006.1, read on the forward strand.
CGGCGCATGGTTTCCAGATCGTGCTCGACCACAAACAGCGTATTGCCGTCAGCCTTCAAGCGCTGCAAGGCCTCGAACAGCGCCTCGCCATCGGCCGGATGCAGACCGGCGGATGGCTCGTCGAGCACGTAGATCACGCCGAACAGTTGCGAGCCCAATTGCGTCGCCAGGCGCAGGCGCTGCAACTCGCCGGACGACAGTGTCGGCGTACTGCGCTCCAGCGCCAGATAACCAAGGCCCAGATCGGTCAGGGTGCTGACCCGTTCCAGCAAGTCCTCGGCAATGCGCTGCGCTGCCAGGCGTTTTTCCAGCGACAGGTTCGGCGTGTGGCGTACGTCCGGCGCGCTGGTGTGGCCGCTGGCACCGTGGGCGACGCGTTGCTGACGCGCCTCGCGGGTTTGCGCATGGCTGAGGGTTTCACCGCTTTCCTCGGCCTGTTCCAGATACGTCGCGGCGGCCACGGGCTTCAATACTTCGGCGACTTGCAGCAACGGCATCTGCGACAACTCGCCAATGTCGTATCCGGCAAAGGTCACCGACAACGCTTCACGCTTGAGGCGCTTGCCGTCACACAACGGGCACGGGCTGCCGAGCATGAATTGCGCAACGCGCTTCTTCATCAACGCACTTTGCGAGTGGGTAAAGGTGTGCAGGATGTAGCGCCGGGCGCCGGTGAAGGTGCCCTGATAACTCGGTTCCATCTTGCGTTTGAGCGCGACCCGGGTTTCCTCCGGGGTCAGCCCGGCGTACACCGGCACGGTGGGCGTTTCTTCGGTGAACAGAATCCAGTCGCGCTGTTTTTTCGGCAGCTTCTTCCACGGAATGTCGACGTCGATGCCCATGGTCACAAGAATGTCGCGCAGGTTCTGCCCTTGCCACGCCAGTGGCCAGGACGCCACGGCGCGTTGGCGGATGGTCAGGTTCGGATCAGGCACCATCAGCGCCTCGGTCACTTCGTAGACCCGGCCAAGGCCGTGGCACTCAGGACAGGCGCCCTGCGGCGTGTTCGGTGAAAAATCCTCGGCATAGAGCATCGGTTGCCCCGACGGATAACTGCCGGCGCGGGAATACAGCATGCGGATCAGGCTGGACAAGGTGGTCACGCTGCCCACCGACGAGCGCGTGCTCGGCGTACCGCGCTGTTGTTGCAAAGCCACGGCGGGCGGCAAGCCTTCGATGGAATCGACATCCGGCACACCGACCTGATCGATCAGGCGCCGCGCGTACGGCGCCACCGATTCGAAATAGCGCCGTTGGGCTTCGGCGTACAAGGTCGAAAAGGCCAGCGACGACTTGCCCGAACCGGAGACGCCGGTAAACACCACCAGCGCGTCGCGAGGGATATCGACGTCGACGTTCTTCAGGTTGTGCTCACGGGCGCCACGCACCCGGACCATGCCGGTAGGTGCTTTGGAATTACGCTTGGAAGTCATTGGCTGTCCCTGCAGAAAAAATTAGGGGCGAAGCTGAGCCCTGTGGTGAGGGGATTTATCCCCGATCGGCGGCGCAGCCGGCGCAGTCACTGCAAATGCCTTATAGCTGGAAAAATGCAGGGGAGTGCTGCGCACTCCATCGGGGATGAATCCCCTCGCCACAGGGAATCGGGAATTGGCCAGCTAGGCACTGAGCACCGATCGAATCATCTGCAACAGTGACTCCGGGCCATACGGTTTGCTCAGCAGGTGCGTGTCCGGGCTCAACTGGTGGTTGCGCGAAATGATGTCGCGGGTGTGGCCAGAGGTGAACAGCACCGCCACCGGCGGTACCTGCACCTTGGCCCATGCCGCCAGATCGGAGCTTTTGATCAGCCCCGGCATCACCACGTCGGTGAAAATCAGATCCACTTCGATACCTTCCAGCAGCCTCTGCATCGCCACGTCGCCATTACCGGCGGTCAACACGCGATAACCTTCTTCGCGCAGCAATTCCACGGCCGAGGCGCGCACCGCGTCGTTGTCCTCGACCACCAGAATGGTCTCGTGGCCGCCGCCCTGTTGCTTGTCGATACTCGGCGTCTCATCAAGGACCGGACGCAGGCTGCGCGGAAAGTACAGTTGCACCCGCGTGCCTTCGCCCACGGTGCTGTCGATCTCGACATGGCCACCACTTTGTTTGACGAAACCAAACACCATGCTCAAACCGAGCCCGGTGCCCTGGCCGTCAGCCTTGGTGGTGAAGAAAGGCTCGAACACTTGCTCGAGCATTTGAGGCGCAATGCCGACGCCGCTGTCGCTGACCATCACCCGTACGAAATCGCCGGCGACGATGCCTTTTCCTGCGCAAAAAGTGCTGTCCAGCCGCGTGTTGATGGCGCTGAGGACAATCGTGCCCTCGCCTTTCATCGCGTCCCGGGCGTTGATCGCCAGATTGAGAATGGCGTTTTCCAGCTGATTGCGGTCGACGTTGATGTGCCACGGTTCCTGCGGCAATTGCACGTCGATCTGAATGGTTTCGCCCAGCGCACGCTGGAGCAATTCACCGACGCCGTCGAAGATCTGCCGCGGATCGCACACCGCCGGCGACAACGGTTGGCGCCGGGCAAAAGCGAGCAATTGCGACGACAGTTTCGCACCGCGTTCCACCGCTGCCAGCGAGGCGCTGACCCGGCGTTGCACGTTGGCATTGTCCGGCTCATGCCGTGCCAGCAAATGCAGGTTGCCGGCAATCACTTGCAGCAGGTTGTTGAAGTCGTGGGCCACGCCGCCGGTGAGTCCGCCGATGGCTTCAAGTTTTTGCGACTGGCGCAATTGCTCTTCCGCCGCCAGCCGGGCATCCACTTCACTGGCCACCCGCTGCTCCAGGTTGCGCGTGAATTTGAGCAGGGATTCTTCGGCGATCTTGCGTTCATGGATGTCGATCAACACCCCGGGGAAACGGAGCGGCGTGCCTTGCTCGTCAAACTCGCATGCGCCACTGGCAAGCACCCACAGATAGCTGCCATCGGCCCGCAACACGCGGTATTCGGCGTTGTACGGCTCACCGGTGTGCAGCGAATGATTGACCCGGTCCTGCACCCACGCCAGGTCATCCGGGTGAATCCGCGATTCAGTCAAGGATTGCGGCAGGTTGCTCAGATCCTGCTCCGGCGGATACGAAAACGTGCGAGCGAAACGCTCGTCCGCCGACAACACATTGTTCTTCACATCCCAGACAAACGAGCCGAGCAACGCCCCGGCATTCAGCGCCAGACGCACCCGTTCGTTATCGGCGCGATAGGCGTCTTCAGCGGCCTGACGCAATTGTTCGGAGCGCACTAGCTCGGTGGTCTCGACCACCATCGCCATCACCCCGGAAGGCACGCCATCATCGTTGGCCACCGGGCTGTAATACAGATCCATCCAGACATCTTCAGGCACGCCATCGCGTAACAGCACCAGTTCCTTGTTGCGGTAGGACAAGGTGCCGCCCGCCAGACAGGTGTCGACCACGTGCCGGTTGAACTCGGCGACTTCCGGCCACCCCAGTTCCACGGGTGCACCCAGCAGATACGGGTGGCGGCCACCGGCAAACTGCGAGTACGCGTCGTTGTAGATCATGTACCCGGCGTGGCCCCAGAGCATGACCATCGGCAAGGGCGAGGCCAGCATCAACTGCACGGTGCTGCACAGGCTGGCAGGCCAGGTGTCGAGCGGGCCGAGTTCGGTGTGGCGCCAGTCGAACGCGCAAATGCGTTCGGCCATCTCGCCTTTCCAGCCGTCACAACCGTGGCTATCGGATAAAAACTGCATCGATTGACTCGGTGTCCTGTGGTGTTTGCCCGATATATCGCAACGCTGAACGAACGCAGCGCCCCTGTGTTTCGAGCGCCGTCGGTCGCATTGGTTTCATTGAAGGTATAGCCGATTTCTCGCGACGCCCCGGGTTCAGACCCCGATCAGGTGTTTGAGCGGATGGTAGCCAGTTTTCATCTTCGCAGCGACGTCGAGAATCGCCTTTTCGACGCCATTGAGGTGCAGGCAGGTCAGCTCGATGGCGGCGTTCTGGTCGCCTGCCTCGATGTATTCGATCAGGCGCAGATGTTCGTTGTCGCGGCAGGCTTCGTGGCTGTCGTCATCCAGTGCGGCAACGTACAGCGAGGCGCGGGAAATCAGCTTCTGGAACCAGTCCAGCAGCACCGGATTATTGAGGCTGCGCGCCAGTTTGATATGGAACTCGCCGAGCAGGTGGATCAGTCGTTCATGATCGCCGGCGGCGTGGGCTTCATCTTCCAGCAACAGGTGTTCGCGCAGGTCTTGCATCGCCGCGGTGTCCTTGCGGCGGCACAGCTCGGTGACGATACCGATCTCGATCAGCCGCCGGGTTTCGAACAGCGAGCGGATCTCTTCATTGCTCGGCAATGACACCGACGCACCCTTATTGGGCTCGGTGGTGACCAGCCCCTCGGCTTCCAGTTGCTTGAGCGCAGCGCGCACCGACGTACGGCTGACATTGAACAGTTCGGCCAGCGAAGTCTCGCCCAGCTTCATCCCCGGACGCAGCGAACGCTTGCTGATCGCCTGGTAAACCCCTTGGTAGACGCGGTCGACCGTGGTTTCCAGTTTCTTCTCGGTCATTCGAACACTCCTTTAGCCTCAGGCAAACACGGTGTTCCAGAGTTTTGCGCTGTTTGCTTCGATAAGTGTGGCGCAGGATATCGCCTTTGGTGGCGAGATGCAGGGGATGAATCGCAAGTCAGGAGGGTCAAGTGAGCGGGAGGCCGTCATGATGCAAAAAGATCGCAGCCTGCGGCAGCTCCTGCATTTGGGATGCGTTTCCCTGCAGGAGCTGCCGCAGACTGCGATCTTTTGATCTTCAGTCGGTACCGTATTTCGGCGAACGCGGACCGTACAACAGGCCAGCGTGCTGACCGGCCGACAACAGACGATTGCTCGCCACACCGGCAATCGGATACCCGGCGTCGGTCGAACTGTTGATCACCTGCTTCACTGCGGCGGTAATCAGCATGCCGACCAGACCGCCGCCGCTGTTGTTGCCGCCCTCTTCGCTCGACGCCCGCGCCGAACCGGTCCACAGCGTGGTGCCGGACTTCAGGTCCACCAGTTTGGCGGTGGCGGTCACCGCGGTTTCGCTGCTGATGACCATGTAACGCGTACCGTACTCGGTCACGGTGATGTACAACGCAGCGTCGGCGCCGAAGATTTCCTTCAGTTTGTTCGCCGGAGCCTGATGGATATCATCCGGCGTAGTCAGACCGTTCTGGCGGAAGGTTTCGTCCACCAGCGCGATTGGCAGTACGTAGTAACCGGCTTCAGCGAGTGGGAATGTCACCTGCGACAGCAGGCTGTACGAGGCTTTCACGTCGGGCGAGGTGTTCAGCGGCGGCAGCACCAGAATGGTCTTCGGCCGTGCCTGTTTGTAAGCCGAGTAATCCACGGTTTTCGGCGCGACGCAGCCACCGAGTACGGTCAGGGCCAAACCGGCGACCAGCAGTTTCAGGGTGCGCGAGATCATTTGGCGTCTCCGGTCTTGGCGTTTTTAAGCAGAAAATCCATGTATGGGCCGGACTCGGGGAACAGCGCTTTTTCGGTGCGGAACTGCTGCACCATCTGATCGTCCTTGCCCATGCTCAGGTACAGCAGTCCGAGATGCGCGTGGTAGCCCGGCGGCACAGCCTTGCCGGTGGAACGGATCTTTTGCAGATCGCGCTCCAGCACTTCGGCCTGTGCTTCCTTCGGCTCTTCGCCTTTGAAGTATTCGTAGACCTGCGGTTGATAGTCTTCCCACTGGTACAGGGTTTTCGGGCTGCTGCAACCGGCCAGCAAGGCGCTGGCGGCCAGCGTCAGGGCCAGCAGCGACCGCGACAAAGTCAGATTCATGGGGTGTTGCTCCTTGCAATGAATAACGATCAGTTAGCCGGTTTCCAGGCACCGGCGTTCATGCCATCGACCAGACGATTGATCGCCTCGCGCATGGCCAGATCGAGGACTTTGCCGTTGAGGGTGGAGTCGTACGCGGCGGTGCCGCCAAAACCGATGATTTCGCGGTTGGACAAGGCGTACTCGCCGGCGCCCTGCGTCGAATACACCACTTCGGAGGTGCTGATGTTGACGATGTTCAGGTTGACCTTGGCGTAGGCGACCTGGGTCTTGCCACGGCCAAGAATGCCGAACAGTTGGTGGTCGCCGGTTTCCTTGCGGCCGAACTCGGTGACGTCACCGGTGACCACGTAATCGGCGCCCTTGAGGCGCTGGGCCTGGCCCTTGATCGCGGCTTCCTGCTGGATCTCGCCCATGTTGTCGCGGTCCAGTACCGAGAAACGGTTGGTCTGCTGCAAGTGCGTGATCAGGATGGTCTTGGCCTGGCCGCCGAGACGATCGACGCCGTCGGAGAAGATCCCGCGCATGTAGCTGGAGCGGTTATCGAACTTGCCCACCGCCATCGGTACGCGAACGCCGGTCCAGACTTGCGTGGCGCTCTCGACCTTGGCCACCGGCAGTGCGCGGGAGCTTTCGGTGGCGCATCCGGCAAGAGAGCTGGCAAGGGTACCGAGCACGGCAATCGCAACGCCTGAGACCAACATCCGGGAGATCATTCTCACTGTACATTCCTTCTGAAAAAACGGTGTGTCCCGGCACGGCAAAGCGGTGGGGAGCAGGAAAAGGGGCGGCATTATGACAAAGTGCCATCATTCGCGACAGATTTTTTTGACGCCAATGAATTGGCTGATCCGAACACCACAAATTCCGCCCTGTAGGAGCTGCCGCAGGCTGCGATCTTTTGACTTGGCTTTTTAAAAACAAGATCAAAAGATCGCAGCCTTCGGCAGCTCCTACAGGGGGACCGGTGTTAATGGAAGTCGCGGCTCTGTACGCGGATGCCGTCGAGCAGTGGACTCAGATCGCTCAGTCGCCCGGCGATCAGGTGCCGCACTTCGCCCTCACGCTCCCAGCGGCCGTCAACCTTGAGCAGTTGCGAGCCGACCAGCACCTGACGCTGACGCTCGGCCAGATCGCGCCAGACCACCACGTTGACGTTACCGAATTCGTCTTCGAGGGTGACGAACGTCACGCCGCTGGCAGTGCCCGGTCGCTGACGCCCGGTGACCAGCCCGGCGATGCTCACTGGCCGACCGTGTTCGACGTCCAGCAACTCCTGTGAACTGCGGCAACGCCGGGCCTTGAGTTCGCCACGCAGCAACGCCAACGGATGCGGCCCCAGGGTGGTGCCAAGCGTCGCGTAATCGGCCTGCAAGTCCTCGCCGACACTCGGTTTGGGCAGCAGCACATCGGGCTCTTCCTGGCTCGGCAAGCCGGCAAACAGACCCAGCTGTTTCTGCACCCCGGCCACTTCCCAGCGCGCGCGATGCCGGTGCCCGGCCATCCCGCGCAACGCCCCGGCATCCGCGAGCAACGCCTGGGCCCGACTGTCGAGCGCGGCCCGTTCGCCCAGGTCGGCGACATCGGCAAACGCTCCCCGCGCCCGCGCCGCCTCAATGCGCCGCGCATCGTCCTCGCGAAAGCCCTTGATCATCCGCAGGCCCAAGCGGATCGCCGGTTGCCCGCCGCTGATCGGTTCCAGGCTGCAATCCCAGTCACTGGCGCGCACGTCCACCGGACGGATCTGCAACTGATGTCGGCGCGCGTCCTGAAGGATCTGATCCGGGCTGTAGAAACCCATCGGCCAGCTATTGATCAGCGCACAGGCGAACGCCGCCGGTTCGTGGCACTTGAGCCAGCAACTGGCGTAGGTCAGCAAGGCGAAACTGGCGGCGTGGGATTCGGGAAACCCGTAACTGCCGAACCCCTTGATCTGCTCGAAGATCTGCGCGGCGAATTCCGGGGTGTAGCCGTTTTTCTTCATCCCGGCAGCCAGTCGCGCCTTGTGCGGCTCGAGCCCGCCGTGGCGTTTCCACGCGGCCATCGAGCGGCGCAACTGATCGGCCTCACCGGGGCTGTAGTCGGCGGCGACGATGGCGATCTGCATCACCTGTTCCTGAAACAGCGGCACGCCGAGGGTGCGCTTGAGCACCACTTCCAGCTCCGGCGAGGGATAGGTTTCCGGCTCTTCCTTGTTGCGGCGACGCAGGTACGGATGAACCATACCGCCCTGAATCGGCCCGGGGCGGACGATGGCGACCTCAATCACCAGGTCGTAGAACTTCGCCGGCTTCAGCCGCGGCAGCATCGACATCTGCGCCCGCGATTCGATCTGGAACACGCCGATGGTGTCGGCGCGGCTGATCATCTCGTAGGTCGGTTTGTCTTCAGCAGGAATCGTCGCCAGGCTCAGATCCAGATGCCGATGCCGACGCAGCAAGTCGAAACAGCGACGGATCGCACTGAGCATGCCGAGGGCGAGGATATCGACCTTGAGCAGCCCGACCGCGTCGAGGTCGTCCTTGTCCCACTGAATGATCGTGCGCTCGGCCATGGCCGCGTTTTCCACCGGCACCAGCGTGTCCAGCGGCTGTTCGGAAATCACGAAACCGCCGGGGTGCTGCGACAGGTGCCGGGGGAAGCCGATCAGTTGCCCGGTCAGGCTCAGCACCCGGCGCAGTACCGGGCTGTCGGGATCGAAGCCGCCTTCGAGCAACCGCGCCAGCGGCGGTGTTTCGTCGCTCCAGTGGCCGCAGCAATCGGCCAGCGCATTGATCTGATCCGGCGGCAAGCCCAAGGCCTTGGCCACGTCACGTACCGCACCGGCGGCGTGGTAAGTGCTGACCACTGCCGTCAGCGCTGCCCGCTGGCGACCATATCGGCGAAACACGTATTGCAGGACTTCTTCGCGGCGTTCGTGCTCGAAATCCACATCAATGTCCGGCGGCTCGTTGCGCTCCTTGGACATGAAGCGTTCGAACAGCAGCGTGGTGCGATCCGGGTCGATCTCGGTGATACCCAAGGCAAAACACACCGCCGAGTTGGCCGCCGAGCCGCGGCCCTGACAGAGAATCCTTTGCTCGCGGGCAAAGCGCACCACGTCGTGCACGGTGAGGAAGTAGCTTTCGTAGCCGAGTTCGGCGATCAGTTTCAGTTCATCGTCGATTTGCTTGAGCACTTTGGCCTGCGGCCCTTTTGGCCAGCGCCAGGCAATGCCTTCTTCAGTCAGTTGACGCAACCAGGAGCTGCCGGTATGCCCCTGCGGCACCAGCTCTTTCGGGTACTCATAGCGCAACTCGCCAAGATCGAAGGTGCAGCGCCGCGCCAGTTGCACCGAGGCGTCGAGCAACGCTTGCGGATACAGCTCGCGCAACACGTCGAGGCTGCGCAGATGGCGCTCGCCGTTGGGATGCAGGCGCAACCCGGCCTCGGCCACCGGGACGTGATGGCGGATCGCAGTCATGGTGTCCTGCAAAGCGCGCCGGCCACGGGCGTGCATGTGCACATCACCGCTGGCGACAGCGGCAATCTGCAGCTGCTCGGCCAGACTCAGCAGCGCCGCCAGCCGCCGCTGATCGTCCTGACCGCGATGTAACTGCGCCGCCAGATACAGGCGCGCGCCGAAAGTCTGTTTCAGCCAGCGCCCCTCTTGCACGTCATCGACGCTGTCCGGCACCCACACGATGAACAATCCCGGCAGCGGCTCGCTGAAATCCTCGCGCAACACCTGGTACTGGCCCTTCTGCGTGCGCCGCCGAGCCTGAGTAATCAAGCCGCACAAGGTTTGATAGCCCGCCAGATTTTCCACCAACAGCAGCAGTTTCGGGCCGTTGTCGATGCGTATTTCGCTGCCGATGATCAGCGGCAGCTCCACTGCTTTCGCCGCTTGCCAGGCACGGACGATCCCGGCCAGCGTGCACTCGTCGGTGATCGCCAGCGCCTGATAACCGTGTTTTTTCGCCCGCTGAAACAGTTCAAGGGCGCTGGAGGCACCGCGCTGGAAACTGAAGTTCGACAGGCAATGCAGTTCGGCATAACCATCGCTCATGCAAACCAGCCCTGCAGCCACAACGGACCGCCCTCGCCCACCGCCCGATAGGCCCAGCCCTGCTGACCGGCGCGGTTCTGGATCAGGTAGTAATCGCGGCGCACATCGTCACCGTCCCACCAGCCGGACTCGATGCGCTCCGGTCCCATAAGAATCCGCGCCGAACCTTCGGGCACGCTTTGCGGTTCGCCGAGCAACCAGCCCGGACGCTGCACGCTCGGCAAATCGCTGCAACGCTGTTTGTCGACAGCGTTCTGCCACGCACATTCGGGGCGGTGGTCGGCCTGAAAGCGCAGGCCCTGCACCGCGTCATCGCCGAGCCGTGCGCGCAGGCGTTCGCGCAACTGCTCCCAGGGCAAGGTCTGTTGCGGACGGTCATCGAACAGTTCCTGAAACTGCGGCACGAAACTCGGCAGGTCTTCGGCACGCAGGCGAAAACCGCGCACCGGGGCCTCGACCTGGACTTGCTCCAGTCGCCCGCGGGCCAGTTCGAAGAGCATCGCCGGATCGCGCTCGGCGCTGAGCAGGCCGACCTTGATCAGCGTGTCCGGCAGCCCGGCGTGCTCCAGATGCAGGTCGAAACGCTGCACGCCGCTGTCACGTCCGCAGAGGAACGCCGACAGATCAGCGGTCAAGCGGCGTAACGGGAACAGCAGCGCCTGATGCGACTGCACGTCGAAATTGAGTTCGATGCGCACATCGAAACGATCCGGCGGCAGATAGAACGCCAAGGCCAGCGGACGCGCGCCAAACAACGTGTCGAGGTGTTTGAGCATCGACGCTTCGAAACGCCGGGCCAAGGCCTGACGTGGCAGGCTCTGCAGCTGGCTCAGGTGGCGCAGGCCCATGCGCGTCAGCGCCGTGGCGACTTGCGGCTCCAGCCCGACGCGGTCGACGGGCAACTGCCCGAGGTGATGTTGCAGGGCTTCACCGTCCGGTACGACGAGACCGTCGTAGGCGTTGGCCAGCACCCGCGCCGCCACCGGATTCGGTGCGGCGACGATGCGATGGCGGAAACCCAGCTCGGTCAGCTCCTTGCGCAGCCGTGCTTCGAACTGCGTCCAGGAGCCGAACAGGCCCAAGCTCGACTCGATCTCGAACACCACGGTACGCGGGTAATGCACGCTGACCTGGGCGCTGAACCGATAAGCCCACGCCGCGAGAAATTGCTGCCAGTGCTCGACCTCGGCCAGGTCGTAATCGGCCGTGGCAAAACCTTTGCTCAACGCTTGTGCGGCGGTCATCGACTGGCCGGCACGCAGCCCGAGCTGACGCGCAGCCGGATTAACCGCTTGCAGCACCCGGCGCTGGGCCGGGCCGCTGAGCAGCACCAACGGCTCATCGGGATCGGCACGCTGACGCAACACCGCGTCGAGGGCCAATTGCGGGAACAGAATACACACCCAGCGCATGACGACCTCAGTGCCCCACGGCAAACGCAATCGGTGCCGTGCGCGCCAGTCCGCCCCGGCATTTGAGCACGCGCAACTGGGACGGTCTGGCATCGATGGCAATGCGCAACGCCGCCGGCGACGGGTTGATCGCCTCGCTCAACGGGCGCCAGGCAAACGCCAGAGTCTGGCCGGTTTCCGCCGCCACCTGCAAGCGCCGCAACGCGCGGTCATCGGCCTTGTGCGGCCAGCACAGCACCGCGCCGCAACTGCCCGAACGCAGGCATTGTTCCGCCGCCCACAAGGCATCGCGTTCGCCGGCCTGAATCACCGACAACTGGCGCAGATCAACCCCGGCGTTCGCCCACGCCTGCGGGTACGGCACGAACGGTGGCGCCACCAGCACGATGCGCTCGCCCGCCGCCGACAGCCGCGCCAGCGTCGGCCACACCAGTTGCAGCTCGCCGACACCGGGGCCGGCCAGAAGGATTTCGCTCAGCGCCGCTTCCGGCCAGCCACCGCTGGGCAGTGCCGCATCCAGCGCGGCATGCCCGGTGGGTTGCGGGCTGGCCGCCGGTGGCGCAGGCCGGCCCTTCCAGACCTGGCCGCCATTGAACAGCGTATCGAGTGCAACGACGGCGCCCATCAGCCTTGCCTCACCAGACCGCAGAACACCCCTTCGATGGCCAGGTCCTGATCGTCGCGCACGACAATCGGCTGGTACGCCGGGTTGCGCGGCAGCAGCCGAACCTCATCGCCGACGCGCTCGAAGCGTTTGATTGTCACTTCACCGTCGAGGCGCGCCACCACGATCTGGCCGTTGAGCGCCTCGGGATTGCGCTTCACCCCCACCAGATCGCCGTCGAGAATGCCGTCCTCGATCATCGAATCGCCCTGCACCCGCAGCATGTAGTCGGGCGCACGGGAGAACAGCGCCGGGTCGAGCATCAAGCGGTTATGGATGTCGGCATCGGCACCGATCGGGGCGCCGGCGGCGACCCGGCCGAGCACCGGAATATCCAGCAGCTCCGGCCGCGCGGGTTGCCCGAGCAGGCGAATGCCCCGGGCCTGGTGCGGATTGACCTCGATAAACCCGGCTTCGGTGAGCGCCAGCACATGCTTGCGCGCCACGCTGCGCGAGGCAAAACCAAAAGCCTCGCTGATTTCAGCGAGGCTTGGGGGCTGACCGTGTTCGGCGATGCGTTCGCGGATAAAGGTCAGGATGGCGGTACGGCGGGGAGTAAGATTGGTCATGGAGTACATTTGTACTCCTGTGGGATTTTACTGACAAGCACCGCCAGTCGGCCTGCGCTGGCGATCCACAAAAATCAAAAGATCGCAGCCTCGTTTCACTCGA